>JADKJV010000006.1 GCA_016720825.1 Chitinophagaceae bacterium | reverse complement strand
TACCTCACTTTATACATCTGACGAACCCTCTCCAGTATTGAGGTGCGAAGTTTATCGAGGTTTTTCTTCTCCAGCGCTGAAACGAAAACCGCGTTACCATTCGTTTCGTTATTCCATCTTTCTTCGAGGTCGTTGAGGATTTCCTGCTTGGTGCTTTCTTCCAGCCATTCATCAAAAGTGTGTTTCTCGTAGAGATCCATCTTGTTGAAAATGGTGAGTATGGGCTTGTCACTGGCTTTCAGTTCCTGCAGCGTGGTGTTTACCACCGCTAATTGCTCTTCGTAGGCCGGATGGGAAATATCAACCACATGTAATAATATATCTGCCTCACGCACTTCATCCAATGTGCTTTTGAAACTCTCTACCAGGTGGTGGGGCAGCTTGCGGATGAATCCTACTGTATCACTCAGCAGGAACGGTGTGTTTTCATACACCACTTTACTTGTGGTGGTATCAAGTGTGGCAAACAGTTTATTCTCGGCAAACACTTCCCGTTTGCTCAGCAGGTTCATAATGGTGCTCTTGCCCACATTCGTATAACCTACCAATGCCACACGGATAAACTCGCCTCTTTCCTTGCGCTGGGTGAGGGATTGTTTGTCAATCTCCGCCAGGCGCTTTCTTAATAATGTGATTTTATCACGCACAATACGACGGTCAGTTTCAATCTCCGATTCACCGGGACCACGGGTACCAATACCACCACCCAAACGTTCCAGGTGTTTCCACATCCCTCTTAACCTCGGTAAAATATACTGGTACTGCGCTAACTCCACCTGGGCTTTTGCCTGGGCAGTCTTGGCGCGGCGTGCAAAAATGTCGAGGATTAAATCGCTGCGGTCAATTGTTTTCGTGTCGAGCACTTTCTCAATATTATTGATCTGTGCACCGGTAAGCTCATCATCAAAAATCACCACCCGGATATCACGCCCTTGTATATACTGGCGGATTTCTTCCAGCTTGCCCTTGCCCACATAGGTGCGGCTGTCGGGATGCTGCAGTTTTTGGGTAAACCTTTTTGCCGTAATCGCACCAGCCGTTTCAGCCAGGAATGACAACTCATCCAGGTACTCCTGCACCTGCTGGTCGGTCTGGTCTTTCTGCACCATGCCCACGAGAATGGCTTTCTCTTCTTTTTCTATTCTTTTCGATTTATCAAGCATGGATCAGGAAAGGTTTAAGACGCAAAGGTAATCGAAGTGCCTTCTATTCAGGAGTGATACAAAATAAAAAAACCGGGGCGATAACCCCGGTTTTTCCAATATACTGGAGCAATTATAATCCGCTTAACGTAATACCCACAGAGAAGGGTTTTACCACAGGACCCAGGCCATCTTTAAACAAAGCCGTCAACTGGTAAGAACCATACACGCTGATATGTCCAAGACCTACCCGCGCCATCACAGACACCCGGTTCTTATTAAAAAACCTTTTGCTGCTTTCTTTCATCACATAATCATTGATGGTTTTATTATCCTTATCCTCATATTTTACATTGCGTGTGTGGGCTGTCATCAGGGTCCCGATTTTCAGTCCGAATGCCAGCTTAAGCCCTTTACCCGTCAGCGGATCTGCTGAATAACGGAACTCCAGCGGAGCTTCCAGGTAAACGGTTGACATTTTCGTTTTCTTGAAATGGTTAGTATCCGACTGGTCAGTAAACTGAATAGC
This sequence comes from Chitinophagaceae bacterium, assembly GCA_016720825.1. Classification (GTDB taxonomy): domain Bacteria; phylum Bacteroidota; class Bacteroidia; order Chitinophagales; family Chitinophagaceae; genus JJ008. The sequence continues at coordinate 300,698 of JADKJV010000006.1, read as the reverse complement.
TGTTGTGTTATCCTTAATACCCACGTGGGTTTTAGAGAAAACAATCTGGTCGCTGGCGATACCCGGACCAAAACCCATACTCAGTTTGGGATTGGTTTTGAAAGGGAAATCCAGCATCAGGTAAATGTTCAGCGACTTGGAGAAACCAGCCGTAGTCAGGGTATCGGGCTTACCAGACCAATTGAGGGCGCCCAGCTGGATCATAAAATGATCGTTGGAACGGCCACTGAGGTCGATTTTTGGTTTGGAAGCTTTTGCTGCGGTATCAACCTGTGCCTGTGCGCCCGTGGTCATCCATAATGCCAGCAGCGGTAGTATTTTCTTGATCATCATATATATAAGTAGGGGACAAATGTATTTTCATCCCGGTTAAGAAAAGGTTAAAGAACCCATCTAAAATATAGTTTCAACGGGTTTTGATTGTTCCCGGCTTCAGAATAAAGCAAATACCGGGTAAAAATCTGCGCGAAACTATTGATTTTATGCGAAAAGGAAGGGGGGAGATTGGCTGGGGGCTTTTTCCTTGTGGCTGGCGGGGGAGATGTCGGGAAGGGATTCGGAAGAGCGAAGGTTTTCTGATTCCGGGAGAAGGGGGTGGTGGTGGGCGGGTTTTTTATCCCCCTGAGTTAGATAATGAAAGATGGAAAGTTCCTAACCCCCTTAAAAAGGGGGAGGGGAAGAGGTTGAAAGACGACTTGCGTAATTGTAATGGTCTTCAACTTTCGAGCTTTCAAATTATTCGAGTCTTTCTTCCTCTTTTTGAACTGGCTTTTTTTACGCCACCCTTCTTTCAGCCTGCCGCCCCTCCCCCTTCTTAGGGGGGTGAGGAACACTTCAAGCATTAACCTCTATCTCAGGGGGGTACCACACCCTCCCGCCAGAAAAAACCCACTTTTCTACCGCTCTTTTCCCTTTTCCACCTCTCGAACGCCACTTAGCTTTATGCTGTGTACTACCTGCCCTATAACCTGAACTTAAAATTTTTCTCCCGCGATCTCCGGAATCATTCAACCCCGGGGGAAATCAAACTTTGGAAAAGACTTCGGGCGGCTTCCATGATGGGCTATACGTTTAACCGGCAAAAACCACTTGATCGGTTCATTGTTGATTTTTATTGCAAGCCGTTAAATCTGGTAATTGAAGTAGATGGTCCTTATCATTTCTATTCGAAACAAAGGATAAAAGACCGGGAAAGACAAAAAATACTTGAAGGATACGGGTTAGCATTTCTCCGTTTTACCGAAGAAGATGTACTGGAAAAAACAGATTGGGTGGTAGAGGTGATCCGTGAGTTTATTATCAACCTGGAAAAAAATGATCCGCTCTTATATCGTAAAAAAAGAGTCAACATCTCAAATTACCTGAAAAGTAAAACCCGGTCATCAAACAGACCGGGTTAATTAAAAGTGGACCCTGCCGGGCTCGAACCAGCGACCCTCTGATTATGAGTCAGACGCTCTAACCGACTGAGCTAAGGTCCAAACAATTCAAACAAATTTCAAAAAGAGGCTCTAACTGTCCCGATAGCTATCGGGAGAGCTAAGGGTCCATTTACTGCCTATCAAAAAAAATCAAAAATAAAAATTCAAAAACCCTGCACCCTGCACCCTGCACCCTGCACCCTGCACCCTGCTCCCTGCTCCCTGCTCCCACAGTGTATAATTGCCTTAAAAGGGTTCGCAAAGGTAAAAATAAAACCTTAAAGCCTGTCTATTTCAATTCTTCAAATTCAATATAGTCACTGGCGGGGCGGGATTGTTGCGCCGGGGTGGGTTGCGACTGCCTTTCATAGGCCTGCTGTTGTTCCTGCATGCGCTGCTGCATTTCGCGAAACCCTTTTTTTACTTTCCGGGATACCCGGTAAATGGGTATCAGGAAATTAAAAACGAATTGGTAAGCCAGGTAGATAAGTATGGCGTACAAAATGAATTTCATAAGATAAAGGTAAGACCTCCGGGCGGCTGCCAGCCGGATTTTAGCCTCCGTTTACCGGGAAAACGGGCCGTTCAGCGGAATGAATAGTATTTGGCGGATTAAGGCGGGAATCATACCTTTGTGCCGGAAATAGCTAGTGGAAGGGAACGGATTCGTTCCCTTCTTCTTTTCCCACCCCTGCCGAAATGCAGGGCCAAAGCAAATGGACCCTATCACACAAATACTCGAGGAGAAAATAAGGCTGCTGATCGCGGATGACCCCAGCCTGTTCCTGGTGGAAATCAGGATCAAACCGACTAATAATATCAAAATATTTATTGACGGTGACGAAGGGGTCAGCATTGACAAATTAGTGCGCTATAACCGTGCGCTATACCGCCAGCTGGAAGAAAGCGGTATGTTTCCCGGAGACGATTTTTCACTGGAAGTTTCTTCTCCCGGACTTGATGAACCTCTCAAACTGTACAGGCAGTATGTGAAAAACACGGGGCGATTTGTGGAAGTGACCGACCTGGAAGGGCTTAAAACCGAGGGCAAAATGATACGTGCGGATGAAACAGCCATCGTAGTGGAAGAACAAAAAGGGAAAGGCAAAAAACTGGAGATCATTGAACACCTGATCCCGTTTGAGCGGATAAAAACAGTCAAAATTCAAATTAAATTTTAAAACCCGGGAACCCTGAATACAGAACCCGGACCCTGAAATCAAACTTTATGTGCCATGTCAAGTATTAACCTGATCGACGCATTCCAGGATTTTAAAGAAGCGGAAAACATTGACCGCCCTACCATGATGAAGGTGGTGGAAGACGTATTTAAAACCCTCTTGCGTAAGAAATACAGCAGTGATGAGAACTTCGACGTAATCGTGAACGCCGAGAAGGGTGACCTTGAAATCATCCGCCGCCGCATGATCGTTGAAGACGGACAAGTGGAAGATCCGCTTGCTCAGGTAGCTTATTCTGATGCAGTGAAAATTGAACCTGACTTTGAAGTGGGTGAAGAACTGTACGAAGAAATTGACCTGCTTGATTTCGGACGCCGTGCCATCCTCGCTGCCAAACAAACACTGGCCAGCCGCATCAGCGACCTGAAGAAAAACGTACTCGCTAAAAAATACGGCGACCGTGTTGGTGATATCATCAGCGCCGAGGTTTACCAGGTATGGAAAAAAGAAATCTTACTGCTCGACGAAGAAGGAAATGAACTGATTCTTCCCAAAAGCGAACAAATCCCCCAGGACTATTTCAAGAAAGGGGAAAATATCCGCGCCGTAGTGAAGAAAGTAGATATGAAGAATAATAACCCCGTGATCATCCTCTCCCGTACTTCACCTGAATTCCTGGCTAAACTGCTGGAAATTGAAGTACCAGAGATTTTCGACGGACTGATCGTTATCAAAAAGATCGTTCGCGATCCGGGTGAAAGGGCTAAAGTGGCTGTTGAATCTTACGACGACCGTATTGACCCCGTAGGAGCCTGCGTGGGTATGAAAGGAAGCCGTATCCATGGTATCGTACGTGAACTGAAAAATGAAAATATTGACGTGATCAACTGGACAAGCAATATTCAACTGCTGATCCAGCGTTCACTCACTCCCGCTAAAATCACCAGTATGGAACTGGATCACGAAGGCCATCACGCCAACGTGTATCTGAAACCTGACCAGGTGTCGCTGGCCATCGGCCGCCGCGGAGTGAATATTAAACTCGCCTGTGAACTCACCGGTTTTGAACTGGACGTTTACAGAGATAATGAAGGCGAAGAAAATGAATTCGACATTGACCTCGATGAATTTAGTGATGAGATCGAAACCTGGGTGATTGATGAACTGAAACGTGTGGGTTGTGACACCGGTCGCAGCGTACTGGCCCTGACACCCGAGGAACTCGAAAGAAGAACAGACCTGGAGAAAGAGACCATTGACGAAGTGAGGAAGATTTTGAAAGAAGAATTTGAGAAAGAGTAACCCTGAAGCAGATGCTCAACAGCATTTGCTTTGCAGAAACTTTATGCATCGCTTCAGGGCTTGCCCCGTAGCGATCCGAAGGATCTGCTTCGGGGTCCGATAAATGAATTTAATAAAACTGAATGGCAGAATTAAAACTTCCGAGATTACTGGCAGCCGCCAAGGAATTCAACATCGGTCAGGATACTTTGATAGAGTTCCTGGCAGGTAAAGGATTTTCCAAGGATGACCTTAAGCCTACGTCAAAACTGACGGAGGACATGTATCGTTCGCTCCAGCAGGAATTCCAGAGTGATAAAGCAGCGAAGATGAAGAGCGATCAGCTGGAACTACCTAAAGGATCAGTGGCTGAAGCCAAGAAAAAGAAAGAAGACGAAGATCTCAGTTTCAACAAAGCAGAGAAAACTCCGGCTAAGGCAGCGAAGAAAGAAAAACCCGCAGAGGAAGTGAAGCCTGCCGAAGAACCACAACCTGTGGTAGCTGAAGTAGTAGCTCCCGTTGTGGAAGAACCCGTGAAAGAGAAAGAAGAGGAAGTAGTGAAAGTGGAAACACCCGAAATCGAAGGACCAAAGGTTGTCAAGAAAATTGATCTCTCCACGATTGACTCCTCTACCCGCCCGAAAAAAATCACCAAGAAGAAAGACGCAGAAGCCGCCGCAGAAGAAGAAGCCAAAGTTGCCAAAGCGAAAAAGGCTAAAAAAGAAGAAGAAGTTGCTCCTGTTGTTGAAAAGCCAGTTGTTGAAGTACAACAACCGGTACAGGAAGAGCCTAAGGAAGCAGTGATTACAAATATTGAAGTGGAGAAACTGACCGGACCCAAAATCCTCGGCAAAATTGAACTGCCCGTGGATAATGATACACGCCCGGTTAAAGACGAAAAACGCAAACGCAAACGTATTCCCATCGAGAAAAAAGATGTGAAACGTGATGTGTTCATCAATAAAGATGCAGATAAGAAACCCGGCACCGGCGGATTCAACCGCGATGGCCGTGGCCGCACAGGCGGAGGCGGAAACCGACCCATTACCCGTGGCGGACGCCGTGAAGACAAACTGATTGATGAAAAAGAAATCCAGGAAAAAATCCGGGAAACACAGGCCAAACTGGCCGGTGCAGGCGGAAGAGGAAAGAGCCTGAAAGCAAAAATCCGCCGTGAAAAAAGACAGGAAGCTGCTGATGCCATGGGCCACGATGCCGATGACAACAAACTGTTGGTAACAGAATTTATCAGCTGCAGTGAACTGGCTAACCTGATGGACGTAAGCTTTGCTGAAGTAATCAGCAAGTGTATGAGCCTCGGTATCATGGTGTCGATCAACCAGCGTCTCGACGCAGAGGTTATTGAACTCGTGTCCAGTGAATTTGGTTACGATGTTGAATTCATCGACATGGAAAAACAAATGGAGATGGAGGAAAGTGAAGATGAAGATGATGAAGATTCACTGAAACCCCGCTCACCCATTGTTACCATCATGGGTCACGTTGACCACGGTAAAACATCATTGCTCGACTATATCCGCAGCGCGAATGTAGTAGCCGGTGAAGCAGGTGGTATCACCCAGCACATCGGTGCCTACCAGGTACAGCTCGCCAACGGAAAAGAAATCACCTTCCTCGATACACCCGGTCACGAAGCGTTTACCGCGATGCGTGCCAGGGGTGCCAAGGTGACCGATATCGCCGTAATTGTAATTGCTGCGGATGATGCGGTGATGCCCCAAACCCGTGAGGCCATCAGCCACGCGCAGGCCGCCGGCGTTCCGATGATTTTCGCAATCAATAAAATTGATAAAGACGGGGCGAATCCCCAGAAGATATACGAGCAGTTATCACAAATGAACCTGCTGGTGGAAGAATGGGGAGGTAAATTCCAGAACCAGGAAATCGCCGCTAAGAAAGGTCTCAATATTGATAAACTGCTGGAGAAAATCCTGCTCGAAGCTGAAATCCTGGACCTGAAAGCCAATCCCGACCGGGAAGCAACAGGTACTATCATTGAAGCATCACTGGATAAAGGCCGCGGTTATGTGGCCACCCTGCTTGTTGAAAATGGTACCCTGCGTAACGGCGATCTCATCGTGAGCGGCCAGCACTACGGAAGGGTGAAAGCCATGTTCAACGAAAGGAATAAAAAGCAGGATGCTGCAGGTCCTTCTGCACCGGCTGTTGTACTGGGCTTAAACGGTGCCCCCCAGGCTGGTGAGAAATTCAAGGTTTATGCTGACGAAGCGGAAGCAAAAGAAATTGCCAACCGCCGTGCACAGATCCTGCGTGAGCAGGGTATCCGCACGAAGAAACATATTACGCTGGATGAAATCGGACGCCGTCTGGCACTCGGAAGCTTCAAAGAACTGAAAGTGATCATCAAAGGTGACGTGGATGGTTCCGTAGAAGCCCTGACCGATTCATTACAGAAATTATCAACCCAGGAAATCCTGGTGAGTGTGATCCACAAAGGTGTTGGACAGATCAATGAAAGTGATATCGTACTGGCGGAAGCTTCTGATGCCATCGTGATCGCGTTCAACGTTCGTCCTTCACTGCAGGCTTCCCGCCTGGCCGACAATGCCGGTATCGAGATCAAGATGTACTCCATCATCTATAACGCAATCGAAGAAGTGAAGAGTGCGATGGAAGGTATGCTTGAACCCAAAGTACAGGAGAAAATTGTGGCTAACGTGGAGATCCGCGAAGTATTCAAATTCGACAAAGCCACTGTGGCCGGATGTTATGTACTGGATGGCAAAATCAAGCGCGATTCTAAAATCCGCCTGATCCGCGACGGTATCGTAATCTACCCTGCCGGCGGCGGCGGTGCCGAACTGGCATCTCTCAAACGTTTCAAAGACGACGTGAAAGATGTTCAATCAGGCATGGAATGCGGTCTGACTATCAAAAACTTCATAGACATGAAACCCGGTGACGTGGTGGAGGCTTATGAGGAAGAAGAAGTTAAGCGGACACTATAATAGCTTTTGGCTTTTAGCTGTTGGCTGTTGGCTAATAGCTAAAAGCTAATAGCCAACAGCTTATTTTAATTGGCTCTTAGCTATTGGCTATCAGTAATTTGAAGCTCTTAGTTTAAATATATTGTCAGAATAACAGGTAACTAATATCTGATATCTATTATCTAATATCTGTTTTAGTTTCTGTTTCGGTTTTGTTAAATACTCCAGACAACATTTTTTTCCCGGCATTCGGGGTTTATTTTTGAAACTATGCGAAGTTTAAAATCATTGCTGACTGCCCTGATCCTTATGTTGGGCATGTTTTTACAGGCCGGTGCGCAGGGTTCTTCTAAAGTGGTGGCTGATAAGATCACAGCTATTGTTGGCGACCGGATTATCATGAAATCTGATATCACGAACTCCATCCTGGATATGATCCGTCAGGGCACAGAGGTTCCCGAGAATGTGGAATGTATGCTGGCTGAACAGGCCGTGGTTTCAAAAGTGATGATGATCCAGGCGGAGAAGGATTCGCTTCCTGTTACTGATGAGGAAGTGGAAGCTGAACTCGACCAGAAAATCCGTTATTATATTGGCCAGCTGGGCAGCCAGCAGGCGCTGGAAGATATGGCTGGTAAAACCATTTACCAGATTAAGGATGATGCACGTGAATCCGTCAGGGAACAGAAACTGGCTTCTGCCATGCAGCGCAAGATTGTTGAAACCGTGCGCATCACTCCCCAGGAAGTAAAAGCTTTCTACGATAAAATCCCCAAAGACAGTTTACCGTATTACGAGACCCAATTGGAAATCGGGCAGATCATTGTTTTCCCCAAAGCCTCCCGTGAACTGGAGCAGTATATCATCGGGGAAATGAATAATTATAAGAAACAGATTGAAACCAAACTCACCAGTTTTGAAGCCCTGGCCAAGCAGGTTTCAGAAGATCCGGGCAGTAAAGACCGGGGTGGTTATTATGAATTAAACCGCAAGGAAAAAACCTGGGATCCCGTGTTCCTGCAAACGGCTTTCCGTTTGAAAGACGGGGAGATCTCCGCACCTGTAAAATCGAAATTCGGTTTCCATATTATACAGATGGTTGAAAGAAATGGTGATGATGCCAAAATCAGGCATATCCTCCGGATTCCCCCGGTAACCGATGATGAAATCCGCCAGGCCAAAGGCAAACTGGATACCGTACGTAATAAAGTGATTACCGGTACCCTCGGTTTTAATGAGGCGGCCTCAAAATACAGTGATGATGACCAGGCAAAATTTGCCGGTCCTTACCTGACTGACCGCGAAGGCGCTCCGTATGTTACGATTGACTATCTCGATAAAGACCTGGTAGCCATGATCGGGAAAATGAAAGTGGGTGATTATTCACAGCCCACAGCGTTTACCAGCGAGCAGGGTAAAAAAGGCGTGCGGGTGGTGTTTCTTAAATCCAAATCGGAGCCCCACCGTATGAATATGCACGACGATTACAGCAAAATCTCCGGTTATGCCCTGGAAGAGAAAAAATCCAAGGCCCTCGACAAATGGCTGAAGGAGCATATCCCCACCTATTATATCATGGTGGATAGTGAAACGGTACAGGATTGTCCCGTGATGAAAAAATACACCAGCGAAAAAGGATTCTGAGACTTAACGATTTAGTAATATATCCCCGATATTATTGAAACCCGCCCCCCGGCGGGTTTCGTTTTTACATACAAGACCTTACCTTTGCGAAGCCAATGAGTGATGCAATAAAACATGAATGCGGCCTTGCATTCATCCGCCTCAGGAAATCGTTTTCTTATTACCAGCAACAATACGGGACTGTGCTGTGGGGTCTTAACAAGCTCTACCTGCTTATGGAAAAGCAGCATAACCGCGGGCAGGATGGTGCTGGTGTAGCTACGGTTAAACTGAATGTAGAGCCCGGTTATCCTTTCATGAACCGGATACGCAGCAATGCGCCCCAGGCGATTGCAGATATTTTCCAGCGGATCGGCAACGAGATTGAAGAACTGGAGAAATACCATCCCGATATCCGTAACCATCCCGGTTTGATGAAAGGCCACGTGAACTTCCTCGGCGAACTGTTACTCGGACACCTGCGTTACGGCACACAGGGAAAAAACAAATTAGAATACTGCCATCCTTTTATCAACCGGCATATTGTTCCTTCCTGCAACCTGGCACTGGCAGGGAATTTCAACATCGTCAATTCAGATGACCTGTTCACGATGCTGGGTAAGGAACCGAATGAGAATGTCCGTTTCAGTGACCTGGCCGCGATGATTGAACTGATGCACACTTTCCTTTGCAAGGAAGATGAAGCATCTCCCGGTAAACTGGATATCAAAAAAGTTTTACGGAAAACATTACCCCTGCTTGATGGTGGTTTCCATGTAGGCGGATTCACCGGTAATGGTGTCGGCTTTGTTTTCAGGGATGCGCATGGCATCCGTCCTTCTTATTATTTTATTAATGATGAAGTGGTGGTGGCTGCATCCGAAAGGGCTGCGATCCGCACCGCCTTTAACCTGGGGGAGAATGAAGTGAAAGAACTGATGCCCGGCCATGCGCTGATTGTGGATGAACTGGGTGAAGTGGAAGTGGTGCAGGTGATGGAACCCAAAGAACGCAAGGCCTGCAGTTTTGAAAGAATCTATTTCTCCCGCGGCAGTGATGAAAAAATTTACCGCGAAAGGAATGCATTAGGATATAATCTCAGTGAACCGGTCTTGCATGCCATTGATCATGATCTCCGCAATACCATCTTCTCTTTTATTCCCAATACAGCCGAAACGGCATTCTATGGCATGCTGAAAGGCATGGAAGATTACCTGAATAAAGTCAAGTTTGAAAGAATCCTCAGCTGGGGCAAGGAATATGATGAAGACAAGCTGAAGGAAATGATCAACCGCCGTATTCGCATTGAGAAAATCGCGATCAAGGATGTTAAGATGCGCACATTCATTACCGAAGATGTAAGCCGCAATGAAATGGTGCAGCACGTGTATGATATTACTTATGGCACTGTGCGTCCCGGACTGGACTCCCTGGTAGTGATTGATGATTCGATTGTACGTGGTACCACCTTGCGGGAAAGCATTATCCGCATGTTATCAAGATTACAGCCCAAACGGATTGTAGTGGTTTCTTCTTCTCCCCAGATCCGTTACCCGGATTGTTATGGTATTGACATGAGCAAAATGGGTGATTTCATTGCCTTTAATGCCGTGGTGGACCTTATCCGCGAAACCGGACAGGAGCCCTTTATGAAAGACCTGCTGGAAAAATGCAAAGACCTGCAGCGGAACAATAAACTGCACACAGAGAACCTGGTGAAACATCTTTATAAATTATTCACGACCGAACAAATTTCAGCGCGTATCGCCAAACTGATTACACCCCCTGACCTGGATGTACCGGTTGATGTGATTTTCCAGACCATTGAGGATTTGCATAAATCATGTCCCAATAACCTGGGCGACTGGTATTTTACCGGTAACTATCCCACACCCGGCGGCAATAAAGTGGTGAACAAAGCTTTCATCAATTATATGGAAGGCCGGAATGTGCGCGGGTATTAATATGCAGACATTATGAAGCCGAAAAAAAACGCAATAGAAATTCCGGCCGGGGGTAAAACCCTGCTGCTGGTCCGTCATGCAAAAAGCGACTGGCAGGATGCTTCACTGGATGACTTTGACAGGCCGCTGAATGAAAGAGGGAAGAAAGATGCACCATTTATGGCCCAGCGTATGCTGGACAGTAAAGTGCCGATTGATTTGTTTATTACGAGTCCCGCCCGCCGCGCCCGTAAAACGGCTAAGATTTTCGCGAAAGTATATGGCCGCAAGAAAGATGAGATTGTACTGCGTGATGAATTGTATCTCGCGGGCCAGGAAGTGTTTTTTGATACTGTATCACATACGGCTGACCAGTTCAACCACCTGGCGATCTTTTCACATAATCCCGGTATCACCTATTTCGCCAATGAACTCACCAATGCGCGGATTGATAATATTCCCACCTGTGGCATTTTTGCGGTGAAAGCACAGTGCAACAGCTGGGCTGAATTCCGTGAAGCACCGAAAGAATTCTGGTTTTTTGATTTCCCGAAGCAACTGCCTGCTACTCCTGTATAACAGGTACGGCCTGCCTGCCTACCAGGTAAACACCGGTGAAGATGAGGATACCCGAAATGATTTTTTCGAGCGTAAATGTTTCTCCCAAAAAGAAGGTGGCTACCAAAGCTGCAAAAACGGGTTGGGTGTAGATATATGATCCTGCCACACCGGCACCGAGGTGTCGGATTCCATATACATTAAAAAGATAAGCGAGGAAAGTTCCTGCAATAACCACTGACAGTAATGCGGCCCAGTGGGTTCCTTCAAAAAGATTCCATTGCACTGCCTGGAACTGCTGCCACCCAAAAGGAAGGATGATGATCATGCCAAACGTGAACGCCCAGCGGATTACGTGCAGGGGCTGGTATACTTTCATCAGCGGTTTTACAAGGATGAAATAGATGGTGTAGGAGATTGCATTTATTACGATCAGTAAATCGCCCTGCCAGGAGGAGCCGGAACTGCCGGTATGGTCTTTTGATAAAATCAGCATGGCCGCACCACTGATCCCGAGGGAGAGACCGAATATTTTCTTCAACGTAATTTTTTCCCGCAGCACCCAGAATGCAGAGAGGGTGATCAGTAAAGGTGTGCAAAGCATCAGCAGCGAAGCATGGATGGTGGAGGTCATCGTGAGCCCTTTGATAAAAAGCATCTGGTTAACTGCAATGCCGGTGAGTCCGCACAAGAAAAACCGCCAGAGATGTTTACGCTGTATGCCTGCCGGCCCGCGGCTCCAGAACCACAGCAGCCAGAACAGGGAAAGACTGATAGAAACCCGCAGGATGTTTAATCCGTATGGTCCCACCAGCGAAGGGGAAATGTATTTTACGAGACTGAAATTAGCCGCGAAAAAAACATTGGTCATCAATACAGCAATATGTGCACGGGAGTTGGCAGTCAATTGAAAACGGTTATAGCAAAGGTAAGCGAACTCAGGATTGACGGCGAACCTGCTGCAGTAAATGGGCGACGGCCTGTTGCAGGTATGGTTGCTGGCTTACGGGTGGTAAATGGTACGTAAAACTTTTTGCTTTTCCCAATGAGCTAGCGAGTGTGAAATCTTTTTGTGATACCGTGCAGGCGATGCCTTTTTCAGGCAGGATAGCTGCGAGGTATTCCTGTTCCGTTTGCCCGGGCGTGGGAATGAGCAGTGATTTTTTTTGCAGCGCCACGATATCCATCACAGTACTGTAGCCACATCTGCCTATTACGAATTCCGCTTTGGCCATTTCTTCCTGCATGTCTTTTGCAGGTAAGTGATTATACACTTTCAGCATGTTGCTGGAAGGAATCAGTCCTTTGGATGATGGCAAGCCGCGTACCAATGCAGCAGTACCGTTGTAATGGCTCATCTCATTGATGAAAATATTTTCCAATATCGTGCGCTGTGGTTCTGGCCCGGAAACAATAAACAGTAAATGGCTTTTCTGGATGGGTTGGTTGACAATCCTGAAGCGGGAGAGCGGACCGGTGTAAACTATTTCAGTAACGGGTTTTTCAGCGGGTGTGATAAATCGCCGGCGAGTCCGGGTGCTTCCGGGAAATCGGGCACCCAGCAGCTGTTGAAATTACTGATGTAAGTATAATTCCGTTTACGCAAAATGGCTTCTGACCAGCCACCGACAGGTGATTTGATCTGCAGCTGGTGAGTCATGATTACGGAATAAATATCCGGGTGGTAAAGTCCGTAGCGGTTATCTGAAATAACGGCGTCAAACCCATGTATGGCCTGCTGTTCTTTCAGCCATTTGTGTTCTTTTTTAATAGCTGTCAGGATTTTACCTGATTGCCTGATCATATTAAAAAAAAGACCGGTAGCTGTTTTGGCGTAGCGAACATCATATCCAGGCAGGTCAAGAAACGGCAAATGGGGGAATTCTTCACTAAGCAGGGCTTTGGCGGCTTGATTGCCGGCCAAAACCGGTGCTGCACCCTGTTTAACCAGCTCATGAACAAGGGGAATACAGCGGGTTACGTGGCCCAGGCCCCAGTCTAGCGGGGCAACCAGTATAACGGGCTTTTCCGTCTTTTGGGCTGCTTTTGAAGGTGATTTCCCGGTTTGGTCCTGGTACATGAAGAAATTTAGGTTTTTTTGAACGGACGGGATACTAAATTGTTTGTAAAATAGTTTTAATTTAGAACTTCCAATTATGAAGAAATCACGCACTATACTCGTTTTAATGCTCCCGGAATTTTTATCCTGTTCCAAGGCGGCAACTTATTCGGTTCCGGCAAAGGCGGCAAAAACTGTGGCTGTCCAAGTCATAAAGGCATGTCAGGCTACTAAAGTCTAAACGTATTATGAGCAACAGGCTCCTGGTGGTTTACTGCAAAAAGAACGAATCAGGACTGGTTGCCAAGCCGGACCCCGAAGTTTTACAGCAAATTCTCCAGACCGTTTTTACCCCGGAACAGTTTTGTATTTCCCATGAACTGGTGAACCGCAACCGGATTACCCGTCGTGCGAAAAGAATATTAAAGGAAGCGGCATTTTCGGGGATGCGGCCGTTTCGGTTTTTGATTAATAAGAATTAATCAATCCGGAATCTTTATATTTCAGTTTACCCAGCGCTTCGCCCAGTTTACTGATCATCTCTTCAATTTCATCTTTTTTGCAGGTACCCACGCTGAGCCTGTACCAGGCAGAGTTTTTAGATGCCCCAAAAGCGTAGAAAGGCACAACGGCCAGTTTGGCTTCGTTGAGTATATAGGCGGTTACTGCAGACTGGTCTTTTAATACATCACCATTTGCTGTAGTTTTTCCTGCTGCATCAATTTTGATGGTGAGATAGATGGCAGCTTCGGGTGCGATGGCATCAACAGGAAGACCGGCTGCTTTCAGTTTAGTAAACCCTATATAGATGCGGTGCAGTCTTTCTTCAATTTCTTTTTTGAAATGGGTAAGGTAGGTGGCAATGTTTTCCCTTTTGCCCAGGAAAAAAGCCACGGCTTTTTGTTCAGCCATGGGGGCCCAGGCACCGATATGGGTAAGGATGGCTTTCATTTTACTGATCACAGTTGCTGGACCCGCACCCCAGCCCACACGAACGCCGGTTGCAGCAAATACTTTACTGATCGCATCAATAAATATGGTGTACTCGCGCATTTCCGGACGCAGGGAAACCGGGTTATAATGTTTGATAGTTCCATAGGTGAGGTGCCAGTACATCTGGTCGTACATCACGTATAATTTCTTTTCACTGTCACCCCTTCTTTTGTTTTCAGCAATCACCAGGTCGCAGATGGCTTCCAGTTCCTCTTTTTTGAAAGTGGTGCCGGTGGGGTTTTGGGGAGAGCAAAGAGAGATCAGTGTGGCTTCCTGTATATAAGGCCTGAGGTCATCCGCCGTGGGCATGAAATTATTTTCGGCCTTGGCTTCTACAACAATATGCTGTCCGTCTACAAAATGCGTATAATGGTTATTGTTCCAGGAAGGCACGGCGTAAATCACTTTATCGCCTTTATCGCAGATGGCACGGAATACGGCATAGATCAGTGGCCGGCCGCCGGAAGCCACCAGGATTTCGTTGGTCTGGTAATCCAGGTTTTCAGTGTCTTTAGCAAAGCTGCGTATCGCTTCGCGGAGATCCAGGTTTCCTTCTGCTGCGGGGTAGTTGGTAAAATGTTTGCGGTAAGCGTCCACAATCGCATCTTCCAGGTCTTTGGGGATGGGGAAGATAGCCGGGTCGAAATCACCCACAGTGAAATTGTAGATTTTTTCACCCTGGCGGATTTTCTCCCTGATTTCACCGCCAAGTTTTACGATTTCTGAGCCGATCAGGGTTTCTGAAAGATGGGAAAGTTTCATAGACGCAGCTTTGATTGGTAACCCGGCAAATGTAAAGGAAACGGGGGAGAAAAAGGATGCAGGAAGCAGGATGCAGGAAGCAGGATGCAGGATGAGGGATGCAGGAAGCGGTTGCAGGAGGTAGCAGATGAAAGATGTGAGGTTGGAAAGTTGGATTGTTCATCAGTCCGCAAATTTCTTAATGTAAAGACTTTTCGGATTAAAGAACATTCCAACAATCCAACATTCCAACAATCCAACAATCTGACTTTCCAACTTGCATTGCTATAAACGCCAATCATTCTTCCATTGAACTTACCCTCCACTAAGTGGATTTATTCATTTCTTAAAATATGATTCAAACAGTATGTATAAATCCTTGCAAAGTATTTGCGCCTGTTTTACATTTATCTCAGCAACTGATAGTTGCATTAATCTATTACCTTTTTAAACCATTTTTTATGAAAAGCCACACTACCATAATCCGTACAGGATTATTTCTGCTTGCAGGTTCATTTTTATTTAGTTGCCAGAAAACCGCTTTAAAAGAAACTGCTGTTCCTGCTTCACAAACTGTTGCCAAATACAAAGTGCCATCCTGGTTTACCGGCAAGGAGGGATTGATTACAAACCGCCGCTTCGAATTCAGGAGTATGGATGTTGCCACACATGCTGAACGTTTTTCAAGGATTATACAGGTAAAGAGCCTGATCACTGGTGATATTGTAAATACCATTGTGCTCAGCGTGATTTCTGATGATCCTGCACAGGATATGTACCAGGCGTTACTCGATAAAAATTTCACAGGTACATTAACCATGGAAAGCAATGGTTATGTTTTCCTGGAAAAAAGAGCGGTGAGCGGAGTTGATATGGATATGCCTGTCAATGGCTTTTCTGAAAAGAATGCTATCATGGGCATCGTATATAATTATCCTACCGTTACAGGTTGCCTGTTATCAAAACTGAATAACAGTGGCTGGATTGGTTATGCTGCTTCATTAGTGGATAGCCCTGAAGATTACCTGCTGCCATGGGCTGATTGTGTATGGTATGAAAAAGATAAAGACAATGTAAACGGTAAGTAACACCTTAGTGTTTAACCATTTATTAAAACCCGGCATCGCCGGGTTTTTTTTGCTTTGTATGCTAACGTTGTTTTCCGTGAAAAACCACGATTCTTAAGTGTTTCACCTGAATAGCAAAAGCTTTATTACTTAATACATATGAAAATGAGATAAATCATATTGGAGTTACGCAGTAGCGAATACTTTTATGTCTGCAAGTTAAGCTTGCATAAATCTAATACCCTGAATTAAAACACCAATTATTATGAAAAGCCACGTATCTATTCTCCGCATTGCAATGTTCCTGTTTGCAGGAATCATTTCCTTCAGTTGCCAGAAATCTATTATGAAAGAAGTAGCCCCCCCGGCTGCAAAATCCGGCGTTAAAGTAACCGGAAAATTTGCCGGTAAAGACGGTTTCATGATTAATGGAAATTTCCAGTTCAACGGAACTGAAACTAAAACAACTGCTGATTATTTCACACGCCAGATTGAGGTTATTTACATCCCTACCGGCGAAATCCTGAACACATTTTTGCTCCGGGTTGAAAACACGGATCCTAATGTAGACATGTATGAAGCCATTCCTGCACATGCATTTACCGGGATATTCACCATCTCCAGCAATGGTTATGTATTCCTCACCAAACAGGCCGATAAAGGTTCTGATGTTGCCCTTCCCAATAACGGTTTTGATTATGACATGGCACTTCAGGGCATTCCAGTTAACCTGGAAGCTGTTGCAGGTTGTGTAATGAAAAATATCAACAATGCAGACTGGACAAGTTATGTAAACGACATGATTGAAACGCCGGATAATTACCTCTGGCAGTGGGCTGGTTGCGAATGGAGAAACTAGTTTATCCTTTTAACAGATAGTTTTACAAACAAACGGCCCGGACTAAGTATCCGGGCCATTTTTTATGAATGATCTATTGTCACTTTTGAATTATCATAGAAATCATACTTCACAAATATCTCTTTACCCGGCTGGTATTTTTCAACAGAAGCTTCTGAAATCACGCCACGGACAGTAGCGCTGAATGCTGCAGAGGCTTCCGGTAACACTTCCACTTCTAATTCTGCATAAGGATTCTGCCCGTTTACATAAGCTCCCAGCCAGGTATATTTTTTAATAATTGCCCTTGCGGGGCGCCCCGTAGCGCTGATCGCCGAATTTTCAGCCTGCATTTTTTCCAGTTCAGCTTTCAGGTTACTGACATCCGTCTGGGAATAATTGCCTGCAGCCGTGGCACCGGTGGCTGCTGCGGTTTTAGTTGCCGTATCCCCGCTGTAGTCTATCACAACGTTTTGTTCATTCTTTGGATCCACTTTTACGCGCACCTGCATACCGGGCTGGAATGCAAATGGATTGATGCGGGAAACCATGGTGCGGCATGATGTGGTATATTTATGGCCTAAGTTATTGCGGATTTCAAGTACCAGTTTTACCTGCGGATTATTATTCACTGTTACACCGGTATCCCGTACTTCCAGGATGGTTGCCACTGCCGGTATGCCCGTTTTCTGCAAGCGGGATGTATTTACCAGCGGGCCAATAAAGGTGCGCCAGATAATAAAGAAGACCAGTCCAAACACCCCTAAAAAAATAAGACTGAAAGTGCTTCCCATAGAACCACCTACGGAAAAAGCAGTATATAAACCAACCAGCATACCGGCAATACCGCCGCCTACGCCGATCCAGGCCCATGTGTTCATTTTTATCATAGAGGAAATTTTAGCGATTGATATATCCGCCTCCATTATTCAACACGCACAAGTATCCTGGTTTCCCATTTCAGGGTATCCGTTTCATTCACGGGCCCGCGCACATACTCTTCCAGCGCCGGAAACAGCCGCTTCAGTTTTTTATCGGCAATGTATTTATCAATGCTCGCATACGCATCTGCTTCTTTGCCATAATTCCCGAAATAACTTACCTGTAATGCTTTTGCTGCCGGCAGTTCATATACCTGCATGATGGGATTTCCGGTCTTCGTGCCTTCAGGTACTTTGATGCCTGTGGCAAATTCAGCAACTGCCCCGGGATCCCAGGTATAAATGATGCCGGTGTTTATCCCGACCGGCAGGTTTGTTCGGATCAATTCGTTTTTCAGTAGCGGAAAATGCTGCGCACAAAAACTACTGATTTCATCTTTCCTGATTTGCTGTTTTACCTGCAGGTAAGCAGCAGCCGGGAGATCAACTTCCTGCACGGCAAATTCTTTTAACGGGGTAAGTCCGGGTGTTGACTGCACCATGTCGCGCAGTGTATTGAGACTGGTTTCAAAATCATTACCCATTTCCTTATCGAGACTCGCAAAGAGGTTAAAAATATTCCAGGGACGGGGTGTGGGGATTTCAAAATGCCAGGTAACGGTTGTCACGCCATTTGCTTCACTAAGTGTGAATACAGAAACCGCTTTTCTTTTTTTCGGACTGATAAATTCAATGCTTTGCGTAACTGATTTACCCGGATCAACAGCCGTAATGGTCATTTTGCCTTCGCCGGATAAAAACGGATCGCCCTGCCATTCGGTGGAAGCGCCTGTAGTTCCGTCAATACCGGAAAACTTGTATCGGGCTGCAGTATCGCTTTTGCACCAGACGGCAAACTGGGTGAAATATTCAAGCCTGCTTATTCTTTTAAATACTTCAGCAGCCGGTGCCTGGATTGTTACGGAACGATCGGCGGTTTGTTTAACCGGCGTAAGCCACGAAAGCACCAGGGTGACGAGTGCAACACAAACTATAAAAGAAGCTGCCAGTTTCGGGAATTTCATTGATGCATTGATTTTCAGGCGGGATCAAAATGAATGACCTTCCATATCAGAAAGGCTTGAGTGTTTTTTCATCAGGTTTCAGTACTACACGGATATAGCGGCTGAAGTCAATATATTTTTTTGCGGCATCCTGTATGATTTTTGAACTGAGATTGCGTACCTGGTTTTCACGATTCAGGATTTCAGTTGCGGGATTACCGAGGTAATATGCTTCGTACAGGCTGTTCATCCAATACTGGTTTTGTTTCAGGTCTACTTCCAGTTTGCGGATCTGCTGTTCTTTTACTTTTTCCAGGTCAGCAGGTGTTACTCCATTCGTCATAATTTTACGGAGTTCATCCAGCGCTGCTTTAGATCACGTATCTGCCTTCTCCGGCGCACAGGGGAATGAAATCGAAAACAGTGAGAATGGAGAAGGATATTTCACCAGTGAGCCCATAGCATTGACGCCATACACACCGCTTTTTTCCTCACGGAGTTTTTCGACCAGTTTAATGTTCATCAGGTCACCCAGGCTGCGCAGGGCAAATGCGTCATTCTGGTTGTAAAGGACCTGTTTGGTGAAAACAATGTTTACGGTTGATTTCGGATCTGCTCCTTTATTAATCACTTTCTCCAGCTTGGCGGCCGGCGGACGGATACCGAGATCCCTGTAGTTTTCTTTTTTGGCTGTACCGGGAAGCCCGCCAATATATTTTTCGATCAGCGGTTTTATTTTTTCTTCATCCAACGCGCCAACAAACAGGAAAGTAAAATCGCCGGCATTGGCAAAACGTTCTTTATAAATCTGGAAGGAACGATCCGGGTTAATCTTATCAAAATCCTCAGGCTTGGGTAAGCCACCTGCCCGTGGATGGTTCTGGGTCATCAGTTTCTGGAATTCAGAACTGAAATAAATCTGCGGATTGGCGGCGAGATTGGTATATAACTGCTTTTGCCTTGTTTTGAAAGATTCAAAAGCATCTTTGTCTTTTCGTGGTGATGTGAAATATAAATAAGTCAGCTGCAGCAGTGTTTCTGTTTCTGCCGGTATGGTATTCCCGTTCACACCTTCACTGTACAGGCTGATGTAGGGTGAATTGGATTCAAGCTGGGTGTTTTTCCCTTTCAGCATATTACCCAGCTCCACCGCATTGAAATTACCCACTCCGCTTTGCCTTACAATAGCTGCGGCGTTGCTGGCAGAAAAATAATCAGCATCAGTTGCTGTTGAATGTCCGCCTTTGCTGAATGAACGAAAAATGATTTCATCATTTTTAAAGTGCGTGGGCTTCAGTATAACTGTGGCACCGTTGGATAAAACCCAGGTGGTGGTGCCGAGGTCTTCATCTGTTTTTGCAGACACCACACGTCCGGCCTTGATTTTTGAGGCGTCCAGCAGTGAGCTCGCCAGGTTTTTATCATGATAAGCCTCGAGGGAAAGCTGGCTGATACTATCAATAAGTTGTTTCAGTTCCGGTTCTGTGGGAATGCGTACACCTGATTTCTCGGGTGCATTCAGCGTGATCACCATATTGCGGTTGGTGATCCATTCCTGCGCCAGGCTGTTTACATCCTGCAGTTTTGCTGTGGAGAGATATTGTTTTACAAAATCATATTCCCACTCCATACCTGGAATCGGCTCATTCAGCAGAAAGTGATTGATGTATTCATCTGCATATTTATACGATTCTTCTTTTTCCCTTTCCTGGAAAATGCGGTCGTAAAAAGCCTGCAGTTGTTTTTTCTGCATATCAAATTCTGCAGCGGTAAATCCAAATTTGAGTACACGCTGGTTTTCGCGCAACAGCGCAGATAATGAAAGTGCCATGCCGGTATCGCTCGTATTGGCATAAATCCGGAAAGCATCCTTGGTTCTTGCCAGGCTGTTTGTATAAAAAGAACTGGCCTGTACAAAAGGTGGTTTGCCACTGAGTGTGATTTCACGAAGCCTGTTATTCAGCATGCCGGTAAACAGGAGGCGGTTCATATAGCGGCAGTAATCACCGATGGTTGTTTCGGCCTGTGGTTCTTTTTTATAAAGGATATCTACTGAGGGCAGGGCCGTTTCTTTATCCTTGGCAACAACAGTCAGCGGTTCGGCATGATCCGGAACCGGGAAGGATTCTTTTTTACGGGGGTTTTCCGGGCCGGCGATTTCACCAAAAATCTGTTTGATCCGGGCTTCAATTTCTTTTACATCTATATCTCCTACCACAATCACCGCTTCCAGGTCGGGGCGATACCAATCTTTATAAAACCGTTTCAGTGCATCCACGGAAAAGCTTTCCAGGTTTTCACGCGTGCCGATGGGCATGCGGCTGGCATATCTTGAATCTTTGTATTGGACCGGCAGGGTTTGTTTCAGCATTCTTTCATCAGCGCCGCGGCTGATCCGCCACTCTTCAATCACTACGCCTCTTTCTTTGTCAATTTCCACGGGGTCGAGTGTGGCATCATGGGCCCAGTCTTCCAGGATTTGCAATCCTTTTTCAACCAGCTCCGGTTTATCCGTGGGAACAGGCAGGATATATACTGTTTCATCAAAACCGGTATACGCATTGAGGTCGGCGCCAAACTGCACGCCGATACTTTGCAGGTAATTCACCAGTTCGTTTTTCGGGAAATGGCGGGTTCCGTTGAAATTCATGTGTTCCATGAAATGGGCCAGGCCTACCTGGTCATCATCTTCATTCACAGAACCGGCATTGACCACGAGGCGGAGTTCAGCTCTTTTCTCAGGAAGGCCATTGCGGCGGATATAGTAAGTGAGACCGTTAGAAAGTCTGCCGATCCGCACATTGGGATCTACGGGCATAACCTGGCTTACGTCAATTTGTGCAAGCGACGGCAAGGTAATCAGG
Source organism: Chitinophagaceae bacterium (assembly GCA_016720825.1). Lineage (GTDB taxonomy): Bacteria > Bacteroidota > Bacteroidia > Chitinophagales > Chitinophagaceae > JJ008. The sequence continues at coordinate 279,236 of JADKJV010000006.1, read as the reverse complement.
GACAGGACCCCCAGGCTGAATATGCGTTGAAAAACCCTCTTCATAAGAACAGTAATCTCAACGTAAATCTATTCATAACCTGTTGCCCGGAAAAATAAAAAATGCGGAAATATATGGGGGATTAGACAAGCGCATGGATTGCCTGAAAAACAAGGATTTCAGGGGTAAAAATTCGGATCAGGCCTGGTTGTCTTTATCCTCATATTGCTTACGGGCCTCCTCGGCTTTTTCAAAATCAAGAACCACCCCGTTGATGCAGTACCGGAGTCCGGTTGGAGGCGGCCCATCTTCAAAAACATGCCCCAGGTGGGCCTCACAACGGCCGCATTGTACTTCCACCCTTTTCATGCCATGGGTGTTATCGGGGGTGTAAATAATGCTTTCCTTGCTGACCGGCTCATAGAAACTGGGCCAGCCGCAACCGCTTTCAAATTTGGTGTCGCTGGTAAACAGGGCGTTTCCGCAAGCTGCGCAATAGTAGATGCCCGTGTCCTTAATCTTTTCAATGGGACTGCTCCAGGGTCTTTCGGTCCCTTTCTGGCGGGCGATATAATAGAGGTTATCGGGAAGCACGTTTTTCCATTCTTCCGGGGTGAGTTTCAGGGAGTCTTTCTCCGTTCTTGAATAATAAGGGTTGTTTTTTTTCATGTTTTATCTGATAAACAAATGTACGTTTTGGCCTTGCGGAACTCAGTCATCCTGATGACAGTCATTGAACATTAACATTTATAATGATTTTACTCATCCGGCTCAACATTCCTCTGAAAATTAACCCCTGTACATTATATTTGTTCACTACCAAGTGATTTTTAACTGCTATGTTTAATCTGATACTATTTGGCCCTCCGGGCAGTGGAAAAGGTACCCAATCTGATAAGCTGGTTGAGAAGTACGGTCTTGTGCATTTGTCAACCGGAAACCTGTTGCGGGAAGAAATTTCCCAGATGACACCTTTAGGAATAGAGGCCAAGGCTTTTATGGATAAGGGCCAGCTGGTTCCTGATGAAGTGGTGATAGGAATGGTGGATTCCTATTTTGATAAACACCGTGGCGCGAAGGGTTTTCTGTTTGACGGTTTCCCGCGTACAGTTGCCCAGGCTGTGGCGCTGGATAAGCTGATGGTAAAAAAGAAGACCAGCATTGCCGCTGTTGTGGCGCTGGAAGTAGGAGAGGATGAACTCGTGAAAAGGCTGCTGAACAGGGGAAAAACTTCCGGCCGCAGCGATGATACGGATGAAATCGTAATACGTAAACGTTTTGCTGTTTACCGTAATGATACAACACCAGTAGCTGTTCATTACAGGAAAGCGGGCAAGTTTACGCCTATCGTTGGAGAGGGTTCTGTGGATGGGATATTTTCTGCCATTTGTTCGGCAGTTGACCAGCACCTGCCTTCCTGATTTCCAGTCTGTTTTTTCCAGTAAAAACGATTTAGTATTCTTGCCTTAGAATTGCTCCATATGAATTTTGAGAAGGAAAATTTTTTGAGAACCAGGCTGGTCCTTTACTTACAAAGGCTTGATCCTGCCACGCCACCCCGCTGGGGAAAGATGAGTGTGCAGCAGATGATAGAGCATTTTACAGAGGATGCGATGCAGAATGCCAGTGGTCGTGTTAAAACAGACCAGATTATTACCCCTCCCGATCATTTAGTGCGCCTGCGGGAATTCATGATGAGTGAAAAACCCTTTAAGGAAAATACAAAGAACCCGTTGATGGGTGAAGAGCCGGTTCCCGCCCGTTATAAAACAGTACAGGGCGCCATCGGCGCCCTGCAGCAGGAATTAATCTATTTTTTCGAAGCGTATGAAAAAGATCCGGGTTTAGTGATCCGCAATCCTTTTTTTGGCGATCTCAACTTTGACCAGAATGTACAACTGCTTTACAAACATGCCCTGCATCACCTGCGGCAGTTTGGGGTTGAGCCGTTAAATACTTAATGGCTGCCGCCCAGCAGTGAATCAGCACGGGCGAGACTGTTCAGGATCGCGTCCTTTACTTCTTCCACTTTCTTCTTTTCGTCCGTGAGATACTGGATCCTTACGGGAATATTATTTTCCGCAGAATCCATGCTGAATGACTCCATCCATACATCCATGTGATTTTTTGCATTATTCACATCGTTCATCACTGATTCCATTACGCTTTTCAGTGTGGCATCAGCAGATGGCAGTTTTTTCAGTGAATCCAGTCTCTGCGTCAGCGTGGCGAGCACAGAACGGATTTTGCCGTATTTGGCCATGCCTTCGTTGTGACCGTCCATCACCTGTTGCATCAGCGTATCTGCCTGGGCAGAAGCGGCGCTGGCCGTGTCATTTTTGGCATCTTTACCTTCACCGGAACCTGCATTACCACAAGAGGCAAACAGGATAACCAGCAGGGGGAATGAAAAGAAGAGGATTTTTTTCATGTCAGATTTTACATTTTATGTTCATGCTCATCACCGCCTTCACATTTTTCCGTGATTTCATGGAAAATGTCGTGCAGTTTTTTCAGTTGTTCCTTGATGTCGGCATCAGAAGCACCTTTTTTAATTTTTGAATTCAGTTTTTTTGCACCTTTCACCAGTTTGGCGAGGTTTTTAGAAACCGCACTTTTATCATAACCGGCAGGAGCAGTTGAATTTTTCCAGCTAACGGCTTTGTCAACCATTTCCTGGCAACGGCTTTTAATGGGTTCCAGTTTACCTTCTTCAGAAGGGTGGAAAGTCTGGGACATTACTTTGTGGAATTCTTCCATTTCAGTCCACTTGGCTTTTTCCTGGGCCTGGCCGGGTGTGGTTATAACCAGCGCGGCAAATAAAACGAACAGGGATACTAATTTCTTCATGCTAAAATTTTTTGAATGGCAAAGATAATATCCCTGTCCGGAATGAGGCCTGATATTACAAAATTCGGTAAAGGGGCAGGGTTTCCGGGGGACACCCCTTTCACTTTAGATTCCGTTGTTTTCCGGGTTGGGGGGGGGGGGGGGATTGTTTGGGGGTTTGGGCCGCCGCTTTTGGGGGGGCGGGGGGGGGGGGGCAGGGGGGGGGGGGAGGGTTTTTTTTTTTTTTTTGTTTTAAAGATTTAGGGTTGTTTTGGGCTGGGGGGGGGTGGTGTGGTGGGTAGCTGTTTTTTGTTGCTTTGTTTGTTGTTTTTCGCCCGCTGGCCCCCAACAACCCCCTGCTGTTGGCCCCCCAATACCATTTTCCCCAGGGTTCTTTTTTAAAAAATTTTTTTCTTTCTCCCGCTTTTCCCGGGGGGGGGTGAAGGTGTTCCGGTTCCTCTTTGGGGTGCTGTTCGGTTGGGGGAGCGGGACAGTTGGGTTGTTTGTTGTTGGGGGGGGGAGGGGGGAAAAGGGAAGGGGAAGGGGAAAGGGGGTTTTTTTTTTTTTTTTTGTTTTTTTTTTTTTTTTTTTTTTTTTTTTTTTTGTTGGGGGGGGGGGGGGGGGGGGGGCCTTTTCCCAAGGGGGGGGGGGGGGGGGGTTTTTTTTTTTTTGGGGTTGGTGTTAAAATATGTTGGCAGGGGCGGGACCAGTGCAATTCGTGGTTTCTGGCGGAGGGGGGGGGGGGCCGGGGGGGAGGGCCGGCCGGGGCTTTTTTTCTGGAAAGGGGTTTTAAACATTGGTGCAAAAATAATGATTTATAAGGAATTCAGGTAATTTCGTAACCTCTCAAGCTTGCTTATGAATAAACTCGGGAATTATATTGAAGGAAACTGGGTAACCGGCGAAGGCGATGGCCAGCTTCTATACAATGCAGTAACCGGTGAACCGCTGGTAGCTGCCAGTTCAAAAGGGCTTGACTTTAATGTCATGACCGCCTATGCCCGCAAATACGGGAACACGGCCCTGCGCAACATGACTTTCCACGAGCGCGGCAATATGCTGAAAGCCCTGGCGATTTACCTGCGCAAACACCTGGATGAATTTTATGCCTGCAGTTACCAGACCGGAGCCACTAAAGCCGACAGCTGGGTGGATATTGAAGGCGGTATTGGCAATTTTTTGCAAATGCGTCACTGCGCCGCAAATTTTCCAATGAAGTTTTTGTGTGGATGGCGAAAGCCATATGCTGGGGAAAGAACAATACGTTCATGGGCACACATATCATGGTGCCCCGGCAGGGTGGCCATTCATCAACGCCTTCAATTTTCCGGTATGGGGCATGCTGGAAAAAATTGCCGTAAACCTGTTAGCCGGAATGCCCGCGATTGTAAAACCGGCAACCGTTACAAGCTATCTCACAGAAAAAGTAGTAAGAAGGATTATAGAAAGTAACATATTGCCCGAGGGCGCACTGCAGCTTATCTGTGGTTCTGCCGGTGATTTACTGGATCATGTTACTTCCCAGGATGTGGTCACTTTTACCGGATCAGCATCCACCGGTTTAATGCTGAAATCGAATCCGGTTATTTTACGCGAATCCGTTCCGTTTACCATGGAAGCAGATTCCCTCAACTGTATTGTACTGGGTGAAGATGTTGAACCTGGCATGCCAGAGTGGGATTTATTCATCAAGGAAATCAGGAAAGAGATGACGCTGAAAGCCGGTCAGCGCTGTACCGGCATCCGCCGCATTTTTGTGCCGGAGAATAAACTGGAAGATATCCGCAAGGGATTAAGTGCGGCATTAGACCAGACCGTAATCGGTAACCCGCTCAATGAAAAAGTGAGGATGGGCTCGCTGGCCGGATTGCAGCAAAGGGAAGAAGTGAAATCGCAGGTGAAAAAACTGCTGGCTTCATCACAAATAATATATGGCAGTCTGGATAGCGTACAGGCCGTTGATGCCGATGCAGTGAAAGGTGCGTTTATGTCGCCTTTGTTATTGCTGAACACCAGTCCTTTCAGCAGTCCCGAAGTACATGAAGTGGAAGCATTCGGTCCCGTCAGCACGCTGATGCCTTACCGCAATGCTGACGAAGTGATTGCCCTCAGCAAAATGGGCAAGGGAAGCCTGGTGAGTACAATTGTTACTGCCAATCCCGCCATTGCCCGCAAGTATGTAATTGGTGCAGCTGCCTGGCATGGCAGGATCCTGGTGCTGAACCAGGAATGTGCGAAGGAAAATACAGGTCACGGTTCACCGTTACCCATGCTGGTGCATGGTGGTCCCGGCCGTGCCGGCGGTGGGGAAGAAATGGGTGGTATCCGGGGTGTTAAGCATTATTTACAAAGAACAGCGATCCAGGGTTCGCCCACGATGCTCACTGAAATTACCAGTGTGTATCAGCCGTTTGGGAAAGGGAAAGATCCGGGCAAACATCCTTTCCGGAAGTATTTTGAAGAATTACAGATCGGGGACCAGCTGATCACGGAAAAAAGAGTGATCACGGCAGACGATATTGACCGGTTTGCCGATTTAAGCGGCGATCATTTTTATGCGCATATTAAAACAACTGATTTCAGCGGCACTATGTTTGAGCAGCAGGTGGCCCATGGCTATCTGATCATGAGTATTGCTGCAGGATTATTTGTTGACAGCTATGAAAAAAATCCCGTGCTGCTGAATTATGGTATTGATGAACTCCGTTTCACCAAACCGGTTTATCCGGGATCAGAGATCCATATCCGTTTTACCTGCAAGGAAAAACTGCCCAATGATAAAAGGGTGGTGGAAAACCCTGCTGATGCAAAACGCGGTGATGATATTGAAAAAGGCATTGTAAAATGGCTGGTGGAAATGATTGATGAATCCGGTGAGATTACGGGTGTGGCCACGATATTGACGATGGTGGCATTGAAAGAACAAGCTTAAATATTTTAAAAGAACAGGTATGACAGAAGCCTATGTAAATATCCGTGTGACAGATGGTGTTGAAACCATTGAGTTTTTCCATTCCAGCAGCAATTCATTGCCGGCGATTATGCTGCGCCAGCTGATGGAATCCATCAACGAAGCCGCTGTTGACCCGGATGTGAAAGTGATTGTTCTGCGGTCCGGCGGGGAAAAAGCATTTTGTGCCGGGGCATCCTTTGATGAACTGGTAGCCATTCAAAACGAAGAAGAAGGATTGGATTTTTTTACCGGCTTTGCCAAAGTGATCAACGCAATCCGCACCTGCCCGAAATTCATCATTGGCCGCATACATGGTAAATGTGTGGGGGGTGGTGTGGGTCTCGCTGCGGCGGTTGATTATGCCATTGCAAGTGCTGAAGCAGATATTAAACTCAGTGAGCTGGCAGTCGGTATTGGTCCTTTTGTAGTGGGACCTGCTGTTGAAAGGAAGATGGGTTTATCTGCCTTTTCTGCATTGGCCATTGACGCCAGCAGCTGGCGCAGCTCGGCCTGGGCAGCACAGCATGGTTTATTTGCAGAACTGCATCCCAACCGGCAGGCTATGGATGAGGCTATCAAAAAACTGTGCAATACACTGACCCATTCAAGTCCGGAAGCCATGGCAGAAATCAAAAAAATTGCCTGGCGGGGAACGGAAGACTGGGATACATTATTAATGCAAAGGGCGGCCATCAGCGGCAGGCTGGTGCTGAGCGAATTCACCCGTGAAGCGATTGCCAAATTTAAATCTGCTGCAAAAGGATAACATGCACGCTGTTTTCCACGAAAATAATTTCAATACGATTTGTGACCAGCTCGCAAAGAAGGATAAAGACCTGCGGGCTATTATCAAAGAGCATGGTTACCCGCCGATGTGGACCAGGCCCGCTACTTTCCAGACATTGATCCTCACCATCCTGGAGCAGCAGGTTTCACTGGCTTCTGCCTTTGCGGCTTTTAAAAAACTCCGCGCCCGCATCGGGTATGTAACACCTGCAAAAATATTATCGCTGTCTGATGAAGATTTACGATCCTGTTATTTCAGCCGGCAGAAAATCGTGTATGCCCGCGAACTGGCCAATGCCATACAATCAAAATCCCTGCAACTAAAAAAACTGGATCAGGCACATGAAGATGAAATACGCCTGTCACTGAAAGCCATCAAAGGCATCGGCGACTGGACCGTGGATGTATACCTCATGCATGCACTGCAACGGACTGATTTATTCCCGTTGGGAGATATTGCGCTGGTGAACAGTTTAAAAACCGTGAAGAAACTGCCGAAAGATATTTCGAAAGAAAAAATGCTGGCGATAGCGGAAGTGTGGCGGCCGAACAGGACGATAGCGGCGATGATCTTATGGCATGACTACATTAAGAAAAGAGGGATTGTAGTGGAGAGTTGAAAATGTTTAACCACAAAGGCCACTAAGGAATACACAAAGGTCACAAGGTTTGAACCTTGTGACCTTTGTGTATTTTCTTTGTGCCCTTTGTGGTAAAAAAAAAATTAGATATTCAATCCTCCACAAACGCTGATCGTTTGACCAGTAATATAAGATCCCATATCCGACGCCAGGAACAACGCCGTATTCGCAATATCTTCCGCCGTTGCAAATCTTCCCAACGGAATCCCTGCTTTATATTTTTCACCAGCCTCGCCTTCTTTTAAATAACTGGTCATGTCTGTTTCCACAAAACCAGGTGCGATGGCATTGCAGCGGATGTTGCGGCTGCCGAGTTCTTTGGCAACTGATTTGGTGAAGCCGATGATACCGGCTTTGCTGGCGGCATAACTGCCCTGGCCCGCATTGCCCATTTCGCCGATTACGGAACTCATGTTGATGATAGCGCCGGCACGGGCCTTCATCATCGGACGGATGACCTGTTTGGTCATATAGAAAACACTGTTCAGGTTTACTTTGATTACTTCATCCCATTGTTCGGGAGTCATACGCAGGAGGAGATTGTCTTTTGAAATACCAGCATTGTTCACGCAGATGTCCACGCTGCCAAATTCTTTCAGTACATCGTTTACAAAAGCTTCGCATTGGGCAAAATCACCGGCATTGCTCTGGTAGGCTTTGGCTTTTACGCCGAGCGCAACCAGTTTTTCTGTAAGTGCTGCGGCTTTAGGTGCGCTGCTGTCACTGATATAGGTAAAGGCGACATTTGCGCCTGCTTCTGCAAATTTGAGGGCAATAGCTTCTCCGATACCACGGGCGGCACCGGTAACAATAGCGGTCTTTCCTGCGAGCAATTTCATGATGATGTTTTAAATTTTGTCAAAAGTATTGAAGGGCAGTATTTCCTCCAGCATTTTTCTTTCATTACTCAGTCGCGGCACTTTGTGCTGTCCGCCGAGTTTGCCTTTCGTCCGGAGCCAGGCTGCAAAAGTGCCTGGTGCCAGCGGACGGATAATCGGCGGGCGAAGGGCAATGTCTTTATGGCGCTTGGCTTCATAATCGCTGTTAATGGATTTGAGGGCCAGGTCCAGTTCATGGGTAAAATCTTCCAGGCTGGGAGGCAGGTTGTCAAATTCAATGAGCCATTCATGTGCCCCGTTGGATGCCTCTGAAAAATAAACAGGGGCGGCAGTATAATCATTCACCACTGCACCGGTTTTAGCGGATGCGATGGCAATGGCTTTATCAGAATTGTCAACGATCACTTCTTCCCCGAATGCATTCATAAAATGTTTCAGCCGGCCGGATACTTTAATACGGAAAGGTTTTAAGGAAGTAAAGCTGACGGTATCACCGACGATATATCTCCATAAGCCACCGTTGGTGCTGATCACGAGGGCGTAATTCTGGTTCAGTGCCACATCCTGGAGCCCGACGGTCTGGGGATGTTTTTTCCCGTATTCACTCACTGGCATAAACTCCATGAAAATACCGTGATCGGTAAAGAGGAGCATGCCATCGTCACCCGGATTTTCCTGGGCGGCGAAAAAGCCTTCACTGGCATTGTACATATCCAGGTAATGGATTTTCTTGCCAATGATTTTATCAAACTGTTCCTGGTAAGGCGTGAAAGAAACACCGCCATGCAGGAATAATTCAAAAGAAGGCCATACTTCAGCAATGGTTTTTTTGCCGGTCAACTGCAGTATTCTTTTAAATAACACCAGCGTCCAGGTAGGTACACCGGAAACCGATGTTACATTTTCCTTGATCGTTGCTTCTGCCAGTTTTTCGATTTTGCTTTCCCATTCATCCATAAGCATGATGCTCAGGTCGGGCGTGCGGATCCAGTGTGCCCAGAAAGGCGAGTTACGGAATAATACTGCGCTCAGGTCGCCGTACTGCGCTTCGGGGTTCATCGGATTGATGCTGTGGCTGCCGCCAATGAGTAAACCTTTGCCGGTAAGTAATGCTGAATCCGGATTGAACTGGTAATACATCGTCAGCACATCCTTGGCGGCTTTATAGTGGCCGTCTTCCAGGCTTTCATCGCTGATGGGAATGAATTTGCTTTTATCACTTGTGGTGCCGCTGCTTTTGGCGAACCAGTAGATGGGCGTGTTCCACAAAATATTCTGCTCTCCCTGCATGGTTCTTTCGATATAAGGCTTCAGGTCCTCATATTCATGCACGGGCACTGCGTCCTTGAATGCTTTTACATTGAATAATTCCGAAAAACCATATTTGCGGCCGAATTCGGTGTATTGGGCAGAGGTCACCAGATCCTGCAGCACTTCCCGCTGGGCATCCACGGGGTTGTTCTTCCATGCGTCAATACGCCAGGACCGCATACGGGCAAGGGATGATATGGCTGGGCGCAGGAGGCTCATGGTGTGAGCAAGATAAAGAAAACTGGTAAAAGGAGGGATAACCTGTGATGGTAGTCGGGAAGACGGGAAGTCGGGAAGTCAGAAAGACGGGAAGTCCGGAAGTCGGGAAGATTGGTCCCGTTTGCTCCTTTCAAGCACTTTTTGCAGGTTAGCAGGGGATAGACCGGGGTGAGCAAAGCTTTAAAATCAATTTTAAAACCGGATATAATTGTAAATTGAATAGTCGTTTAGTGCTTTAATAAAAATAGAAAGTATGAATATTATCAAAGACTTAAAGAAGAAGGCCAGATTGCTGGCATGTACTTTCATAATATTATGCTTTTGCGGAACTGCCAGCGCACAGGATGTGAGAGTTAAAGACACGTTGAAGCAAAATACCCAGCTAAATAAAAAAAACCCGATAGCAGACGAAAATCAAAGAAGACAAGAAGCTTCATTTGCTGCAGTGGGTGCGCGGCTTGCGGAAGAATTGAACAGTATTGGGGTTCCCATAAGTGAGTCAGAACTTAAGGCTATCGTGAATACATTAACAGCAGGAGGCAAGGCTGCGACGGATATTGCCATGTTTATCGTTATTTCCATAGCAGAAGTCAAGCAGAATCATCATTTTCCTGCAAATGCGGCTAATTCACCTCAAACTTTTAACCCGGAACAGGCTAAGGCACTTTTGGAAAAATTGCAAAAACTAAAAGCGGATAGCCTCTCTCTAATGAAATATATAAAACCAAGGATTGAAAAGCTAAGAAACTAAAATCGTTGTTGAGAAAACAGCCGGTGTAAGATTAATCCGCGGCTTTGAGATACATCAAACAAGTGCCTAATGTAGATTGGGTTTCTTCCAGTGCATTCTTCAGTTTTTTCAGTTTGGCACGATAAGCCATGTTGGTGAGGCTTTGGAGGAAACCGCCGGCCAGTTTGGCGTGGTCGTTGGCGTTAAAGAACAAGGCATATTCTGAGAAATCAAATTCAGGAAGCTGGTCGATCTTGTTTAATAATTCGCGGTGCCCGGTGTTTTGGGCGAAATCGGTAATGGCTTTCCTCAGCTCATTGACCTGGAGCATGTATTCATCGGCTTTCATGTCGAAGCTCATGCCATCTGATTTGTTATCAATGAGTGCAAGGAGGGATTTAGTCTTTTGGATGGTGTCATCTGAAAACTGGATCAGCCTCGCGTGAGATGAGTCATGGATCGGGGGGATGCCCTGGCTCCGGTCTTCTTCCCTTTTATTTTCTTCGCGGGCTTCTTCATGCAGATAATCTTTCCGTCTCAACTCAAAGTTCCTGCCGAGATAGAGTTTCCGTACCATTTCATCATCGGCCAGTTCTTCTGCCGTGCCGTGTTTGAAGATTTTCCCTTCAATCAGCAAATAGGCGCGGTCGCAGATAGAGAGTGTTTCTGTTACGTTATGGTCCGTGATCAGGATACCGATATTTTTAAACTTCAGTTTGGCTACGATCGCCTGGATATCCTCCACCGCAATGGGGTCAATACCTGCAAAAGGTTCATCGAGCAGGATGAATTTGGGGTCAACAGCCAGTGCACGGGCGATTTCAGTCCTTCTTCTTTCACCACCGCTTAATACATCACCGTTGCTTTTCCTGACATGCTGGAGACGGAACTCAAGCAGCAAAGCTTCCAGTCTTTCTTTCTGTGCGGCTTTGGGCAGATCAGTCATTTCCAGGATAGCGGCAATATTATCCTCCACACTCAGCTTACGGAATACGGAAGCTTCCTGCGGCAGGTAGCCAATGCCCATTTTGGCCCTTTTGTACATGGGCAGCCGGGTAATATCCTGTTCGTTGAGGTAAACATGCCCTTCATCGGGCTTGAGTAATCCCACAACCTGGTAAAATGAAGTGGTTTTGCCGGCTCCGTTCGGGCCCAGCAAACCAACGATTTCTCCCTGTTTCACTTCGAAGGAAACATGGTCAACCACAGTGCGGTTTCCGTATTTTTTTACCAGGTCCCTGGTTTTTATGCTGACAGACATGAGCCGCAAAAATAAGCTTTGCGGGGCTTTTAAAACCTGACAGTATTCATTTAACGGGGTTTTGACTAATGGCTCCGCTTGGTTAGCTTTGCAGGCTTATGAAGGTTACAGACCATATCGCACAGGCCAAGGGCACCCTGATATCATTTGAAGTGCTGCCCCCTTTAAAAGGAAAGGGCATTGAAGCCCTGTATAAGCACCTCGATCCCCTGATGGAGTTTAATCCCTCTTTCATCAATGTTACATATCACCGCAGTGAACACGTATTCAAAAAAAGAGCGGATGGTACATTTGAAAAAGTGGTTACGCGCAAACGCCCGGGTACTGAAAGCATCTGTGGCGCCATCATGAACAAATACAATGTAGATACAGTGCCCCACCTGATCTGTGGTGGTTTCAGTGTAAACGAAACAGAAGATGCGCTGATCAACCTGCGTTACCTGGGCATTGATAACGTGCTTGTGTTAAGGGGTGATGCAGCTAAAAATGAATCTGCTTTTGAGCCGGAACCCGGCGGACATAAATATGCCAGTGATCTCCTGAAACAGGTCGTGAACCTGAATGCCGGTATTTACCTGGAAGATGAATTAAAAGGAACCCATAAAACTGATTTCTGTATCGGTGTGGCCGGTTATCCGGAAAAACATTTTGAAGCACCGAACATGGAATCCGACCTGAAATACCTGAAACAAAAAATTGATGCGGGCGCCGACTATATCATCACCCAGATGTTTTTCGACAACGCAAAATATTATGCGTTTGTAAAAGCCTGCCGCGAAGCAGGTATCAATGTGCCCATCATACCCGGACTCAAACCAGTCACTTCCAAAAAACAACTGACCGTCCTTCCCAAAACTTTCCATATTGATTTACCGGCTGATCTTTCCAACGAAATCCTCAAATGCAAAACTGATGAAGAGGTCGAGAAAGTAGGAGAACATTGGTTACTCGAACAATCCCGCGACCTGAAGAAAAGCGGTGTGCCGGTGCTGCATTATTATACGCTGGGGAAACCGCATGTGTTTGTGAATGTGGTTCGGGATCTGTGAGTATGCGGTTACCGGTTGCCGGTTACCAGTTGCCAGTTGAGCGGTATTCTCGGGAGGCTTTTGGCTATTGGCTTTTAGCTATTGGCTTTTAGCTATTGGCTAAGGGCGAAAGGCTGGAGGAGTTTATCTCAAAAATTTATTGGCGGGAATTTCAATAAGTGATTCAGTGCCTCGGTGAACTCTACTGGCACGGTTCCTTGAACTCGGAACAGGTTCCTCCTTCGTTCGGAATGACAGCTAACTAGGGGGAGACTCTCGCCGCTCGAAATAGTTTTAAGCAACTACTCTCCTGGCTGTTGGCCAACAGCTAAAAGCCAATAATAACAGCCTTCCCCCGGCTGTTAACTGGCAACTGGTAACTGGTAACTGGCAACTGTTAACAGGTAACTACTTTATCAAAGTCGCCAGTACCTTCTCATTCACTTTAACCGGATACTTCTTCTTCAACTCCTCAATCAACTTACTTTCAATTACTGCCTGGTAATCATTTACCACCTGACTGCGTGCTTCGGCGAAGCTGCGCGGGGCGGGGTCGGGATATACTTTGGCGATCCAGGCAAAGGAGGCGGTGTTGTCGTTGTCGTTTACCAGCGGATTGGTGATTTGCCCGGCGGTGGGTGCGGCGTTATTGAGATTGGGGAACTGGGTCCATTCATATCTCGCTGAGTCGGCAATTAATTTTTCGGAATATTTATCCTGGACAGATCTCCAGGAGAGCGGGTTCTTTTTTATTTCATCATAGATTGTGCTAGCAATGGCTTTGTCGGCACAGAAGAAAATAACACCATCCGCACTTTCTTTCCAGGTGTATTTGGCTTTGTTCTTTTCGTAGAGGGCTTTCAAGGCGAGTGTGTCAGACTGGTCTTTATTCCAGATTTCTTCCTGCATTACTTCAAATATCAGGTTGCCTTCAGCAAATTCATTCATCTGGCTGCGGAAAACCGGATTGTATTCTTCGAGGTGATCATGGTAATAATTATACATCGCCACGTTACTGTATTCATCCAGGAGGTCAGCATAAGGCTTGATGCCGCTGCCATCTGATTTGTAACGGTAAGCCTGGCTGTAGAAAATCCAGTCGCTCACGCGATAGGCGCTGTCACCAATATTGAATACCACATCACTGCCTTTGATATTCCTGCCAACTCCGGCTGGTTTGGCATCCAGCACACTGTCTGTGTAAGCAAACAACTGGTCTGCGGGCAGTTTACCACGACGAAATCCTGGTTTTAATTTTACTTTCTGGTACACATATTCTTTCGATGTTTTCCAGCGGCCATCGGTGGTGATGCGTTGCTGTAATTCTTCTTCGTTATTGGCATCGCCGGCAGTAGTTACAACAGGTTTCAGGCTGATGCGTTTGACGATATGCCAGCCGTGGGAAGTCTGGAACGGTGTGCTGAACGCCCCGTCTTTTGGCAATCCCCAGAGGTGTTGTTCAAATACGGGATCGTACTGGCCCACGCTGATATCAGGCATGGTGCCTCCATTGACTGCACTGATATAATCATTGCTGAACTCATTGGCCATTTTGCCAAAGGGATCGCCGGCCTGGAGTCTCTTGTATAATGAATCAGCGAGACGGCCCAGGTTTGCTTTGGTGCTTTCATCTGCATTCGGTGGAATAGCCAGCAGGATTTGCTGGGCTTTGATCTTACCCACTGCTTTTCTTTCCCCGAGATTTTTGAAAATATGGTAACCTGTTTTTGATTTCAGTACGGTTGAATAGCTGTTCACCGGAGTGCCATACACCAGGTTTTCCATTTCATAGGGGAGCGTGAAGACGGTAATGTAACCGATATCACCGCGGTTGTATTTTGCAGAAGGGTCTTCGGATGATTCTTCAGCCACTTTTTCAAAGTCTTCTCCTTTTTTCAGTCTGGCGAGAACGGCAGCCAGTTTGCGGCTGGTTTCGGCGCTGTCGGCCCGGCCTTCCGGGTTCCGGAATGAAATAAAAATATGTGCAACGTGGATATCCTTCTGGCTTCTGTCAAAAGCTTCGGTGGTGAGTCTTTTCAGGATTTCAGGATCAGTCATGTAATTATCGATCACCTGTGAACGGAATGCCACCACTTCGTTTTTTACATTGGGCAATGTGTCGAAGCCCTTGTCGTATGCGTGGCGGATTTTCAGCCTTGAATTGATATAGAGGTTCAGGTATTCACGGATGCCGGCTTCCTTGCTGGTAGCAGGCTGTGCGTTGTTTTTGTTATAAGCGCGCATGAATTCACCTGCATCCACAGCGTATTTACCGTAAGTAAACAGTGTTTGCGAAGAAGCCTGTAGTCCAAACAGGGAGATGGCAATCAGTGCCAGCCATTTTTTGTTCATAGCGATCTTTTGTATCGTTTAGTTCAGGAAAACTTTCGGTTTGTATTATTGACCTTTTTCTTTCAGCGTCAATACTTCATCAATTTGCTCTAATGCCAGTTTTTTCGCGATGATCCGCTTATCCTTATCCAGCAAATAAATGGTTGGGAAGGTCAGCACATCATAAAACTGCGAATAACCGGGAATGCCGGCATCCACCCTTGCTTTTTCATCGGCTTTGGAATAATACACATGTGTCCAGTCAAACAGTTTGTGCTCACGTATAAAATCCAGCCAGTTCTGGTGCGTACCTTCTGTTTCTTTGGCAAGGGCAAAAATTTTCATACCCTGTGCTTTCCATTTGGCCTGGTAAAATGAATCGAGGCGGGGAATGGTTTCCTTGCAATGGCTGCAGGTGGGATCCCAGAAAGCAACAAGTGTATATTTTGATTCCAGGTTATACAGCGCTGTTTGTTTACCGGATGTATCCGGCAGTTCAATATCTGCAGCCGGATTGCCCATGATATTTGCCATCAGGCTGTAAGCCCTGTCGGTAATCACTTTCTTGCCGGCTTCAGTCAACCATTCATAATTTTTGGAAGCAAAATATTTTTCAAACAGGTGAACGAACACCGCATCTTCCCACATGTATTTCTGGTTGAGATAACGGTTCACGAATTTAACCAGCAGGAACCTGTTCATTTCAGGATTGATAGATGCAAAGCCCAGCATATAATCCAGTTCCTTAATCACCGAATCGGGCTGTGGTATCACGAGCTGCGCAAAATATTTATCCAGCTTTTCTTCAAAGAAAGGCGTGTATGCCAGGCGGCCATCATAAAACTTCACGCCATCCCAGTAATGTGATTTAAAGTAATTATAGGCGGCCAGTGAATCTTCTTTATTTGCCGGGTTTTTCAGTTTGCCGGTCAGAATCGGTTCGCGCATGCAGGTCAGCAGCGCTGTCAGCAAAGTACCGGGGTGTTTGGTGATCACATTATTCCGGTAACCGGTGATCTCTTTATCCAGGTCTTCCAGTTCTTTCTGGTAAACCAGTGAATCTTTGGCGTTGGTGGCCGCTCTCAGTTTTTCCTGTGATTTGGCCACTTTGCCGCCAATCATACCCATGTACTGCTGGTAGGCCGTAAACATGTCGTTATCCGGGGAATTGATATACTTAGCCCCGGTTTTAATGGTAGCGGTATCAGCTAAAACGCTGAATTTCTGTTGTTTATCAATCAAAATCTCGAAATAGCCGTTTTTGTTGGGATAGCCCACCAGGTAAATCCCGCCGGGAAGGGGCTTTGTGCCTTTAAAAACCGCCACGCTGTTGTTATCCAGCATGGCTGAATCCACAATCGGGTATTGCTTGCCAAAATAGTGACCGAGGTATAGCCACTTGTTTTGGAAGGGTTTACATGTTACTTTAATCTCATATCCGGACTGGGCCTGAACGGCCAGCAAGGGGAAAAACAAAAAAGTGAATAGCAGTTTTCTCATACGTATTAATCAATCGGGTAAAGTTATTAAAAACGGGCTTCAGAAGGGAGAAAAGATGTGAATTTGGGGTTAATGGTTGTACTCTAGTCGTTAGTCGCTAGTCATTAGTCGTTAGTCGGATACAAGAACCCGAATATACTCGTTGATACTGCACCCTGCTTCCTGCCACCTGCTCCCTGCTTCCTGCCTCCGAAAACCTTAGTTTTGCTGCGTGAAAAAACGAAAAGCAATCAGGATCCTTGAAAAAGTGCTCGTGGAAGATTATGCAGCTGAAGGGAAGTCCCTGGCCCGCGTGGATGGCAAAGTGGTTTTTATTGAAAAAGTAGTGCCGGGGGATGTGGTGGATGTCAGGCTCTCGAAAAGTAAAAAAGACTGGGCGGAAGGTTATCCTGTGCATTTTCATTCTTATGCGGCTGACCGGACGGTGCCGTTCTGTTCCCATTTCGGGGTTTGCGGCGGATGCCAGTGGCAGATGCTGCCTTATGAAAAGCAGCTGCAGTTTAAGCAAAAACAGGTGGAAGAAACGCTGAAGCGGATCGGCAAAGTGGATATGCCGGTGCTGATGCCCATCCTGGGTGCGGCAGAAACCAGGTATTACCGGAATAAGATTGAATATACTTTCGGCACGAAGGAGTTTGTTCCAACAGAATTAATGACTGCAGAAAAATCCGGGGAACCGCAGGCCGGTGTGGCGGGTTTCCATGCACGCGGCTGGTTTGATAAAGTGGTGAAGATTGATACCTGTTATTTACAGGCTGAACCAACCAACCGGATCAGGCATGCAATTACTGCGATGGCTGTTGAATATGGCTGGACGTATTATGATATCCGCAATCATGTTGGATTTTTAAGGAACCTGCAGATCAGGCTTTGCACAACGGGTGAACTGATGGTGAATGTGGTGGTGGGAGAGGATGACCCGGAGAAGATTGCCATACTTACGAAACAACTGCAGGAACAATTCCCGGAAATCACCACGTTGCTGTATACGGTGAACCTGAAATGGAATGACAGCCTGTTTGACCTGGAACCGGTTACCGTAAAAGGCCCGGGTTATGTGATTGAAAAACTGGAAGACTTCCGGTTTAAAATCGGTCCCCGTTCCTTTTTCCAGACGAATACAAAACAGGGAGAACAATTATATAAAGTAACCCGTGAATTTGCTGAACTAACCGGTACAGAAAATGTTTATGACCTGTACTGCGGCACGGGCAGTATTGGCATTTTTGTACATCCCGGCGCGCGGCAGATTATTGGTGTGGAAGTGGTGGCAGATGCCGTGAAGGATGCCAATGAAAACGCCGCATTGAATGAACTGGATCATGCCAGATTTTTCGCAGGCGATGTAATTGATATATGTACCGATGAATTTTTTGCGGAACATGGCCGGCCGGATGTAATCATCACTGATCCGCCCCGGGCAGGCATGCATGAAAAACTGGTTCGCAAAATACTGGATATGGAAGCACCGCTGGTGGTATATGTGAGCTGTAATCCTGCCACGCAGGCACGCGACCTGCAATGGCTGGATGAAAAATACCAGGTAACGAAAATCCAGCCGGTGGATATGTTCCCGCACACGCATCACATAGAAAATGTGGTGCAGTTAAAACTTAAAAAAAGCTGAGTTGTTCATGAAAAAAATGATTGTCGCGCTGACTGCCTTTATCTCCTTTTATGCAGCAGCCCAGAGAACCCCAATGCCCGCTGAACTGAAACCATTCGTACAAAGCGGATACCAGGCACTGGCTTATGGTAAACAGGATCTGAACGGAGACGGTTTACAGGATTATGTTCTTATCCTGAAAGTACAGGGAGAGGACACTATTTCTGCGGATAGTCCGGACTTTGAAGCCGCAAGACCTTTGCTGGTGATCACCAGAAAAAAAGATAAATCATTGCAGGTGGCAGTAACCAATAATGATGTGGTGATGTGCCATAACTGCGGCGGTGCGTTTGGCGATCCTTTTGAAGAACTGATTGTATTGCCGGGCGGGTTCAACCTCGACTTTTATGGTGGTGCTGGCTGGCGCTGGTCGGAAGAATACCAGTTCCGTTATGATAAACTGAAAAAAACCTGGATGTTCTTCAAACAGAATTCAACTTATTTCCATGCAGGGGATCCGGATAAAACCATGCAAAATGCCACAATCACCCGTGCGGAAGCCGGTGATATCCCTTTGGCAGATTTTAATCCGGAATATAATACCGACAGCAGCTGGTGGCAGGTAAAAGCGGCTAAGACTTTTTTCTACTCATCCCCGCAGGCTACGGCCAAACCCCGCAAGGCTTATCTTGTGAAAGGGGATAAGATCCAGGCGGCGAAAGTGTTTAAAAACTACATCCGATGTACGTTTGAAAATAACGGCCAGTTTACGGAAGGATATATTTTAAAGAAAGATTTGGAATTGCTGGGTGCCCAATAACATCCGGCAGGGGCGATAAACACTAATTTTACAGCATGAGTAATTTCAAATATCAGCGCGTTGACAAATTTCCCCCGGTGATCAAAAACCTGATCATCATTAATATCCTCGTGTGGGTGGCGCAGTTGATTTATGATAAACAGTGGGGATTGACGATTAAGATCGCGCTCTGGCCGGTTGATTTCCCATTATTCAAACCTTACCAGGTTGCCACGCACATGTTTGCGCATGCCTCGTATGACCAGCATAATAACATCGTTTTTTATCATATAGCATTTAATATGCTGGCCCTGTTTATGTTTGGCCGGATACTTGAAAATGTGTGGGGTGCCAAACGGTTTTTATTTTTCTACCTGGCCTGCGGAGTGGGTGCAGCGATTACACACTTAGGTATGCAGTATATCCTGGGAGGTGGTGCGCCCGCCGGTGGTGCTTCGGGTGCTATTATGGGCGTGTTTGTGGCGTTTGCTTATCTTTTTCCGAATACAGAAGTTCTTTTCCTGCTGATACCGATACCCATCAAGGCCAAATGGATGGCACTGGCTTATGTGCTGCTTGACCTGTTTGGCGGCTTAGGCCGCTTTGGCGGGGATGATATTGCCCACTTTGCCCACCTGGGTGGTGCACTGACCGGCTTTTTAATTGTGCTTTACTGGAACAAAACCAACCGGAAGACGTTATATTAACCAGGGCCGGTTCGCACCGGATTACTGTATTTTTGTCTGCAGAATCAATTATGTCGTACACTGAACAGCAATACCGCAGGAAGATTTCACTGAGTCAGAAGAACAATGCGCTGACCACACTGGTGGCTATCCAGCTGATCGTGTTTGTGATTTTTGCATTCATGAAAGCGGTCTGGTTTTACAAATACCAGCCCGAACATGAAGTGGCCTTAGCCTTTTACAATAAAAATGTGCTGAGTTTGTTTGCGCTGCCGGCTGATTTCGGAACACTGGTTTCGCAGCCCTGGAGTTTGTTCACGCACATGTTTATTCATGACAATGTATGGGTCATTATTCCCAATATGCTCTGGTTGGGTTGTTTCGGTTATATCCTGCAGGACCTGACGGGTAACCGTAAACTGGTCCCTGTATTTTTATATGGCGCTTTGGCAGGTGCATTGGGTTATATGTTGTCATTCCAGCTGATGCCGAAACTGCATGCACAGATTCCCGGTGCTATGATGGTTGGTGCCGCTCCCGGTGTAATGGCTGTGGCTATTGTTACCACACTGGTGAATCCCGGTTACCGTATCTTCCCGATGCTGCGCGGCGGTTTGCCTATATGGGTACTTACTGCGATTTATGTGATTTCAGATATTGCCGGTGTATCAATGAATGATCCGGCAAATATTACGGCGCATGTTGCCGGTGCAGCAGCAGGGTTATTATTTATCTCTTTCCTGCGGATGGGTTATGATGGCAGTGAGTGGATGAATAAAATTGCTGACTGGACAAGTAACCTGTTTGATCCTTCACGTCCGCGCAAAGGGCATGATCCTAAAAATGAATTGTATTATAAATCCGGCACTGTTCCCTTTACCAAAACACCGAATGTAACTAAGGAAAGGGTGGATGAAATTCTTGATAAGATCAATCACAAAGGATATCATTTTCTCACAGATGAAGAAAAAGAGATTCTGAAAAAAGCCAGTAAAGAAGATTTCTGATTATACGGGCGGCAAGCACACCTTAACAAAGAAATGTAAATTGCAGGAATGGCGAGCAAATTCCGGAACATCACCAAGCGGATTTTAATTTTTGTCACAATTGGCGTTGTGGTATTTTACCTGCTTGCCTGCCTGGCCCCTTCACTAAATCCGGCTGGCTGGTGGATGATTTCTTTGCTTGGCCTCGGCTTTCCTATCATCTTACTGGTTTTATTACTCACGATTGCCGGCTGGCTGATCCTGGCGAAACCAAGGATTGCGCTGATACCAGGTGTTGCATTGCTGCTGGGTTATAAAAGCATACTGGTATTTTTTGCTTTTCACATGCCCGGTGAATTCCATTATAAAAAAGATCCGGGTGCTTTGCGTGTGGTTAGCTGGAACGTAGCCCGTTTTGTGGAAATGAAGCGGAATAATAACAAAGGCAGCCAGACGAGGTTACTGATGCTGGATATGATCAAACAGCAGGATGCCGATGTGGTTTGCCTGCAGGAATTTTTCCATTCACTGGATCCCCGTTATTACGATAACCTGTTTTATATCCGTGACAGTTTGGGTTATCCCTATACTTTTTTCTCGCATGATGTGGATGGCGATAATCATTTTACGGGCTCTGTGATTTTTTCCAGATACCCGATTCTCGACAGCGGCCTGATCCGTTATCCGCGTCCTACATTGCCGGAAGCATTACTGCATGTGGATGTGAAATTCAACAATGACACGATCCGTGTGTACACCACCCACCTGCAGTCGCTGCAGTTTAAGCCGGTGGATTACCAGCGGATCAGTGAGATCAAGGGAATGGAAGACAGCCTGCTCACCAATTCAAAAGCCATCTTTGGCAAACTGCGCAAGGGATTTACCAACCGCAGCATCCAGGCTGACCTGATCAGTACGGTGCGGGATGATTGTCCTTACCCCATTGTGTTCTGTGCCGACCTGAATGACGTGCCCACCTCCTATACTTATTTCCGGGTGAAAAGCGATATGCAGGATGCATTCCTGAAAAAAGGATTTGGGGTGGGCCGGACCTTCACTGGTATTTCACCCACGCTGCGGATTGATTATATTTTTGCCAGCAATGATTTTTCGGTGAAGCAGTTCACCCGGGTAGTTAAAAATTATTCGGATCACTATATGATCCTGGCGGATGTGGCATTGAAGAATCCCCGTGGTGCAAAGCCCTGAGAAAGCCCCCGCAAACAGCACAATAAACAGTATTTTTGCATGCGTTCCGCGGTGAAATCCGCCGGGCATTTATAACACGACAGTATGAGCGAACTCAAAGTATATAATTCATTAACCCGCCAGAAAGAAGTATTCACGTCTATCACACCCGGTCACGCGGGTATGTATGTGTGGGCCCACCGTTAGTGGTGAAAGCCACCTGGGCCATGCCCGTCCTTATATTACATTTGATGTGATATACCGCTATCTCATGCACCTGGGTTATAAAGTGCGTTACGTCCGCAACATCACGGATGCGGGGCATTTTGAGGAAGAAGGCCGTGAGGCAGAAGATAAAATCTCCAAAAAAGCGATTCTCGAGAAACTGGAACCCATGGAGCTGGTGCAGAAATACACCAACCTTTTTCATTGGGCGATGGAACAGTTCAATACCATTTCGCCGACGATTGAACCAACGGCCACAGGACATATTGTGGAGCAGATCGGGATGATCCAAAAGATCATTGAAGCAGGATATGGATATGAAGTGAATGGTTCAGTTTATTTCGATGTAAAAAAATACGCAGCCAGTCATGATTACGGTAAACTGAGCGGCCGTGTCATTGACGACCTGCTTGAAACCACCCGTGAACTGGAAGGCCAGGAAGAAAAAAGAGACCGTGCTGATTTTGCCTTATGGAAAAATGCAGCACCGGAACATATCATGCGCTGGCAAAGTCCCTGGGGTGAAGGTTTCCCGGGCTGGCATATTGAGTGCTCGGCCATGGCGACCAAATACCTCGGTGCGCAGTTTGATATACATGGCGGTGGGATGGATTTGTTATTCCCCCACCACGAAAGTGAAATTGCACAGAGTACGATCTGCAATCATACCGCGCCGGTCCGTTACTGGATTCATAATAATATGATCACCATTAACGGCCGCAAGATGGGCAAGAGCTATAATAATGTGATCAAGCTGACGGAACTTTTCAGTGGTGATCATCCCTTGCTGGAAAAAGGCGTTCACCCAATGACAGTGCGTTTCTTCATCCTGCAAACCCATTACCGCAGTACACTTGATTTCAGCAATGATGCGTTGGTGGCGGCGGAGAAAGGTTTGAAAAGACTGTGGGATGCATTCGACAACCTGAAAAAAATCCAGGGCGAAAGCTATCCGGCAGATGCAGCAAATGATGCTGCGCTCACGGAGAAAGTGCAAAAATTGCTGGCTGAGTTACCTGAGTACATGAATGATGATTTCGGAACAGCCCGTGTGTTAGCCAATCTGTTTGAACTCGTGCCGGTGATCAATGGCGCAAAAGATAAAAACTTCCCTGTTGGTTCATTGCCCCAGGCATTATGGAGTGAAATGGCAGCTACCTTCCAGACATGGCTGGTAGATATATTGGGATTCCGTTCTGTAACAGAAGCCGATCACGCAAAACTCCAGGGTGTGATGCAATTGCTGATTGATATCCGCAAGGAGGCTAAAGGCCGCAAGGATTTTGCATTGAGTGATAAGATCCGCAATCAGCTTACGGCGCTGGGTATTTCATTGAAAGATGAAAAAGGCGGGGAGATGAGCTGGACGATTGAATAGGCTTATCCCATTTTAACAGCCCTTACCATATCCCTTTTACCCCAGGGTCCCTGTATTTTTATGACTGTAAAACCTGCAGCCATCATTGCCTTGCGTACAATCGTTTTACTGCAATAGGTTAATAATAATCCGCCAGGTTGTAATGTCTTGAATAATTTTTCAAAAATGCCGGTTGTCCATAACTCCGGCTGTTCCGTTGGTGAAAAGGCGTCATAGTAAATGATATCGAAAGCTGCTGCAGGTTGCCAGTCTTCCAGCGTTGTGTTCAATTTTTTGAATTCCACCCATTCTGTCAGTGCAATAGTTGTATCCCACGGTGATTGGTGTATCTCATTAAGTATTCCAGTCAAGGCAGGATCCTGTAAAATCTCCGGGTAATTCAGTTGATTTGTAATGGTTGGTTCCAGCGGAAATGCCTCGATGGCCGTATAGTGTATTTTTATTTTCAGCAAGGCAGCTTCCCGGATAGTGAGCAGCAGGTTCAGTCCTGTACCCATTCCCATTTCCAGGATATGCAGCGATTGCTCCGGGTGTAGTTGTTGCCAATACCTGAGTCCGGCTTCAATAAATACATGCATGGATTCCTGTACAGCCCCATGGTGTGAATGGAAAGTAGTGCCGCTTTCAATTTCCCTGATTGTATGTGATCCGTCGTTTGTGATAACTGGTTCCCGCCGCATGCAGCAAAAGTCTATATTTAATCCCAATTATGGAATATATCGCGCACCTGTCGAAAGACAAAAAGCTGAAAAAGCTGGTGGAGCACTGTGAACCGCACCAGATTAAAATCCGGAAAAATATCTGTACTTACCTCTGTGCTTCAATTATGAGCCAGCAGCTGTCGACCAAAGTAGCGGCCGTGATTTATAAAAGATTCCTTGCGCTTTACGGTGGCAAACAGCCCAAACCGCAGCAGATTCTTGACACGCCTGATCTTACCCTGCGCGGCATCGGTTTGTCCAATGCCAAAGTGCAGTATGTAAAAAATGTGGCAAGGTTTGAGATTGAATTTGGCATGGGTTTGCCAAAGCTCAAAAAGATGTCGAACGAAGAGATCGTTGAGTATTTAATTGTCATCAAAGGTGTGGGCCGGTGGACGATTGAGATGCTGCTGATGTTTGCATTAGGCCGCGAAGATGTGTTTGCGGTGGATGATCTCGGCATCCAGCAGGCGATGACGAAATTGTATAAACTGGATGCTACGGATAAAAAGCAGATGCAGGAGGAGATGAAACGGATCTCAGCGAAGTGGAGTCCGTACAGGACTTATGCCTGTGTGCATTTGTGGCAGTGGAAGGACAATGGGTAATGGGGGCAGGTGGCAGGGGGCAGGTGGCAGGTGGCAGGTAGCAGGTGGCAGGGGGCAGGGGGCAGGGAACGTTTTCGCTGCAAAGAAATGAAAAAGTGTTTATGTTGTATTTCCGCTGCGAACGCTGCTCCGCTGCGGCCGCTGCGAGAAACTATACGCTGCGAGAAACCGTTGGGAGCAACGAAGTGTTACGATTTTTTAATTTTTACTTTTGAATTAGGAATTCAAGGACTCTTCGAATTCAGGACTTCAGCCATCCCGTCACACTCATCCTTGCTTTATTCGTCACCAGCACTTCATGTTCCAGTTCACTGCTTTTGAAGAACACGGTTTTGCCGCTCATCGGTGAAATATTTTCTACGCTGTTATCATGATGGATACATAATTCCCCGCCATCTTCTTTCACCCAGTTGGTGTTCAGGTAACTGATCATGGTGTATTGGCGGCTGTCGTTGCTCCTGAACTGGTCGAGGTGTTTTTTGTAAAAGCTGCCTTTTTCGTATAAGGCATAATGGAACTCATAACCTGTGATGCCGGTGTAACAGGTTTCATTCAAGAAGCCCACAAAGTTATCCATGAGATCAAAGAAGCTGTTTTCGTGTTCATCGTTATGCTTGCGGTCGAGCCAGTAGATCATATCGCTGCGGATGGCGTTATCGCGGGGGATGATGTTATTGTTGCCGGTGCCGGCTGCTTTCATTTGCTGGTCGCCGTAGAGCGTGGCCAGGTTTTCTTTTAAATGCAGGGAGAGCGCTTCGCTTAAAAAGTTTTCGGCTATACCGACTTTGTTTTCAATAAAGCTGTTGATGAGGGTGTTGAAGGAGGTGTGCAAGGGGTGAATATAGGCTTGTTTGGTTGGATTCAGAGTCTTTACCACATAGAAACATAGGCACATAGATACACATAGAAATACAATACGCAAATCTTTAATATTCGAAAATTCACTTCCATAGGAACAGTTCTTTGTATTTCCTATGTGTTTCTATGTACTATGTGCCTATGCCTTGCCCGCCGTGCGCCTATGCTGAAGCTTCAGCGCAAGCATAAGCGAAGCGAAGGTGGGTGGTGAAGACTTTCAACCTCCTACCTTACCGCAAACACCCATATTAACAACAGGATAATCGTTTCGATAATCCATATTAATAGTACTCTTTCTTTAATAAGGTACTTGATCAATACAGCAGCAGGCATTAAAATAAAAAAAGAAGGTAAAAACAGGTTTGCAGCGAGGTAGGCCCACGTAGTGGTGTCGCCGTTGAAACTGGCTTTTTTAATGATGGCACATATTAAACATATAATCACCCAGAGTATAAATGGCGAAATGAAGTATAAGATGTTTGATATGTGCTTTGATTTCAAGTATTGTGATTTCAAATTGGAAATGCAGTTATTAGTGTAAGCTATATAACCTTCGTTATATAAAACGGCGCATTTTTCACAACCTCATATACGGATTGCAGCAAGTCAAATTCGGCTTTGTAATTGTTGTATACCCGGTCGTACTCTTGTTTATATAATGCCCATAATTCTGTGGCCGGTAAATCTGAGTTTGTATAAATAATACTGCCATTGAAATCGATTTCGCTGGCTGAGTAATTGCTTAGTTGCCGGTTCAGTTCATTCGCTGCCGGATTAGTATTGGATACTGCTTCCAGTTCTTCCTTGAGCCGTTCTTCAAAATAGTAACTGTTGTCCGGGCCACGGCCAACCCAGAGGCGGCTGGTGATAATAGTGGCATACTTAAAGGCTGTATTGAAATCTGCATGTATAAACTCCGCTTCCAAAAACCACCTTTCGTAGGTATTAAAGCCGCAGGTGCTGAATCGCTGGTTGGGTGATTGCAGCCAGAAATTCTTATTGATGGAAATAACATACACTGGTTTTTGACCTGTCGGGATTGGCAAGACTGATACAAAATCCAGTTTCAGTAACTGGTGAAGTTTTTCATATGTATCATCTGTAAGTGATTTAGGCCATTCTGCCTCAATTGTGGAATTGTCTTCAGATGATGCATTAATCAACTTCGCAACAGCTATGGCCTGTTCCTCCGGTAAGCTGTAATGGACGGGCAGGTTTTCATAGTATAGTTTATTCAGGCTGGTAATACGTGTTGCCGGGTTTTCTCCTTCCGGTATAATATCCAGGATCATTGATTTTTCTTCCAGCATCCGGGAGGGATCATTCCAATCACCTAAAACACAGTTTGCGACTGCATAGTTTTTGGCGGGCATGGTCCTGAAGAAACGGGCTGTTGATTCTGTAGGGGAAGAGTCTTTTTTGAAAAGTTTGTTGAAGAGGTTCATGGGGAGTGGGTTTGTGATAATTCATCCAAAGTCTTCACCACATAGACACATAGGGCACATAGTCCCACATAGGAAATACAAAGAACAGTTCCTATGGAATTGAATTTCCGAATAATAAAGATTGGCATATTGTATTTCTATGTGTTTCTATGTGTCTATGTTTCTATGTGGTAAAGACTTTTAAAAAAAGCGCCAGCTATTCACTCCAAAACCATTTCACCATCAAATTCCTTTGCATTTCCCATCAACATTAACCCCAGCAAATACCAGCTTTGAGCTGCGTTGACACTATATGAAATGCGGTTGTTGCCCAAATTCTCAATCAGGACATAATAAGGTTCCCAGTTGCTGCCTAAAAATGTACCGTTTTTCCTGACCCAGGCTTTGATAGCTGTATTCTGCCCGGTTTCTTCGTTTACTCCATAGAAAATATCCAGTACATATTCGGAGAGCCAGTTCTTATCCAGTACAATGCTTTGTTTATGGTGGCAGTTGTTGCGGATATGCAGGTTTTCTGTCGTTTCCCAGTTGCCATTCTTTGCTTTAGCTGCATCATTATCTGGATTACGGCAGGCTAATGAAAATGCAACAATCCCAAAAAGGATGGCGGCACCGATGCCGAACTTTGCCCTGACTTTACGACTGCCGCGGATGATCAGTACAATCAGTGCGACTGTCGCTGCAATATTCAATATGGCCCAGATAACGGCGAACAAGGGGATTACTTTATACTAATTTACAACATGTAATTGAATAAGGAAGGGAGTTTTAGAAATGGTGAATGATAAGCAAGTAACTTGTTTAGGATAGCTTCTAAGCTTTAGGGTTCGGCTGCTGAAAGCGGCCCATAGTCCCCTTTTTGTGGTAATGGGATAGCGTGTATTTTCAAATCAATCCAACTGATCAGTCATAAAGCAATAAAACCTTAGTGAATCTTTGTGGTTTTGTATTTAAAAATCTCACTGCGTTACCCGCTCCGGGAAATATTTTAACGCGGTGAAAAGGCAGAAGAATGAACATCAGTATTTCTCCGCTATAAAGAGTCTAACTTGTAGAAGACGATTCTATATGGAAAAAAACCATACAACGGGGAAACTATATAAGCACTGGCAGAAAGAACAGCGCATTTTTCAGCCAGCCTTAGCCGGCTTCGGGGAAAAAACGGATACGCATGACATCCATACACTCAGGGTTTCTTTTAAAAAGCTGAGGGCCTATACGCTGCTGGCCTGTACAGATGAACAGGATCCCTCACCGCTCCTGAAACTGGATCCGGCGGAACAGTTATTCAACGCCCTCGGCAAACAAAGGAATGTTGAAATATGCCGGGATCTGGTAAATGCAATTTCAAAAGAAAAAAATAAATACTGCCCGGGTCTGCACCGTTACTTGCGGCATCAGCATCGCGAGGCTATTCATTTTTCTGCAAAGGCAATAGCGGTGTACGAAAGCAAACCCCTTTTGTCGCTGAAGTATTTAATGGAAACGGAAGACGGGGCTTTAATGAAAAAGATCGGTGAACTGGTGGGTGCCCGGGAAATAAATATCCGCAAGGCTTTTCGTGAACCCCACAGATTACGTCGCCTCCTGAAAACAATATATTACTGGATCCTGCTGGTAACGGATGAAAAGTCCGAAGGTCCTTTTTATCCGGTCTTGTTACATGATATTCTGTTGCAATTGGGCAGATGGAATGATCTTGAAACATCCCGCAAAATGATCCGGCATTTCAGGAAAGATTTCCTGCCGGCATCGGAAACGGAGTATCCATTCCTTCAGGAAACAGAAGCCTTCTTTTTACAGGAACAAACAGCTACCGGTAAAAAAGCCATTGCTTCCGCCAAAAAATGGCTGGAGAAATTAAAAACGCAGTGACGTATTGGGTCAACCATCGAGGCGTTTGAAAATCAGAGTCTTTACCACATAGGCACATAGTACACATAGAAACACATAGAAAATACAGAGAACTGTTCCTATAAAAGAGACTTTCCGAATAAAATGAATTTGCGTATTGTATTTCTATGTGTTCCTATGTGTCTATGTTTCTATGTGTTTAAGACTCTCAACCTGGCTTCATCAATCGTTGCTCCCAACCCCGCTGACTCCGGCACCTCTATCACACCACCATCTTTGTAAACAATGCCCCCGCTCACCGGATCCTCACTAAACATCATCGCCGTATCAAAATCATAATGCTCTATCATCGGACTGCATAAAGCAAAGTGTGCAAATGCTGTCATCGCCAGGCGGCTTTCAATCATGGCGCCTACCTGTAAATGGATGTTGGCGGCTTCGGCGAGTTTGACAATCTTCAGGGCTTTGTATATGCCGCCGCTCTTGCAGAGTTTGATATTGAAATAATCACAAGCCTTGATATCTATTAACCGGGCGGCATCATGTTCATCGCCGCAGGACTCATCGGCCATGATGGGAATGGGACTGTTCTTTTTTACTTTCGGCAGCTTGAGGTATTTCCAGCGGGCGATGGGTTCCTCGCAATGCTGTATATCAAATTCAGCCAACGCATTTAATGTTTCAATCGCTTCTTTTACTTTCCAGCCCTGGTTGGCATCAATGCGCAAGGGGATATCATTTCCCACTGCTGCACGGATCGCGCGGATGCGCTCCACATCTTTTTTACCATCCTTACCCAGTTTGACTTTAATGGCAGGAAAACCCTGTCTTAAAATTTTCAACGCATCAGCTGCCATTTTTTCGGGTTCGCCAATACTCACGGTGTAATCAGTAATGATGGTCTTGGTTTTATCTCCGCCGAGGTATTTGTAAAGGGGCAAACCCGCTGCCTGTGAGGCAATATCATAGAATGCGATATCAAATGCACTCTTTATCGCCGTATTACCATAAATGATGCTGTCCATCAACGCAATATTGCCTGGGATGTCCAGCGCATCTTTTCCTTTCAGTGCTTTGGCAAAATACTGGCCCACGATAAAACAGGTGTCCTGGCTTTCGCCGTTAATGGGCATATAGGGACTGCATTCGCCAAAACCCACCAGGCCTTCGGCTGTGGTTATTTTCACCACCACATTATGGGCAAATTCGTCTTTACCCAGGGAAGTGATAAAAGGTTCAATAAGCGGGATGGATAATTTGTACAGCGCTATCTGGCTGATGGTGAGTGGTTTCATACAACAGGTTCAGGTTATATTAAAGGTAAAATCTTCCGGATGAATTGCTATGGGCATTTTTAGCACGATTTCTGTTTATATACCAAAAACAACTGTTTTCCGTTTAATACTCAATATGAAAAACACATTTGCAGGTTTATGCCTGCTCTTTATCCTCGCCGTTTCCTGTAAAAAGGAAGTATCCGGTTTACCGGACGAAACCCAAACCGGGGCCAATACATTCGGCGCCTCCGTGAACGGCAGTTTCTGGATTCCCCAGGGATTTGGACCTTTCCCGGCGGATAACCTGCTGGAAGCACGCCGGCTGGGACAGGATGTACTGATCAACGCACGCAACTTTGCTTCTTCCCCCAACGAAACTGAAATCGAAATTTATCTCGGTAACGTAACCGGCACCGGCACTTACCAGCTCAATACCACCACCACCCAGGGCAGTTTTTCCGGTAACTATGGCTATTACGTGAAAAGAAACCTCACTCCCGAAAACGAATGGATTACTTCATCTTCCAATATCGGATCCGTTACACTCACCCGCTATGATACGGCAGCTAAAGTAATTTCAGGCACATTCCGTTTTAATGCACTGAATATCTACAATGCACCTTCACCACTGGCGGTGACAGACGGACGATTCGATATAAAATTTTAGAAAAGAATCCGCAGCCCGAAATTCAGCATGCCCACAATCGGGGCATCGCGGTTTACAAAAACATATTTGCTGGGATAAGACGTGGTGGGCAACCAGGCACGCAATTCTGAATACACAAAAAAATCAGAACCCATCGGCCATTCGGCACCAAGTCCTACATCAATTGTGAGTCTTTTGAAATTAGCCTTGCCGCTGCGAACAGGCAATACATATACATTACTGTCAATACTGACTGAATGGGTATTCGTTACTTTCCCGAGAATAATACCAAACCCCGCAAAGCCATACATGTTCCAGCTTTTGTCAGCATCAAAACTCCCTTTCAGGAATTTCTTCCAGCCCAGCGAGAACTGTTTGAAGCGCATCAGCGCATTGTTTACATAGTTTACCTGTTGCGGTGTGGTTGACGGTGACTTGGCAGTGGCTATGAGGTTATTTTTAAACTTACCCTCGGTATAATAGGAAATCCAGAAATAAGCGGCATCGGTGGAAGTGAAATGGAAATCACCGCTCAGGGTGTGGCCGCCGGCCCAGTATTGCTGGCCTTTTTTAAAACTGCGCTGGAGGCCGAGGTCGTTGCATAAACTGAAGCGTACCTGGGCATTGGCAGCGGCGGTGAATAAAAGGAATGTTATGTAAAGCGGGAGCTTTTTCATCGATAAACGGTGATGCAATGTTAGTGAATTTATTAAGGTTTTGGAAGAATACATAAATGCATAACCACAAAGGACACAAAGGAATACATAATACAAAGGACACAAAGCCAACACGCTGGCTTTTCAGACTTTTCAATTCTTTTGGAGTCTCCGAATTGACTTTGTGTCCTTTGTGGTTAATGTATTAAAAAAAAGCCACCCGCTTTACGGATGGCTTTTTTTAAAAAGGAGAACTAAATTATTTCATCAGTTTCAATTCCTGGATGATATTCGTTGCGCCACCCAGTTTATCAATACACCACAGTACATAGCGGATATCCACGTTGATGGTACGGTTCAGGTCCTTGTCGAAAGCCAGTTTATGGCTCAGGGCCTCATAGTTACCATCAAATGCAAGTCCGATCAGTTCGCCGCGGCCATTGATTACAGGGGAACCGGAGTTACCACCCGTGATGTCGTTTGTAGTAATGAAACCAATCACCAGGTCTTTGCGGGTGGGGTCCATGTACTGACCGAAATCTTTTTTCTTCAGCAACTCAATCTGGCGATCGGGTAAGTCGAATTCATAATCGCCCGGTTTGTATTTTTCCAGTAAACCTCTTGAAGTGGTTACATAGTCATAGAACACTGCATCGCGGGGCTGGTATGATTTTACATTACCATAGCTTACGCGCATAGTGAAAGTAGCATCGGGATACATCATCTTCGCTTTTACGGGATCCATTTCCATAATGCCTTTCAGGTATAAGCGGCCATATTCGGCGTTCTTCGCATTGAACTGCTGGAACAGGGGAACATATTTGCTGTTATAGCTGGTCAGGAATGCACTGGCTAATCCAAATGCAGGGTCAGTCTGCAGTGTATTCGCGTCGGGACTTGCGATAAACGCATTCCATTTTGCATCGTCAAAAATCATCGTCTTGCTGAAAACGTCGGCTGCGTATTTTTTGAAAGTCGCTTCATCAGTCAGGGGGCCCACGGTGTTTTTCAGGTTACCGAAGAATCCAACGGGGTGTTGCTGCTGGTCCACATCATTGTAGAACATCATCAGCACAGCGCCGAGGATATTCTGGTCAGATGCTTTGTTTTCATCTTCCAGGAAAGCTTTGCGCTGGGCATCAGCAGCAGCGGCGGCTTTCTTCACGTCTTCAGGTTTTGAACCGGTTTTCACCAGTGCATTTTCCAGCTGGGTGAGGGAAGAAGCATAACCAATGAGCGGGGAACCGAAAATACCTTCCACCATATTCATGCGCAGTTTGGCATAAGGCCTCCAGGCTTCGTAGGCTTTAGCCCAGTCTGCAAAAATATTTTCATATTCAGGTTTGCCTTTAGCCCAGGCGTTGAATTTAGCTTCAAAAGCCTGTTTTTGTCCGAGTACATTATATTTCAGCAGCTGCTTGGTTTCGCCATCATAGAATTTCCAGTAGTTGGCGATACCTGCATAAGAAGAAGCCAGCTGCAGTTTTGTAGCAGGATCTTTTTTCATTTCCTCGAACATATATTTCAGGCGCACATCACGGAGTTTAACCAGTGTGGGACTGTTGATATCAGTAGCGAGTGAAATGCCATAAGAACTTTCATAACGGTTGGTGCCGCCGGGATAACCCCAGATCATAGCGAAGTCGCCGTCTTTCAGCGGACGCAGTGAAACAGGCAGGAACCATTTGGGTTTCATGGGTACATTGGTTTCGGCATATTTGGCAGGTTTGCCATCAGCAGAAGTGTACACACGGAAGATAGAGAAGTCACCGGTGTGGCGGGGCCATTCCCAGTTGTCGGTGTCACCACCGAATTTACCCACGCTCTCAGGAGGTGCACCTACCAGGCGGATATCCGTATAACGCTGGTAAACAAAAGCGAGAAACTGGTTGCCTTTGAACAGGGAGCTCACACGGGTTTCAATATTTTGTGTGGGATCGCTCATACGCCTGTTGATATTGGCAAGCACTTCAGCCTGGCGTTTTACGCGGTCACTGCCGCTTAATCCTTTGAGTGAATCATTCACGAGTGCCGTGAGGTCTTCAATACGAACAAGGAACTGCACAGATAAAGTTGAAGGGATTTCTTCTGCTTTACTTTTTGCATAAAAACCATCGCGGAGGTAATTGTGCTCCATGTTGCTTGCATTGGCAATGGCATCATAGCCGCAGTGGTGGTTGGTGAAGATCAGACCCTGTGAACTTACAATTTCGCCGGTACAGCCGCCACCGAAAATTACAATCGCGTCTTTGAGAGAGGCTTTGTTGATGTTATACAGCTGGTCTTTGGTCAGTTTGAGACCTTTTTTAACCATATCGCCGTACACCTGTTGACCGAGGAGGAGCGGAAGCCACATACCCTCATCGGCAGAGGATTTAAAGAACATGGCCAGGCAGAGGCCAATCGTCAGTAGTATTCTTTTCATAAGTGATTTTTAAGATGGGCAAACTTACTACTTTAAAGGGGCTTACCCAATGACCATTCGTCCTAAAATCCTTAAATTACTGCCCAAATTGACTGTTATATGATACGCCGGACTGCTTATTGGCTTTGCCTGATTTTCGTCATGTATGTTTCCTGTAAAAAATCGGGTACCACGCCTCCTCCCGGCGGCGGTGGCGGTGGTGGTGGCGGCGGTACCGCTCCTTCCTGCACTTCCATTGCGGCCCCTTCCAACGGCAGTTTTGTAACAGCCGGTTCCACCATTACTTTATCCTGGACCGCAGCTTCCGGTGCTACCAGTTATGATGTTTACCTGGGCACGACCTCCAATCCCACAACGGTACTTGCCTCCGGGGTGAGTGGTACCAGCACGTCATACAATGTACCGGCAACGGCTGACGTGATGTATTACTGGTACGTAGTCCCCAAAAATGCAACCGGTGCGGCCACCGGCTGCAGCGGATCAGCGGCTTCATTCACAGCAGTGAATATTACAGCACCTGCACCTTTCGGATATTATGTGGTGGGATATTTCCCTTCTTACCGTAATCCCGCTGATGTGCCCGATATCAAATTCAGAATGACCAATGTGGTGATCTATGCATTCTTCGCGGTAAATACCAGCGGTACACTGGATGTGGTGAGCCCGACCACACTCAGTGCAGTGATCGCCAAAGCCCGGGCCAATAATGCCAAAATATTTGTTGGCATCAATGATGGCAGCGGCGATGGTAAAACAAATTTCAAAAACATGGCTGCCACAGCCGGTGGCCGCTCTGCGTTTGTACACAACGTGATGAATAATGTGCGCACTTATGGTTTTGACGGCGTGGATATGGACTGGGAATTCCCCAGCACCAGCGATGGTACGGATGCTACATTCACTTCTTTAATGAAAGAATTATCCGACTCCCTGCACCGCGGCGGCCGTTATTATTTATCTGCCGCTATCACAGCCGGTAAATACGCCGGCAGCTTCCGTGATGCCATCCGCAATGAAATTTTCGCTTACACCGATTTTTTCAACATCATGGCGTATGATGATTTCAATACGACTGTTCCTTATAGACAACACAGCGATTATGCACTGTCGCAAACCTGTTTAAACTACTGGCTCACCACCCGTGGTATGCCTGCATCCAAATGTGTACTGGGTTTACCGGCATACGGCAGGCCTTCAGGTATTACGCAATCCAACACAGTACTTACCTATAAAACAATATTATCCCAGGGCGGCAATCCTTTGTATGATTCTGCTATTGTAACGGCAGGCGGTTTTACCAACTATACCATTTATTATAACGGTCAGTATACGGTGAAGCGTAAAGCTAAACTGGCGAAGGATATTGCGAACGGGGTGATGATGTGGGAGAAATGGCAGGATGCGGTGGATGGGAATTCGTTGCTGAAAGCGGCGTGTGATACGGTGGGGAGATCTTATTAAATTATTTTTTACACCCTCCTACGCTTCAGGAGACGCAAAGGCCACAAAGGTTTGAACCCTTGTGGCCTTTGTGTATTTACTTTGTGCCCTTAGTGGTAAAAAAAATTAAACAACCGGAGCATTCAACGTTTTCCAGAGCAAGTCCTTTAGCTCAGTAAGCCCTTTATTCGTCATTGAAGAAATAAACAAATGCGGTACAGTCTTCGGCAGTTCGTTTGATATCGCCGTTTTTAATTCATCATCCAGCATATCGCTTTTACTTACTGCAATGATAAATTGCTTTTGCAGCAACTCCGGGTTATACTCCTGCAGTTCATTCACCAGGATGTCAAATTCTTTTTTATGATCAGCGCTGTCTGCCGGTATGAGGAAGAGCAGGATGGAGTTTCTTTCAATATGGCGGAGGAAGCGATGGCCTAAGCCTTTTCCTTCTGCTGCACCTTCAATGATACCGGGTAAATCGGCGATGCAGAAACTTTTTCCGTCGCGGTATTCCACCATGCCGAGGTTGGGCGTGATGGTGGTAAATGCGTAGTCGGCGATTTTGGGTTTGGCCGCGGTGATCACACTTAATAAAGTGGATTTGCCGGCGTTGGGGAAACCAACGAGTCCCACATCGGCCAGCACTTTCAGTTCAAGTACTTTCCAGCCCTCAGATCCGGCTTCACCGGGTTGGGAATGTTCGGGGGCCTGGTTGGTAGGGGTGGCAAAATGGGAATTTCCCAAACCGCCGCGGCCGCCGGCCATCCAGATCACTTCCTGTCCGTCTTCCAGTATTTCGACTTCCTGTTTCCCGGATTCTTCATCCCGGGCGATGGTGCCGAGGGGAACTTCTATAATTACATCTTTACCGAAACGGCCGGTGCAGTTATTGCCGCCGCCGGATTCGCCATTTTCAGCGAGTACGTTCTTGAAATAACGGAGGTGGAGCAGGGTCCAGAGATTGCTGTTTCCCTTCAGGATGATATGACCGCCACGGCCGCCATCGCCGCCGTCGGGGCCACCCATGGCCGTGAATTTATTGCGCATGAAATGCTTGATTCCGGCGCCACCATGTCCGCTCCGGCAAAATATCCTGATCTGGTCAACAAAATTGCTTTTCTCCAATGCCTTAATTTTAAGGGCCGGTCCTGTTTGAACCGGCACGGCGCAAAGATACCTTAACCCATTTTAACCGCATATAATGAAATACTTAGTCCTGTTTCCGCTCGCTGCCCTGCTTACGAATGGCCAATGCAGTCATTCTTCCAAAACCACGGGTAATCCGGAGCCAACCCGGGATTCGATTCCATCTTGTTTACGTACACTGGTTACTGATCTGGGGAAGCACCAGCCATCGGATGCACCGATGAGCATTGATGCCTACAAATTCCGCGGTGATACAGTTTATCTTTTTAATGCACCCTGCTGCGACCAGTTCAATGAACTGTACTCAAAAGATTGCCAGGTGTTGTGCAGTCCTTCCGGCGGATTTACCGGCCGGGGAGATATGAAATGTGTGGGGTTTAAAGACTCAGCCATGCTGCTGAAACAAGTGTGGACGAATCCTGTAAAATAAAAAAACCGTTCCGGTGAACGGAACGGCTTTTTCCAATTATTCTCAGGGATTATTGTAAAACGAGTTTGGAGCTGTACACAGCTTTACCTGCTGCTCCGGTTACTTTCACCAGGTACACCCCGCGGGCGTTTGCTGAAGAAAGGCGAATCAATTGCGTCTGGTTATCATTGCTGATAGTTACAGGCTGCTGCATGATTTCACGTCCCATTACATCGGTGATGCGGATGGTATAGTCGCCGGGAGCCAGCTGGCTAAACTGCATCATGAACTGGTTATTGGTAACGGGGTTGGGGAAAATGCTGATGGTATTGTCGTTGTTACCGGGTGTCTGGCGGCTGATCAGGTCAACAGTTCCGCCTTTGGCTTTATTGCCGGATACCAGCATGTTGCTGTTACCTAAGTCAGAAGTATGCCATACGGTGCCGGTCAGTTTATACGGTGTGGCAACGAGTGTTTTCATATCCACACTGAAGTATGAATTTGATTCCATGGCGCTGGCAACAACTACCTGGTTGTTTTCATTTACGACTGCACCATTTACGGTGAAATTACTGGGAAGACCGCTGATGGTACCGAGATGGGTAGCCACTTTGGTTTCAATATTCACACGAAAAACGTGGTTGCGTGCAGAGAATACATACAGGTTGCCTTCATCATCAGCCACGATGTCGCCACCATAGCTGCTGCATGAATTATGGATAGAAACGCCTTTGTTAGACTGGTCGTCGGCGATAGCACCGAGATCAGTAATGGTGAGTTTCTTGCCTGTGGTGAAACGGATCAGCTGGGAGCCGTCATTGGTCATGGCATAACCATTGCCATCGGCCGCAATCACCATGCGGGTAACGATATTACCCTGATCAGTTGATTTGTTGGCTTTGCCGGTGAAAGCCTGGTCAGTTACATAATAAGCTTTCATCGTTTTGATGTCGATGTAACGAAGCTGGTCGATAAACATCGGGGTGTAATAAATACGATTATTCTTTTTGTCAAAAGCCATAGCTGCCACACCGGTACCGAATGGCGCGTTGGCCAGTTGCCCGTACGTTTTGTCGGTTAAGGGTGTCTCAAACTGTTTGCGTGATGTAGCATCATAAGCAACGAAATTGATGTTATCGCCGCTCATTAATACCTGGCTGTATTCGCCGGTGTTCAGGTTGAGTTTGCGCAGGAAGCTCCAGTTGGCGCCGGGTTGCACATCCGTAACGGCATAGGCAAAGCGGTCGGTTTGCTGGGCGGGAGTAGCCTGGGCAAGTAATAAGGTTCCGAGTAAAATTGTTAAGGAGGGTAAACGTTTTCTCATATCCACGGTTTTAGTTTAACAAGACTATTAAAATACGAAAATTACATAAATCAGCAATGAAATTGTTATAAATGGCTGGTTTTAAGGGGGTGACTGGCAAAAAAAATCCCCCCCGGTAGAAACCAGGAGGGAAAGGGTTAATAAACCCTGAGCATTATCTTTTAATAATCTTCTGTGAGATCTTACCATCGTCTGATATTATTTCCATAAGGTGCATGCCGGGCTTAAGATTTTGGAGTTCTGATTGAAGAACTACAGTGTTCTCTCCCTGGTTCAGGGCAATCCTGCGGTTTACCACGGGTTGTCCGAGCGCATTGCTGATTCGTACGGTTACGGATGTAGCTTTCTCAGCGCTGATCTGCAGCGTGAGGCTGGTGGTGAAGGGGTTGGGGAATACGGAATAATCTTTCACCAGACCGCTTGCGATGCGCAGTGTAATGACTTTACTGTAAACGCCATGTCCGTCTTTGTCAACGGTGCGGAGGCGATAGTAAATCATTCCGCTATTCTGATTGATCGGGTCTATGTACTGGTAATTTTTAATAACTACTGAGTTGGTGCCGCTGCCTTTAGTGCCGGCCACGCTGAAGTTCACACCATCACTGCTTCTTTCGATTTCAAAATGATCTGTGTTGGATTCAGTTAATGTAGTCCAGTTCAGGACTGCATTGCTTCCCTGGCGAACCACGTTGAAGTCGCCCAGTGTTACCGGTAAAGTAGACTGCTGGGGGAACACGTTTGACGCGAGATCCTGTAAGCCAGTCTGTGCGTCAACCAGTGAACATTGTACTGTGGGTACGGGGCCACCGAATACTGTAGCCTGGTTGATATAATATAAACCGGCTGCAGTTGTAATATATAATGAGCCAAGGGCGTCAAAGGCAACACCGTTTACGCTGCCGGTAAAGGCTGCGTTGGTTTCATCCCTGAGATCCCATTTTTTAGTCAGTGTTACGCTGGGGTTACTGAGTGAACCGATGAAAATCTGTGTTACACCGGCACCGTCATTGGCCAGGGCGTACATGTTATTGTTACCTGAAATACAAACGTCACCATTCTGGAAAGTGGAAACCAGACCGCCGCTGAGTGAAACAGGTTTGGTGGTGATTGTTACAGTGTTGATACCATTGGTCATGAAAGAAGCCAGGAATAAGTTGGTGTTATCACCGGCCAGTAACCAGGCTGTTCCGTCGGGGCCAACGCCTAAACGTACAAAACCAAGGGCGTTGTTGCTGCCACCGTTGATATCAACAGAACCGATACGTGTAGGTGTAGCGCCGGTTGATGTAGCTGCAAATACTTCCACAACACCGTTGTTGCCTGAAGTGTTGGGCAGCCAGTAGAAATAACCGTTTGCAGCATTCGGTGTGGCATTTCTTGCCAGTGCGGCAGAAGTTGTACCACCGGTTGTTGTACCGGGGAATGAAAATGCAAACAGGTTTGTGGGGCCGGCAATATAAGCTCCGTTATTCACTACGTAAGAAGATACTTGTGAACCTGTAGAGGATGATGCCCAGAGGTTCGCAGCTACAACAGTTACTGTAGTGGTTGCGGTTGTCATGGTTGAAGCACCAGTACGCGCAATCATTACACTAACCGTGAATGTTCCGGCTGTGGGGAATGTCAGTGATTTGGTATCACTGGCTCCGGCAATGCTATTCGGGTTTGAACCGGGAATCGTTGCACCGGCAGCTGTCCAGGTGTACGTGTAGTTACCGCTTCCGCCGAAATTGGTGGCGGCTGCAGTAAAGCTGATGGCTCCTCCGACTGTCGTATTCGCTGAGCCGGAAGGAGTGAGTGATACTGCAGGAACCGGTGATGTAACAATTACAGTAGTAGCAGATGAAGTGGCTGTAAGACCACCGCCGCCTTCCTGAACCTGGCAGGTAATTAAATAAGTGCCGGGTGAAGAGAAAGTAGCAACCGTACTGCTGTTGTTGCCAGAAATTGTAACCGGGTTGTTTGTAAAACTTACACCAGCTGCCGGGCTTGCGCTCCAGGTATAAGTGAAGTTGCTGTTACCGCCGGGCCATGTTGAGCTGTTGCTGCTCCTGGTGGCAGTTAAGTTTACTGTGCCACCTGTGTTGATGTTTTGGGTGGTGTTCGGGGAAAGTGTCACCGTTTGTGCGTCCATTTTCGTGGCACTAAATACCAGGATGAAAGCGAAAACGATAAGGCTTTTGAGTGTCAAATTTTTCATGCTCTGAGGTTTATAGTTAATACAAATGAATGCTTGCCCTGGGGTTTAGGGGACATGGAAAAGCGGCAATCAAGAGGATTTTCGACTCAGAGGTTTATGCAGGGGATAGTAATACTGACCGGAGAACCCAGTCTGGTTTGTTTCGTTGGAATTTGAATTGGAGACAATAAAACTAGAGAAGCTTTTACACATAAGCAAGCTTATTGGTAAAAAAAATTGTCGAATAAGACAACTTGTTGATTACCTGTGTTTTCCCCAACTCAGATAATCAGGGTTTGGAACTCCGGGTTTGTCGGACGGCCATTCATGGAGTGGATCCGTCGCCTTGAGGAAGGTTTTACAGTCGCCCGGTAACTGCTGGTAAAGAGCAGTTCCTTTTGATTTCCATTGTATCATTTCATCAGATACCTCGCGTATGATTTTACCGGGGTTGCCAACCACCAGGCTGCGAGGTGGTATTTTCTCTCCTTCTTTAATCATGCTTAATGCGCCGACAATACTTTCATCACCCAGTTCCACATGGTCCATGATGACGCTGTTCATGCCCACTAAACAGTTTTTACCAATCACGGCTCCGTGTATAATGGCTCCGTGTCCGATATGTGCAGATTCGCGGAGGATTACTGTAAGGCCGGGGAACATGTGAATGGTACAGTTCTCCTGCACGTTGCATCCGTCTTCAATAATGATACGGCCCCAGTCGCCACGCAAGGCTGCGCCGGGTCCGATATAACAATCTTTACCTATGATTACATCACCTGTAACAGCAGCCTGCGGATGTACAAAAGAGGAAGGATGTACAACCGGAATGATATCCCTGAATGAATAAAACATACGCGAATTTAGTCAGGCTTCAGGTGACTTGTCTTCTCCCTGATGTTTTTCCGGCGGATTCCCCTGATTATAAAAATAAGACCAACTGCAATGGCTGCTCCGCCTAAAAGTGCAACGGCTAAAGCCGCGCCATCATTTCCATTGCAGGACAAACTGCAGGAAAGGCTGAGAACAAGATAAAATAACCCGAGAGCGCCTACAATGGCCAGTATGATCAGCCCTGCATTCTCAGCTCTTTGCTGGTTACCACTCAATTTACCTCCGATGTATTCTTTGAGCTGGAATTTGAATTCCTTTCTGAGTATTTTCTTTTCTGATCTTGTCAGGCTGTGCTTATCCCGGTGTTCCAGGGAAGCCAGTATTTCTGTGGCACGGGGATCATGTTTTCCGGGCTGGATTTTTATTTCAGCAGCATTGGAAGATGAGAGATTAATCTGTGACAGACCGGGATTACTGACGGTTCCTGCAATCATCACACAGGCGCTGAACACGAGCAGGAAATCCATGGGCTTACGCTGCTTGTAAAACAGGTGGCTGTCG
This sequence comes from Chitinophagaceae bacterium, assembly GCA_016720825.1. Classification (GTDB taxonomy): domain Bacteria; phylum Bacteroidota; class Bacteroidia; order Chitinophagales; family Chitinophagaceae; genus JJ008. The sequence goes on along the minus strand of JADKJV010000006.1, from coordinate 237,595 downwards.
CCTTTGAAAACAGGATAAAACATTACAGACAGAATATACACGCCCAATGCAGTATATATTACAATAGCTGGTACCACTATTCCTGCTTCCTGCAACCTGCTTCCTGTTTCTATAGAAATTAATACTAACAGAATATGGGAAAGCACGACAATTAATCTTGCTTTCCAGGGGTTCAATCTCGCCCATCTGGATAATTTAAGCATAACGGTGGTTTTAAGTGATCAGATCAGCGTTTTCCCGGTACGGAAACAAGTCCCTTTGAAAATAGCCACCACATGATCGTGCTGGTTATTGATTATAATCTGGTACAGACCTGTACTGCGGCCGTTGTGAATTTCCCTGGCTTCTGCAACCAGTACATCGTCCACATGAACAGGTTTGGTGAAATTGATGGAAGTGTCGAGTGCCACCGACAGGTTATTGCGGTTATTACACGCAAATGCGAAAGCGCTGTCGGCAAGCGAGAATGCGATACCGCCGTGTACGATGCCGAAGCCATTGACCATTTCGGGGCGGACTGTCATTTTGATTTTACTGTAACCGGTTTTAATTTCCAGCACATCAATCCCAAGCCACTGGCTGAACAGGTCATGCTTCATCATGTGGTCTACAACAGTCTGCGGGGTTTGTCCGGTTTGCATACTGAAAAGTTACTGTAAGAATTTTTATTCTCCTGTAAACAGTGGTTTTCTTTTTTCAAGGAAAGCCTGCACACCTTCCTTATAATCAGCTGTGGATGAAGCCTGTTGCTGGAATACATCTTCATCTTTCAGTTGCTGATCTAATGTTGCAGTGAAAGACATTTGAAGCAATTGTTTGGTATAGGCCAGTCCTTTTGTGGGCATAGATGCGAGGTATGTAGCAATCGCTATGCTGCTTTCAATAAATTTTTCATCGGGGAAATACTGGTAGATCATGCCCATTCTTTCTGCATCTGCGGCAATGACTTTGGTGCCAAGCATCATCAGTGCAGAAGCTTTCTGCCAGCCGATGAGGCGGGGCAGGGTATGGGTGCCGCCGCTGTCGGGCACTAATCCGATTTTAGAAAATGCCTGCAGGAAGGATGCAGATTCTGCCGCAACAACGATATCACAACACAGCGCAATGTTTGCCCCGGCACCTGCAGCCACACCATTTACTGCTGCTACTACTGGTTTTTGTAAGCGGCGGATAGCTGTAACAATGGGATTATAGTGTTCGCTCAGGATTTTATCCATGCCTGGTCCATTGGGATCCACGACTTCAGCCAGGTCCTGTCCGGCGCTGAATGCTTTACCTGCCCCGGTAATAAAAACGGCTCTTACTTCCGGGGATTTACAGGCTTCAAGTTTTTCCTGCATGAGCAGGGCCATTTCCCGGTTAAAGGAATTGAGTTTATCGGGACGGTTCAGTGTGATGAAAGCAATACTGTTTTTGATTTCAAACAGAATGGAAGACATACGGCATTCATTTAGTAATTACAATGTTACTCTTTTTTCAAATTGTCTTATTGAAGTCAATTCATGCAAATCAATTACTGGATCACTTTTATATAAAAATTCTGTGCTGGCAGATCTACCGGGACACCTGAAAAATTACTGAACCCGATAGTTACCGTGTTGGCTGCGCTTACTTGCGCCCAGGCAATAACGATACCATTGGGCAAAGCAACATCGGGTGAAATGGTCACTGTATTTCCAAAGGCAGCACCGGTAATTGTATAGTTAACTGTACTGGTACTAAAATTCGCTATGATTGGGGGATCTAAAATGGCAGTAGCTGATAAGGCTGGTGACTTCAGGTTAATCCAGCCACTTCCGTTGAAAGCTTCCGGTGAGGCGATATCGCTATTGTAACGCAGCATGCCCAGATAAGTGATAGCGGGACGTTGTGCAGTGGTGCCAACAGGAATAATCATGGATGAGGTGGAGAAAACATCGAAGACCTCGCGTGGTTTAAAAGCGGAAAGGTTGGTAACCAGCACTGAATCTCCAAAATGGTTGACTCCTTTATTGGTAAAAACGCCATAATTCCTGCCGGGTGCGGCTGCAGCAACATTGCGGAGTAATATCCCATACGCGTTACCATCCACTTTATTATTAAAAGCGGTAGAGGCGCCCCAAACATATCCATAATAATCACCCAGCACCCTGGGTGTTCCCAGCGGGGAGGAATAGCTTACTGTATTATTGATACCAAATAATAACCCGATTTGCTGGACACTGTCGCGGATAACAGTCGCATTGTTGATTCCTGTGATTACATCCTGGTAACCTTTACCACGGGTAGTGACATTGCTGCTGAAACCGGTAATGCCCAGGATACTGTCAGAACCCGTAAAGCTGCTGACGGCCCGCATGCCAATGAGTTCGCTGATACGCTGGGTGGCTTGTCCGGTAACAGAAGCATCAGCAGCCAATCCGATATAAGAAGCTTCAAAAGGGTGAGCCAGTGCTATGGTGTCGTTATCCACTTCATAAACAAAATAGCCGTTGGCGCTGAATAAATTGGTAAGAGGACGCGGGTAGCGGGAGGCCGTCGTTTTAAAAATAAACCGGTCGCTGTTGCCTTCGTCGAGGTTAAATATTCCGGTATATCCGGTACGGTAATAACGGGTATCGGCGTATACAAATTTTTTAAGCCCCACATTATAATAGAAAGAGTCGGTATTGTTTAACGCCCTTCTGAGGTATAATTTATTGGAAGCAGTGTCATGAAACCATTCGCTGCTGTCGGCCACAATCGGACGCCATTGGCTGAATGCCTGTTTGTATTGGTAAATATTGTTGGCTGAGGTGTTGTATAATAATAAGCCATCGGTTGGACTGGCAATGCCGTTCATCTGTGCCTGGGTTAACCGGGGTAATAAAAACCCGCGTGTGGAATCTTTTAATTCCAGGATGGCTTTGGGGTCGGGTAATCCGGTGGGGTCACCAATTTTAACCTGGGAAAAAGAAATGATGGGGAGTAAGATCATGGTTATGATCAGGCTGGTCAGTTTCATGCGCGTAAATATGTTAGTGAATATCGGGAAATAAAGAGGACAAAACGACTAATGGCATTTGAAAAAATCAAACGGCTCTTTGCAGTCATTACACTGGTATAACGCTTTGCAGGCTGTGCTGCCGAAAGCACTGATCAGCCTTGTTGACATGGAATGGCAGCGGGGGCATTCCACACCATCTGCCGGGATGGTAAACCGTTTATCGGGAGGCGCGATACCATATTCCTGTAACCTCTTTTTTGCATCGTCATTGATCCAGTCTGTTGTCCAGGCCGGGTGCAATGACATTTTTATTTTCGGTTGTTTGAATCCTAGTGATTGAAGCAATGCGATGATCTGCATACTGATCATGTCCATGGCCGGGCAGCCATTGTACGTAGAAGTGATGGTAACAACCGGTTCGTTGTCTTCAAATTCTATATTGCGTACAATACCCAGGTCAACGATACTGACTACCGGTATTTCAGGATCTTTGATCTGCTCCATCAATACCATTAATGAATCTTTATCGTGTGCCGTGTTTACCATTCGCAACCGGGATAAGCGCGCTGCATGTATTGCATTTCAGCAAGTATAAATCCAAGATGTTCAGTATGACGGCCTGATTTACCACCGGAATGCATAAATACACCATGGGGCATATCCAGTTTTGCTTCCCCGAATACCTGTTTCACTTCCTGTTCCCATTCCTGTTGCAGCATAGCGAGGTTGAGGCCGAGGGCTTCATCAGGCTGGGCGGTCATAAACATTTCACCGGTGTAAGGCCACATTTCTTTTAATGCGGCTGCCATTCTTGCATGGCTCTCGGCTGTGCCATCACCGAGACGAATCACCCATTCACGGCTCCAGCGGAGGTGGTAAGTGGTTTCTTTAAACGACTTCGCAGCAATTGCAGCCAGTCTTTCATCTTTATGTTTTGAAAGCTGGCGGAACTGCAGGTATTGAAACTGGCTGAATAAATATTGACGTAAAGTGGTAAAGCCCCAGTCGCCTTTAGGTAACTCAGCTAATAAGTTTTTAAATTCCCTTCCGGTACGCAGGTATGCCATGCTGTCTTCTGTAGCCCCATTGCCCTGCAGATCAGCTGCATACTGGTAAAAATTACGGCACTGGCCGATCAGGTCAAGCGACATATTACTAATGGCAATATCCTGTTCCAGCACAGGCCCGTGTCCGCACCATTCGCTGTTGCGGTGACTCAGGATGAGGGTTGTGTCAGCGAGATAGAGTAAGCCGGGGAGAAGTGTCATACAAATATGTTGATAAAGTCAAAATTAAAAAAAATTCAAAAATCCCAAATCCCAAATCCCAAAATCCAAACGTCTCACGAGAATACCGGGTTATTATTTTTGGCTTGAGGTGTGAGTAAAGCAAATTATTTTATAAAGAACTTCAACGTGTAACAGTTTGGAATTTGTTATTTGGATTTTGGAATTTATTAGTTGTAATTCCAAACTCTTATAACAACCCAATGTTACATGTGATTAACTTCATCGGGTAAATCATAAAACGTCGGGTGTCTGTAAATTTTATCCTGTGCCGGATCGTACAGGCTGCCGGCTTCTTCGGGCAGTGAGGCATGTACGTGTTTGCTTTCCACAACCCAGATGCTGACGCCTTCCATGCGGCGGGTGTATACATCGCGGGCGTTTTCTATGGCCATTTGTGCATCGGCTGCATGCAGGCTGCCCACATGTTTGTGGTCGAGACCCTGTTTGCTGCGGATAAAAACTTCCCAGAGAGGCCAGTCGTTTTTAGTGGAAGCGGATTGCTGGAGTTCGCCGCCGGATTTATCCTCGGGGATGTCGCCGTAGCGGAAAATGCGCAGGTTAAAATGCATGTGACAAGTTTTCGTTAGTTATAAAAAATATGATCAGGCTGCAGATGCAGTTGTTTTTTTCTTTTGTTTTTCAGCGTGGGCTGCCGCTGCTTCACGGACCCAGGCGCCTTCTGCCCAGGCTTTGCGGCGGGCATCTAGCCTTTGTTTGTTGCAGGCGCCATTGCCTTTCACCACTTCCCAGAATTCATCCCAGTTGATTTCACCCCAGTCGTAATGTCCCTTTGCTTCATTCCATTTCAGTTTATCATCGGGCAGTTTCATACCAAGTGTTTTAATCTGCTCCGCGATCATGTCCACAAAATTCTGACGCAATTCATCATTGCTTTTGCGTTTGATCTTCCACTTCATACTCTGGTCGCTGTTCGTGGATTCGGAATCACGCGGTCCGAACATCATCAGTGAAGGCCACCACCAGCGGTTGATGGCATCCTGGCACATGTCTTTTTGTTCTTTTGAACCGCGGCTGAGCATCAGCAGGGCTTCAAAACCCTGGCGCTGGTGAAAACTTTCTTCTTTGCAGATTCTTACCATTGCTCTTGCATAAGGTCCGTAAGAAGTGCGGGTGAGCATTACCTGGTTCATGATAGCAGCGCCATCCACCAGCCAGCCAATCGCACCGATATCAGCCCATGACAACGTAGGATAATTAAATATGGAAGAGTATTTTGCTTTTCCGGCATGCAGGTCGTTGATCATTTCTTCCCTCGACATCCCCAGGGTTTCTGCTGCTGAATATAAATAGAGGCCATGGCCGCCTTCATCCTGTACTTTGGCCAGCAGGATCGCTTTTCTTTTCAGAGAAGGAGCGCGGGTGATCCAGTTGCCTTCGGGTAACATGCCCACCACTTCACTGTGTGCGTGCTGGCTGATCTGCCGGATATTGGTTTTCCGGTATGCATCAGGCATCCACTCCAGCGGTTCGATTTTCTGATCGTCATCAATTTTTGACTGGAATATTTTTTCGAAATCTACTGTTGGCATAAGTGCGTTTTAATATTTCAAAGCTAATTAAAAAAGTTACCGGTTACCAGTTGCCAGTTACCAGTTGCCAGTTGCCAGTTGCCGGTTGCCGGTTGCCAGTTGCCAGTTCCAGTCTGTTGTATTTGGCTGTTTACTGGTAACAGGTTACTGGTAACCGGTAACTTGTTACCGGTAACTATGAATTACTCTTCACAAATAAATCCTGGTACTTCTTAGCAACTTCCATCACAGCAACTCCATCCGGCCTGAAATCCCTGAATTCTTCTGTTAAAAAATCTTTATCTGTGAGTTCGCGGTTATTGGCTTTAACACTGGTTTTAATAACTGCTCCCTGGTTGTCGAAATAGATACGGGTTTCCCATTGTTGTCCTTCTTCGGCTTCTTTGCGGAAAAAGAAAATCAGTTTGCCGTCTTTAAAAAGATATTCTTCATCTGCTTTGAGGTGGGAGGAGATCCTTGTCATGGTTACTTTCACCAGTACATTTTTCGGATCTCGTTCTTCGGCTGGTAAATGATAGGGCGGGTCATCATACCAGAAATCAGTTGTTTCAGAATAATTGCCAACGGCAGGCCAGCTGCGGTTATGATGATTGGTAACCCAATGGTTGTTATATAAGGGGCCTTCAAAACCCTGTTCCAGCGACTGGGTGATTTTAGTATTGATCTCCGTATAATACTGACGGATTTCAGAAATATTCTGCGCGGCTGTGGTTAGTGCCAGCAGCACAGGCAGTAGTAGCAGGATTTTTTTCATGTATAATATATATAGCGTAAAACCTGAAATCAGCGGTTGTCAAAATCAATAATTACTTTATCTGTAACCGGGTGGCTCTGGCAGGTGAGGATATAACCTTTTTTGATTTCATCCTCTTCCAGTCCCCAATGCACATCCATTTCCACTTTGCCTTCCATCAGTTTGGCTTTACAGGTACAGCACATACCGCCTTTACAGGCGTAAGGCAAATCGGCACCGGCCTGGAGGGCAGCATCAAGAATACTGGATTCGGCACCGGCCATCATGGAAAAATCAATGCTGCGGCCATCGAGCTTCACGGTGATATGACTGGCCGAAACAGGTTTTTCTTTTTTATTAAACGCTTTCGCCGGTTTTCTGATTTGTCCCGGTGTGGTGAATAATTCAAAATGGACATGTTTTTTATCAATGCCATTGGATTCCAGGAAATCTTTCACGGCAAAAATCATGTCTTCCGGGCCGCAGACAAAAAATTCGTCAATGCCGGTATAATCCACCATTTTTTTCAATGCTTCCAGTTTCTCTGCATTGATACGGCCGGCGTGCAAAACGGTATCTGTTTTTTCCCGGCTGAGGATATGTACCAGGTTGAAACGCTCCATGTATTTATTCTTGAGCGCTTCCAGTGCTTCAGAAAAAATGATTGACTGGCGGTCGCGGTTGCCATACACCAATGTAAACGTGCTCCTGCTTTCGGAAGCCAGGGTGGTTTTAATCAGTGACAGAACGGGCGTGATCCCGCTGCCGGCAGCAAAAGCCATGTAGTGTTTTGTCTGCTGGGGATGGAGCGGCGTGTTGAAATTTCCCACGGGCGGCATTACTTCCAGCACATCACCAGCTTTTAATGTGGAGTTGGCAAAGTTTGAAAACAAACCACCTTCCACTTTTTTAATGGCCACGCGCCATTCTTTGTCGAGCGGGCTCGAACAAATAGAATATGTGCGGCGCAGTTCTTCCCCGTTCACTTTGGCGCGGAGGGTGAGGCTTTGTCCCTGGGTAAAACTGAATTTCTCTTTCAGTTCTTCGGGCATAGCAAATAGTACGGACACGCAGTCCGGGGTTTCCTGTCTGACCTCGCGGACCATCAGGCGGTGAAAGTGTAATGACATAATTGATCAGCTCTTTTTTTAAACCATAAATCAGGTGGTTCACCATATTGTCTTCCATTTCCTGCGGTGTTATTTTTTTACCGCTTCGGTGCCAGAATTCCAGGCCACGGACAGAAGAAAGTATGGTTAGTACGGCCACATAAGGAATAACCGGTTTCAATTCCCGGGTACTGATTCCCTCTTCGATAATGCGTTCCATTTTCTGTACGTAGGTGCGCCGCTGGGTGGTGAAATTGGTGAGATAAGGCTCCGTCAGGTGGAACCATTCATTAATCATCACGCAATAATCATCAAAGCGGTTCAGCATCATCTGTACGTGGAAACGGATCAGGGATTCCAGTTTCTTAGTATGGCTCATCGGGTCATCATCCAGGCTGGAGAGATGTACGTTGCGGTCGTTGGCTGTGCGGAATACAATTTCCTGGAGTATTTCTGATTTGGACTGAATGTGATTGTATAAACTGGCAGCTTCTATGCCCACAGATTCCGCCAGGTCACGCATGGACGTGGCCGGGAAACCCTTCTCGCGGAACATCGTGGATGCCTTCGCGACGATCAGATCTTTCTTAGAAGCTTTTTTGCGGGGCAAGCGGGACATACTCAAAGATAATAAACCTGTAATAAGATTGAATCTGTTTAATTACTACAGGAAGCAGGGAGCAGGAAGCAGGGAGCAGGGGGCAGGTGGGGGCAGGGAGCAGGCTTGCCCCGAATAGTGAAACTTATTCGGGGAGCAGGGGCAGGTTGCAGGAAGCAGGGAGCAGGCTTGCCCCGAATAGTGAAACTTATTCGGGGAGGCAGGGAGAGCTGCGGGCTCAGGTCTTTGAACCGATTTGCTGGGTTTCAGCGGTTCCATTTTTTCCTTTCTCTCCGGGATATGAAGGCTGGGTGAGAGGTCTGGCTTAATAAAGCGGGCCAGGGTGCTGTCGTTGAGCGGGTCAAAAAAAGTCCAGAAATAACCGGCATCCCAGGATTCGGCAACCAGGTGGGAGGTGGCCGTTATCCTCACATCATTATATTCCAGTATGCTGTTTAACTCTATGATGGCCTGCATGTCGCCTTCGGTTTTCAATACCTGAAGAACAGCCCCGGGCTCGTATTTTTTCCAGCAGCTGTCGGGTATTTGGGTACGCGCATCACGGATGATAGACTGAAACTCCGCAGCCCCGCCCATTTTGGCCACCAGGGGAGGGTAGGAGAAACGGGTGTATAATGGCCAGTTTTTGGTGAGATATCCCATCGCAAAACTATCGGCACAAATCCGGATGCGGTTTTTGGTATAAGCCGTATCAAACTGGGTTTTGCCATCCGGATGAAGCAGCAGGCAAACCAAGACCAGTATGATTGTTTTTCTCATCATTTATATCCTGAAGTTAGTAAATCGGCCATCTCGATTTTGGTTTTCAGGCGTATAAAAAATTCATGTAGGTTTGCACGCCGTTCAGGCAACCGGCAGCTCTGAAATATCCGGCCGCTGCCGAGATTTGATCAATTAAAAAATGCAATATGTCTCTCATTACCGTTGGTACCATGGCTTTTGATGCGATTGAAACCCCTTTTGGAAAAACTGATAAGATTGTCGGCGGATCTGCCACTTATGTAGCTTATGCAGCCAGTAATTTCCTGAAACCCGTTCAGCAGATTTCTATTGTGGGTTTTGATTTTCCGAAGGAAGAAATGGATGAAATGAGGAGCCGCGGTATTGAACTCGACGGTGTTGAAATTGTACCTGATAAAAAATCATTTTTCTGGGCAGGCCGTTATCATGAAGACATGAACACCCGTGATACATTAATAACTGACCTCAATGTACTGGCTGATTTCAATCCCAAAGTGCCCGATTCTTACCAGGGTGCTGAATTCCTGATGCTGGGCAACCTGATGCCGAGTATCCAGATGAGTGTTATCAACCAGATGAAAACTCGCCCCAAGCTGATTGTGATGGACACTATGAATTTCTGGATGGAATCTGCCATGGGCGATCTGGAGAAACTGCTGAAACAGGTGGATATGCTGCTGGTGAATGATGCGGAAGCGCGCCAGCTCAGCGGGCAGTTTTCACTGGTAAAAGCCGCCAGGACAATCCTGGCTATGGGTCCCAAATACCTGATCATTAAAAAAGGCGAACACGGTGCGCTCCTGTTCCATGGTGATGATGTTTTTTATGCACCGGCATTGCCGCTGGAAGATGTATTTGATCCCACAGGAGCCGGCGATACATTCGCAGGTGGTTTTATGGGGCATCTTGCCAAAACAGGGGACATCTCTTTTGAGAATATGAAGCGCGGTATCATCGTGGGTTCAGCCATGGCCAGCTTCTGCGTGGAAAAATTTGGCCCAACCCGTTTGAAAGAAGTGAATACAGATGATATAAACAGGAGGATTGACCAGTTCAGGCAGTTGGTGAGTTTTGATATTGAGTTGGTGTAGGTGGGGCGGTGTTCGGTGTTCGGCGACGGCGGAGTGGTGATTTTAAGGAATCTTACTGTTAGTTTTATTCTATTATTTATAATTATTCTAAATAAGGCTCACACCGAACACCTTGCCTCCGAGATAAGTAGTAGGTCAGACTGAGCCAAGTAAGGGTTAGTGTTCGGTGTTCGGCGACGGCGGAGTGGTGATTTTAAGGAATCTTACTGTTAGTTTTATTCTATTATTTATAATTATTCTAAATAAGGCTCACACCGAACACCTTGCCTCCGATATTAGTAGTAGGTCAGACTGAGCCAAGTTTCGGAGTCTATCTTCTTTCAGCATCTAAGCCGAAGGCTGACCGTCCCCGCTCACACCGAACACCTTGCCTCCGAGTTTAGGAGTAGGTCAGATTGAGCCAAGTTTCGGAGTCTATCTTCTTTCAGCATCTAAGCCGAAGGCTGACCGTCCCTGCTCACACCGGACACCTTGCCTCCGAGTTAAGTAGTAGGTCAGACTGAGCCAAATTTCGGACTCTAACTTCTTTCAACCTCTAAGCCGAAGTCTGACCGGGTTTCCCTCTCCCCCTCCTCCTCGCCAATTTCTTCAACTCCCCAATTTCCCCCTTGATCAATGCTTCCTTTTTTTTCCTTGTCCAGGATTTGATTTGTTTTTCCCGCCAGATGGCATCCCATACACAATCGTATACTTCAAAGTATTTAAATGTCAGTGGGCGATTGGAGGCAGTGAAACTGTCGGGATAAAATCCTTCCTGGTGTTGTTTGAACCTGCGGAGTATGTTATTGGTGAATCCTGTGTAGAAACAGCCATCAAAACATTCAAGTATGTAGATGAAGTAAATATATTTTTTGGCTAAAATCTTTTTAAGTTCATCTGTAACCGGATCAATGGAATGTCCTATGGCAAATGGAGTCGGGTGAAAGCCGCTGAATTTTTTTTTGATTCCTTTATGTCTCATTTGAATGTCCCCGCCACCACCACCATCTCCTTAAACGCCTTCCGCTTCCCCTCCCCATTAAAAATCTCAATAAAAAATATGTACGGGCCGGGTTGCAGTTTTTGCCCGTTTTCATCCAGGCCATCCCAGCGCCAGTAACCGGTGAGGCCGAGGAGGGCGTTGCGTACGAGTAAACGCACGGGCCGGCCTGAAGCATCATAAATGGTGATGTTTGCTACAAAGCCGCTGCTTTCCATCTGGTATTGAATGGTGGCCATGTCATCGCGGCCATCATTATCAGGGGAAATAACGGTTGGCGTAATGGAGAATGTGGCATCTGCTGTGCCCTGTTGTTTGTATTGGGAATTCCGGTATCCGGGTGTGGCCCAGCCTGCAGTGGAAGCGGCACTGTGCCAGTTCAGCGGATCATTTACCGTAAGTGCGGGATCTACTCTTTCCAGCGAAACCCCTTCGGGATCATTCATCAGTTTGAAATGCCAGTCGTCTTTGTAGTGCAATTCTTCGAGGATGTTTCCCTGCGTATCAAGCAGTATTACCCAGCCTTCATCATCGGGCATGGAAGGAAGGGAACTAAGTTCAATGATGGTCTTCGGGACTTTTACAAAATAATCGCGCCCTATTGCTATTGCATTTTCAGTAATCGCGAGATAGTCGCCGGGAAATAAATAAAAAGGGGTTGTGGTAACCGGCGTAAGTGAAGCGATGGCACCACTGCTGTTCCGGCTGGCAATATATAAGGAAGCGGCATCAATGATTTTTTCACTCCTGTTCAGCAGTTCCGTAAAATCATATCCGCCGGAACGGGGGTTGAATAAAATTTCATTGATGACCACATCACCGGTATGCGGAGCTGCGGGTATGCCGGTCCGGATGACGGCGGTTTCTGTCATGGTGTTGCTGCTGCAGTCTTTTACCTGGGTGATCTGGATTTCATAAATATGGCCACTGTCTAATGGTTGTGCAGTTTTTAATTGTACCACATTAAAAAGCGGTGGCAGGCAAATGGCAGATTGTATGACGATATTATTACCGGTCTGGTAATGACTGAGTGTGGTGGCAGATATACTGTCAACCGGATTTTCAAACACAATGCTGATTGTATTATTACCGGTTGTGTAAACATTTTTTATTACCGGCACCGGGTGTTCCGCGTTGATACCATCGGTGGCATTTTTTTTACCCGGTGTGCCTCCTGCCGGATCGGTGGATGCTTTCCAGTTAGAAATACCACTGCAGGGTGCGTGGGTGTCGATCATCTCCATACTCCAGCCGCCATCTTTTTTTAATTCATTGCCATACCAGCTGAGATCATATTCTATTCCGTGAATGATTTTCCCGGTTGCGGCTTTGAGGTAAAGCAGGTCGCCGGCGTTATCCAATGAGGGGAATGAAGTGACGGATACTGCTCTTCCAAATACGGATAATGCAGAAAGCGATGATGAACTGCAAACAATCACAAAACTGTCGGGTAGTAATATAAAGGGTGGAAATGCCCCGCTCTGGCTGCTGGCATCACCGATGCGCCAGTTTTGGAGGTTAATGGCGCTGCTGCCGGTATTTTTCAGTTCAATCCATTCCAGGTTGGGAAGACCCACTGGAGGACTGGGGTCGGCCATGATTTCATCAATCACCACTTCATACCTGTTTTGTGCCTGTACGGTAACGATTGCGCCCGTCAGCAGCCATAGCATCACTATCTTTTTCACTGAAGCAAATTATACAAACACTTGTTCTGTGCCTGAAATAAAGCATGAGATTATTCCCATATTATTTGGGAAAAAAACATTTGACCTGTATTTTTGCCCTGCATGAAAATGATGAAACATACAAAACGCACAAATAAACATTCCTGATGGAAGGTTTGCTCCGTTTTGTATAACAACATATATATGCAGCAGACCTTCCCAAGCGGAGGGTTTTTTATTTTATAAACTATAAAAAACAAATCAATGAAAGTTGCAGTTGTGGGCGCCACCGGACTGGTTGGTTCCAAAATGTTACAAGTGCTTGCAGAGCGGAATTTCCCTGTATCAATACTGATTCCCGTGGCTTCTGAAAAAAGCGTGGGTAAGGAAGTGGAATTCAAGGGTAATTATTATAAGGTGGTAAGCATGGCCGACGCGATTGCAGCCAAACCTGCTGTAGCTATTTTCTCTGCCGGCGGCGGTACTTCCCTGGAGTGGGCACCCAAGTTTGCAGAAGCGGGCATTACGGTTATTGATAACTCCTCTGCCTGGAGAATGGATCCCACTAAACCACTGGTGGTTCCGGAAATCAATGCGGACATCCTTACCAAAAATGATAAGATCATTGCCAACCCCAACTGCTCCACGATACAAATGGTTGTAGCACTGAACCCGCTGCATAAAAAGTATACTGCGAAGAGGATAGTAGTATCAACTTACCAGAGCGTAACCGGCACAGGTGTGAAAGCGGTTGAGCAATTAATCGGCGAGCGTCATAAAGCCGTTACCGGTGAGGCCAGTCCTTACCCCATGGCTTATAAATATCCCATTGACCTGAACGTGATTCCGCAGATTGATGTATTCCTCGAAAACGGATATACCAAAGAGGAAATGAAAATGGTGATGGAAACCTGTAAGATCATGCGGGATGATTCCATCCGCGTTACTGCCACTACGGTGCGAATCCCCGTCATGGGCGGTCACAGCGAAAGCGTGAATGTGGAATTTGAAAATGATTTTGACCTCGACGAAGTAAAAGCCCTTCTCGCTTCATCACCCGGCATCATCCTCACCGATGATCCCGCCACGCAGCAATACCCCATGCCCAAAGACGCGCATGAGAAAGATGCAGTATTTGTAGGTCGTCTCCGCCGAGATGAATCACAACCCAATACTTTAAATATGTGGGTGGTGAGTGATAATCTCCGGAAGGGTGCTGCAACGAATGCGATACAGATAGCGGAGTATTTGCTGGAGAAAAAACTGTACTAAATGCAGGTTACCAGCTACCAGTTACCAGTTGCCAGTTACCAGTTTCCTGTTACCGGTTACCTTGATTTCTGGTAACTGGTAACCGGTAACTGGTAACTATTGCAATGCCTGATTGATAAAAGCCACCAACGGCTGCAATGCTTCAAATGCCGCCACCGTCTTCTTCACCAGGTCTTTGCTTTGCAGATCAGCATCAGTAAATGTGGTCATGGCTACAAAGCTTTTCAGCTTGAGGTATTCCGCAGCAGGGTTGTCGGCTTCGTAGCCTTTGGGAATGCGGACGAGCTTATATTCTTCGCTCATGCTCAAATCGCCGTAAACCGATTTGAATTTCTTTGAGCCAGTTATTTTTTTGAAATCACCAAAGTTGTAATCAATTTCCTGCCTCATCTTCTGCAGGTCGGATGCATCCGGCATCCAGATACCACCACCGGTAAAAGTGCCACCGGGTTCCAGGTGGAAATAGTAACCGGCACTGTGCACGGCTTTCTTTCCCATCTTATTCATATACGCACCGAAATTGGTTTTATACGGCGATTTGTCTTTTGAAAAACGCACATCCCGGTTGATGCGGAAGAGACAGTCTTTCGCATGCAGGGTGTTGATGGAGGGTTCTTTTTTGCCAAAACTGTCAATCACGGCCTGGATGTAAGCGGTGAAATCTGCTTTGGCGGTTTCGTAAGCTTTGCGGTTGGCGTCGAACCAGGGTTTGTTGTTGTTCTTCTTTAATTTTTTTAAGAACAATAAAGTAGATGACTGTAGCATAAATTCCATTTTGTATTTCCTTGTGCCCTTCGTGGTATTTCTTAGTGTCCTTTGTGGTAAAATTTTTAACCACCGCCCCGGCGGGCAAAAGGGCACAAAGAAATACAACAAAAGGCACAAAGAGGTTCTGTTATTTTTTCCCGATCAGTTTTAAGAATTCCTCCTCAGAAATAATCTTCACCGTATTAATCTTCCTCGCTTTCTCCAGTTTGCTTCCCGCATCTTCACCCACTACGAGGTAGTTTAATTTGGCGCTGACTCCTCCGAGAATTTGCCCGCCGGCTTCTTCTGCCAGCGCTTCTGCGGCTGATCGTTTTAACGTAGGCAAGGTACCGGTAAACAGGAAAGTCTGACCAGTTAAATTCCCGGAATTCACCGTTTTTTTCTGATCGTTTTTCAGTGGTAATCCCAGTTTTTCCAGTGTTTCCAACATGTGGATGTTTTCCCTGTTGCTGAAAAAATGGTGGATGCTGCCGGCTACTTTGGGTCCCACATCTTCGAGTTGCTGCAAATCTTCCTGTGAATAATTTTTAAAATCCAGCAGGTGTTGAACAGCCCGTGCAAGTGTTTTGGCCGTGGTTTCTCCCACGAAGCGGATACCAAGTGCATAGATGAGCCGGTATAAAGGTTGTGTGAGGGAATTGCTTATTGATTTCTGCAGGTTGTCAATGGATTTCTGGCCAAAGCCTTCCAGTTTACCAATTGATGCGAAATCCATGGTGTAAATGCCGGGTACATCTTTCAGTAAACCGAGTTCATAAAACTTGCGCACGTTGGCATCACCAAAGCCGCGGATATCCATGGCGTCTTTACTCACGAAATGGATGATGCGTTCTACTACCTGTGCCGGACAATCCAGGTTTACGCAACGCCACACGGCTTCTTCTTCTTCCTTGAATAAAATGCTTTCGCAGACCGGGCAGTTTTTCGGGAAATGGATTTTCTTTTCTTTCCCGCTTCGTGCATCGGGCAGTGATTTTACAATCTGCGGGATCACATCACCTGCTCTTTCAATCAATACCTGGTCGCCGATGCGGAGGTCTTTCTCTTTGATGTAATCTTCATTGTGGATGGAGATGCTGCTGACAGTTACGCCGCCAACGGCCACTGGTTCCAGTTTGGCAACAGGCGTAACCGCACCGGTGCGGCCCACCTGGAATTCCACATTCAGTAATTTACTCGTGGCCTGGCGTGCTTTGAATTTATAAGCGATAGCCCAGCGCGGATGGTGGGAGGTCATGCCCATTTTATCCTGCAGGGCAAAATCATTTACTTTAATCACCATGCCATCAATTTCATAAGGCAGGTCATCACGGCCGCTTTCAAATTCGGCACAGTAGCGGATCACACCCTGGATATTCTTAAACAGTTTTTTTTCTTTCTCCGGGCTGCGGAAGCCAAGGTCCCACAGCATTTTCAATGAGCCTGCGTGTGACTGCATGGCTTCCGGTGTTTTCTTTCCTTTTACAAGTGAGAAATAACTGACATGGTATAAAAAGGCTTCGAGGTTTCTTTTAGCCACTTCAACAGGATCTTTAATGCGTAATGTTCCTGCAGCTGCATTGCGCGGGTTGGCCAGCGGGGCAAGGCCCTGTTCGGCCAGTGTTTCATTATACTTTCCGAAATTCTTTTTATTGATCAGCACTTCACCCCTGATTTCTGCCTGCTGGATACCATACTCAGAAAAACGTGCAGAGAGCGGGATAGAACGGATCTGCCGGATGTTTACTGTTACTTCATCGCCCTGCACCCCATCACCGCGGGTGGCGCCGCGTACCAGCATATCATTTTCATAAATGAGGGAAATGCTGCTGCCGTCGAATTTGGGTTCCACACAGTATTCAATTTCACTCAGCCCGGTCAGTTCACGGGCTTTGCGGTCGAAGTCGAGCAGGTCATCACTGTTGTATGAATTATCCAGTGACAGCATCGGTACTAAATGCTGTGCTGCTGGGAAACTGGCGGTGAGGCCTTTGCCCACGCGCTGGGTGGGGGAGTCGGGCGTAACCAGTTTGGGATGATCCAGCTCGAGTTTTTCGAGTGCTTTGTACAACTGGTCATATTCCACATCCGCAATCAGCGGGTCATTGAGGATATAATAGCGGTGTTCATGAAAACGCAGTACATCCCGCAGGCTTTCCAGGTCTTTGGTATCCGGTCCGCCCGTTTGGTTTTTTTTCAACAAAGTCCGCGTTGCCTGCTGCAACTGCCGGGTTTCATCAGCAGAATACATAGTAAAGTCTTATTATGGTAAAGTTAATATCTAAGCCGGGAACAGCACCGGATGCTTTGATTTATTATAAAATCTATAATTTTCCGGAACTTAACGACGAACACGAAAAAATTCCCTGTTATGCTGCCAGCCAAACCACACCTGAAAACTGCGGAGAGTGAGAAGATCAGTCACCTGGATTATTTTAATATTGCCGTATCGGTTGACTGTGTGATTTTCGGATATGATGAACAGGAACTGAAAGTGCTGCTCATCAAATCGGATTTAAAAGAATTTGAAGGGATGTATTCTTTGCTGGGTGACCTGGTGAAACCGGATGAAGACCTCGACAGTGCTTCTTACCGGGTGTTGAAAGCCAGAACGGGAATGGATGATTTATATCTCGAACAGGTGCATGCATTTGGCGGGGTTGACCGTCACCCTTCGGGCCGGGTAATCACTATTGCTTATTATTCACTGATAGATCTCAAACATCACCGGCTTCAACTCAGTCACAATGATCTTCACTGGCATATCGTAAAAGATATCCGTAAACTGGCCTTTGACCATAAACTGGTGTTGGATACCTGTCTCAACAGGTTGCAGGACCAGGTGATGGATCATCCGCTGGTATTCAGTTTGCTTCCCGAGAAATTTTCATTGCGGGAATTGCAGCAGTTGTATGAAGCAATTTTGGGTGTGGAACTGGATCGCCGGAATTTCCGGAAGAAGATTTCAATCAAAGACTGGCTGATTGACCTGGGCGAAATGGAAACAGATGTACCGCATCGCCCCGGCAAGTTGTATAAACTAAAACCAGAGTTTCGTCTCAATGGGAATCCGCTCCCGCGTTCTGTAAAAAGTTTATAATGATTTCCCCGGAACCAGTTTGGCGGGGAGTAACAGTTCCTGGATAAATGTTTTACCGTTCTGGTAATCGGTCATGCGTTTAAAGGCCAGCCTGCCCAAATCTGCTCCGCTTGTTTCCACATACGTGATTTCAGGTTCAAATATCCTGGGGATGAATCCATCGTTGCTGATAGCGATTACTGATGTTTCTGCGGGGATTTTCAATTGACGCACCTGTAAGACTTTCATCACCCCGGTAAGTATTTCATCACTCATAGCGAAGATCACATCCGGTGTTTGCTGGCTGATGCTGTTTTTTACTTCACGCAATGCATCGTCAGAAGAAGAGGCGTGGATGATTTCTACGTTATGTTGCCCGGGGAATTTTTCAAAAGTGGAAAGAAAGGCGTTGAGCCTTTTTTGGTTAATGGACAGGTCCTTGTTGCCGAATACGCCCAGTACATTTTTTTTCTTCCTGAAAATAATTTCTTCTGCGGCTAATGTGGCGGCTTCACCGTCGGCGATGCAGACTTTATTGCAGGCTTCGAGGTCGGGCACTTTATCGAAGAAGATGACGGGTGTGTTGTTTTCTGAAAATTTCAGGAAGGGCTGGATATCCTTTGTGCCGGGTGTAATTGAAATAAAAATGGCAGCCACCCGGTTGGCCCTGCAGATGCGGAGGTTTTCCAGTTCGGTGCGGGGGTCATCGCCGGATTGAAGCATAAGCAGCGAATAGCCCGCTTTTTTTGCCTCCTCTTCCATAGCAGCGATAAAAGACTGGTAGAAGTAGTTTGAAATATGGGAAACGATCACACCGAGGATGCGGCTTTTTTTGGTGCGGAGGTTGATGGCATAGGTATTCGGTTCATATTCCAGCATGGTGGCGGCGTCCATCACTTTGCGCTTGGTTTCATCTGAAATATCGGGGTGGTTTTTAACTGCACGGGAAACGGTGGATATGCTGATATGAAGCATATCGGATATGTTTTTAAGCGTGGTTTGCTCTTTCATTGGCAGACAATCAGGGGCTCAAGATAAAAAGTTTTCCACAGAAAACGATTTCGCAAATATTTTCGCAAACGGTTGCGGGTTTACGACGGCTATTTTCGTTCCCAGGCTGCTTAAAGAAACTATTTTACGTTAAGATTGTTAAAATGCCTTTAACACAGGTTTAAGGTGTTTGTGGGAGATCGGGGGGGATAGCGGTTTAATACCATATATATAAGGAGTGTTTTTGGAATTGAGGAGAAGCCCTTAAAAATTAACCCGCAAAAACCCGTAAATTTTTTTTGATTATGTTAAAAAAACTTTAACATTGTGTGAATTTCACACATTTTCGGATAGTCAACACAATTCCTTTAGTAACAATTAATCGATTGCTTATGTTAAGTAAACTCAGATGGCTTGTATTGCCCTGTATGCTCCTTCTCTCGCATCTGGCAATAGCTCAAAACAAAACCGTTACCGGTAAGGTTACTGATTCAAAAGATGGTTCTGGTGTTGCTGGTGCTTCGGTAACAGCAAAAGGATCCAGGACTGGTACTTCCACCAAAGGTGATGGTACATTTTCTTTATCAGTTCCTTCAGCTACCACTGCACTGGTTATTACTTCAGTTGGTTATGAAACGCAGGAAGTTTCAATTGCAGGAGTTACTTCAGTAGAAGTATCTTTTGTAGCTTCTGCCGGTTCAAACCTGAATGAAGTAGTTGTAACAGGTTATGGCAGCTCCAGGAAAAGAGACCTTACAGGTTCTGTAGGTTCTGTTAAGGAGAGAGATTTCAACAAAGGTGTTTTTGTTTCTGCTGATCAGCTCTTCCAGGGCAAGGTTTCTGGTGTTCAGGTTCTGAGCAACAGTGGTCAGCCCGGTGGTGCTATGACTGTTAAAATCAGGGGTGCATCTGCCGTTACAGGTAGTGGTTCACCTTTGTATGTTGTAGATGGTGTGCCTCTGGATGGCCGTTCACCCCGTCCCGGTATCGGTGATCTCGGTTACGGTGGCAGCAATCCCGGCAACAACCCGCTCAACTTTATCAACCCTGCAGACATTGCGTCAATCGACGTTCTGAAGGATGCATCAGCAACAGCCATCTACGGTTCACGTGCCGCTTATGGTGTGGTTCTGATCACAACTAAAAAAGGTAAATCCGGCGAACCTAAAATCGAATTAAATGCTTCAATCAGCACTGGTAAAATCGCACACCGAATTGAGGTGCTGAATGCTTCCCAGTTCCGCCAGGCACTTCCTTACTATGGCTTAAGCAATTCTGCCGACAAAGGATCTGATGTAAATGCACTCGATGCCATTTTAAGAACAGCTAAAACCCAGAATTACAATGTGGGTGTTAGCGGTGGTAACGAAAATGCACGTTACAGGTTCTCAATAGGCGTTTTAGACCAGGAAGGTATCGTACGCAAAACAGGCATTAAAAATATACTGCTAATATCAGCGGTAATTTCAAATTCCTGGAAAGCAAAAAACTTGGTCTGGATATCAATATCATCCCAAGCCAGTACACAGAAGAAATCGCGCCCATCTCAAACAACGCCGGTTCACGCGGTAGTTTGATTGGTAACGCCCTTCAGTGGAACCCCACCGAGAAACTGAAATTCACTAAACCTTCAGGCGGTGATTCTCTGAACATCGTAGTTGGTGGTGACCTGATTAACCCGCTCGCTATATCTGAAGCAATCACTGATAAATCAAAAGTTACTACCATCCCTGGCTAGTATCTCTCCGTATTTTAAAATCACTAAGGATCTGGAATACCGTTTCCTGTATAGTATCAATTATGGTACTGGTACAAGGAGCACGACTATGCAGCCTTATATGAACTTCAATGATACTTATGGTAAAGGCCGTGTAAGACTTGCTCATTCTGACCTGTCTACCCAGCAGATTACTCAAACATTGAGCTTCAACAAACAGCTTACTTCCAGCTTAAACCTGAATGCAGTGGCTGGTTTCGAATACCTGAACTTTAAGAGCAAAGGCAATGACCTGGGTGGTTTCGGCCAGACTGGTGTAGCCGGTGGTTTTTGAAACTTTGGTCTGGATTTCGCTGACTATATCCAGTACACTGATCCTACCAACAGGACTTTCAGTTCTTATTCTGATCCCACAAACGAGCTTCAGTCTTACTTTTTAAGGGCTGGTATTAACTACAAAGACAAATACCTCTTCACTGGTACATTCCGTGCGGATGGTTCTACTAAATTCGGTAAGAATAACAAATACGGATATTTCCCCTCATTCTCTGCTGCATGGAATATCAGCAAAGAAGATTTCTTCAAGAACGTTTCATTTATCAGCTCTCTGAAACTTCGTGCAGGTTGGGGTAAAACCGGTAACCAGGAGTTCCCTTCTGGTGCAGCTCAGCTCCGTTATTCTTTCTCAGGAAGTGGTTCTGGTACACTCAGTGCAGCAAACAATGCTAACCCTGCCCTGAAATGGCAGGCTGACCGCCAGTTAAACGTAGGTTTTGATGCCTCTATCCTGAAAAATCGTATCACTTTAACTGTTGACTATTTCAACAAAAGGACTACAGACCTGCTGTTCCCCAGCGAACCCCCTCAGCCTGCCGCTCCCGGTGGTGTTGTTAAATGGGTGAACCTGGATGGTAACATCGACAACAAAGGTTTCGAGTTCGCTCTGAACAGCGCAATCGTTACTAAAAAAGACCTCACGTGGGATTTAGGTGTGAATGCTACATTCATTCAGAATGAAGTGTCTAACCTGTCTTCTCAGATCAATACAGGTAGTCTTGACGGGCAAGGTATCACTGGTACAACTGTACAGGTTATCAAAAACGGTTTACCGATCAATACTTTCTTCACTAAGAATTTCGAAGGTTTTGACAAAACAACTGGTTTTGCAATCTATACTGATGATGGTTATACCCTGTTTAACGTAGGTAACCCCAACCCCAAAATGGTGCTGGGTCTGTCTACAACTGTTAGGTATAAAAAACTGTCTTTTGTTGCAAACATGAATGGTGCATTCGGCCACGACATTTACAACAATACACTGAACAGTGTAATCAACGTGGGCAGTATCAATAATGGTAAGAACATCGCATTATCTGTTTTCAAAGATCCCATTAAGGAGTCATTCGCAAACCCCTTAACAGCTTCTTCCAGGTTCCTCGAAAAAGGAAACTACCTGAAACTGGCTAACGCAACCATTTCTTACAGCTTCGGCGATGTAGGTAAATCATTTAAAAACCTGTCTGTTTACATAACTGGACAGAACATCTTCACGATCACCAAATTCACAGGATTCGATCCTGAGGTGAACGTAGATAAAAACATCAGTGGTGTTCCTTCATCCAGCATTGAATACATCCCATATCCTTCTGCCAGGACATTTAGTTTTGGTGTGAATGTTGGTTTTTAATATCTAACGATTAAAAAAAAAGCATATGATAAAAAAATCATTAATAGCAATGTTGGGTTTCACAGTTGTTACGGTGTTAAGCTGTACCAAGCTGGATGAAAACCTGCATGGCCAGTTATCTGAATCTCAGGTAGGTGGCGGATCAGGCAGCGCCAACACGGCGGGTCTGTTAAATGGTATTTACGAGAACATCCGTGGTACTTTCCAGGATCAGGCTGGTGTTTATGCCCTTTGGGAAATGACAACAGATGAACTGATCGGACCCACCCGTGGTGGTGACTGGGATGATAATGGTGCCTGGAGGGTTTTACACGCACACAAATTTGACGCTGACCATATCCGTGTTCGCGAAGTATTCGCAGCATTAGGTGGTGTTATGTACAGCGCAACAGACTTACTCCGTTTTAACCCCACTGCACAGCAAAAAGCTGAAGCAAGAGGTTTAAGGGCGTTTGCTGAATTCATGATGCTGGATGGCTGGGGCCAGGTTCCTTACAGGGATCCCGGTGAAAGCACTATCCAACCTCCCCGCGTAAGAACAGGTACTGAAGAGATTGATTACCTGATCACTGAACTGACTGCAATCATCCCTGATTTACCTTCTGCTCCTGTTACAAAAATGACTAAGGATGCTGCAAGGGTATTACTGATGAAATGTTACCTGAATAAGGGTATGATCGCCAACAGGGCTACCCCCACATTCGCAGCTGCGGATATGAACCAGGTGATCACACTGGCTGATCAGGTTATCAGTTCCGGTACTTATACTTTCCGTCCCGTTTATTTTGATGCTTTTGCACCTAATAACGGAACCATCGGAACAGAGAATATCTGGACACAGGAAAATATCGGTGGTACTTCTTCTGCAAACATCAGGTCAAGGTGGGAATCTACCATGCACTACAACCAGAATCCTTCTGGCTGGAATGGTTTCACTACCCTGTCTGATTTCTATAACAAATTCGAAGCTTCTGATAAAAGAAGAGGTATTAACTACCCCTACACTTCACCCGGTGCGCCCCCGAATCCTGCAGCTGCTGTTAACGTTGGTCTGTTAAGAGGCCAGCAGTATAACATGACTACAGGTGCTGCGCTCCAGGACAGAACTGGTGCTCCTTTGGCTTTTACTGATGCAGTAAAAATTATCGAAAAAGGAACAAATCTTGAAGTAACTGGTATCCGTGCTTACAAATACCCCATCGACTTCCAGTATAATGACAACGGTAACGTAAACAATGACTACGTTGTATTCAGACTTGGTGATGTGCTGCTGATGAAAGCAGAAGCCATCCTGAGAGGCGGTACTGGTGCTACTAACGCCGGTGGTTATGGTACTACTGCCCTTGCAATCGTGAACTCACTGAGAACACACGTTTCAAGGAATGCAACTGCTCTTGGTTCATTAACGTTAGACAACTTACTGGATGAAAGAGCCCGTGAGATGTACCTGGAAAGCTGGAGAAAGCAGGATCTGATCCGTTTTGGCAAATTCCTCGTTGCCTGGCAGGAAAAAGCAGCTAGCGATCCTAAATACCTGTTCTTCCCTATTCCTAACGGTCAGCTCGCAGCTAACCCCAATCTCGTACAGAATCCTGGGTTCTAATACCTGATATTAGAATAGCAGTTTATATTTTTAGAAGTTAAGAAAGAGGTCGTCTTAAAAGACGGCCTCTTTCTTTTATAGGAATGTTGCATGCTTTTTTGTTTCCCCGAGTTAAAACCCGGAACAAGGGTCAGCCCCGTTTCAATGAATTAGTTTATTCGTATACGTTTTTTAAAATGCTAAGGCCAGGGGCTAAAGCCCCGCAACGGTATTCATCTTTTTTTGTTTAAAGGATAAGCCTACCGGGACTTTAGTCCCCTGTGTGATGCTGCAAGGAGTCGTTATTTAATGTATAGAGCAAGCGGTGAGCCTGAGCACACTTTTAAGCATGAAGTTTCCGGCTTTTCGGTTGCCCCGGGTTTAAACCCGGGGCAAGGGTTAACCCCGTTTCAATGAGTTAGTTTTTCTTATATGGGTTTTAAAATGCTAAGGCCAGGGGCTAAAGCCCCGCAACTGTTTTCATCAATTTCTCTGATTAAAGAAGAAGCCCTCCGGGACTTTAGTCCCAATGTGTGGCTAAGCCATCTTTTAAGCATATGGTTTCATGCATTTTGGTTACCCCGGGTTAAAACCCGGGGCAAGGGTCAGCCCGTTTCAATGAATTAGTTTATTCTTATACGTCTTTTAAAATGCTAAGGCCAGGGGCTAAAGCCCCGCAACGGTATACATCTTTTTTTGTTTAAAGGATAAGCCTACCGGGACTTTAGTCCCCTGTGTGAGGCTGCCATGAGTCGTTTTTTAATGTATAGAGCAAGCGGTGAGTCTGAGCACACTTTTAAGCATGAAGTTCCCGGCTTCACGGTTGCCCCGGGTTTAAACCCGGGGCAAGGGTTAACCCCGTTTCAATGAGTTAGTTTTTCTTATATGGGTTTTAAAATGCTAAGGCCAGGGGCTAAAGCCCCGCAACGGTATTCATCTTTTTTTGTTTAAAGGATAAGCCTACCGGGACTTTAGTCCCCTGTGTGAGGCTGCCATGAGTCGTTTTTTAATGTATAGAGCAAGCGGTGAGCCTGAGCACACTTTTTAGCATGAAGTTTCCGGCTTTTCGGTTGCCCCGGGTTTAAACCCGGCAAGGGTTAACCAATTAAGCATGAAGTTCCCGGCTTCACGGTGCCCGGGTAACCAAACCCAATGGGTCTGGCAGGAAAAAAGAGCCTAACTCATTTAAAAGGGCTTCTTTTCTTTCTTTTACAGAAATGTTAACCCCTTGTATTTGTCCCTCCCAACTGTACCAAATACAATAAATTTGCTTCTACCATTTTTCAGAATTATATGCCTGCCAGACAGCTTATTTCTTACTCTGTTTTATTGCTCCTCCTGTTCATGCAGGCCTGTTCATCGCGCAAACAAGCCAAACCATTATTTACCCTTGAAAAGGAAACTGGTATCAACTTCAATAACAAAGTGGTTGACGGTCCCGATGAGAACAGTTTCTTCTACCGCAATTATTATAACGGCGGCGGTGTCGCTATTGGTGATATCAATAACGACGGGCTTTGTGATGTACTGATGACCAGCAACCAGGGTGAAAACAAACTCTACCTGAATAAAGGTGGATTGAAATTTGATGATATTACTGCTAAATCAGGCATGAAACAGGACAGTATGTGGAGCGCCGGTGTGGTATTTGCTGATATCAACCACGATGGCTGGCTGGATATATATATCTGCAATTCCGGGCACATGCAAAACGGCAACCGCCGGAACAAGCTTTATATCAATCACCACGATCTCACATTCTCTGATTCAGCCGCAGCATACGGGCTCGATTTTAAAGCATACAGCACACAGGCTTCATTCTTTGATTATGATCTTGACGGTGATCTCGATTGTTTCCTGATCAATAACAGTCCGATGCCCATCAACAACCTGGGCTATAACAACAAAAGGGATTTGCCCGAAGCCGAATGGCCTGTCGCTGATTTTTTCAAAGGCGGTGGTGATCATTTATACCGGAACGACAACGGGCATTTTGTGGATGTAACGAGGGCGGCTGGTATCCATGGTACATTACTCAGCTTCGGGCTCGGTGTTTCCGTGGGAGATATCAATCACGATGGTTATCCCGATGTATATGTGGCCAACGATTCTTACGAAAGGGATTACCTCTATATCAACCAGCGCAACGGCCATTTCAAAGACGAACTGGAGACCTGTATCGAACAAAACAGTTTTTCTTCCATGGGGGCTGACCTGGCGGATATCAATAATGATGGGTACATGGACATCTTCACCACCGATATGCTCCCGGTCGATGATTACCGCCTGAAAACACTCGGCGCTTTTGATAATATTGATTTATACAATACCCGTATCAAAGAAGGATTCTATCGCCAGTTCATGAAAAACTGCCTGATGGTGAATAACCATAACGGGCAATTTATCGAGACGGCCAATTTCAGCGGCGTATCGGCCACAGACTGGAGCTGGGGCGCACTGATGTTTGATGCAGATAATGATGGTTTGAGTGATATCTATGTGTGCAATGGTATTAACCATGATGTGACCAACCTCGACTTCATGGATTTCTTTGCCGATGATATTGTGAAGAACATGGTCATCTCCGGGCACAAACAAAGTGTGGATTCTGTGCTCAAACACATTCCCATTTTCCCGCTGCCGAATATGGCATTTAAGAACAAGGGGAATCTCAGTTTTGAAGATGCCGGTACCGACTGGGGATTCACCGAACCTTCATTCTCCAATGGCGCAGCTTATGGTGACCTCGATAATGACGGGGATCTGGACCTGGTGGTGAACAATGAAAACCAGACCAGCTTTGTGTACCGCAATAACAGCCGCGAACAGAATAAAAACAATTATATCTCCATCCTGCTGAAAGGTAACCAGCCTAACACATACGCGATTGGCAGCAAGATTTCTTTATACAGCGGAAAGAATATTTTTTACCGCGAGATGGTTCCCAGCCGCGGGTTCCAATCCAGCATGGATTATAAACAGGTGATCGGACTGGGCACTGTAAGCAGTATTGATTCCATGGTAATCATCTGGCCTGATGGTAAATCGACCAGGCAGATAAAACCTGCCCTGAATAAATTGTATACCATTGACCAGGCAGCTGCAAATGGTCCGGCCTGGCTGCAAGCTATCCAGCCAACCGCACACCTGATGGATTCCGTGGCCGTTATGTTTGACGCGCATACGGAAGACGATTATATTGACTTTTATTATGAGCGAAACCTTCCCGAGCAATTATCCATGGAAGGTCCCCGGATTGCCAAAGCAGATGTGAATGGCGACGGGCTGGAAGATATTTATATCGGCGGTGCGAGAAACCAGGCGGGACAGTTGTATTTCCAGACAGCTGCTGGATTTAAAAAACAGGACCAGCCCATGTTCAGGCAGTATGCTGACCTGGAAGATGTGGCTGTATTATTCTTTGATGCCGATAAAGACGGAGATCAAGATTTCTACATCGGTGCCGGCGGCAATTTTATGGAACCCGGTCACCGCGAAGCCCAGCACCGGTTATATAAAAATGATGGCAAGGGGAATTTCAGCATAGACTACCAGGCATTCACGAATAATGATATGAATATCTCCGTGGCCGTGAATGATGACTATGATGGTGACGGCGATGAAGATTTATTTGTTGGCAGCCGGAGCATACCCCGCCAGTACGGGCAAACACCACAGAGTTATATTTATAATAATGACGGCAACGGGCATTTTACAGATGTGACCGCGAGCCTCAATCCTGATATTGCTTCTGTAGGGATGGTTACCGATGCTGTTTGGACAGACCTGACCGGTGACGGACAGAAAGAACTGGTGATTACCGGAGAGTGGATGTCAACCCGTATTTTTTCTTTTGATAAAAAGACAAAGAAGTTCAGCGAGCTGAAAGAAACCGGTTTGGAGAAACTGAAAGGCCTCTGGCAGTCTGTTACAGCTGCTGACCTGAATGGAGACGGTAAAACCGATCTGGTCCTTGGAAACATCGGACAGAATTTTTACCTGCGGCCCGATGCAGACAGCCCCTCCAGGTTATGGATTGCAGATTTCGACGGAAGCGGAACCAAAGAATCCTTTTTAACCAGGACGGTTGACAAACGTGATGTGCCTGTATTCCTGAAAAGGGAAATTACCGATCAGTTCCCGGGACTGAAAAAGGAAAACCTCCAGCACAGTGTGTATGCGAAAAAATCAATCCAGGAGCTGTTTAAAAAGGAAATCATTACTAAGGCTGTACAAAAGGAATTCAACTACGCCAGTTCAGTAGTGGCGATTAACCAGGGGAATGGTGCGTTCAAAGTGGAAGCACTGCCGGTGATGTCGCAACTATCGAGTGTCAATGCTGCCGTGGTAACAGATGTGAACCATGATGGAAAGCCCGACCTGGTGCTCGGTGGCAACCTGTTTACATTCCCGCCGCAGTTTGGCCGGCTGGATGGCAGTTACGGACAGGTATTGCTGAATAACGGCAAAGGTGTGTTCGACTGGTTGTATCCCAATGTATCCGGGCTTTGTATCCGGGGATCTGTAAAAGATATTCAACCCATCCGGGTCGGAAATAAAAACTGTTTATTATTTGCCCGTAATAATGAGAAACCGGTTTTATACCAGTTGCCATAAACGGGTATTATTTTCAAAATGATGTTGTTTAAAAGACCAGGTGCTTTTGTACTGAAACGAACCAGTGTATCATGCTTAACCGTGATGGCCTGTTTTGTGCTGCCCCTGCTGTCATGCAAACAGCACAAAGAAGACCCTGTGCTTTTTACCCGGATGAATGAAACCGGTATCAATTTCACCAATACAGTTACCGACAGTAAAACAGATAACAGTTTCCTCTTCCGGAATTTTTATAACGGCGGTGGTGTGGCTATCGGGGATATTAATAACGACAGTCTGCCCGATGTGCTGCTTACTTCCAACATGGGAGAGAATAAACTCTACCTGAATAAAGGGAATTTCAGTTTTGAAGACATTACGCCGAAGTCGGGCATGAGGCAAGACAGCATGTGGAGCACTGGTGCCGTAATGGTGGATATCAACCATGATGGCTGGCTGGATATCTATGTGTGCAATTCAGGTCACATTAATGATAATAACCGGCGGAATAAACTCTACATCAATAACCACCACAACGGGTTTGCTGATTCTGCAGCAGCGTACGGGTTGGATCATTCCGGTTTTTGCACGCAGGCCAGTTTTTTTGATTACGACCTGGATGGCGATCTTGATTGCCTGATTATTAATAACAGTCCGCTGCCTTTCAGTTCATTGAATTATGCGGGTATGCGGGATACGGATATTGAGAAATGGAATGTGAGTGATAATCTGAAGGGCGGTGGTAACCACCTGTTCAGGAACGACCATGACCATTTTGTGGAAGTGACCAAAGAAGCCGGTTTGCACAGCGGCCTGATCAGTTTCGGGCTGGGTGTTTCGGTGGGTGATATCAACAGTGACGGTTATCCTGATATTTATGTGGGCAATGATTTTATCGAGCGGGATTACCTGTACGTCAACCAAAAGAACGGAACATTCAAAGATGAACTGGAAATGGCGGTGCAGCAAACCAGTATGTCGTCTATGAGCAGTGACCTGGCGGATATCAATAATGATGGCTATCCGGAGATATTCACTACGGATATGATTCCGGATGATGATTACCGGTTAAAAACCACCGGCACGTTTGATAATATTGATTTATACCTCAGCAAGCAGAAAGCCGGTTTGTTTAACCAGTATGTAAAGAACTGCCTGCAGCTCAATAACGGCAATAATACATTTTCAGAGATCAGCAATTTTACCAAAACGGCCGGCACCGACTGGAGCTGGGGTTCGCTGATGTTTGATGCCGATAATAATGGCTACAATGATATTTTTATCTGCAATGGTATCAACCGTGATTTAGGTGACCTCGATTTCCTCGACTTCTTCTCCAATGATGTTTATATGAAGATGAAGCAAACGGGACAGCGGGAAGAAATAGAGGAGGTGCTAAAGCATATCCCGGTTACTCCATTGGCTAACCGCGTTTTTAAAAATAACGGCGGTTTACAGTTTACGGATAATGGCAAAGCCTGGGGTTTTGGCGATCCCAGTTTTTCAAACAGCGTGGCTTATGCTGATCTGGATAATGATGGTGATCTGGACCTGGTGGTGAATAATGAAAACCAGCCTGCGTTTGTATACCGCAATAATGCCCGTCAGCAAAATGGCAATCATTATATCTCTGTTTCCCTGAAAGGGAGGGATGCAAACCAGTTTGCGGTTGGCAGTAAGATTAAAATATTTAAAGGCGCTGACATATACTACCGCGAGCTGGCTCCGAGCCGCGGATTCCAGGCCAGTGTGGATTATAAACAGGTGATTGGTCTCGGGCAGCAAACCGATGTGGATTCCATGCTGGTCATCTGGCCTGATCATTCGTTTACCAAAATCAGCCAGCCGGCCATTGATACTGTTTATTACCTGCAGCAACCATCCGCCGGCGGAGTCATGTATACAGAACCGGTGCATGAAGGGAAAACATTACTTGTGCCTGCATCTGCTGATCTGGAAGCGCACAGGGAAAATGATTTTGTAGATTTTTATTATGAAAGGAACCTGCCCGAGGCTTTATCGAAAGAAGGCCCGTATGTGGCGCGAGGCGATGTGAATGGCGACGGACTGGAAGATTTTTACATGGGTGGTGGTAAAGACCAGGCCGGCCAGCTGTATATACAAACGGCAGCGGGATTCACCCGGAAAGAAGAGCCGGTGTTTAAAGAGTTTGCAGATTTTGAAGATGTGGCTGTTTTGTTTTTTGATGCAGACAAAGACGGTGATCTGGATTTGTTCATCGGTGCGGGCGGGAATGAATATGCGCCCGGTACCCGGCAGATGCAGCACCGGTTGTATTTGAATGATGGCAAAGGCGGATTTGCGATTGATACCAAGGCATTCCAGAACAGTGATATGAATATTTCTGTAGCAGTGAGTGATGATTACGACGGTGACGGGGATGCAGATCTTTTTGTGGGCAGCCGCAGTGTGCCCCGTCAATATGGTTATGACCCGCAGAGTTATATATATAATAATGATGGTGCCGGGCATTTTACGGATGTTACAGAACAGGCGGCTCCGTCCCTGAAAAATACCGGGATGGTCACTGCGGCCGTTTGGGCTGATGTGAGCGGTGATGCACAAAAAGAACTGATTGTTACCGGCGAGTGGATGTCCACCCTGATTTACAGCTATAATAAGCAATCCAAAAAATTTGAATTACTGAAAGCCACCGGACTTGATGCTATGTCGGGCTGGTGGCAATCCATCCAGGCTGCTGATCTCAATGAAGATGGTAAAACAGACCTGGTGATTGGGAATGTGGGTGAAAACTTCTATTTACAACCCAATTCTGAAAATTCTGTTACGCTGTGGTTAAATGATTTTGACAATAGCGGAGCCGGGGAATCTTTTTTAACCCGGAAGATCAATGGAAGGGATATGCCTGTTTTCCTGAAAAGGGATGTGGTGGATCAGTTCCCTGCATTGAAGAAAGAAAACCTGAAGCATGCAGATTATGCGAAGAAATCGGTGCAGGAGTTATTCGGGAATGATATGATAGCTAAAAGCCAGCAAAAGGTTTTTAATTACAGCAGTTCAATCATAGCATATAATGAGGGGAATGGAAAATTCAGGGTTGAAAAATTACCGGTGATGGTCCAGCTGTCGAGTGTGAATGCGATTGAAATAGCAGACGTCAATAATGACCGGCAGCCTGATCTTTTGCTCGGGGGTAATCTTTTTACATTCCCGCCGCAGTTTGGCCGGCTGGATGGCAGTTATGGCCATGTGCTGCTGAACGGGGGCAAGGGTGTTTTTAACTGGATGCAGCCCACACGGTCAGGATTAAGCCTGCACGGCTCGGTGAAAGACATTAAAGTGATTCGCGGCCCGGGTCAAAAACGCAGTATTTTGTTTGTTCAGAATAATGATAAACCTGCATTGTTTACTTTGCAGGAATAATAGCGGTGATTACAATACAACAACGATATCAAAAAGGAATTCTTAAAAGCGCCCGCAGGAATTTTTCCGGGCTACTGGCCTTGTATTGTGTTCCGCTGTTGCTGATGCTGGCGGGGTGCAAAACAAAGAAAACGCTCAGCGATCCGCTCTTCCAGGCGCTCGACAGCAAGCAAACCGGTATCGGGTTTGTGAATAAGCTTACCTATAACAAGGACTTCAATCTTTTCAAGTACATCTACTTTTATAATGGCAGTGGTGTAGGTGCGGGTGATTTCAACAACGATGGACTGGTTGACTTGTTCTTTGGCTCCAACCAGGGTAATAACCAGTTATACCTCAACACCGGGAAATTGCATTTTAAGGATGTGAGTGTGGCAGCAAAGATCCCGGTGGATGGCGGCTGGACAACCGGCATTTCCGTGGCAGATGTAAATAATGACGGATTGCTGGATATTTATGTAAGCAGGGTGGGTGAATATGAAACTTTAAAAAGCAGGAACCAGTTGCTGATCTGCGGCGGTATAGATTCTGCGGGTGTACCTTATTATACTGACCAGGCAGAGGCATTCGGTTTGAATTTTTCCGGATTCAGCACGCAGGCGGCTTTCCTGGATTATGACCTGGATGGTGACCTGGATATGTACCTGCTCAATCATTCGGTGCACCAGAATGGCACCTTCGCGCCACGTAAGAATTTTGAGGGGACTTATCATCCTTTATCCGGTGACCGGCTTTTCCGGAATGACGGCGGCCATTTCACCGATGTAACCCGTGAATGCGGCATCAACAGTACGGCGATTGGTTATGGATTAGGAATTGCTGTATCGGATATCAATCTGGACGGATATCCTGACATATATATAGGTAATGATTTCCATGAAAACGATTACCTCTATATCAATGACAAAAAAGGACATTTCCTGGAAACCGGAGTGCAGCGCATGATGCATACCAGCCAGTTTTCCATGGGTGTGGATGTGGCGGATATAAATAATGATGCACGTCCGGAAATTATTTCCATGGATATGCTGCCGTCTGATCCCGTTATTCTTAAACGTTCATTGGGAGAAGATGCGTATGATATTTTCCGGTATAAACTCGGCGTGGGATACTCCTGCCAGTTTACACGGAACAATTTGCAATATAACCGCGGGAATGGTTTGTTCAGTGAAACCGGTTTATACAGTGGTATTGCTGCTACCGACTGGAGCTGGGCACCTTTGTGGATGGATTTTGATAATGATGGTCTCAAGGATCTTTTTGTCTCCAATGGCATTCCCAAGCGGATGAATGATATAGACTATGTCAACTTTGTATCCGACGGTGCCATCCAGCAAAAGATCAACGGCACCGGCATGGAAGGAAAGGATATGGCGCTGATTAATAAATTCCCGGAGATCAAGTTGCCGAATAAATTCTACCGTAACACCGGTAATCTTTCCTTTGAAGACCAGGCAGCCTCCATTGCAGGTGATGCGCCTACTTATTCCAACGGATCGGTGTATGCTGACCTGGATAATGATGGTGACCTGGATATTGTAGTGAATAATATTGAAGACCCCGTGCTGATTTATGAAAACAAGCACAAGGACACTGCTCGCTCATCTGTCAGCCTGGTATTGAATGGGCCGGCACAGAACCTGCATGCCACCGGTGCCAAGTTTGTGATGTTCTGCGGACAGCAGATCAGGACGTATGAAAAGATCCCTGTGAAAGGGTTCCTGTCTTCCATGGAAATTCCCATGCTGATTGGACTGGCGAATACAAAAATTGATTCTGCTTTTTTAATATGGCCTGATAGCAGGTACCAGCCGGTTACGATTCCGGCCGACAGTACCAGTCTCCATTTTACGTACAACAGCCAGCTGCCGTTTTTTGATTATACAAAGCTGACCAGCTTTTATACCAACGATACTTATCCGGTGACGGATATCACTTCGGCGGCAGGTATTCAGTTCTTCCACGAGGAAAATCATTTTATTGAATTTGACCGGGAGCAGCTGATCCCGAACATGCTTACCACGGAAGGCCCGGCATTGGCGGTTGGTGATTTGAACCATGACGGACTGGAAGATATTTTCCTGGGGGCTGCGAGGAATAAAGCCAGCAAAGTCTTCCTGCAGAATCCCAACGGGAAGTTTACCGAAACAAAGCAGCCTGCTTTGGAAGCTGACAGTATTTATGAAAACGTGGCGGCCTCGCTGGCTGATATCAATAAGGATGGTTTTCCGGATTTGCTGGTAGCCAGTGGCGGTAATGAATTTTACGGGAGTGAATTCCACAATACACCGCGGGTGTATGTGAATGACGGCGCTGGTCATTTTACAAAGCTGCCAAATCCATTTACAGATTTATTCCTCACGGCATCCTGCATTGTACCGTTTGATTTTAACGGGGATGGGTATACAGATATATTTGTTGGCGGCCGTGCGGTGCCTTACCAGTATGGAAAAATCCCGCAATCCTATTTATTGCAGAATGACCAGCACGGCCATTTTACAGATGTAACAGCTTCATTGGCCAAAGAGCTTGTTAATATTGGATTTGTTACCAATGCCTGCCTGGCTGATGTTGACCAGGACCATGTGAATGACCTGGTGGTTACGCTTGAGTGGGGTGGTGTGCAGGCCTTCCTTCATAAGGGGAATCATTTTGAGAAAAAGGAAATTACCGGCCGTAAAGGTTTCTGGAATTTTATCTTGCCTGTTGATATAGACGGTGATGGTGATACAGATTTTGTGGCGGGTAACCTTGGGCTGAACAGCCGCCTGCAGGCAACAGAAAAAGAACCGGTGCGCATGTATTACAATGATTTTGATGATAACGGCACCAAAGAACAGTTACTGACGTACTACCTGGCGGGCCGTGAAATACCTTTTGCCAATAAAGCCGAACTGGAAAAGCAAACACCTTTCCTGAAAAAGAAATATCTCTATGCAGAGGAATTCGCCAAAGCACATGTGCCCGATCTGTATGGAAAAGAAAAACTGGGTAAAGCTGAGTTATATACAGCAGATTATTTCCCCAATGCCCTTATCATCAATAAAGGCAACGGGCAATTCGAGATCAAAGCCCTGCCCTGGCAGGCACAGCTGACATCTATGCGTGATGCGGCTGTTGTAAAAGCAAATGATGACAATCTCCCTGATATCCTCATCATGGGGAATTACTATGACAATAATATCCAGATGGGCCGTTATGATGCGGACTATGGAACTTTACTCATCAACCGGGGTAAAGATTCTTTTGAATGCCGGAGCCTGAATGGAGTTGCGGTGAAAGGGCAGGTGAGACATCTGCAGCCTGTGACGATTGGCGGCAGCCAGGCGTTTGTGCTGGCGAGGAATAATGATTCTGCGAAGGTGATATTGTTTAACCACTAAGAGCACAAAGTTTATACACAAAGGCCACAAAGGTTTTTACCCTTGTGGCCTTTGCATTGCCCGCCGTAGCCATGCGTAGGCGGGTGGTTAAATATTTATTTACATCACAGGATAACAAACCCTCGTCACCCATTTACTGCTGTCCTTTTCCACCAACCGGTTCGTCACCAAAGATTGAAATGGAATCGCCGGCGCCACCCGGTTATAATCACTTGCATATTGTTCCATTTGTTTGAAGGCATGCAGGATCCGGTCATTTCCCCCCTTGATTTCAGCAATCAGGATATTGCCACGGCCCAGCATCCAGCGGTATGAGATATCGCCGGAAGAAGGAAGCATTTTATTTACCGGCACAGCTACTTTCACCAGGTAATTGATGCTGTCGGTTGTATTGATGTTCAGCATCGGCAGGCCGCTTACCTGTGCAGATTTTGAGCCGGCATATTTTTCCAGTTTATCAACTTCCCCGTAAACATATTCCATTGTGGGATAACCTTTCACTTCAGCAGATGTGAAAATCAGGTTGGAGTCCATCACCAGTTCTTTGCGGATATCAATCCCGTAGATGTTGACCCCATTGTCGTAAAAACGTTTCATGGTATCCAGCAATTCCTGCATGTTGTTTTTAAACTGCCGGGAAACAGTGAAATATTTCCAGCGGAGAAAGGGATTCCAGGAAGTAGCCATTTTTGATTCCCAGGTAATATCCATGATGTCTTTGGAAGAAGGGAAAACAGACAGCGTTCCTTTAATGGTTTTGGAGGAGGATTCCATCAGGACAATCAGCCCGTCGAATTTTTTATCAACCACTTTATAGCTGGTGTTCTTATACTGAAGCAGGCTGTCATTCGCATTGGCGGCTGGCCACCATTTGCTGAGCCGGGTTTCAGTGAGCAATTCACGCTTCAGCCCGTTTTCAGAAACGATAATCCGGGTCTGTGCTTTCAGGGAAATATAATTGGGGATATAGAGATAAGTAAAGGCCATCAATGCCACACAAATCAAGGTGAAAACAAGGAAGATTTTTTTCATACGGCCTGTAAAATTAGACTGCAATTTCAGGCAAATAAAGGTAAATTCACATACTAAATTGGTTAAATAAATACAGTATGAAATCCCTTGCCATCGCCCTGCTCTTTTGCTGTTTTTTCAATCGTTTGCAGGCACAGGATCCCTGGAAAATCCAGGCCAGCCGCATTGACCCCTCCAATTATTATGGTATCACCGTTGCCAACGGGATGATCGGCATAGTATCCTCTCCCGAGCCTTTTAAAGTGAAGGATGTGGTGCTGGCCGGTGCCTATGATTTATACGGCCGCGGCAGGGTAAGCAATTTCCTCAAAAGCTTTAACCTGCTCAATATGTACCTGGAAGTGGATGGCCGCCGGATTGATAAAAACTCAGCCACCGGTATGACGCAGGAACTGGATATGAAAAAGGCGGCTTTCACAACCCGCTTTAATTACAGCGACAAGGCAGATGTATCCTATACCTATTATTCACTAAGGCAATTGCCCTATACCGTGCTGATGGATGTTACCATCACTGCCAAAAAAGATATCAATATCACCGGCGCCAGCGTCATGGAAGCCCCCGATGCATTGAAAGATGTGCAGAATTATTATAATGAAATAGACCGGCCGCATGTGGTGATCAGCCTGCTCACTTCATCAGCCAAAAGCCCGACCGGGAAACTGCTGATGTGCGCATCCAATACTTTTTTATTTTCTGAAGAACATGGCCATGAACCCCGCGTGATCCATGAGATGTGGGATAATAATATGCATCTCATGAAATTTTCCAGGACAATTAAAGCAGGGGAGACCTATCGTTTCTCCATTGCCGGTTCTTCCATCACATCTGCACATCATGATGATCCGCTGAATGAAGCGGAACGTGCCACCATCTTTGCCAAACTCGAAGGCCGCGACCGATTACTGAGTTTCCATACCAAAGCCTGGGAAGATCTCTGGAAGAGTGATATCATTATCGAAGGTGATCCGCAAAGCCAGCAGGATATCCATTCCATGCTGTATCATTTATATTCATTCACCCGTGAAGGCACGGCGCTTTCTCCCTCACCGATGGGCTTAAGCGGACTGGGTTATAACGGCCATGTTTTCTGGGATACAGAACTCTGGATGTACCCGGCTGTGCTGGTCTTGCATCCTGAACTGGCCAAGAGTATGGTCGAATACCGTTTTCAACGACTCGATGCTGCCAAACGAAATGCATTCAGCAAAGGATTCAAGGGAGCTATGTTCCCCTGGGAAAGTGCAGAGACCGGTGTGGAAGAAACACCAGTGTGGGCATTGAGTGGTCCGTTTGAACATCATATCACCGCCTGTGTAAGTATTGCCGCCTGGAATTACTACTGTGTAACGCAGGATAAAAACTGGCTGCGTGAAAAAGGCTGGCCGGTATTATCGGCAACGGCCGATTTCTGGGCCAGCCGCGTTGAACGGAACGGTCCCGGACATTATGATATTAATAATGTAGTGGCAGCTGACGAATGGGCCGAGAATGTAAACAACAACGCATTCACCAATGCAGCCGCTAAAGCCAATTTGAAAAATGCCACAGAAGCTGCAAAAATATTAGGTATTGCACCTGATCCCGACTGGATGCTCGTAGCCAATAATATCCCGGTACTGAAAATGCAGAATGGGGTAACGCAGGAACACGCAACGTATCATGGTGAAGGCATCAAACAGGCCGATGTAAACCTGCTGGCCTATCCTTTGCATGAAATCACGGATACGGCCCAGATCCGCAAGGACCTTGATTTTTACGCGACCAAAGTTCCCAACGAAGGAACCCCGGCCATGACGCAGGCCATCTTTACCTTATTATATGCACGGCTGGGTGATAAAGACAAAGCCTATCATTGGTTCAAAGATGCATACCTGCCCAACCTGAATCCGCCGTTCCGGGTAGTGGCTGAAACCAAGGGTGGCACCAATCCTTATTTTGCCACGGGTGCCGGGGGTATTTTACAGAGTGTACTGATGGGTTTTGGGGGGCTGGAAATTACGCCCCAGGGCATCATCCAGCTCAAAAGTTCCCTGCCGGCAGCATGGAAATCCCTGACAATCACCGGGGTGGGGCCTCAGAAAAAGACGTATATCATTAAGTAGATCATACTATTATATATAGAAGGGGCGGATTACCGCCCTTTTTTATTTTTTACATTGTCTGGACTGATTTAAGATCAATTTTCGTTATTTTGTGTCGTCTCAACACAGGTTTGAAAAAAATAACTGCCATACTGCTGATTGCTGTACTCCTGTTCAATGTTTCAGGATACCGGTACCTGTTCAATTATCTTGAACAGCAATCCACTGTGAAGTTGGAGAAGCAGATTGATGCCGGACAGTATGCCAATGAAGACCTGCTTGAAATAAAGATTCCCCTCAAAGTTCCTTATACAGCGAATACCGATTATGGTCCGAGTTATGGTGAAACCCAGTACAACGGACAGCATTATCGCTATGTGAAAAGCAAAGTACATCTGGATACGTTGTACCTGCTTTGTATTCCACATACGGAGAAGGACCAGCTGGTGGCTATGAAATCCGGAATAGAGAAAGAGATCAGTGAGCAGTCATCCGGACAGCAGCCGCAGAATCCCGGTAAATCGATTACCGTTAAATTAATCCAGAGCGAATTCTTACCTGATCATCATTTCAGTATCACGCTGAATGAACGCAGTGGTGTAATAGCTTTTACTAACCGGAACACAGACTGCATATCTCAACAATCACCTTTAACAGGAGAACAGCCCCCTGAAACAGTTGGGTAAATCTATCCGACTGACATTTCAATTTTCCATTTTTAATTTCTTCTGTACAATGACTTATCTGAAAAGGGCATTGCCCTTGCTGTTCGTATTCGCTGTGAGCTGCGGACAAAAAGAAACCGGTGATTACAAAAAAGTAACAAACGACCCAATCTTATACTGCAAAACAGTTAAAAAACTGAATGATGTGGTGCTGGAAAATAATTTCCCACCCATGATTGGCAGCAGGAACTATGCGTATGCGAATATCGCTGCGTATGAGGCTATGGCTGCAGGTAATAAGGATTTCACGTCTATGTCTGGCCAGCTGACCGACATGCCCGCTATGCCGAAACCGGAAGCAGGCAAAGAGATTGATTTCTCCCTGGCCGCTTTATTATCATTTACTAAAGTAGGTAATGCTGTTACTTTCCCTGAAGGCAGTATGATGGGTTATTACGATGAGCTGAAACATATGGCCGACAGTGCCGGTATGCCTGCTGACGTAATGAAAAATACCATCGCTTTTTCAGATACCATTGTTGCAGTGGTTTTAAAATGGAGTAAGGGTGATAATTACGCCCAGACCCGCAGTGCAGAAAAATACACAGTAAGAGATGAAGACGGTCGCTGGATTCCTACGCCTCCGATGTATGGACAGGCTTTGGAACCCCATTGGCGTGAAATCCGCCCAATGGTGATGGATTCTGCCAGCCAGTTTATGCCTCCACGCCCGCCCGCATTCAATGTGACTGACAAGAACAGTGTATTCTATAAAGCAACGATGGAAGTTAAAAACGTTGGCGACAGCCTTACTGATGAGCAAAAAGCCATTGCAGATTTCTGGGATGATAATCCTTTTAAATTAAATGTCAGCGGGCATATCATGTTCGCCACGAAAAAATTCTCGCCTCCCGGTCACTGGATGAATATTGTGGGTATTGGAGCTAAAACAGCTGGTGCCGATTTCAACACGACCGTGGCTGCTTACGCTGAAACATCTATTGCACTCTTTGATGCCTTTATCAGCTGCTGGGATGAAAAATACCGCAGCAATGAAGTAAGGCCGGAGACTGTAATCAATAAGTACTTCAAAGCGGAAGAGTGGAGACCTTATATCCAGACTCCTCCTTTCCCTTCTTATACCAGTGGTCACGGAACTGCTTCCGGTGCTGCCTGCGAAGTGATGACAAAATGGTTTGGTGACAATGTACCGTTCACCGATACCTCTTCACTTGAGTTTGGTTTGCCCGCACGCAAGATTGCCTCATTCCGTGAAGCAGCTAAAGAAGCAGCGATGTCCAGGTTGTACGGTGGTATCCATTATCGTTTTGATAACGATGAAGGAAATGTTGCCGGCCGTAAGCTGGGCGAATACATCGTGCAGAAACTTAAGTTCAAGTAAGCAGCAGACCCTCCACCTGTTGCGTGGTATTTATTTTATTGAAACAAAAAACTGACTGACATGAAAGCGTTATATACAGCTATTATCGTGATTTTCGTATTAAACATACAATCTTCTTCAGCCCAGGGCTGTGTGGCTATCCGTAGTAACGGAAATGCCTGCGGCATGGGTAATCCCGGCAGCGCCAAAGGCTGGCAGCTGAACCTGAATAACCGTTATTTCAAATCCTACAAGCATTTTGTGGGAACAGAAGAACAAAAAGAAAGAGTAGACAGTGGCACACAGGTGATCAACCATGGTTATTCTATGGACATCACCCTGACGAGGAATATCAACAGCCGCTGGTCGGTTTCAGTGACGGCACCTTTTATTTCAAATGTGCGCTCTTCGATGTATGAACATTACGGAAATGCCAGCAAGAATATCCATGCCCGCCGTTCCACCCGTGCGGTTGGTTTGGGTGATCTCCGCCTGAGTGTATACCGCTGGATGTTTGATCCTGCCAAATCACATAAAGGCAACCTGCAACTGGGCCTTGGTATCAAACTGGCCACAGGCGATTACCAGGTGCAGGATTATTTCTGGAAAAATGATTCTACTTATACGATGGGTCCGGTTGACCAGTCTATCCAGTTAGGCGATGGCGGCACCGGAATCACCACAGAAGTTAACGGGTATTATAACATCAATCACAAACTGGGTGTGTACGGTAATTTCTTTTACCTGATCAACCCCAGGGATCAAAATGGTGTATCAGCAACCAGGGGCGCTGCTCCTTCTGCTACTGCACTGAAATATTTTACGAATACGATGAGTGTACCTGACCAGTTTATGGCCCGGGCAGGTGCAAATTATATGGCGGGCAATTTCACATTTTCCGGAGGTGTAAGGGTGGAAGGTGTTCCTTCCAGTGATTTGATCGGCGGTGACAGAGGTTTCCGTCGTCCCGGATATGTGCTTTCAGCGGAACCCGTAATCAGCTACATGAAAAAGAAGACCACAGTATATTTTGCTTTACCTGTTGCCCTGGTACGTGATCGTACCCAGAGCTACAGTGATAAGCTGAGATCAGCAGATACCAAAACCCATATACAGGGTGATGCAGCATTTGCCGATTTCCTGGTCAATGCAGGGATTACGTTCCGCTTCTAAACGCGGATTAATTATACTAACATAAGCAACGGCGCTGCTAGTCTTGGCGGCGCCCTTTTTAAGTTTTCCGCGCCAAACATGTTTTCAATTGATACTAACATAAGCAATCGGCGCTGTAATTCTTTACCGGCGCCCATTTTTTAAACCTGTAAGAAAATCGTTTAATTAAAATACTAACATAAGCACGGCGTTGTAATTCCTTACGGACGCCCTATTTTTTTAACCGGCGAATCAAAAAAAGATATACCGGTTAACAGCAGGCTACTCCCGGCCTGTTTAACAAGAACGATTTAAAAAATAACGCAATGAAACAAAAAACTGCGACACGCATGAAAATGGTATTGTCCCTGCTACTGGGACTTACCGCACTCTCCAGTTCCGCGCAAACCGACATAGATGCCATTATGATGGAGAAAAATGCGTTTTGCGTTGGACCGATGTACACCCACAGCAGCTGGAAAAATTACTGGGAAGGAACCCTGAAAAGGGATAACCAGAACCTGGGAACGGTTTCCAGCAATATGTACGGACTGATGGGGAACTTCGGACTCACCCGCAAACTGAACCTGTTGTTCAGCGCCCCATATGTAACCACCAAAGCCAGTGCCGGTACATTGCACAGCATGAAAGGCCTGCAGGATCTCAGCCTGTTTGCCAAATGGCGATTCTGGCAGAAGAAAATCGGATTCGGGAAATTATCCCTGTTCGGTATTGCCGGTGTGTCATTCCCCCTCACAAATTACGTGGCCGATTTCCTGCCGCTCTCCATCGGACTGCACAGTAAAACAGCTTCAGCCCGTGTAATGGTGGATTATGAAAAAGGAAATCTCTTTGCCACCGGCTCGGCTACGTATGTTTTAAGGGATAATATGGAAATTGACCGCACTTCTTATTACACCACCGAGCTTATCCTTTCAAACGAAGTGGAAATGCCCGATGCTGCCAATTTCAATGTACGGCTCGGATACCGCAGCCACCGGATGATTGCTGAAGCCGTATTCAATAACTGGACCACCCTCGGTGGTTTTGATATGACCCGTAACAACATGCCCTTCCCCAGCAACCGGATGAATGCAACAACGGTTGGTGTGAATGTGAAGTATGTGTTGCCGAATTTACCGCAGTTGTCAATTGTGGCGGGGGGGAATGCGACAGTAGCGGGAAGGAATATGGGCCAGGCGACGACGGTTTATGGTTCTTTCTTTTATGTACTTAACCTTGGAAAGAAAGAGAAAAAAGCAGACAAGAAATGAAATACAAAACCACAAAGTACACAAGGAAATACTCAAAGGTCACAAGGCTTGATACCTTGTGTACTTTGTGTATTTCCTTGTGCTCTTTGTGGTAAAATAAAATAAAAATAAAATGAAAAAAATATTCATACTCACCCTCTCCCTTGCATCCGCTTTGTTGCTGGTTATTTCCTGCAATAAAGATGTAGAAGGAAGAACAGACAACACCCCTGCATTAAACCCCGCCAATGTTGATATCAACGCCGGCACCTGGAAACCCGTATTACTTACCGGTCCCACGGAATTTACTGTGGCTGCACCTGTTGCCACCACAACGCCGGATTATATTGCCCAGGTAAATGAAATAAAAACCTGGCAGGCTGATTTAACGAAGGAGGAAAAAGACCTCGTGAAATACTGGAGTGCCGGTGCAGTGCTTCGCTGGAATGAAATCCTGCGTGAACTGGTGGCCAAACATAACCTGCCGCCATACCAGAATGCGGACGGTACTTATCCTATACCGAGTGCTAACAACCCCCTGGCTTATCCGCAATTTCCTTTTGCTAACCCGCCGTATGCGGCCAGGGCTTATGCTTATGTAAGTGCAGCCACGTATGATGCACTCGTAGCTGCCTGGCACTATAAAAAACTATACAACCGCGCGGCACCTTATAATGTGGATGCAACGGTGAATGTATTAATCCCGAAGTCCACACTGCCTTCATATCCTTCGGAAGATGCTGTTGTGGAAGGTGTGAATGTTGAGTTATTAAAATTGTTATTCCCCGGCGATCAGGATTATATCCAGCAAAGGGCAGAAGAACATAAAAGAGCCAGGCTGATTGCCGGTGCGAATGTGAGAAGTGACCTGGAAGCTGGTGAATTACTGGGCAAACAGGTGGCACAGAAATTTGTAACCCGGGCCCGTGGTGACCGTGCAGGTGCTGCCGTTGGTACACCGGCACAATGGACACAACTGGAGAATGATGCGATCGCCAGGGGTGAAATACCATGGTACAGCCTCGAATTGCCCAAACGCCCGCCCATGCTGCCTTTATTCGGGAAAGTAAAAACGTTTTTGTTTGATTCACTTACTGCTGTATCGTTACGTCCCGGGCCACCGCCTTCTGTGCATAGCGGTCAAATGCTGACAGAAACAAATGAGGTGCTCAGTTTTGTAAAAAACCCCACGAGGGAACATACAGCCATTGTTCATTTCTGGGCTGATGGTGTGGGTACTTATACTCCTCCCGGTCACTGGGATGCGATAGCTGCTGAAGATTTTATCACGAAAAATTTCAGCGAAGTACGTTGGGCCAGGAATATGGCATTGGTGAACATGTCGCTGATGGATGCCGCCATTGTTTGCTGGGATACGAAATACTTTTATTTCAATCCCCGGCCGACACAGCTGAACGAGGCTATTAAAACAACTACAGGTATACCCAATTTCCCCGCATATATTTCCGGGCATTCAACATTCAGTGGTGCTGCAGCGCAGATTCTGGGTCATATTATCCCTGAAAAAGCAACTGCGTATTCTGCCATGGCTCAGGAAGCATCTATGTCCAGGATTTACGGAGGTATCCACTACCGCAGTGATTGTGAGGTGGGTCTCGTAGTAGGTAAAAATATCGGTAATTACGCTATACAAAGGGCAATAACTGATGGTGCGGAGTAATGACAATAGTCAGCTAAAAATACTGGTAATAGCTGTTTTTTTGTACCCCAATTGACAGTGATGAAAAAGTTTTTTCTGATAAGTGTTTTAACAGGACTGGCCTTGTTTGTGCAGGGCCAGCCTGATAAAACAAAAAAAGACAGTGTGCGTTTTTCAGCTACCATGGATAGCGTAACCGTGAATGCATGGCAGAGCTCAAATTTCCTGAAACCACTTCCCGGTGTAAACGGCACTTATCTTTTTTCTGGAAAGAAAACGGAAATGGTTACTGTAGCTGAAGCGCCGGCCGATATCTCCAATAAAACAGGCAGGCAGGTTTTTGCCAAAATCCCCGGTGTGTTTGTGTATGATATGGATGGTTCTGGTAACCAGGTGAATATTGCAACACGTGGATTGGATCCGCATCGTGGCTGGGAATTCAATATCCGAAAGGACGGTATCCTCACTAATTCTGATATGTATGGTTATCCGGCGAGCCATTACAGTAT
The DNA here is from genome assembly GCA_016720825.1 of Chitinophagaceae bacterium. Classification (GTDB taxonomy): domain Bacteria; phylum Bacteroidota; class Bacteroidia; order Chitinophagales; family Chitinophagaceae; genus JJ008. Next base: position 192,658 of record JADKJV010000006.1, on the reverse strand, counting down.
GCCGCTGGAAAGTATTGAGCGGATAGAAATCGTGCGTGGTACCGGTTCACTGCAATACGGCGCGCAGTTTGGCGGTATGCTCAATTATGTGACCAAATCCGGAGATACCACCAGGCCATTCAGTTTTCAATCCATCAACACATTGGGTTCATTTGACCAGCTGAGTACTTATAATGCTATTGGCGGTAAAGCCGGCAAGCTAAAGTACTACGCGTATTATTACAGGAAGTCCAGGGATGGTTACCGGGATTTCGATCACTCGAATGCCGAAGCACAATCAGTAATGCTGCAATACCAGTTCAGCCCCCGTGTTAACATCAGGGCCGAATGGTCGAGAGCTACTTATGTTTACCGGATGCCCGGTCAGTTAAATGACAGTATGTACAAAGCCAATCCCCGGCAGGCAACACGCACCCGTAATTATTTCAACCCTGATATTCATATTCCTTCATTCACGCTGAATTGGAAAGTATCGCCAACTGCGACAATGCAATGGGTGATGTCGGCTGTATTGGGAAAACGAAACAGCGTACTGTTTGACAAACCTGCGAATGTGGCGGATACGATCAATACATCATTGCAGACTTTCAATAACCGGCAGGTGGATATCGATGGATTCAACAGTTATACCACTGAACTCCGCTGGTTACAGTATTATACACTCTTCGGTAAACCGGCTACGTTGGCTGCTGGTATCCAGTACATGCACAATAACCTGCACCGGCTTCAGCTGGGCAAAGGAACCACCGGAACGGATTTTGATTTATCACTTGCGGTACCCGGCTGGGGCCGCGACCTGCACTTCAAAACAAATAATATTGCTTTGTATGCAGAACAGAAAATCCAGTTAAGCAAAACATTTTCCATGAATGCCGGTGTGCGGGTTGAATCGGGCCGCACCGATATGAGTGGTGTGATCACCTATTATCCTTCCAACGAAATCCCTTTGCAGATCAAACACCAGTTCCCGCTTTTCGGTGTAAATCTTTTAAATCATTTTGATAACAACAGTGAAATCTATGCAGGCTGGTCTACTGCTTACCGCCCGATGATTTTTAAAGACCTGATCCCTGCATCAGTTTTTGAAAAAGTAGATCCTAATATCAAAGATGCGAAAGGGTTTAATGCCGAAGCCGGTTACCGCGGCAGCTGGAAATTCCTGCGCTGGGATATCAGTGCCTTCCTGTTACGGTACAACAACCGCTTTGGTACCATTGCGGAAACGGATAACAACGGTAATTTTTATACCTATCGTACCAATACCGGTAATTCATTGTCAAAAGGCATTGAATGTTTCGTGAGCGGCGACTGGCTCATCCGGGAACGCTTCAGGATTTCTGTATTTACGTCCACGGCTATTATGCATGCCCGTTATACCAGTGGTTCATTAAAATCCGGGAACAGCAATGTGGCGCTTGATGGAAACCATGTGGAAGCGGCACCTGATTTTATTTCGAGGAATGGATTCAGTATCCGTTACCGGAAAGCTGGTTTCTCCGTATTGTACAGTTATACAGCCAAATCATTTGCTGATCCGCTGAATACAGTAACGCCCCCGGCTGCCACAGGTGCGGTGGGTATTGTGCCCGGATATGGCTTGCTGGACCTGAATGCCAATTTCCGTTTTTCCCATAACCTCGACTTGAGGCTGAATGCCGGAAATCTCACCAATAAAATCTATTTCACGAAGCGGCCCCTGTTTTATCCCGGTCCCGGTATCTGGCCTTCTGATGGCCGGAATTTTACCGCAACGATTATACTTCATATTTGAGCCATCGGTAATGGAATTTGCTATCTTTAAGGGTAGCCATTATGGCTGTACTTAACGAGGCTCATATGAACAAACTGTCTGTAAAAATCTCCCTGTATCTCAACTATTTTGTGTTTGCCATCCTGCTCAACAGTGTCGGCATCCTGATACAGAAATCAATCAATAATTATGGTGTGGATGAAGTGCGGGCGAGTTCGCTGGAAATGTTCAAGGATCTTTCCATTGCGGCTGCTTCATTCCTGGTGGGTTCTTACCTGCCCAGGCTGGGATATAAAAAAGGAATGCTGATTGCCCTCGGGCTGGTATTCGCTGGCTGCCTGGCAATGTATTTCGGGAATTCATTTGGCACGGTGCAGTTATTGTTTGCCTGTGTGGGCGTTTCTTTTGCAGTGATCAAAGTGTCGGTGTATACGCTGATCGGAATAGTGACAGATAATGACCGGGAGCATAAAAGCCTTTTATCATCCATTGAAAGTTTTTTCATGATCGGTATTGCAACCGGTTTTGTGGTGTTCCCGATGTTTTACAGTGATACAGATCCGGATGCCTGGTTGAAGATATACCTGGTGTTGGCAGGGCTTGTGGCTATGTCGTTCCTCATCCTGCTGTTCTCTAAATTTAACCTGCCTTACGAAAAGCCTAAGACCAGTCTCGCGGATGATTTCATGGATATGCTCCGTTTAATGAAACGCCCGCTTGTAATCGTATTCGCCATTGCCGCTTTTATGTATGTGATGACGGAGCAGGGCATCATGAGCTGGTTACCGCGTTTTAATGAAACAGTGATCCACCTGCCGGTGAAGACCAGTATTTATATGGCCGTCATCCTGATGCTTTCCATTGCCCTCGGCCGTTACCTTTCATCTTTACTGGTGAAAAAAATTTCCTGGTATTGGATTCTCTCCGTTTGCCTGGTTGGCGCCGCATCCATGGTATTGTTTGTGCTGCCACAAACGAATAACCTGAAACCCCATCCCATTGATTCATTAGCGGATGTCCCCATTATTGCATACGTGTTCCCGCTGATCGGGTTTTTCCTGGCGCCGATTTACCCGCTGATTAACTCATTTGTATTAAGTGCCACAGAGAAGGTACATCACAGTCCGATGGCTTCCCTGCTGGTTGTTTTTTCTGCTGTGGGAGGAACGCTTGGTTCCAGGCTCGTGGGTTATCTCTTTAAACATATTGGCGGGCAGAAGGCATTTTATTTTGCACTGATCCCGATGACGGCATTATTAATCTGCCTGTTTCTTTTTAACCGGCTGGGTTCTGATAAAAAAGCCGAAGCTTCTAATTGATTTGATATGGAAATTTTTGACTGCCATCCGCTGTTTCATGACCTGCAGATGGGCCGCGTATTCCCGGATGGGAAAACACTGGTAGACTGCACCCCGAAAAAAGATCTTTCACTGATCCTGCAGGATTACCTGCAGCAAAAAGACCAGCCCGGTTTCGATCTCGCCGCTTTTGCCCGGCAATGGTTTACGTTGCCTGTTGCAAAGGAAGCGACTGAGAAAACCGATTCGGGGAATGATGTGGTTGCCCATATTAATCACCTCTGGCCTTTATTAACCCGTGAGCCCGATGAAGCCGGTGGCTCACTGATACCATTGCCTTTTCCGTATATCGTTCCCGGCGGGCGGTTTGGTGAAATTTATTACTGGGACAGCTACTTTACATTACTCGGACTGCAGGCTTCCGGTAATACAGCCATGATTGAAAACATGGTCCGCAATTTTGATTTCCTCATACAGCGCCAGGGTTATATTCCCAATGGCAACCGTTCTTATTACCTGGGACGATCACAACCACCCTTTTTCTCGCTGATGGTCCGTTTACTGGCAGATCAAAAAAATGAAATAGTATTACTTACATACCTTGATTCTTTACGCAAGGAATATGATTACTGGATGAAAGGTGCAGCAGATCTTTCTGCAAACTCACCAGCTCTTCATAAAGTGGTATTGCTGGAAACAGATTGTGTGCTGAACCGTTACAAGGATGCGTTTGATACACCCCGGCCTGAATCATACCGGGAAGATTATGAACTGGCAGAACACAGCCAGCGCCCGGCCACTGATATATTCAGTCATTTACGTGCCGGTGCTGAATCTGGCTGGGATTACAGCAGCCGCTGGTTTGTCAATCCCAATGAATTTTCCACGATACATACCACCGATATTATCCCGGCTGACCTGAATGCGTTGTTGTATCATCATGAACAAACACTGGCTGCGGCATATCACTTACAGGGACAAAATAAAGAAGCAGTGCATTTTGAAAAAGCCGCAGAGAAAAGAAAACAGGCGATCCGCAAATATTGCTGGAATGAATCTTTGTCATTTTTCGGCGATTATGATTTTGTTGCCGGCGAGCAAAAAGCAGTGCTGCATGCCGGCGGTATGGTGCCGTTGTTTTTAAACATCGCCACCGCAGATGAGGCAGAGCAGGCCGCCATTGCGCTCGAACATAATTTACTGACTGGTGGCGGCCTGGTGACTACTCTTCACGCAACAGGTCAGCAATGGGATTTTCCCAATGGCTGGGCGCCGTTGCAATGGATGGCAGTTAAAGGATTGGAGAATTATGGATACATTGAGCTGGCCAAAAACATTGCGCAACGCTGGATCAAACTGAACAATGATGTATTCCTCCGTACCGGCAAACTCATGGAGAAATACAATGTGGTTGACACGCACCTCGAAGCAGGTGGTGGTGAATATCCCGGTCAGGATGGATTTGGCTGGACGAATGGTGTATTACTCGCCCTCATTAAAAAATACGGCAAGCCTGAATAATCAGCGGGCTTCAAGAATCAGGAAAGTATAAGGCGCCATAACCAGGTACTGGTGGTCATGTCCCATCTGGTATTCTTTCTCTTCCCAATGATCGTACAAGACGGCAGCAGCCGCGCCGTGTTCCTTGAAAATAAACCAGGTGATAAAAGCTTCTTTATCGCTGAAATTAAAAAGACAATAAAGTTTTTTAGTATTCATCGTGCGGATAAATCCTGCTACGTGGATATTATGTGGCGTGAGCCAGGTAAGGTTTTTATAATCACCCGCCATTTTCAGGCTGCGGCGGATGCTGATGAGTTTTTTAGTGCCTTCAAACATCCGGTGCTCAATAGTTCCGGCTTCTTCAATCTTTTTATTTTTATTCCAGTCTATGACCGGCCGGTGCATCCAGCGGTTGTCATAAGCCTTGCCCGGATCGTTTAAATAAGAATAATCGTTGGTGTAACCCAGTTCATCGCCATAAAAAAGCATGGGTATGCCGCCGATGAAAAAGGAGTGGGCCTGCATCAGCAGGATTTTCAGCATGGAGGTGTTGATGGCATGCTCATCCCTATTCTGGATTGCTTTTTCGAGTCCACATAACGAGGCCAGTGAGCCGCTGATGCGTGCATCACCTGTTTTATCATTTACAGAGAAGAGCGCGCCGGTGGCGGGAGAGTCTGCCCGGGCACCGGAGTAATAGTCTTTCAAAAATTTGCGGTGCTCATACGGATCGAAACCTGCATGGCGGATCATATAATCATCATAACCCAGTCCGATATCATCATGACAGCGCGTATAGGTGATCCAGGAGCAGCCATAAGGCTTTTGTAAAATTTCATGTTGGGCAGCCAGCATCACTCGGGTGTCGCCGGTTGCCAGTGCATCCCATTGCAGGGCCATGTGGGTGGCGTTATAGGCGAAGTCGCATTCACGGGCTGTATATATTCCCGTATCGAAATATTTCATGATCTCTTTGGGCGCTACGATGGCTTCACCCAATAAGGCCATGCCGGGTGTAGCCACTTGCACACATTGTTTAATCAGTCGTAATAAGGTATGTGCCTGTGGCAGGTTCTGGCAGGAAGTGCCGGGTTGTTTCCAGATGAATGCCGGGGCGTCAATGCGGAGAATGTCTACACCGAGATTGGCGTAGAAGAAAATGGTATCCAGCATTTCAATGAACACGGCGGGATTGGTATAGTTGAGATCCCACTGGTAATGATGAAAAACGGTCATCACCCATTTACCGGTAGCCTGGTCGTATGTAAAACTGCCGGGAGATGATTCGGGGAAGATCTCCGGCATGTTGGATTCAAACTGGTCCGGCATGTACCGGTTATCATACATGTAAAAATAATCCTGGTATACTTTATCACCTGCTTTGGCTTTTTCCGCCCAGGCGTGTTTATGTGAAGTGTGATTGAGTACGATGTCAAGCATCAGGTACATATCCTCTTCCCGCATTTTCTGTTGTAAGGCGCGGAGGTCTTTGATACTGCCGAAGCGCTTATCCACTTTTCGGAAATCAGATACTGCATAGCCGCCATCGCTCTCGCCTTCCGGACTTTCAAAGATGGGCATGAGGTGGAGAAAATTCACGCCGAGGTTTTTGAAATAATCCAGTTTGTTTTCGAGGTCGTTCAAGTTGCCGCAGAAGCGGTCCACATATAAACTCATGCCGGTGATGCCGGAATCAAGATGCCATTGTCCCTGTGCTTCTTTTTGTGCGTCGGACTCTTTCAGTTCTGAGGAACGGGCACTGTAAGCCGATGTGATTGTTTGGATCAGCAGCTGGAACCAGTTATCCCGCCCGGGATGGTTGCCATAGATTTCCGCGTACAATGCCTGTATCGCCGGGGCATTGGCCATGAAGCGGGCGAAGAATAAATTATCCTTCCCGCCCGGGTCAATTTTTTGTCCCTGCAGGAATTGGATGATTTGCTGGTGTAGTTCTGGTCTGTACACGTGTCAATGCTTATTTAAAAATGTCGTTGTTCAGGTGTTTGAATGCTTCCATGGCGCCAAGGTATTCACAGGTGCGGGCACCGGCTTTGTTGGCGTTTACGATGATGGCTTTCCACTGGTCTGCAGATAAGCTGCGCATATCACTGAATCCATATTGATTCAGCTGGTAGAGTACAGCACCTACAAAGGCATCACCGGCGCCGGTAGTGTCCACCGGCGTGATGGGAATACTGGGGATGATATAAGTTTCGCCATTCAAACCGAGTAATGTACCATCCTTGCCCAAAGTGATAGCGAATACTGCTTTTGTTTTTTCCAGGAAATCATGTGCTGCGTCATCCACGGTGGCGCGGTCGGTGAGCATCATGGCTTCTTCATCGCTGACTTTGAAGAAATGGCAGCTGTTGAGGAAGTTCCATGACTGGTCAATGAAAGATTGTTTATCGTGCTGGAATAATAAATGCCGGTAGTTGGGATCGAAACTGATGAAGATATCCTGTTGCAGGGATTTCTGGACGAGGCTTTGGTAAGCAGCCTGTAATGGCCCGGGTAAGAAACCCGTAGCCGATCCAAAATGCGCGATGGAAAATTCACCGAGATCAATGCTGTCTACTTCATCGCGGTTGAGTTGTCCGTCGGCGCCGCGGTTAAAATAAAAATCCCTTTCCCCGTTTTCCATGAGTGACACGAAGGCGAAAGTGGTGAAATGTGCTTCATCCTGGAATACCCAGCGGGTGGAAACGCCAAAGGATTGCATTACATCCACCAAATGTTTACCGAAGGGATCCACGCCTACTTTGGCGGCCAGTTCCACTTCACCGCCGAGGGCAGCGATGGCTGCAGCCACATTGGTAGGGGCGCCGCCGGCTTTCTTTAAAAAATTATCACCATCCGATAATGATTTGCCTTTGTCGGTGCAGATCATGTCGATGAGGGCTTCGCCAATGCATAATATTTTTTTCATAACGTGTATGGTTAATGCCCGCCCATGCGGACAGGGATATCTTCGTTATCAGTTGTTTTTTTAGAATGGATGAGTGCTGTGAAAAATGCAGCAATCAGCAACAATACACCGGCAAACAATATGGCTTTCCCTGAATCATTGTTGAAAAAATGTTTCATGATATAGCCAAACGTGACGGTTTGTATCAGCATGGGAATTACAATCATCATATTGATAATACCCATGTACACACCATATCTTTCTTTGGGGATTTCTTTCACCACCATCAGGTAAGGGATGCCCATCATACTGGCCCAGCCAATACCAAAACCGGAGATGGCAACAAATAGCAAGGCTTTGTTTTCAATAAAAGGGAAAGCAATGAAACCGGCGCCAGCGAGGATGAGGCACATGAAGTGCACCCATTTCGGGCTGTATTTTTTGGCCAGTCCTACGAGACCAAATGCAGTGAGGAACGTAACAATATTATACCAGCCGTTTACGGAGCCGGCGAGGCTTACGGCTTTTTCATACAGTTCTTTATTATCTGTTGTGGCATGGTAAACAGACTGGGCAATGCTTTTGGAGCTGTTCTGCCAGTAACAGAACAGGGCGTACCACTGGAAGATATAGACCAGGAATAACTGCCACATGACTTTCGGCATGTCAGTAATAGCGCTGAATACATCTTTGAAAGGACTTAAAATATTCAGTGGTTTGGACCGCATCTCCTTCAGTTCTTCATCGGTTGGCGGGATCTCCGGCGTTTTTTTCATACTCCACCATACAGATCCAATGGAACAAACAGCACCGAGCATGAAGGAGGCGAATACCCAGTTGGGAATTTTACCGGTATGTCCGATGATGATCATCGGGAACAGGAACAGTGAGAAATTAGCGAGCGTTTGCCCGAAGCCCGTGAAAAAACTTTGTGCCAGGAATCCGGTGGGTTGCTGGCTGGCATCGAGCTTATCGGCTACAAATGCGCGGTAAGGTTCCATGGCAGTATTGTTACCTGCATCCAGGATCCAGAGTAATCCGGCTGCCATCCAGAGTGTAGAACTGAATGGGAAGAGGAACAACGCGATGCTGCACATAATAGCCCCGATAAAGAAATAGGGTTTGCGTCGGCCATAGCGGGGATGCCAGGTTTTATCACTCAGCGCGCCGATGATGGGTTGTACCAGCAATCCGGTCAGCGGGCCGGCCAGGTTCAGCCAGGGGATTTCATCGGGTTTGGCCCCCAGGAAATCATAAATCGGATTGACAGCGCTTTGTTGCAGGCCAAAACTGTACTGGATGCCGAAGAATCCGACATTCATATTGATGATCTGCATGAAGGTGAGCCGGGGCTTGAGGATGGACATAAGCAATCGTTGTATTTAGGAGCTGAATGAATAGGGAAATTAGTTTCATTTTTTGAATAAAAGGCTGGTAAAGAGGGGTTTTTGGGTGCAAACGATTGCAAACCTGAAATACATTTAACCACAAGGGACACAAAGAAATACACAAAGGGCACAAAGTAGACCCTTTAAGTGTGCTTTGTGTTGCCCTTTGTGCACTTTGGTAAGGCCGTTTTGCATTTTCTGCAACTCCCCACTTCCCTCACGGGTAATTCAGTTTTTCCTCCCCTCCCCATCAAGTTAGCTTGTACCCACAAAAACTCTGATTATGTTACGACAAACACTCGTCTTCCTGGCTATTGCCACCACATTATTTATCGGCCTTGCCGATGGTTGTAAAAAAGACACACCACCTCCACCGCCTGCCACCCATGTTGGCACTGAAACTTCATTTACCGAAGAGTTCGATACGCTTTTTAAAGCACAGATAAGGGGTTGGGTGATGACAGATAAATCCTTTGCCCAGGGTACATCGGCAAGTGCGGCCTGGATACAAGGTTACAGCGGTATTGATAAAAGCGGAAACTGGTTTGGGTTTAATGCATTTAGTTACCACAATGACCCGACTGAGTTTGTGTATTCACAGGCTGGCAGCCCTTCAAGCCATGCTGATTACAGCAGCTGGATGATCAGTCCGGTATTGTCGGTAAAGAATGGCGATAAGATTTCATTTTATACAAGGGGTGATACAACAGGTACCAATTATAACCGACTGCAGGTAAGACTTGGTTATACCTCCGGCAGTGATGTGGGTGGTACCGCCAGTTCTGTCGGGAGTTTTACCAATGTGATTATGGATATTAATTCAGCACAGGCAGCCGGTGGCTATCCGCAGGTATGGACAAAGTATGAATATACTTTCACCGGCATCAGCGGTAAGGCGGATGTGCGGGTGGCTTTCAGGCATTTTATGTCCGATATGGCTTTTACAAAAGGCATTGGGATTGACCAGTTCAAATTCCAGGTGAATTAAATACCAAACATGAAAACAGCCTTACTGTTATTGGTGATCGGGTATAATATTTATTTATGTACAGGTCATGCGCCGGCGGCATCCCCACGTGCAGCAACTACCGCTGCAATAAATCCGGTGAACCCCTATTCATTGATTCGTGCAGGCGAACCTTTGTTACAGGAAGGCGACCTGGTGGTGCGCATGAACAACGACCCGATGAGTATCTATATAAAAAACTTCAACCGGAAAGACCCCCGTTATTCGCATGCAGGCATTGTGCTGATGGAAAACGGGAAGCCGGTGATCTTTCATATTGTAAATGGTTCAGTGAATACCGATGATAAAATGAAGAAAGATTCGCTGGGTGCATTTGCCGATCCGCGGCAAAACAGTGCGTATGGTATTTTCCGGTATAAACTGGGGGCAGGTGAAATCAACAAACTGAAAGAAAAAATCCACCAGTGGTATAAGCAAGGCGTAAGTTTTGATCCGGCTTTCAACTTGCAGTCAGATGATAAAATGTATTGTTCGGAAATGGTGCGGAAGGCGCTGGATTATGCAACACACGGGCGTGTTGCAATTGCAGCAACGGCTTTGACGGAGCGGGAAGCGTTGTTGTTTGGGGCGTATGCGCATTTGAAAACGGAAAGCATGAAAGGAATGCAAGTGGTGGCGATTGATGATTTGTATGTGAATGGGGGATGTGAACAGGTGGGGGGATATAAGTATTAGATTTTTTTTACCACAAAGGGCACAAAGGAATACACAAAGGCCACAATGCTTCTACATTTTGTGAGCTTAGTGTATTCCTTTGTGACCTTTGTGGTAAAATGTATTAGAATAAAGAAGCCGCTCCGTTTCCGGAGCGGCATTCTTATTGTTAGCCCTGACGTAAGAAAGACTTATTGTTTAAAGAAGATTGCGCTGGCTAACTGATTGGGTGACTGGATGGCGAATGTATACACTCCGGAAGGCAGCGTGCTGAGATCTAAATCCCAAGTTATTGTTTCCGGTTGTTACAGCACGGGTGTAAACCCTCTTACTTGAACACCATAAGGATTCACGATCCGCACATTTACTGTTTCGAGTATGGGTGGAGAAGAACTGCACGTGCAGCACATTCACCACAGGATTCGGTGCCAGGCGTAAAGCGGGCTCGTTATTGCCGGGTACCCTTACTGATTCACAGATGCGTGTTTCGCAACCAAGCTGGGTGCGGATCAGCAGGCAAACACGGTAATCACCGGGCTGGTTGTATGTATGAGTTACTTCACGGCCTACCTGTGATGTGCCATCACCAAATGACCATGTAAAACTGATCGGATTATCATTGGGTGCATGGATGCTGTGGCCACGGAATAAATACGTGCGTGGTCCAACCAGTGAATCGTTCACGAATCCACCACAGAGATTAGAGGCACCACGGATCACCACCTCGCGGCAGTCTTCCGCAATACAACCACCATAGTACAGGATCTTCACGCAGGCACGGTATACTCCGGCAGCGGGATATGTGTGACGCATAAAGAATCCGCCAATCGGTAAAGGCTGTGTAGCCGGTACGAGAATACAGGTATCTGTACCATCACCGAAGTAATAGCATACCCGGATTGGTCTGTGATTCGGTGTGGGATCAGGGATTGCCAGGAACCCGCGTACCAGACTGGTAATGGAAGGTGTAATTTCCACTAAGCGTGCTGTACAGGTTGTGGGCGGCGGTTGCGGTAAAATGATGGGTTTGCATTTGTATGCTTCACAGCCACCATAGTACGTGATCTTCACACATACATTATAAGTGCCACCTTGTTGGTAACGGTGTGCTACTGTATATAAGCCTGTGTAATCCTGGCCATAGTTGATACAGGTGTCCCTGTTATCACCAAAGTTCCAGCAAACACGCATCGGCTTGCGGTCATTGTTATGCTGTGGCAGTGCATTGAAACCAACCTGCAGCGGGGTATTGCTGGTCAGCGGGATTCTTTCGAAATCTGCACCACAACTGTCGGGACGACCTACCTGCACCATTTTGCATTTGTATGCTTCACAACCACCATAGTAAGTGATCTTCACACATACATTGTATGCACCTGGGAAGCGGTAAGTATGGGGAACAGCATAATTGCCGTTATAAATATTCAGGTAAGTGATACAGGTATCAGTGCCGTCACCAAAGTTCCAGCAGATACGGCCGGGTTTCTGGTTGTTGCTGTTAAACGGCAGTGCTTTGTAAATAACTGTCAGCGGGTTGGTGCCGGGTGTTACAGCTAATCTTTCAAAATCAGCACGGCAACTGTCGGGTACACCAACTACAACGGGTTTGCATTTGTCAGAAATACAACCGCCGTCATATTGGATTTTTACACAAACCTGGTAAGTGCCGGGGTTATTATAATGATGGAATACATTATAAGGACCGGTATAGGTTGTGGGGTACTGGATACAGGTGTCCCTGCCATCACCAAAGTACCAGCAAACCAGTACAGGTTTTTTGTTATTGCTATGCCATGGAATGGCAGTGAATGTAGCATTGAGCGGTGAATTGGTTCCTGCAACAGGACCTCTTTCAAAATCAGCTCGGCAGCTGTCGGGACCAGTTACTACAACCGGGCGGCAATTATCTGCCAAACAACCACCATCATACAAAATCTTCACGCATACATTATATGTACCGGGCTGGCTGTATGCATGGAAAACAGCATACTGTCCGGTATACGTAGTTGCATATTGAATACAGGTATCGCGTCCGTCACCAAACTGCCAGCAAATCTGCACGGGTTTTTTATTCTGGCTGTGGCCGGGGATCGCAACAAAATATTTACCGAGGGAATTGGAGGCGGTTGACAACACTTCAAACCCTGCCTGGCAGTTTGCTGTTGGCGGCGGAATAATAATGGCATGGCAGTTTTGTGCCTGGCAGCCACCATCGTAAGTAATCGTCACGCAAACATTGTACGTACCGGGCTGGAGATAGCGATGGAATGCGCCATACAAACCAGTATAAGTAGTTGAATACTGGATACAGGTATCAGTACCGTCTCCAAAGGTCCAGCAGATCCGCACCGGCTTTTTATTTTCCGAATGTGCGGGCAGGGCCTGGAAATAAGTACCGATTACTCCGGCGGGAGTGGGTACTACCTGGAAACCGGCTTCGCAGGTTGCGGCCTGGATCACCAGTGTTTTGCAGATCTGGGCTGAAAGTGCAGAATCGCCCACATTGGTTGTGTAGCGGTAGATTTTCAGGCAGACGGTGTAAGTGCCCGGAGCCGTATAATGGTGCTGGGCATTTTCGAGCGGACCCGTTACGAGTCCGTTGCCATCGCCAAAACTCCAGTAAGCACGACGGATACCGGGTTCAGTTCCGAGGACACTGGTGTTGGTGAAGGCCACATTGTTACCGGGATTAATTGCGAAGGTAAAATTCGCCACGTCCGGAACCCTGGTTCCTGCGTGTGCTGGCACGGATGCAAAGAAAAAGAAGGCAAGTCCTGCAAGCAAAGCGTAAAGCTTTCTCATGGTTTGTCTTTTTTTGGTGACTAAATGGCTTGGTTTCTTACGTTGGCAGGGGCTGTTGCCGGCTTATGTGACCCGGACAGGTGTTGCAGGTTTAAAGAATCCTTAACTTTTTTTCTCCTTGGGGATTTTACGATACATCCTTTTGATGCTCAATAATGAAACCGATGAGTTCCTCATGGGTGAGACCGGCCCTTCCGAGGGCATCGGCAATTTCTTCGCGGTTTACCTGGGCGGCAAAGGCGGGGGTTTTCAGTCTTTTCATTACTGATTTGACTTCCAGATCACTGTAGCGGTTAGGTCGGATAAGTGCAGCGGCATGGACGAAGCCCGATAGTTCGTCAATGGCATAAATCATCTTATCCATTTTAGTTACCGGCTCCACCCCGAAATGGGCTGGTCCGTGGGAGGCGATGCATTGTATGACATCGGGGTCAATATTCCTTTTTTCCAGTTCTTCTATAATAATACGGCAGTGGGCTTCGGGAAATTTTTCCCAGTCGGCGTCGTGGAGCAGTCCGGCCTGTTCCCATTTGCGGGCGGTGAGTTCGTCGGCACCTTCTTTTTCAATAGCCCAGGCTTTCATGACGGCGGAGACCTGTTTCATGTGCAGGCGGAGGCGTTCGTTGGGAACCCATTCTTCGAGGAGGGAAAGGGCGGAGGAGGGGGAGAGGAGGTTGCCGGTGTTAGCAGGGCTGCCAAATGAAATGCGATTTAAGAAGCGTTCTGACATATAATTTTTTACCACCCCCCCCCCCCCGGCTAAGGCCACTAAGATAAAAACAAAGATCACAAGGTGTGTGCTCTTTGTGGCCTTTGTTTAACCTTTGTGAGCTTAGTGGTTAAAAAAACTGTCAAAATTATTATTATAAATCAATCAGTTATAAGGGTACGGTACAAAAATACTCCCCAAATCTCTAGGTTTGAAACCTCTCCGCCCGTATCTTTGCAGCCCCAAAAACAAGCTCTTGGCTTTTAGCCTTTAGCCGTTAGCGGGGCGAACTGAGGGATAGCTCAGTCCGTTTTTTAATCACTGCTGAGGGCGGCTAACAGCCAAAAGCCATCAGCCAAAAGCTATAAAAAGAATGAGCAAATTACATTTCACAACCAAACACGCGAACGAGGCTACCGTTAAACGCAACTGGTATGTTGTGGACGGTACTAATCAAACCGTTGGTCGTATGTGTGCCAGGATCGCCGCTATTTTACGCGGAAAGAACAAGGCATGCTATACGCCTCACGTTGACACCGGCGATTATATCGTGGTGATCAACTGCGAAAAAGTTATTCTGACAGGTAAGAAACTGGATCAGAAAATGTACGACCATTTCACAGGTTATCCTGGTGGTCTGAAAGAAGAAACTGCAGCCAGTCTGATTAAACGCAGACCTGAAGTGGTTATTGAGCGCGCTGTAAAAGGCATGCTTCCTAAAAACCGCCTGGGCCGCAAGATGTACAAAAAATTATTTGTGTACGTGGGTGCTGAGCATCCGCATGTAGCACAGCAACCTAAAGAATTGAAATTCTAAAACACCGGCATTGGCCATTAGCTTTTAGCTATTGGCAAAAGCCTAAAGCAAATAAAACATGGAAAAACAAAAAAATGGTGTAGGTCGCCGGAAAGAAGCCGTAACCCGCGTATTTATTTCGAAGGGTGAGGGTAACATTACCGTGAACGACAAGAACTACAAAGAATATTTTCCGCTGGTATACCTGCAGAACCAGGTGGAGCGCCCGCTGAAAACAGTGGATGTGCTGAACAAATTTGATATCGTGATCAACGCTGCCGGTGGTGGTGCAAAAGGACAGGCTGAAGCAGCAATGCTCGGTATCTCCCGCGTACTGCTTGAGATCAATCCTGAATTCCGCCCCGCGCTGAAAGCAGCCGGTCTGCTGAAAAGGGATCCCCGCTCTGTTGAACGTAAGAAATTCGGTCACAAGAAAGCGAGAAGGAGCTATCAGTTCAGTAAACGTTAATGTGGATGCTGTTTGCTATTAGCCATTGGCTGTTAGCATCCGAGCAAAACACAGAAATTTTTGAAAATAAAACAGGTTGCGCCATAAAACAACAGCCACCGCCAAAAGCAAATAAAAAATGGAAAATAACACATCCTTACAACAGCAGCTCCTGGAAGCCGGTGTTCACTTCGGTCACCTGAAGAAGAAATGGAATCCGAAAATGCTGCCTTATATCTTCGCAGAGAAGAAAGGTATCCATATCATTGACCTGAACAAAACCGTGGAATGCCTGCAGGAAACTGCAGCGGCCATGAAAGCGATCGCACGCAGCGGAAAGAAAATCCTTTTCGTGGGTACGAAAAAACAGGCAAAAGATATCGTTAGCGAAAGCGCCCGCCAGGTAAACATGCCTTATGTTACTGAAAGGTGGCTGGGTGGTATGCTCACCAACTTCAACACCGTTCGTAAGAGCGTGAAGAAGATGCAGAGCATCGAAAAAATGCTGGGCGATGGTTCTTTCGACAGCATCACTAAAAAAGAAAGGCTGACCCTGAGCCGCGATAAAGAAAAGATGGAAAAAGTATTAGGTGGTATCGCCCAGCTGGGTCGTGTACCTGCTGCTCTTTTCCTGGTGGATATTGGTCATGAACATATCGCACTCGCAGAAGCCAAACGTCTTGGTGTTGCCACATTCGGTGTGGTTGATACAAACTGCGATCCTAATAAAGTAGACTTCGCCATTCCTGCGAATGATGATGCTACAAAATCAATCGCTATTATCGTTAACTACCTCGTTGCAGCAATCGCTGAAGGTCTGGCTGAACGTCAGGCTGCCAAAGACGAAGAAGTAGATGATAACGTGGGTGATGATAATGAAAAGAAAGCAGCACGCCTCGAAGCTGAAGCACAGGCTGAAGCTGGTCGCGGCGGCCGTGGCCGTGGTGCCGGTGGTGCAGGTGGTGGTGGCGGACAACGTCGCCGTACAACTGGCGGAACCGGTGGTGGCCAGCGTGGTGGTGGCGGCGGAAGGAGATAATCCCGCAGCCCATGAATGATCCGATTGTTCATTTAAAAGAAAACAACAATGTCAACAGCAACTATAACAGCACAGGATATTAATAAACTGCGCCAGGCTACAGGCGCAGGTATGATGGATTGCCGCAAGGCCCTCACAGAAACCAATGGTGATTTTGAAGAAGCAATCGACTGGTTAAGGAAACAAGGCCAGAAAGTTGCCGCTAAACGCAGCGACCGTGAAGCGAAAGAAGGCGTGGTAATCGCTAAAACCACTGCTGATCACAAAAGCGGTATCGTGGTATGCGTAGCATGTGAAACTGACTTCGTTTCTAAAAATGCTGATTTCGTGGCTTTCGGCCAGTCAATTGCCGACGCTGCAGTAAGCAATAACGTAAACAGCCTGGAAGAACTCCTCACTGCTAAAGTTGGTAACTTAACAGTTGCCCAGCTGGTAGATGAGAAACTGGCTGCTATCGGCGAGAAAATCGGTGTAACCAAATTCGAAAGGGTGAATGCTGATTACGTAGCTTCTTACATCCACGGCGCTTACCGTATTGGTGTGCTGGTTGGATTGAACAAAGAAGCCGCTGATGCCGGTAAAGATGTGGCTATGCAAATTGCTGCCCTCAACCCTGTTGCGGTTGATGCAGCCAGCGTTCCCGCTTCTGTTATCGCCCGCGAGAAAGACATCATCGTGGAACTGATGAAACAAGACCCGAAGATGGCTGGCAAACCTGATGAAATGATCGCTAAAATCGCTGAAGGTAAAATGGGTGCGTTCTTCAAAGAACAAACACTCACTGCCCAGGCATTTGTAAAAGACGGCAGCAAAACCGTTGAGCAATACCTGAAAGATTCCGGTGATGTAAAAGTGACGGAATTCAAACGTGTGGCTTTAGGATAAGCTATCCTTATAAAATTGAAAGAGGAACCAACTGGTTCCTCTTTTTTTTTCTTAACCACAAAGCACACTAAGGAATACACGAAGGCCACAAAGGGTTTAATCTTTGTGGCCTTCGTGTATTTACTTTGTGCTCTTTGTGGTAAAATATATTTTCAAACCAGCTTATCCTTAAACGCCTTAGCCACCGCTTCCGACTTCGAATTCACATGCAGTTTTTCATAAATCTTCTTGATATGGCTTCTCACTGTATCAATGGCTATAAACATTTCAGACGCAATCATTTTATAGCTGTACCCGTTCACCAGCAGCTGCAGCACTTCTTTTTCGCGGTCGCTGAGTTTATAGTCTTCACCGCCGGCGGGCACGGGAACTTCTGAAAACATTTTCAGTACCTGTGTGGCAATAGAGGAGGTCATAGGTGCGCCGCCGCTGGCTGCTTCGGAAATATATTCCAGGAGTTTGGCGGGAGGGGTTTTCTTCAGTACATATCCGTTGGCACCATTCTTCAGTGCTTCAAATACGTTGCGGTTATCATCAAAAACCGTGAGCATTAATACTTTTACATCAAGGTTGCGCTGACGGATCAGTTTCAAGCCTTCAATGCCATTGGTGCCGGGCATATCAATATCCATCAGGATTACATCAGGTTTGAATGCTTCCACTTCATCCACTACATTATTGCAGTTTTTGAATGTGGCCAGCACGCTGTAACCTTCACTGCCTTCAATCAGCATGGTGAGTCCTTCACGCAGCTGGGGGTTGTCTTCGTAAATCAGCAGCTTTATCATGTGTGTAATTTTATCAAATGTAGGCCCAAAGCCGCCCTCCGGCAATCACATAATAATGTGTTATTGCACCGGGATGTTCAGGGTCACCCGGCTGCCTTTTCCGGGGGTGGACTCGATTAACAGCCTGCCTTTCAGCGCTTCAGCTCTTTTTTGCATATTACCGAGGCCATTGCCGCTGTCAACCGTTTGCACATCAAATCCTTTGCCATCATCTTCCACCACGAGCATCAAACGGCTGTTATGTACAGAAATATGGACCCGGGCCTGTTTGCACTGGCTGTATTTGGCCACGTTATTGACGGCTTCTTTGAAGATGAGGAAGAAATCACGGCGGGCTTCCATATTCAGTTTTACGTCATGTACACTGTCTTCTGTACGGAAACTGAGTTCAATATTTTTTGCTTCGAGTACACTGGTGGCAAACTCACGCATGCGGGCTGTGATTTTCTGCATGGAATCGTTTGCCGGTTTGATACTCCAGACAATATCATCCATCGCTTCCATCATGCGCTGGCTGTTATCGCTGATCTTGCTGATATACTCACTGGTTTTTACCGTGTCAGTATTCAGCTTGCTCTTCGCCATGGAACTCAGGATGTTGATGGTGCTGAGCGTGGAGCCCATATCATCATGCAGGTCGCGGGCCACGCGGTTGCGGATTTGCTCCACAGCCAGTATGCGGTTGATCCTCATACGATGGAGATAGTAAATCAATCCCAGTATGCCAATTAAAGCCAGACCGATAAACCACCATGTTTTCCAGAATGGAGGTTTGATATAAAAAAACTAAAAAGTGTGATGTTCTTGCTGCGGATGCCGTCAATGTTCTCACAATACACAGCGAATGTATAGTTGCCGGGAGGGAGCAGCGGATAGTTTACAAAATTACTGCGGTCGGCTTTGTTCCATTCTTTATCCACGCCTTCTAGCTTATAGTAGTACGTGAGTTTATCTTTTTGCTGGAAACTCAGTGAGGAAAAATAAAAGGTAAAAGAATTCTGGCTGGATAAAAACCGGGGCTCATCCCGGGCAGAAAGTGAATCCACCGGGATAAAATCATTGAACAATTTTATATCAGTGATCACCACATCCGGTGGCGGTTGTTTGTTGTCGAATACAGACGGAAGGAAATACATCAGCGCATTTGAACCGGTGAACATGATGAAATTCTCATGGCATTTTAAATCTGCTGCGGTGGTGATGTTGGCGAGTGTGATCCCGTCTTTCTTCCCGTAAGGGGTTACACGTCCTGTGGTTGGATTGTAACGGCAAAGCCCGTTCAGGGTAATGATCCATGCATTGCCTTCATGATCCACACGGATACGCTGGATGGTATTACTGGGCAGGCCGTCATCAAAGCTGATCCATTTCACATGACCTGTTTTTGTGCTGATCAGGTTCAGGGCACCTGCTCCATAACCAATGGTGCTGTCGTTCAGCTGGTCAATATCACGGCCTGAATTCAGGAACAGGGCATCTTCTTTTGTATCGCTGGTATAATGACGAATGATGGTTTTGCCATCGGAAGAGATATGATACAATCCCTGGTTGAATGTGGCCAGCCACAGATCACCTTTGTTGTCAACAAGTACTTTATGGATGATGGTACCAATGAACTGCATCCGGCTGAACGTTTTGCCATCGTATTTAATCAGGTGACCGCGCTGGGTGGCAATCCATATATTGCCTTTCTGGTCTTCCGTGATATAGCGGATCGTGGCACTGTCTGATTCGGTCAGATATAAAAACTTCGTTTGTTTGGTGACCGGATCATGAATCATATAATTACCGCCCTGACAGCCTACCCATACTTTGCCGGTATGATCCTGCATCAATGCCCAGAGCTGTGAATACTGTGATTTGCTCACCGGATCCATAGCCGGCATATTCCGGTACAGTTCCGGGTCATATTTTTTCATGTGCTTATCCAGGGCGTATACGCCACTGCCCCAGGTACTCAGCCAGTATTCACCAGTCTGGAGCTGGAGGATATCGGTAAAATCAATTGATCTTTTTGCTTCGCTGAACAGGATATTCATCACCCCATTCGTGCCGCTGCCGGGAAATGTAAAATAAAGTCCGTTATCTGTACTGAGCCAGATACTGCCATCCCGGTCTTCCATAATATTGTAAATAGCCTGGTAACGGATATTGGCATCCCCGGGCCCCGCCTGGTTATAAAAGAAGAAACGGTTTTCGTTATTGTCAAAATTGAATAAACCATTCACGCCATACACCCACAGTACACCCTGCCGGGTATACAAAAACCGGGTGAGTTCGGAGTATTCTTTATTTACTTCGATTCCGGCGGTATCGGGAAGTAATCTCCCCGTTTCATCAAAGCATCTTTTATTCTGCACACCTGTCCAGTTAAATACCCAATGCCTTCTTTTGCCGTCAATAAAAAATTCAGTAACGCCGGTTTGAATGCTTTCATTTTTCAGCAGCGGAATCTGCAAAGGATTATTCCGGCTGCTGTACATGGCCTGGCTGGTTACATCATATACCAGCAGGCCGCTGTCGGGACAAGGAAACCAATATTGTCTTTTTACATCATCATAAAACACATCAATACCTGATATCCACCCTGGCGGGAAAGGGAAGCTGTGGTCGTCAATGAATGCGTTTTGTTTTTCGTCATAGCGCATCATGCCATATTTCCAGACTGACATAAAAGTCTGGCCAGCGGGATCTTTCCACACCCTGAAATTGGCCCTGGGCGGAATGGCTCCTTTATTGCGGATGGGTACAATGGTGTAGTTAAACCGGACGGGATCAAACAAACCGATTTCCCTTCTGGCAGAGAAGAAGAGCCAGAGTTTGCCATTGCCGGCATCCAGTATTTGTGTGAGATCTGAAATCGGGAGGAATTTGTCCTGCGGGTTACTCCTGCCGAAGGTGATGAATTTGCTGCCATCAAATCGCTGGAGCCCGTTGGCGGTACCCACCCAGATAAAACCTTTGCTGTCCTGGTAAGTACAGTACACCACGTTTGATGCCAGTCCAAGGCCATCATCCGTACTGATACGGTTGAACGTAAAACCGTTCTGCCCGCTTACATGGCAGGCATACAGGATGGCAGTGAGCAGCAGCAGTCTTTTCATTGCTTTACAAATTTAATAATGCATCCGGGAAAGAAGGGGGCACATTGCTAAAACCACATATTTATGTGGGAGGAGTTAATTATCAGCGATTTCCCCGCAAAAACAGAACACAAAACTACTCAAACACCCGCCCCCGGACAATCACATAAGCGGGTGAATTATGCGGTAACATATTTATGTGACGAATAACAGGTTAATCATTTAAGAGCAGGAGAATAGTACATGGATATGCTATTGTACAGTCAATGGCCTTTTAAAAAATTTGTGGCATGAATCGGAATAACATTTTAAACTATAAAACAGGTTGTATGAAAATGATCATGGCATGGTTGTTCATCACCGTAACGGTATTTTCTGCAACGGCCCAGCAAACGCCGGCTGAAACGGAAGCGGGTGTGCGCGCAGTGATGCAAACAGTGAAAGCAGGGTATGTATTTCCGGAAATGGCCCTGAAAATGGAACAGTTTATTCTCAGCAGGCTGGATGCGGGTGCTTATGCGTCATTTAATGATAAAAAAAGTCTGGCAGAACAGCTGACTCTGGATTTGCAATCTGTCAGCCATGATGCCACTTACGGGTTGCCTATTCACCAACAGAGGAAGAAGATGAAAACAATGTGAAGCCCAGGCAGGATGTGGAAGAGGAGCGTGGTTTCCATGACATGCTGAAAAAAGAACATTATGGCATTACCAGTTATGAAATCCTGGAAGGCAATACCGGTTACCTGAACCTCCGTTTTTTTGGTCCGCTCGAATATTGTGCAGATACGCTGGTGAAAGCTATCCAGGCGCTTGCTTATACTGAATCGCTGATAATAGATTTGCGTGAATGTGGAGGCGGTATGGATCCCAACGCCATCCCTTTTTCAGTGGTTATTTTTGAAAAGCCTGTTCACCTGAATGATCTTTATTTCCGGACTACCGGCGATACCACACCTACTGGAGTTATGGCTGGGTGCCGGGTAAAAAACTGTATAACAAACCCATTTACATATTAACCAGTGGCCGCACATTTTCAGGTGCGGAAGAACTTGCGTATGATTACCAAAACCTGAAAAGAGCGGTGATTATTGGTGAGACCACCGGCGGTGGTGCCAATCCCAGGGTGATGAGGGCCGATTCCAGCTTTGTGGTTTTTGTGCCCAATGGCCGCGCCATCAATCCAATTACAAAAACAAACTGGGAAGGTGTGGGTGTGAAACCGGACACGCTGGTGGCTGCACCTTTCGCATTATATGCTGCCAGGCTTATGGATTATAAAACACGATTGAAAAAAGAAAAAGCATTTTCCGGAAAACAGCGCTGGAATCGGCTATCACAGAAATGGAAAATAACCGGCCTGCCATGCGGAAACACCATTTTGTATTAAAAGGATTTGCAGATGCACAAAAAATATATGTGGCGGGGTCTTTCAACTACTGGTCAGATAAAAGCACGGTGATGCAGAGAACGGATGACGGCTGGAAAGCGACTGTGGATACAGCACCGGGGAAAGTACAGTATAAATTTATTGTGGATGGAAAATGGATCACTGATCCATCCAATCCTGTTACAGTGAACGATCATGGAATATTAACTCTGTGGTTACAGTCCGCTAACGATTCAAAACACCAATCATGAAAAAAATAATGTTGGGATTGATGTTACTCATATCTGCAAATACATTTGCACAATTTACGGCGCAGCAAGAAAGGCAAATAGACAGCCTGCTGGATGCGTTCGTGAAAAACCGCCAGTTTTCAGGGGTAGTGATAGTGGCGGATAAGAAAAAAATCCTCTACCAGCGTGTACGGGGCATGGCCAGCCGGGAAGAGAATATTCCCAATACACTGAAAACGAATTTCAATATTGCCTCAATGGGCAAAACGTTTGCGGCTGCGATGATTATGCAGCTGGTGGGAGAAGGAAATTATCACTCGATCAGAAACTGTCCTCCATCATTCCGGGTGATTCAATACGAAATGCGGATCAAATCACGATACGTCATTTGCTCACGCATAGTTCTGGTGTAGGGAATTACATGGCGGCTCCGGGTTATCCGGAAAATTGTCACCAGTTAAAAACTTTAAAAGATGTGCTGCCTTATGTACGGGCACAGGAACCAACGCTCTCTGCACCGGGTGCGGGATTTGATTATTCCAATTCAGGGTTTATTTTATTGGGAAGAGTGATTGAAGCAGTTACCGGTAAGTCTTATATTGACAATTTGCAGGAAAGGATTTACAAACCGTTGGGCATCCAGCATTCCTACCTGCATTACCCGGCTACGTTTAAAGCACCTGCTGAAGCAGTACCTTACCTGGCCTTTACCGCCAATACCTACGTGAACGGCGTAGCAGATGAATTCCCCGCATTCTCTGATGGTGGCATGCAAAGTAATGCACCCGACCTGCTGAAGTTTGCAAGGGGGTTATTGTCAGGGAAAATACTATCACCTTTTTTACGCGATACCATGTGGGCGGGTAAAATAGATTTTAACAGCGGCGCCCGCTATTCATTTGGCTGGATGGATAATAAAAATGATTATGGAAAAGCCGTGTACAGCCATGACGGCGGCGGCAAGGGTTTTACCAGTGATTTAAAAATTGTGCCGGCAGACGGTTATGTGGTAATAGTACTGATCAACAATAAAGTGAATGCCCGTGAATTCAGCACGTCCATCCTGGATATCATGTATAAAGGCACCTGGAATAAGCCTGAGCAATACACGGAAGCCAGGCTGATGGAAGTGATCGAAGCAAAGGGATTTGAATATTTGCAGTCGCATTTCAGTGAAATTATCAATGGGTTTAAACTGGCCAAAGCCCCCGATGCCCGTGTATATATCAAACTCAGCGATATACTGGATATGCTGAACCATCCGGACCAGGCACTGGCAGTTTGCGAGATGGGCCGGAAAGCATTTCCCGGCGAAGTGTCATTCTACAATGTCAGGGAGATTTACATGAACCACAGGCAATTCACGGATGCTGAAACCTGGTTTCGCAAAGCACTGACGGTTGATCCGAATGACGGGTATGCGAAAATGATGCTGCAGCAATTGAAAGTGCAGGAAACATCCCACTAAACATTTTTTTAGCAACTTTTGAAAAAGATGTGATTCCTGATCACATCTTTTTTTATTTCTCCGTGGGAAAATCACATTCCTGTGCGATAAATCATGACCTGTTACTGAAGCATATTTGTCCCGGAAACAGAAATCAAAACCATTAAACTGAAACCATGAAAAAAATTATCCTCAGTACAATCATTCTTCTTGCCGTATTGGCAGTGAAGGCACAGGTAAAAGTAGGTATCCAGGCTACCGGCGGTAACAGCTGGGCCAGTTATCCCGCATTTACTGGCAGTACCGTAAAAGACAAAGGCATTGCGTCCTTTGGCGCCGGGTTTATTGTAGACCTGCCCGTAGGCCGCAGTACATCCATCACCACCGGATTAAGTTATATCCGAAAAGGTATGAAGCTGAATATCGTCACGGAAGAAGTGGGTATGAAGTCCACTTTGGATGGAACAGCCCGTCTCAATTATGCAGAACTGCCTGTGCAGCTGACCTGGAGCGTGGAGAAAGGCAACCGCCGGATTTCTTTCAGTGCAGGCCCTTCACTCGGTTATGGATTCAGCGGACGAGCCATTGCTAAAACCCGCATTACACAGGATGGACAGGTGATAATGGAAGCAACAGAGAAAACAGATCCTTTCAAAAAAACACCTGACAACGAAGACAACCTGCGTCGCTGGGAACTCAGTGGCCTGGTATCTGCCGGTGTTGAATT
Organism: Chitinophagaceae bacterium; assembly: GCA_016720825.1. Classification (GTDB taxonomy): domain Bacteria; phylum Bacteroidota; class Bacteroidia; order Chitinophagales; family Chitinophagaceae; genus JJ008. The sequence continues at coordinate 167,787 of JADKJV010000006.1, read as the reverse complement.
CCGGTCAGGTATTTACCTGAAAGCGAATTTCCTCCGCGGGATTACAGACATCCAGCGCGGCACTGATTATTACCGCAACCGTACGGGCTTTATTACGCTTGGTTATTTTTTTAAGTAGGCTTTTCAAGTTGGATACTACCTGACAGATCGACCAGTCTTTACCATGTTGGATTGTTGGAATGTTGGATTGTTCCCTAAAACTGCAGTACTTAAAAATCATCGCAATCTCAGCTTGTTCGAACAAAATAATGACTCTTCGAATTGAAGAACATTCCAACTCTCCAACATTCCAACATCAGAAGTTTCTTCGATCTTTCGGGTTCAACCTCCAACTTCCAACCTCCAACCTCCAACTTCATTATTTTTGCAACATGAACAACACAACCAACGACAACTATTTCGCCGCCAACAAAGACATCTGGAACAAACGCACCCAGGTCCACCGCGATTCCAGTTTCTACGACCGGGCCGGTTTTATTGCCGGAAAGGACGTGCTTACTGAAATTGAACGAGGTGAGATTGGAGATGTGAAGGGAAAAAAGATCCTGCACCTGCAATGCCATTTTGGAATGGATACGCTCAACCTGGCGAGGATGGGAGCGGAAGTGACAGGTGTTGATTTTTCATCCGTAGCTATTGAAGAAGCCAATAAACTCAGCCAGGAAACCGGGATACCCGGCCGGTTTATCTGCTGTAATGTATATGACCTGGCCGATCATCTCGATGAGCAGTTTGATATGATCTATACCACCTATGGTGTGGTGGGCTGGCTGCCTGACCTGAAAACCTGGGGTAAACTCATTCATCGTTTCCTGAAACCCGGCGGGCAATTCTTCATCGCTGAATTCCATCCGGTGATCTGGATGTTTGATGACGATTTTACCGGCATTAAATATTGCTATGAAAACCGGGAAGTGATCGAAACCCAAATTACTGGCACATATACTGACCGAAGCGCAGATATCCACCAAAAAGAATATGGCTGGAACCACAGCCTCTCCGAAGTGATCAGCAGCCTGCTCGCACCCGGCCTGCAATTACAGTCATTCAACGAATACATGTTCTCTCCCTATCCCTGCTTTAGCAAAATGGTTAGCGCCGGCGAAGGCCGGTGGTGGGTGGAGGGGTTGGAGGATAAGATACCGATGGTTTATACTGCAGGGTTTGGGAAGCCATAGAAAGTTGGAGGTTGGAGGTTGGAAGTTGGAGGTTGTGTCTGAAAGATCGACGTGTACTATTTTGTTGGAATGTTGGAGAGTTGGAAGGTTCTTCAATTCGAGAAATCTTTATTTTGTTCGAACACGCTGAGATTGCGATGATTTTTAAATACTGCAGTTTTAGGAAACAATCCAACACTCCAACGATCCAACGTTCCAACATGGTAAAGACTGGTCGATCTGTCGGGTTCAACCTCCAACTTCCAACCTCCAACATCCAACTCAGCTTTCAGACTCGTTCAACGTTAGGAACTTTCCGTTATCTTTGCACCGCAAATCCCCGCCAACATGCTTCCTAAATACAAACGTATCCTCCTCAAATTGTCCGGTGAGTCCCTGATGGGCGACAAAAGTTTCGGGATGGACTCCGGTGTTATTTCCCAGTACGCACACGACATCAAATCTATTACCGATCTGGGAGTCCAGGTGGCCGTTGTAATTGGTGGCGGTAATATTTATAGGGGTATGAATGAGGCAGAAACAGGGATTGAGCGGGCTCATGGTGATTATATGGGCATGCTGGCCACGGTGATTAATGGTATGGCCCTGCAGGCCGGCCTAGAAAAAGTGGGTGTCTATACCCGTTTACAGAGCGCCATCAAAATGGAGCAGATTGCCGAGCCTTATATCCGCCGCCGCGCGATCCGCCACCTGGAGAAAAACAGGGTGGTGATCTTTGGAGCCGGAACAGGTAACCCTTATTTCACAACCGATACAGCCGGATCCCTCCGTGCCATTGAAATCAACGCCGATGTGATCCTGAAAGGCACCCGGGTGGATGGCATTTATACAGCTGACCCCGAAAAAGACCCTACCGCAACAAAATACAACGTCATTACTTTCCAGGAATGCCTCAGCCAGAACCTCCGGGTAATGGATATGACCGCTTTCACCCTTTGCATGGAAAACAGCCTGCCAATCATCGTATTTGATATGAATACAGAAGGGAACCTCCGCCGCGTGGTTTCCGGTGAGAAAGTGGGTACACTTGTAAGAGGCTGATAAACCTGTAGTTGTCTTTCACACACATGGGTGAAAAACTTAATTCCCGTCAAGTCTCATTTTTTTTATAGCTTTCTGCCAATAATCAAACCCTTCATGGCAAGCATCTCTCTTTCACTGGTGGAAATCATCGTACTGATGCTCGGTGCCATCACCTTGGGTATTACAATCCATTTTTTTATTACCAGCCAGCGTAACCTGAAAAACGGGTCTATGGCCGGCACAGAAATCAACCGCAAAGAGCTGGATGACTGGAAAATGCGTTATTTCAATGACGTGGAATCAAGAGATAAAGAATTGAGTTCCCTGAAAGAACAGCTGAATGAGATTACTGAAAACGCCAATATATATTCGATAGAAGCCGATGAAATGCGGAAAAATAACCGCAGGCTTCAACAGGAACTGGAAGCTACCCGTAAAGCTTCTCCCTCCCAGGACAGGGCCGGTTACCTGGAACAGTTGCGTGATGCCCGTGAGAACCTCCTGGACCAGAATGAAAAAATCGGTAACCTGATCAGCCAGATCGAAGCGGCCCGTGAACAGGAAGAAACCACCCGTGAAATCAGGGAAGAGAATGAACTGCTGAAACAGGATATCGAAGAAATGCAGATGCAGCTCACGCGGAGGGAAAAAGAACTGGTTAATTTCAAACAGAAAGAGCAGCTGAGCAGTGAAATGACTTCCATGCTGGATAAAACCTATGCGGAATTCAATATCCTGCAGGAAAAAATACAGAAACTGGAATCCCAGGTAAGCCAGTCGAAGCGGATTAACATGGAATACGACGACCTCAAAGAAGAACAATACCGCATCAGCCACGAAATGGAGGACCAGAAGCATAAATACCAGGCCATTTTCAGCCAGAACCAGCAATTGAGGATGGATTTAGCTGAAACAGAAGACAAGCTCCGTGAGGCCAATTTCCAGCGCCAGCAATTACAGAAAAAAGTGGCCTACCTCGAAGAACTCAGCAACGACCTGCAGGTAGTAACAGAAGCCAACAAAAAACTGGAAAGCCAGATTCGCCGGGTGGGTGAACTGGAAAGCCTGCTACAGGTAACTGAAGAAGAACGCGATGAACTGACACGCCGCCAGCAACAGAAAGGCCAACAGGAATCATAAGATTCTCCCCGCACGCATTGTACCTTTGTCCTGTCAAAAATTATATTTTATGGCAGGATCTATTGCAGACATCCGGAAAAATTATTCCCGAAAAACTTTATCAGAATCAGGTGTGAAAGCCAATGCCATTGACCAGTTTAGTGTATGGTGGCAGGAAGCCCTTGAAGCAGAAATTGATGAAGTGAATGCCATGACACTGGCTACATCCACTACAACGGGAATGCCTTCTGCCCGTATTGTTTTACTGAAAGACTACAGTGCGGAAGGATTTGTGTTCTTTACCAATTATAACAGTGCTAAAGGAAAGGAGATGGCGGAAAATCCAAATGCCTGTCTTGTTTTTTTCTGGAAAGAACTGGAGCGCCAGGTTAAAATCGTGGGTACGGTAACTAAAGTAACTGCAGAAGCAAGTACGGCTTATTTTGATTCACGTCCGCCCGACAGCCGCGTTGGCGCACACGTATCACCGCAAAGTGAGATCATCCCAAACCGGGAATGGCTGGATAACAGGCTGGCGGAACTGCAGAAACAATATGAAGGCAAGAAAGTGGACCGGCCGGCGCATTGGGGTGGATATATCGTGAAACCAGAGCTGATTGAATTCTGGCAGGGTAGACCAGACAGGCTGCATGACAGGTTGCAATACACACATAATAATGATGGGAGCTGGAAGATTGATCGAATTGCACCTTAAATAAATCCCAAAAAACAAATTCCAAAATCCAAACTACTCATCTGAGAAGTTTGGATTTTGGAATTTGTGATTTGGAATTTCTTAAACTAATATCTGATATCTAATATCTGATATCTAATATCTGTTTACTTTTTCTTTGCTGCAGCTTTCTTTTTCGCTGCAGGGGATTTCGCCGGGCGGCTTTTACCGAAAGAACCTTTGAAACGTTTTCCTTTTGCTGTTTTTTTATCTCCTCTTCCCATACAATTATTTTTTTGTGTTTATGATTCGGGTTTAAAAAAGCCCCTTCAATGGAGCTCTTTTGAATTCTTTTATAATCAGAGTTTACCTGCCAGTTCTTTACCGGCTTTGAAACGGGCTACTTTGCGGGCTTTGATATTGATTTCAGCACCTGTTTGCGGATTGCGGCCTTTGCGTGCTTTTCTTTTGGAAACAGAGAAAGTTCCAAATCCAACCAGGGTTACTTTGCCACCACCTTTCAGGGTTTTGGTTACTGCTTCAACGAATGAATCCAGACATGCATTTGCCTGGGTTTTAGTGACGCCGGTATCATCAGAGAGCTTGGCGATCAGTTCGGCTTTGTTCATTTGTATATGTTTTTTGAATTTTTAGTAATGCGGACAAATATAGCCGATTTTGATAGCGGAAAAAAAAATTCTGAAACGCCAAAACGGCTGAAAACTGCATCCGGTAAGGATTTCCACTCATTAGGAGGCCGCGGAGCATGTGATTAAAAATAATATTTTACTGAACCCCTTGCTGCCTAAGCTTTTATGAAATCGGCTGAAATACAGTCCGGGCAAGGGTTTGGGAGAAATGTGAATTCTGTAACAAAGAAAAAATTCTTTGTTTTTGCACAATCAATTCACAGCTTGCATCAGGGTGCGGAAAGCAATAAACTGGTTGCCCCATTTCTCCTGGGCTTTAACCCTGAGTGAAGGGGCATGTTTATCAATATAATCCTGGTACGCCTGCATATTATCGGCGAAATACTGTACTACATAAGTAACACCTTCGTTTTCGTCCTGCTCCAGTAATTTATAAAAACGATGGTTGTTGAAATAACCTGTTGCCATTACTTCCGGAATATGTTCTTCCTGCTGCCACTGCAACCAGGCGGTTTCAATAGCGGGCGTAACTTTCATAGTGATGTTATACACGATCATTGTTTCAGAGTTTAATATCCAGGTAAACCGGGCAGTGATCAGATTGTTTTACATCGGGATAAATTTCTGCGTCTTTCAGGTTCTTGCGCAAGGGTTCTGTTACGTTGATATAATCTATGCGCCAGCCTTTATTCTCAAGTCGTACGCTGGGAAAACGCTGGCTCCACCAGCTGTAACGATGCGGTTCAGGATGGAATTCACGGAAACTGTCAACCCAGCCATTGGCGAACAATTTAGTCATCCATTCCCTTTCCGCAGGCAGGAAACCGGAAGTGTCTTTATTCCCTTTGGGATTATGGATATCAAGTTCGGTATGCGCGATATTATAATCGCCGCATAAAATCAGTTTGGGATATTTTTTCTTCAGCTTATTTACATAAGCATACATCTCATCCAGCCAGGTGTATTTATAACCCTGTCTTTCGTCGCCGGAAGTGCCGGAAGGGAAGTAAGCATTGATCAGCCTCACGTCTTTGAAGTCAAGCTGGATCACGCGGCCTTCGCTGTCGCTTTGGGCGTGTCCGGTGCCATATTCCACATTGTCGGGTTTGATTTTGGTGAAGACAGCCACACCGCTGTATCCTTTTTTCTGTGCGCTGAACCAGTAATCATGGAAACCGAGGTCGGTAAAGGCTTTGTGATTAACGTTGTCTTTTTCCGCTTTGGTTTCCTGTATGCAGATTACATCGGCGGGATTGGTTTGCAGCCATTCCATCAGGCCTTTTTTCATCGCCGCACGGATACCATTGACATTATAACTGATGATGCGCATCTGATTTATGTTTAAATTGGAAGGCAATTTAGCAATAACCATGGAAGCAAATACAAAAAGCGCGAACGGATATATTATTCCGCCCAAAGAACACATTTACCTGGAAGGTCCCAAGAGCAGGGGATACGAATTATTATTCGCCTGGCGGGTGTTTAAGCAGTTCATCAAGGGCTTCCGGACCCTTCACTTTGTGGGCCCCTGCATCACTGTTTTTGGTTCTGCGAGATTCAAAGAAGATCATCCATATTATATCATGGCGCGGTCTATGGGCAAACGGATTGCCCAGCTTGGATTTACGACCATGACAGGCGGCGGCCCGGGTATTATGGAAGCTGCCAACCGGGGGGCTTTTGAAAACGGGGGGCAATCGGTGGGTTGTAATATCCAGCTGCCTTTTGAACAGAAAGCCAATCCCTGGGTGCATCATACCGTAACGTTTGAGCATTTTTTTGTGCGGAAAACCCTGCTGGTGAAATATTCCTATGGGTTTATCATCATGCCCGGGGGCTTTGGCACCATGGATGAATTTTTTGAAATCATCACGCTGGTGCAGACAAAAACCATCAATGTTTTTCCCATTGTATTAATGGGGAAAGAATATTACCGCGACCTGCTGGAAACCATGGAAGGCATGGCGGTACAGGGTACCATTTCCAAAGAAGACCTGAAACTGGTTTTGGTAACTGATGATGAGGATGAAGCGGTGAATCATATTACCCAGTATATCAATTCCAACTATAAAGTGAAACCCCGCAAGAGGCATTGGTGGTTGTTTGAAAAGAGATAATTTCACGTATAAATTAATTGTATGACAGGCGTTGAGATTTTAGGATATTCTGCCGGATTTATCACTTCCCTGACTTTCCTGCCCCAGGTGGTTAAAACCTGGAAGGAAAAATCAGCCAAGGATATTTCACTGCTGATGTTTGTGATTGCAGCTATCAATGAAGTGATGTGGATAGCTTATGGAATACTCAAGGATGATTGGGTTATCATTTCAACCAATGTTGTTGTACTGATCATGTCCTGTATAATGATCTTTTTAAAACTCAGGTATAATAATGCCAAAAATTAAGACTGTTATTTTCGATCTCGGCGGGGTATTGATTGACTGGAGCCCCAAACATCTTTTTACCGACACTTATTTTGATACTGTTGAGAAGCGGGATTATTTCCTGACGCAGATATGTTCCCCTGATTGGAATGAACAGCAGGATGCCGGCCGTTCCATTGTGTATGCCACAGAGGAACTGATCCGTGAATATCCTGAATGGGAAGCCCCGATCAGGGATTTTTATGGCCGCTGGACGGATATGCTGGGTGGTCCCATTGCAGGTACGGTGGATCTTTTCCGGAAAATAAAAGAAGAAGGCAAACTGAAAACCTATGCGCTGACCAACTGGCAGGAAGGTTTGTTTGATATTGCACTGGTGCGGTATAATTTCCTGCACTGGTTTGATGGAAGGGTGGTGAGTGGTACGGAAAAAACCAGGAAACCTTTCCCTGAGTTTTACCAGATCCTGTTTGACCGTTACCAGGTGAATCCGGCGGAGACTGTTTTTATTGATGACAGCCTGCGGAACATCAAAGCCGGCGAGGCGCTGGGATTAAAGGGGGTTCATTTTACAGATCCGGATTCTTTGAAAGCGGATTTACTGAAGCTGGGTGTGTTACAAGGTTAACAATTATTAATTCCTGATATAAACATGATTTATTTTATCCTGCTATTGGTGGGTTTGCTGGTTATCATTACCATTGGGATGTACAATAACCTGATCCGCAAACGCAACGCGATTGACAACGCCTATTTTTCCATTGATGTGCAGCTGAAAAAGAGGTATGACCTGATACCGATGCTGGTGGATACCGTAAAGGGCTACATGCAGCATGAAAAATCAGTGTTGGAAGAGGTGACCCGGTTGCGCGCCGGGGTTCTTTCCGGTACCATGGGTGTAAATGAAAAAATTGCAGCTGATAATGCCATCAACCGGGGAATCCAGCAGGTGATGGTAAGTGCGGAGAGCTATCCCCAGCTGAAAAGCAGTGAGAACTTCCTGAAGTTGCAGGGTTCGATCAATGAGGCTGAGGAGCAACTGGCTGCTTCCCGCCGTTTTCTCAATGCGGCGGTGGCCGATTACCACAATGCAATCCAGAGTTTTCCTTCCAGTGTGATTGCATCATGGGCTGGAATGAAAAAAAGGAATTACTTTGAAATTAATGAGGAAGAGAAACAGCGGCCATCCGTACAGTTTAAATAATCCGCCATGTCACCTGACAACCGTTTCCATGAATTATTCCAGGAAAAAATTTCCGGCCACCTGGCTGCCCTGGAACAAAAACGCCTGGTCGTCCGCAAGTACAGCATGCTGATGATCGGTTTATTTATTGCCGGTATCGTTATAGTCATCGGCCGGGCTACAGGTATAGCCACAGGGCCGGAAATGCTGGTATTGATTATTGGATTGATCGTCAGTTCCGTGGTCATGTTTTTCATATTCAATTCCAAAAGAACGGCATATGCCACGGAATATAAGCAGAAGATCATCCGGAGTGTGATTGACCTGGTGGATCCGGCGTTTTCCTACGAACCGAAACAAAAAATTGATCCTGCTGATTATAAGAAAAGTGGTTTGTATGTGCATTCCTATGATACATACCGCGGCGATGACCTGGTAAAGGGACAACGCGGTGTTACCAATTTTCGTTTTTCAGAATTATTTACTTCCTACCGGGTGCAGACGGGCAAAACCACCACAACCGTTACCATTTTTAAAGGCATTTTCTTCATTGCTGATTTCAATAAAAATTTCTTTAGCCGCACGTATGCCTGGAGTGAAAGCAATCCCCAGCTGAATTTTTTCAATAAGATGTTCGGTTCTTTCAATGACGGACTGGAAAAAGTAATGCTGGAAAGTCCGCAATTTGAAGAGCGGTTTATCGTGTACAGCAGCGACCAGGTGGAATCACGCTATATCCTGTCGCCTTCATTTATGGAGAAAATGGTGGCGTTGCAGGATAAGTTTGGCCGCGGCATGGTATTCTCCTTTGTACAGGGCCAGGTTTTTATGGCTATTCCCACAGCCAAAGAATTGTTTGAGCCAACTGTTTTCAGGTCTCCGGATGAAAAGGGTATTGAAGAGTATTACAATACGCTGCAAATGCTGGTTGAGATAATTGATGACCTGGAGTTGAATACCAGGATCTGGAATAAAGCATAACTATCCCAATATGATTGTATGAGTGGAATTCCTGCTTTTGGTGATGTGTATGAAAAGGATATCGGACCCGCCATGCAGGAGCTTGAAAAAATCCGCCTGCCTTTAAAGCGGCTCGGTTTAATGCCCTATCTATTTGGCTTTTCAGGAGTTGGCTTTTTTATATGGTTATCGGCCCACAAAGACCATCCGCTTGTTTTGTTCCTGCTCACGTTGATTTGCATCGGAATTGCGGGGTGGCAGTATAAGGTTTACCTCGACAGGAAAAAGAAGTATGTAGCAGCTTTTAAGATAAAGGTTATACAAACTATTGTATCAGCAATTAATCCGGAGTTGTATTATTTGCCGGAGTCTAAAATACCTGAATCGGATTATGACCTGAGCAATCTGTACACTGAGGGATACGATATTTACCGGGGCGAGGATTTTGTGGGTGGTACAATTGGTGTTACCCGATTTGGGTTTTCAGAACTCAATGTACTTCGCAGGATGCGCAGGACTGATGATTCTGAAATGGCTGTTATTTTCCATGGCCTTTTTTTTGTTGCTGATTTCAATAAATATTTCCATGGCAGGACTTATGTCTGGGATGAGAATAAACCAGGCTTTACGGCATTAAATAAAAGTATTTTTGATTTTGCAGAAGACCTGGACAAAGTATTACTGGAAGATCCCGAATTTATGAACCAGTTTGTGGTTTTCAGTAACGACCAGATGGAGGCACGCTATATTCTTTCGCCCTCCCTGATGCGGAGAATGATGAAACTCGTTAATACTTTTGGCAGGGATATTTCATTTTCCTTTGTAGGGACAAGCATTTACCTCGCCATACCATTTTAAGAAAGATTTGTTTGAACCAGTAATCTTCCGGAAACCCAGCGTGGAAAAAGTTGCCTGGTATTATGATTTGCTGGTGGCGCTTACTGGAATTGTGGAGGAACTGAACCTGAATCAAAGAATCTGGACGAAACGATAGATCAATTTGAAGATCAGAAATGGTTATGCAATCAAATCAGACGATAGATTTCAGTCAATTTTATAAGAAAACACTTGAGCCCGGTTTACTGGGTATTGAACCATCACGGAAAGCTGTTTTTAACAATTTGCTGTACACAATTATCTGCTGGTCGGTTGCCATCGTTTTTATGGTTGTGTCATTCTGGTTTGAAACAGTTGGCTGGATCGGATTTATCGTGCTCTTAATTACCGGGTCTGTTTTATTTGGATATTACCGCGAGGACCAAAAGAGGTATGTGGCAGCCTTCAAGGAATCCGTGATTTTTCCGATTATCAGAAATGTAAATCCCCATTGTATCTATCAGCCTGAACGGGCGGTTTCCGATAAGGATTGCGTCAAAAGTGGTTTATTTCTGAAGGGGGCCGATGCATACGAAGGGGATGATTATGTGGAAGGGCTTCATGGGTCCACCTATTTCTGTTTTTCGGAATTGATCATTACGAAGCAGCAGGATGAGAATACCCGCGTAATTTTATTTAAAGGACTTTTTTTCATTGCAGATTTCAATAAGCATTTCAGCGGCCGGACTTATGTTTGGAGTGAAGCGAATCCGCAGCTGACAACCTTTAAAAAAATATTCTCTTCTTTTACCCGCCGGATTGAACCTGTTTTAATGGAAGATCCGGAATTTGAAAAAAGGTTCATCGTGTACAGCAGCGACCAGGTAGAGGCCCGTTTCATTCTCACGCCATCCATGATGGAACGGATGACCGGTCTTGAAGAAAAATTCGGTAAATCGCTGGTGTTTTCTTTTATTGATAGCAATATCTATGTGGCAGTCCCTTCAAAGATGGACCTCTTTGAACCCACGATACTCGTGAGGACAAATGAGCAGACACTGAATCAGTATTATAATGCGGTTGTAATGACAATGGGGATTATTGATGAGCTGAATTTGAATCAGCGGATATGGAGTAAACCGTGAATACAGGTGTTTATCTCCTGAAATCAACCACCAGTTCCCCACTCTTTGGAAGATATATAAATACCTGCAGGTAGCTGTTTACATAAAACCCGCCCGTAAAAAATGGAATCCATTCTTTAATTCCCATGAATGTTTCTTTGAGAGCGGTCAGTAGTTGTTTATCTGTATTTCCTAATGGAGTAATGTCGTGTACCAGGCTGTCTTTTTTAATCAGTAAACTGAAAAAGAAAACGGAGTCTGTATTGGCCGCGGCGTTGAATACCCGGTGATTGATCGTATTGCCCATATACACACGCAATGCTTCCGGACCGCCGATAAAGCCCCGGTCATGTTCTATCGCAGTAAAAATCCGGTCTTCATCTAATTTGGAACAATAAGAAGTCCTGTCAACTTCTACATGGTCAGCATAGATTTTCCCTTTGAATGAGGTTGTCTCACAGTTTTTATCAATCAATGAATCGAGCAGCAATCTCAGCGTTTCCCTGGGAAATTCACCAAATTGAATTTGCAGGAGATAGCGGTGCCCGGCATAGTCCAGCTGGTAGGAATTGCCATACACCCGGTCGGAATATATTTTGGGAGTGGAATCTGTTTCCAGGTACAGCGTATTGTTGCGGGAAGTATGAAACGAAATGAATGACTTAATCCCGGAATTCTTTAACCAGGTTTGCAGCACCGGGTTGTTAACGCGGAAATGCCTGGTTTTATATTGCCCCGCTGCATGCAGGGCAGTAAACAGAAAGCATATCAGAATTAGTTTCTTCATCGTTTAATCAAGAACCGGCCGCATCCATTTTTCGGCTTCATCTAAGGTCATGCCTTTTCGTTTGGCATAATCAGACAGCTGGTCGCGGGTGATTTTACCCAGGCCAAAATAATGGCTTTTCGGATGGGCAAAATACCAGCCGCAAACAGAAGCTGGCGGATCCATGGCCAGGCTTTCGGTCAGGCTGATGCCGATATTATCTGTTACATCCAACAGGCTGAACAATTTTAATTTCTCTGTATGATCAGGACAGGCGGGATAGCCCGGTGCCGGACGAATACCTTTGTATTGTTCTTTAATCAGCTCTTCATTGCTGAGCGCTTCGTTGGGTGCATAGCCCCAGTATTCCTTGCGTACTTTTTCGTGGAGACATTCAGCAAACGCTTCAACGAGGCGGTCAGCTAATATCTGCACCAGTATTTTATTGTAATCGTCATGTGCGGCATGGAAGCGGTCAATATGTTTACGGGCACCATCCACGGTAACAGCAAATGCGCCCATATAATCCTTGCCCAGTTCAGCAGGACAAACAAAATCTCCTAATGAATAGCAGGGTTGTCCCACCGCTTTTTTCATTTGCTGGCGCAGGCTTTCCAGGTGTACCGGTCCTTTGGGTGTTTCGAGGGTAATGGTGTCAGCATTGTTGCTGGTGGCGGGCCAGAAGCCGATCACACCGTTGGCGCTGAACCATTTTTCATCCACTACCTGTTTCAGCAAAGTTTGTGCATCATTGTATAAACGGGTTGCTTCAACGCCAAACACAGGATCTTTCAGCACTTCGGGAAAATGACCGGGCATTTCCCAGGCAATGAAGAAAGGACCCCAGTCAATATAACGGGCCAGGGTACCGAGATCATAATCTTTCAGCACTTTGATGCCGTTGGTGGCAGGGGCAACAGGTTTATAATTTTTCCAGTCGAAATATTCCTTGGTCACCACCGCTTCACTGTAAGGAATCAGGTTTTTGGCTTTCTTATTATTAAACTGGAAACGCAGGGCTTCATATTCCACGCGGGTATTTTCCAGGATCTCTTTTTTCTGTTCTTTATTCAGCAGGGAGCTCACGGCAGTCACACTGCGTGAAGCATCGAGGATATGCATCACCCCGTTATCATATTGCGGGGCAATCTTCACGGCTGTGTGCATGCGGGACGTGGTGGCGCCGCCAATCAGCAGCGGCTGTGTCATGTTCCTGCGTTTCATTTCATGGGCCACGTGCACCATTTCATCGAGGGAAGGGGTGATGAGTCCGCTGAGTCCAATGATATCCGCTTTTTCTTTTTCAGCGGTATCCAGGATTTTATCGGCAGGCACCATCACACCGAGGTCAACAATATCGTAACCGTTACAACCCAGCACAACGCCAACGATGTTCTTGCCGATATCATGTACATCCCCTTTCACCGTAGCGAGCAGTACTTTGGGTACATTGCCATCGCCCACTTTGGGGTTTAATCTTTTTTCTTCTTCAATAAACGGTGTGAGCCAGGCCACGCTTTTCTTCATCACACGGGCGCTTTTCACCACCTGCGGCAGGAACATTTTACCCGCACCGAATAAATCACCCACTACATTCATGCCAGCCATCAGCGGGCCTTCGATCACTTCCAGTGGTTTGGGGTATTTGAGACGCGCTTCTTCCGTATCCACATCAATATATTCGGTGATGCCGTTTACCAACGCATGTTTCAGTCTTTCTTCCACCGTATTATTGCGCCAGGCCTCATCCCGCACTTCCACTTTGCCTTTGGCCTTCACCGTTTCAGCAAACGTGATGAGTTTTTCAGTGGCTTCATTGTTATCATTATTCCGGTTCAGGATCACATCCTCGCAAAGATCCCGGAGGGTGGGTTCGATTTCATCATATACCACCAGCTGTCCTGCATTCACAATACCCATATCCATACCGGCTTTAACAGCATAGAACAGGAACACAGAATGCATGGCTTCACGCACATGGTCATTACCACGGAAAGAGAATGACAAATTGCTTACACCACCGCTCACGCGGGTGAGGGGCATCAGTTCTTTGATCTCCCGGGTGGCTTCAATAAAATCCACGCCGTAATTATTATGCTCTTCCAGGCCGGTTGCCACCGCAAAAACATTCGGGTCGAAAATGATATCCTGCGGATCATAACCCACCTGTTCAGTCAGTATTTTATAAGCACGATGGCAGATCTGCACTTTGCGGTCTTTCGTATCAGCCTGGCCTTTTTCATCAAATGCCATTACAATCACTGCCGCACCATAACTCTGGCAGATAATTGCCTGTTCAATGAACTTGGCTTCGCCTTCTTTCATGGAGATCGAGTTCACGATACATTTTCCCTGTACACATTTCAGTCCCGCTTCAATGATCGAAAACTTGGAAGAGTCAATCATGATCGGAATCTTCGCAATATCGGGTTCACTCTGCACCAGGTTCAGGAAAGTGGTCATGGCCAGTACACCATCCAGCAGGGCATCATCCATATTCACATCCAGCACCTGTGCGCCGCTTTCCACCTGCTGGCGGGCCACGCTGAGGGCTTCTTCATATTTATTCTCGCGGATGAGGCGGGCAAATTTCTTGGAGCCGGTTACATTGGTACGCTCACCGACGTTGACGAAGTTGGTGTCGGGGCGGAGGGTGAGGGGCTCGAGGCCGGAGAGGCGTAAGTAAGGTTTAATTGAGTTCATATTTTTTTACCACAGAGTGCACAGAGTATGGCGCAGAGTACACAGAGTTTTATTTAATAAGCCTTTTTATGCCATTTTTCATTGAAGCAACATTGAAATTTAATAACAATCCAATCTTACATTCAGCTAGTTTAAGATAAGTCAGTACCTGTGAAACATGTACTTCATTTATCGCTTCAACGGCTTTTATTTCAACGATCACTTTTTTCTCAACTAACAGATCCATCCTGTATCCAATATCCATTTTCACTTTTTCATAAAACAAGGGCAACGGTTTTTCTTTTTCAACATAAAGGCCGGATTCGTGTAATTCATAATAAAGGCATTCTTTATAAGATGATTCCAATAATCCAGGGCCAAGTGCAGCATGGATTTTAAAGGCTTTCTGCAGGATTTTTCAGTTAACTCATTCAACGCTGTCATAATTGTCAGTTTTTTCTGTGAACTCTGTGCCATACTCTGTTACTCTGTGGTAAAAACCACACTCATTTCAACACAAAACTAACCCCAAGTTCAACCGACAATTATGTATTTTAATCCTCTTTTTGTCGTTTTTTCCTCATCAAAACCCCGCCTCCACCACCGGCAGCACCCTCGGCTTCAACCGCTTCACATGCGCTGCAATATGTTTAATATGTTCCGGTGTGGTACCGCAGCACCCACCCACAATATTTACAAATCCTTCTTCCGCCCACTCTTCAATATGATGCGCCGTATCTTCCGGATGTTCATCATACTCACCCATTGCATTCGGTAATCCCGCATTCGGGTAAGCGGATACATAACAGGCCGCGATTTGCGATAACTCTTCAATGTGCGGACGCATTTCTTTTGCACCGAGTGCACAGTTCAGTCCAACACTTAACGGACGTGCATGCATGATGGAAGTATAGAATGCTTCCAGTGTTTGCCCGCTTAAGGTTCTGCCGGATGCATCAGTGATGGTTCCGCTGATCATGATGGGCAGCGGTTCTTTTTGTACATCCCTGAAATATTTTTTTATGGCGAATATGGCACCTTTGGCATTGAGTGTATCAAAGATGGTTTCAACCAGTAAGATGTCAACACCACCATCCGCCAGGCCGCGTACCTGCTCGTAATACGCATCCACCACTTCATCAAATGTTACAGCGCGGTAACCGGGGTTGTTTACATCAGGTGATAATGATAATGTTTTATTCAGCGGTCCGATGGCACCAGCCACCCAGGCCTGCTTGCCGCTTTGTTTGATGGCTTCACGGGCACATTTGGCAGCGGCTACGTTTAGTTCATAAGCGAGCGACTGCATGCCGTAATCAGCCATGGCAATGGAAGTGCTGCTGAATGTATTGGTTTCAATAATATCTGCACCTGCATCGAGGTATTCTTTATGGATACCGGTAATGATTTCCGGTTTGGTGAGATTGAGCAGGTCATTATTGCCTTTCAGGTCGCTGGGCCAGTCTTTAAACCGCTCACCACGGTAATCTGCTTCCAGCAGTTTATGACGCTGGATCATAGTGCCCATGGCGCCATCAATAATGAGAATCCTTTCCTGTAATGCTTGTTGTAAACTGTTCATGGTTACCTCCTTTTTCCCGGGGGGACTGGCCGGAACTATATAAACGCGGGAAACTGGTAAGAGTTTCGTTGACGTTTATTAGTTCTGTTTTGAACTGGCCGAACAATAAACAAATCCGCCCGGAGATGAGTGCAAAACTATAGTATATAGAGGTAATAAACAAGAAGGAATAAAGGCTTTACCATTCATAAAGGCTTAACCACTAAGGACACAAAGGAATACACAAAGGACACAATGGGAAGAACTTGTGGCCTTTGTTTAACAAGTCTGGTGTATTCCTTTGTGGTTATGTATTTTGCCTATCTATTTACGTAATTCTCCACCGGCATGCGGTTCTGCAGACTCCTTCCTAACGTATGCTCATCCGCATATTCCAGCTCACCGCCAAAAGCAATACCCCTGGCAATGGTGGTAATACGCAGGTTATGCCCTTCCAGTTTTTTCTGGATATAGTAGATCGTTGTATCGCCCTGGATGTTGGGGTTGAGGGCGAAGATGAGTTCGCGGGTGCCTTCCTGTTTGATTCTTTCAAGGAGGGATTCAATAGCCAGCTGGTCGGGACCAATGCCATCTAACGGGGAGATGATACCACCGAGTACATGGTAACTGCCATTGTATTGCTGGGTGCTTTCGAGTGCAATCACATCGCGGATGGATTCAACCACACAAATCATTTCCTGCTTGCGCTGGGAGTTGGAACAGATAGAACAGATATCACCATCTGATACATTGTGACAGCGTTTGCAAAAACGGATTTCCTCCCGCATGCGGGCGATGGTTTCGCTGAAAAGGGTAACCTGTTTGCTGTCCTGTTTCAGCAAATGCAGCACCAGGCGCAAAGCGGTTTTGCGGCCAATACCGGGCAGTTTGGCAAATTCATTAACGGCATTTTCCAGCAGCGCGGAAGAGAATTGCATGGCACAAAGATAACAAAGGATCAGCGGACAGGCGTGGGGGCTTTCAGGTCAAATTCATTGCGGAAACCAGGCTTGATAGATACATTCCGGCCAAAGGGCAGCACGATTTCCGGCTGTTTATGCTTGCCAAAGAAATCACCTGGATCCCAGACACCATTGCCATTATCATCAAATAATAAACGGAGGTCATATTCGCCGGGTAAAAACAGGTCGGAGGTAAACTCATTCCCTTTCAACGGGTATGATTTATAGATCGCATCACCGGTTACGAATTGCAGTACGGGGTGTTTCGCCAGGTCGAGTTCTTTGAAGATGAACTTCAGTGATCCGTATTCTTCTTTGCGGCGGGTCCTGAACTGGATGGTGTCGCTCTTGAGTAATTTCCGGCCGCTGGAGTCATCCGCAAATTCTTTATCAAACACCAGCATGTACTGGGTATTTTCCGTCCAGTTAAATGCCAGCCTGAGTTTGGTGCGGGTGCTGTCGCCCTTGAAATGATACTCGGGTACAGGAATGAAACTGGTATCCGTGTACAGCCTCAATCCGGTTGAATCATATTTCCGGAGGGGATTTTCAAAAGTGATAATGAGGTCCGACAGCAAATCCTGCTGGTTGCTGGTGAGGTTGGTATAATATTTCAGTCTTTTATCGGTGACTTCATTCTGCGGTTTCCGGTTTTTACCAATATTGAGACCGGGGTTGGTGATTGCATTTCCCGGTGGTTTGGTCGAATAGGCATACAAATTCACTGTGGGGGTGATGCTACTGGTAACAATCGGCGCGCTGGCAAATGCGAATAACTGTTTATCGCTGAAGAACCGCCTGGTGCCGCCTTCATCTTTTAATGCATAGAGATAAAAGGTGCGGTTAGGGAGATTGCGGAAAATAAAATTCCCTTTGCCGTCCAGTTTGGCGATGTAGCGTGGTTTATCAGTCACCACGGCAGAATCATCGTCATTGGTGTGAAGCATTACAACCAGGGTGCTGTCGGGCTTACCGGTTTCAGCCAGCAGCACTTTCCCTTTCAGTTCAAAAGAATCTATATAATTCCCGGTGGAAAAAATATACGTGAGGTTTTTAATGGGATTGCCTTCGGTATAATCCCGCACCGCATTGCCGAAATCAAGTTTGTAAGTGGTATTGGCCTCCAGGGTGTCACGGAGTTTGATAGTCACTGTTTTCAGTTTGAAATCAACCACTGGTTGCGATTTGGGCAACGGGGAGACCAGCAGATTTTCCTGTATGTTCTGTACATCCACATATTCATCAAAACTGAGCACGATTTTGTTGCCGGTAAAATGACGGGCTGAATCACCCGGGGCAGCATTGATCATTACAGGCGGAATGGTGTCGCGCGGGCCACCATCGGGGGGGATGATATTGGCGCAGCCCGGGCCGGTAAAAACGGCGGGCAGCAGCCCGGAAATGATGAATAAAAATGTAAGAATCCGCCCTGTTTTCATGTGTGGGCAAAGGTAGGAGGGAAAATCATAAATGTTACTTAAATACTGTGTTTACCACAAGGTTCACAAAGGAATACACAAAGTTCACAATGTAAAAGCCTTTGTGTCCCTTGTGTATTCCCTTGTGCCCTTTGTGGTTAAAAATCAAACATCTTCTTCGCTTTCTAAATCATGCATCGCCACCGCCAGGTTATTCGTTTTCACAAACTCACACCAATGGCAATCCTCCTTCCCGCAGCCCGTATAAAACTCCCGGTTCTGTATCCGCGCCCAGGTATCTTTGATTTGTGCAGTGACTATTTCAATTTCAGGATCGGAAATGATCAGTTTCTCCCTTCTGTAATTTTCTTTTTATCCGGTTCGATAAAATCAAATTCAGTGCTGATGACTTTCCAGTCTTTTTGCCCGTAATGATCCACCAGGATTTTATAGAATACGGCCTGGCGCCAGTAATCGCCACCGAGCGGGACTTTCTCTGACGGGCCTTTGGTTTTGGGAATGCCTTTTTCGGGATCACCGGTTTTATAATCAACCACGTTTACAAACTTGCCATCGAATTCCAGTTTATCCAGCTTGCCTTTGAGGGGAACGCCTTCAATGACCACGCCGCGGATGTTGCGTTCGATAGTTACGATTTTGTTGAAATTATTTATGGATTGGTCGTAGTACGCATCTAACACCGTTTGTCCATATTCAAGCCGGCGGTCGTATTGTTCCTGGGTGAAGCTGTCGCGGTGACGCTTCATATACCATTCAAAATCGTTGATGAATTCATTTTTCAACGGGAACTTGTCTTTGCCGCTGTCCTGCATTTTGCGGAATAATTTTTCCAGTGCATGGTGAACGGCAGAACCGAATTCAGTCGCTTCATTTTTGGGTGAAGGGATGCGGATGAGGTTTTTGAAATAAAATTCCAGCGGGCATTTCAGGTAATTGTTCAGCGCAGTCACGTTCATCACAAATTTTTCCAGCACACGGCCGATCACTTCTTCTTCGATGCGGGCAATCTCCGGTGCTTTTTCTTCCCCGAAACCGAGGGCGGCAAATGTGGCCAGCGTATCGGCATCCATCACAATTTTCTCAATGGAAATATCCTGTTCATCCATCAGCTCGGCAATAAAACGGGAGGGTTCCATTTCCTTACCGTCGTTTTTAAAACGGCTGTAGGATACGTATAAGTATTGTTCAGCGCGGGTGATGGCCACATAGAATAAACGGCGCAGCTCTTCTTCATTATTAGCTGCAGGCTGTGTGCTGAAAATGGTATCGGGTAATTTAAAGCCCTGGTTGGGATTTCTTTTCTTTTCCCAGAATCCGGCGTTGCAGCCCGCGAAAAACACGTATTCAAATTCAAGTCCTTTGGAACCGTGCGCCGTGAGCAGGTTCACGCCTTTATCATTCCCGCTCACCTGCACCAGGGGTAAGCTGATGCCTTCTTTATCCATCAGTTTGATGAGGTCCACCAGTCCTTTCAGGTCAAGTGCGGTATTGCGTTGTGATTCTTCCTTGATAAAATCAAACAAACCGGTTAACACCTGCAGGTACCAGTGTTTCTCCGCATGCTGCATGATATATGCCAGCACACCGGCTTTGCGAATGATGTATTCAAACAGGTGCTGCAGCGTCATATTGGAGGCGGCGCCCACAAGATCTTCAATCAGCAAACCTGCTTTTTTCAACGGCTCCGGTAAAACCTGCGTGAATAAATCTTTGGAAGGCATTTTGGCTTTGTCAACCAGTAATTGCCTGAGTGATCCCTGGCTGGCAGCCGGCGCATCTTTGGATGCATCGTACCTGATTTCAGCTGCTTCCATGGTGATTTTGGCAATGTCAATAGGCGCAATCCCCAGCCAGTCGGCATGCAACATTTCAAATAGCAATTCATCGCCGCTGTAGGGAATGTGATGTTCGGAAGACAGCCATTCCAGGATCAGCATAATTTTCCGTGCCAGCGGGATCTGCAGCATGTTCACATGCCGTTTGCTGAACACGGGAATATTCATCAGTTTGAAAAAGCGGGCGAGTTCTTCCCCATACTTATTTTCCTTGTAGATGATACCGATTTCACCTGCGGGTACGCCTTTGCGCACCAATGCCTGCACATTACGGGCGATGCCGGTCATTTCCTCACGGATGGATTCGTATTCATGGATAACCGGTTTGTGTTTAACGGTTACCAAAGCCGCGTTGGAAGCGAGCAGGTCTTTGCTCAGTCCGGGTATTTTTTTCACCAGTCGTTCTTCATTGCGGTTGATGAGCGACATGGATAAATCAAGGATAGGCTGGGTGGAACGGTAATTATTCGTGAGCACCACGGTAACGAGGTCACGCGTATAATCATCCGCGAATGTTTTCATATTCTCCACATTCGCACCCTGGAAGCGGTAGATGCTCTGGTCATCATCACCCACTACAAATACATTGGGTGTTTCCCAGTAACTGATCAGCAGTTTCACCAGCTGGTTTTGTGTACCGCTGGTATCCTGGTATTCATCCACGAGTATGTACTGGAATTTTTCCTGGTAGCGGGCCAGCACCTGGGGTTGTTCGCTGAATACCCGCAGCACCCAGTTGATCATATCATCAAAATCATAACGGTTGCGTGTACGCATGAGCTGCTGGAAATTATTGAACTCATTTACCGCAGCACGCAGTTTTTCCATCCTTTCTTTCTCTTCTTCAAATTTGTCTTTCTTGAGATCGCCGGCTTTGAAGTCTTTGTATTTTTTCTTGTAGATGTATTCATCGCGCAGCGGCAGATCGGCCAGGTAGCTGTCAATACAGGTGTTGATATATTCAGGTGTCCAGCCTTCCTGTTTCATGGTGCTGAACAGCTTGTCGAGGTTCTTGACTTCAAAATAGACATCCCCGCGGTAACGTTTCAGCAGGTTGTCTTTTTTAAATCCGTCAATCAGTTTTTTGAGCAGCTCAATTTTTTCCAGTTCTGAAATCGCATCGAGCGATGTTTTTTCGAAGAGATGGAGGTTTTCCTGGATGATATCGTTACAAAAAGCATGGAAAGTGTAAATGTTGACTTTATAGGCTTCGGGTCCGATGAATTGCAGCAAACGTTTGCGCATGGCCACCACGCCGGCATCGGTATAAGTAAGACATAAAATATTTTCCGGGGAGATATCAGTATCTAACAGGATTTTCCCGATCCGGCAGGCGAGGATCTGTGTTTTACCGGTACCGGGTCCGGCAATGACCATCACAGGCCCTTCGATGGTGTCAACGGCTAATCGTTGTTTTGAATTAAGTTTTTCATATTCCTCGTGGAATTTCTTTTCAAGTCTGGCCTGGTTCAGTGACATCCGGTGAACTTTTTAATCCTGTAATTGTAATAATGACGAATTTAAACCATTCGTACCAATGCCCCTCCATTCGCTTAAAAGTGTACAGAAAATCCCGGTGACCATCGAACAAGCCTGGGCTTTTTACTGTGATCCGACGAACCTCAAATCCATCACCCCCGAAAACATGGGGTTTCTTATTTTATCCCGTCACCACGGCAAGGGCATTTACCCGGGTCAGCTTTTTGAATACACGGTGAAGCCTGTTGCCGGCATTCCCCTGAACTGGGTTACTGAAATCACGCATGTGCAGGAGCCTCATTATTTTGTGGATGAACAGCGCAAAGGCCCGTATAAGTTTTGGCAGCACCAGCACCATTTCCGGGCGGTTGAAGGCGGCGTGGAAATGACTGATATTGTACATTACCGCAACCCTATGGGTTTCCTCGGAAAATGGATGAACAGCCTGTTTATCCGCAAAAAACTCCGCCAGATTTTTGAATACCGTTTCAGCAAAGTAGAGGAGGTATTCGGAAAATGGCCCGGCGGGCAGGAAATGAAGGTGGAAACCTGGTGATATTTTAACAAGATTCATATCATATATTGGTTTTTTTTCCATCCGGCACAGTGCTATCTTTGACTCCGTTTTGAAATAGCCATGCTGTTGAAGTCCACACGCCACATTACTATACTGTTTGTATTGCTTTGCGCCTGTTTCCTGCAGGCCCAGGGACAGGGGTTATATAATTACCTGAAAGACGACAGTGTTCAAAAAAAAGCAATACCTGGAAGAGGCCCTGGCTTACCAGAAAAACAAACTGAGTTTACTGCCATCATCAAACAGCAAGGATTATAAAATGGTCTATGAAGACCGTTTTAAGGGAATTGAATCCTTTCTCAAAAGCAGCCGTGCAGTTACTGACCCGGCAGCCATTCAATATTTACAGTCTGTTGTCAATAAAATCACAGATGCGAATCCTGAATTAAAATCACTGCAGCTGCGCGTGGTTTTTTCCCGCGACTGGTGGCCGAATGCGTACAGCATGGGTGATGGTACCGTGGCAGTGAATGCAGGTTTGATGATTTACCTGCATAATGAAGCGGAACTGGCTTTTGTGCTGTCGCACGAAATGGCGCATTTTTACCTGGATCACAGTGGTAAGGGTATTACAAAATATGTGGAGACGGTAAACAGTGATGAGATTAAAAAGGAAATCAAGCGGCTCAGCAAACAGGAATTCCAGGTGAACAAGCAGTTTACGGAATTGCTGAAGCTGATCAGATTCGATAATCTCCGTCACAGCCGGGCCAATGAGGCAGAGGCAGATAAATTTGGCTGGAAGTTCATGAAAAATACAGGGTATGATTGCCGAGGTATTCTCACTACGCTGGAATTACTCGACCAGGTGGATGATACCGTGTTTTATCCCCGGTTGAAACTGGCAGAAGTGCTGAATCCACCCGGTTATCCTTTCCAGAAAAAATGGACAGAGAAAGAATCGGTGTTATTTGGTGAAATGAAGGAAGATAATTCCCCGCTGACCCGTAAAGAAAGAGATTCGCTGAAATCGCATCCGGATTGCAGCCAGCGGATTGCCGTGTTGCAGGATTCTGTGAACAATCATCCCGGGGGGAAATTGTTCCTGGCGGATGAGCAAAAATTCAATGAGCTGAAGAAATCATTTATACCGGAGTTTACCGAAGAGTTATACCGGGAAGATAATCTCGGACGCCATTTATATTTTGTACTCCTGCAAGTGCAACATGATCCGCAGGATAAATTAGCGGTTTACCAGGTGGCCCGTTGCCTGAACATGCTGGTTGATAACCAACTCATTCATAAAATGGGTACTTTGTATGAAGGCGAAAGCCGGTACTACCCGGCGGATTATAATATGGTGTTGCGTATGCTGACCCGCATCCGGCTGGACGACCTGAAAAAACTGGCCATTGCTTTTTGCGACCAGTATGCACCACTGATGGGCGGGAATGTGGAGTTTGAGAAAGAGTGGAAGAAAGCGAACCGCTGGAAATAATTTAAATATTGAAGTTTGTCCCGATAGCTATCGGGAGTTGAATGTTGAATGAATGGAGGCTAATCTGAAGGTGAAGTTTTTGAATTTTAAATTTTGACTTGCTTAAGTTTTAAGGCATCTGCAAAAAGTATCATTTTAAATATCAAAAGTAATAACATGAAAAAGTTCCTGTTTTTTGTTCTGGTCGCATTTGGGTTGTCTGTTACAGGCTATTCCCAGCGTGTGTCGATTGAGAACATTGTGAAGCCGTTTAAGTCAGAATACGGTGCTATTAAAGAAGGTTCGGAGGTGAAGGGATATTATTTCTTCTGGATCAGTGATAAGATTGATAAAAGTTCCAATGAGTGGACGCTGCGTTTTACAGATCAGTCGCTGAAAACACTGAAGGAAATTAAGTTCCAGGATTCCAAACATATTTCTATCCTGGAAACTTCATTTAATGGTACTGACCTGATTATCCTTTTCTATAATGATGATGAGCGCACATTTGATTACCAGGTGTATGGTGCAGATGGTAAGAAAAAATACAGTTATAACCGCCAGCTGACTAAAAAAGAAGAGCGCTACCTGGAAGCTACTTATATGGCACAGGATGAGGAGAGCAATTTCAAAGGATTGTATCCGGTGGAAGGGAAAGGATTTATTTCCAATATGCCCAGCCGGGAGGATAAAGATTATACATTCCAGATTGATTATTTCTCTACGGAGAAACGCAAGCAGTGGACGTATGTTCCTACCATGGGCGGTAAAAAATTTGTTGGTGATTACCTCGGCACCTTCAACGGAGTGGTGTATGTGGAAGTACTGAAGTTCACCAGCATGATGGATGGCAATCCTGAATCTTCCATCATTGGACTGAACCTCGAAACCGGCAAGCAGGTATTTGAAAAATCAACTGACCAGGGCAAATACAAATTTTATCCGGCCAGCATGTCTGTCCTGAATGATAACAGGGCTTTCATTACCGGTGAATATTTTGATCCCAATGCTAACATGATGAAAGATAAATCACGTGGTTTTGGCTTCTGGGGTATTGATGAAACAGGTAAAGTGCTGAATGAAAAGTATAATTCATGGGATCTTGACCTGGGCAAATACCTGGATGTAAATTCCAAAGGCAAGATTGACAATTTTGGTTTCATGTTCCTGCACAATGTGGTACAGACTGCTGATGGCAACATCTTCGCCATTGGCGAAGGTTACAAGAAAGTGGCCAGTGCGCTGGGCATTCTTTCTACTGCATTGGGTGGCGGCCGCTCCCAGATCAGCACCACGAAAATCAAAATCACGGATATGATCCTGATCCGTTTTGACAAGGACTTCAACGTAAAAGAAGCCACGATCTACGACAAAAATTCCAACACTTTTGAGATGCGCAGCGGTATGGAATTCGTAAGCACCCAGCTGATCGGTAAAATGGTGAAGTACAACCTCGGTGGGTTTGACTATTCCTATACACAGGTGAATAAAGACAATACTTCATTCACGGTTTGCTACAGCGACTATGTGCGTGGTAAAGATTACAAGGGTGGTACTTTCAATTCTATCACTTACCGGGATGGTAAAATCACTACTGATAAGGTGAATACAAAATCAGATGCGAACCGTTCTTATGTATTGCCGGCGGCGCAGGGTTCTGTGTTGTTACTGGATATATACAGGAAGGACAAAAGGATTGAGGGGCATATAGAGAAGCTGAACTAAGAATAGATATTAGATATCAGGTATTAGATATTAGTTGGGCGAAATGAAGATTTTTTTAACCACTAAGTTCGCCCCAAGGAGATAAACAAAGGCCACAAAGGTTTACCTTGTGGCCTTTGTTGTACTTAACTTAGTGAAAGCGGTCTTTGTGCTTTGTGGTTAAAAAAATCAACTCACTTCAAACACATCCATAAATATCATCCGCTCTCCATATTCATGCACCACCATCGTAGCCGTAAACTGTTTTTCCTGCGCCAGCAGCGGATCGGTTTCATGTAATTCAAACTCGCGTATTACCACACGGAACGGACGGCCTTCCCAGCGGGAGTCAATCGTGAATTTTTCCTCGAATTTGATGATACCGTTTATCACGTCGCGGTAGGTGAGTGCAAACTCTTTTGTTAAAATGGTAGACTGCGCCTGCCGGTCGTTGATGCTGATGTACGCATCATCGGTTTTGGCAAACTGGGTGTTCTCAACAGTAATCCTGATCTTAACACGGGCATTATTAGTCGCAAACTGGTCGGGGTTGTACTTGAACGGTGCAATGCCATTGAGTGCAACTGTAAATGTGGTTTTGTTTATGCCAGTTGTGAGTGCAGTTGTGCGGCCGGGTACAATCTGCATCCATTCGGCGCTGACAGTATTGCTGAGACAGCAATCTTTTCCGTCTTTTCTGACTGAATGCCTTTGGTAACGGGCGAGGGTCAGTTTAACAAACGGGAAGTATGCAAATCCCACCTGGATGGGAATATCAGCATAATGCATTTGTTTTTCCTTGTCGAAAAGCACTTTATAAGCTGCTACGGAAATAGTAAAATCCTCTTCAGCCAATTTTACGGAATCATAATCTGCTGCAAACGGGAAATGTTCAATCTGCGGATAATTGCTGTTATTCAGTTCGGGTGCAGCAAAGACAGGGTCTTTACCCCAAACGGTGCAATATTTTTTCAACGCAGGATGACGGTTCGGATCAACTCCTTTGGGAGGGAGTATTACCGCCAGCATTTCATTATCACCGCTGCTGTACCAGGGTCTTTTCAGGTACACGCGGATGTTTGAGGTGCGGATATGCGTTTCGGTTTGTGCTTTTGTATTTTTCAGCCAGTTGAAACTGGGTAATGTATAGGCAACAACCGGGAGTGTGGGTCTTGCTGAACTCAGCACATTCTGTTCAACCGCAACGCCGTTTCTTGACAAGGGCAGTGTTTCCCCTTTCTGTTTTGCTGTTTCAATGATGCCGGTAAAATATTCACGGAAGCGGGTAGTGGCTATTGGGGAATAACTCACCATGCGGTGCTTGGTATCATTGAATGAATGCGTGAGTGCCGGCAGCATATCGCGCGGAGGGTTCACGGTATAAATTGTTTTGGAACAGTTTATCTGATTGTCGTTATACAGCGCCGGAATAGTGGCAATATGCGTTTTGCCATCTACCTGCTCCGGGGCTGGTTTATCAAGATCATCCACCCATTCTTTCCAGAAGGCTTCCACATCTATTTTATCCGTGCTGCTGCCATGGAGGTTGATGATGGTTTCAACCTTCGTGAATGTATCATGGTACTCCCTCCGGTTGAAGGTAGATGCTTTCACCATTTCCGGATCGCGCAATGGTTGTTGCACGGCATGTACTAAACGAAGGGTGCGCCAGGGACTGAACATCCAGTGCTGGCCGGTTCTTGCAAACTGCGAGGCTTTGACTGCATTCACGCCTTTGGAGATATGCGGCATCAGGCCTGAGTACTTGTCAATATCCTGCGGGCGCCAGAAACAGGCGTAGTTGATTTCTATAATGCCTGATTTGGGAACGGGAATGATGAATATCCTGCCGCTCCAGGTGGGTTCACCAAAACCTTCAATCATGCGGATCATGAATGAGCGCGGCGCCTTCCACTGGTCAACTGTATATGCTTTATTGGCATTGCTGTCTGTAACCGGTTCGTCAAAATAAAAACTGAATTTCTTACTGGCGCCTTTCTTCCAGGGCGATTCAAAACTGGTATCCGATTTCATTGTGAATACCACACCGGCTGCCATCGGATCGGCGAGGTAAGGGATATCCACCTGTCCGGTATTGTAGGGAATCACTTTGGCTTTGGTAGAACCGTCATCTGAATATTCCTTGTCTTTTGATTTGATGAATTCATAAACAGACTTTGCTTTTTCAGCACTGGTCATCGCCTCATCAAACATTCCGTGGAGTTCTGCTATGTGCTGGGAAGTGCCTGGGGCCATCACATAGCGATGGGCTTCGTGCAGGTATTGCAGTGTGCCTTCCACTTTGCCATTGGTAACAATGGTGGTTACATTGCTTTGTTCATAAGCCTGGGCGGTAATTTTATCATTGCTTCGGATTACCATGTGTAATAATGATTCACCGTCGCGGTCGCGCATTTTATGACGGTCACCGCCGGTGACTTCATCACCCTGCATCAGCACGGGAGCGTGCAGCGGCTCAAAGCGCAGGTATTCGATGGCTGTTCTGATAGCGGCTGTACCGTTTTCGGGCTGCAGATCATGCGGCAGGCTGTTACCGGCAATATCTACCGTTCTGATCTTCACGCGGTATTTTTTGCCGAAACGTAATCTGGGTAATGAGCGGGAAGCCGGTTTTACCTGTACCTGTAACCTGAATGGCATGTCATCATCCAGTTTGTATTTTTTCTTCTCATCTTCATCGGTGCTGATTTCAGGTCCGCTGTTGTTGATGGATTTACCGGGACGCGGAACGGATAAGCTCCAGCCTTCCCAGCGTGCCATGACTTCATTCAGTTTTTTATCGCCTTCGTTGTCGTTCTCATCTTCGGTGAGGGATAAATGGAGGCAGCCTTCATCCACGGCTTCATCGGCGGTAAGGGGGATCACCTGTTCTGTTCCACCTACAGGTAAAAATGAATAGTTGTTCATCCGTTTATGCAGGGAAAACCAGGCTGCCGGTTTTTCTTCATAAGCCACATCCATGCGATAGCCAAAAATGAGATCGTCGGCGTATAAAATTTCTGTAGGTGCCGGGATCAGTTCTGTTTGGCGCAGTGAAACGCTGATTTTATCGCGTTGTATGGTTGTGATCCGGTTATTCTTATTAAATACAGGCTTAATGTTTGGATTGGCATTGGCGGCAGGTTTGGCTGTATTCATCAGTGCCGCATTGTTCAGCATCACCTGCGGGTTCACGAAATTCTTATATACTTCCAGGTTGCGCGTAAACTTCAGGTAAATGTGATCAGCCAGTCCGTTACGGATAATGCCGATACCGGCACTGCGGAGGGAGGGCAGGCCTTCGTCCTGGTCATCGTCATCATCATCATCGTCATCCTGGTTATTGTTTACTGCGTTTACATTGATATTCATTGCGGGCCGCATGGTGAACCGCTTGAACTCATTGACAGGTTTAATAAAATTACTGCGACGAACCAGTTTATCTGCAAGGTTCAGGTTAATCGTATCCGTATGCCCGGTTAATTTCATGGCCGCACCGTCTGTATCAATCTGCACCACGGCAAACTGGTCGGTGTTTAATTTCAGCATTCCTTTTTCGATCACACTGCCGGCTTTGGCAGCGGCATAAAATCCCTGACCGGTATATTGATAAGCCGTGGCGGGACTTGATACATTCACTTCCTGTTCAAAACCCAGGTTAGCCGGTAAAATCCTTACGGTGCCGGCAGCGGCCGGAGGAGGTCCGGGTAATTCAAAATCGATCACCAGTCCGAGTTTGCGGAGAATGACCGGGTATGACGTGAGGATAGTCAGTATATCATGGTATTCAAAGTCCGGTTTGGGTATCGCTTTGATTTGTTTGTTGATTGTTTTGTCAGCCTTCGCATGGAAATTATGGAACTGCCCGAAATCCATTTTAGGATCCATGGCAGGAGAGAAGCCGATGGCCTTTGATTGCTGTAATTTATTTTTTACCTGGGCCTTGCCTTCATGGCCTTTCTGGATAAAGTCATTGGTAACGGCATTGTTATTCCGGGAAGTGAGCGGCGTAGTGCTTTTCAGTCTTACCTGTGAGAGATCGTTGAGTTTCTGGTAATCGTTAATATAAAATTTTGACCGCGGCAGTTCATTGGCTTTTTGGTTGCCTACATCTTTATATGTATCCAGGATGAAATTAGTAATGTGGATGGCCGGATATGAACGGATGACCAGATTAGATAAATCCAGCGGCTGGAACGTTTTTACATTGATGTTTGCATGGAAAAGTTTCTGGTAAAGGTCATTATCCCATTTGGCAGCGGAAGAAGGATTGATGGACTGGGGCATGCTCTTATCCCACTGGACAAAAAAACCGGCCTGGGTAATTTTCTGGATCCAGTTGAGAATATCCGGGAAGGATGACAGTTTGGTGTTAATGCCCGCATCCAGCTGGATACTCATGCAGCAGGACAGCATCCATTTATTCTTCGTGTAATCTTTCCAGGGAGACGTGGTGACAATTATTTTCTGAGACATATCTCTGTTTTTAAAGGATCAATTAAGCGGCAAAAGAATCGCAGTACTGTTCCCAGTCGCGGTCGCTGATCATCATGGTGAATGTCGGGTCAGCACCGGCACCGGCGAATTCTTTCTGAACTTTCATGCTCACCGTTTTGGAGAACATGAAGATTTCAATTTTCACTTTCAGGCTGGCCTCACCCCAAACGCGGGCAACTTTATCTTCGCCGGCCACTTTGGTGAGCTCAGCTGTTAATGTGAGCAGGAATTCAACGGAAACGGTAATCAGTCCCAATACGGAAAGCGCACCGTTTACCCTTACATAGCCCTGCAGCTCGTAACTGTTTACGCCATCGGTGACTGACATTTTGAAATAGATACCACCCATGATGCTCACGGAGCCACTGGCAACACCCAGGTTGAGTGAAACAGATGCGCCGAATTCAAGGGCGGCTTCAAGGCTGCGCAATCCTTTCATGTCAAATTCGACGGCGAAGAAACCACCACCACCCAATGCAGATACAGTGAGATTAAACGGCTGTTGTTTTTCGCAGAAATTGAAGCGAAGGGAAAGCGGGCTTCCGTCGAAAGGAAGTCTTACTTCTGCACCGAGATTGATATTACGCAGGGTGAAAATGCCTAACTGGATATCGGGCAGTCCCAATGTATAGCCGGCCCTGATACCGGACGTAGTGATGTCGAGATAAGGCGGATCGCTGAAGCCATCAGCCGGGATGTAACGTTGCAGGTCGTTTACAAAAGTGAGTGCGCCGAGGAAGCGGAATGGCTGGTCGGCCATATCAACAGTGAAATCAGTTTTGCTGCCGATGCCTGTGTTAAAGCCGACTCTTTTAAAACGGATAGCAGCAATGCCGGCGACTTCCACGGCAAAATCATCTATATGCGATTGTACAACGAGTGCATTTTGTTTGGAAGGATCTTTATAGCGGTACAGTTTGGTTTCCACCTGTACTTTACCGGCTGCACCTGATTCAGGTTTGAATTTCACAAATCCAAAATCAAACGGCTGCAAACTGGCAGCGGTCCAGCTGTACTGGGTGATATGGGCATCCTTGGTTTCTGTATTCTTTAATGCCGGGAAAGGCGATTGGATAGATTCACCATTGATAGCAGCAACGGCATTGCTCGCTACTTTGATGATTTTACCCAGTTCAATCACACCAAACAGTTTGGCGCCGCTGTCGAAAAAGCTGGACGGATCGAAGTAGGCGTTCATGGCTTTATCTACATCACCGCCAATAGCGCCGAGTGATTTTGATAAACCAGTGATGGAGAAATTCGGGGAGAGACTGCCACCGGTTTTATTGCCGCTGCCGTTAAAATTCACAGCCTGGCTGCCGATCAGTTTGGCAAATACTTTTCCTTTATTCTTCCGGGCGGATTCAGCTTTATTCATTTCATCATCCACCAGGGAAACTTTCTGCGCAGTTCTTTTTCCCGTGATATTCTCAACGGCGCTGATAAATATTTCGAGTTCTTTACAAACAGGCCCGAATCCGGGTTTTTCTCCCTGTGTGGTATGTGCGTTGAATAAAATGGTGTTGACCTGGAAATGGGTGTCGCCGGCTGTGGAACTGCGGGCCAGCGCCATATTCTGGTTCCTGAAATTCACGGAGCACATCCCCGCGATGTTCTTATTATAATACTTGGAAAGAGCATCCAGGCGGGTATAGTTCAGTGCGCCTTCTGTTGTATAGCAGATGTCGGTGGTGATAAATACCAGCGGCATCTCAAAATCGGTTTCATTGCCATCAAGGTCAAAACCGATCAGTTTGAATAAAAATGGTTTGCCGCTCACAACAGGGATGAACTGGTGGTCGTCCTGGTGATCATCCAATCCTGCAAAAAATGCATGCGGTGGTTCAATGGTCGGTGTAGCAGTGGTTACAAAACGGATCGTGGAGAAATGGAAAGAATTGAAACTGCCGTTTTGTGAATTATAAGGATTGAATTTTTTCTCTTCTTCATTAATGACAATAAAATAACGTTGCCTGTTTACAGCATAACCCTGCTGTGGTTTCCTTTCGGTAATCCGCACCAGTGAGGCTTCATGTCCGAAGGGGAACATATTACCGGCATATACCACTTCCACATAATGATCACGTGCGAGGGTGGCAATATGTTTCCACTTCAGCAGGTTGAGGCTGCCGAGTAAACCTGATTTTTCGAGTGAATCTCTCTTGACCAGCATCTCTGCATCCAGCCAGGCGCCGAGGGTACTCAGCATCAGGTTGGTTACCTGCACAGGTTGCGGCACAAAATTATTAGGCAATGCCCAGTTGCTGCTTTCGTGTACAATGCAGTGACGGTCGTCGTTATATAATGCTGTTTTGAAAGTATTGCTGCGGGTGGGTTTCTCTTTGTAATTACCGCTGATGTCGGTGGCCCATAAAGCCCTGACCGTTTTCATGGCGTTTAATGCGCCACTGTGATCTTTCAGGTCATCACAGTTTTTGCAGGTCATGCGGCTGTGCCAGAGTTCAAAAGTTTTCAGCACAGTGCCCTGCAGGTCTTCCCTGAGTTTCAGCTGGTGTTCATGGTACCACACTGCATATTCGTGCGGGGAGATGAACAACCGGTAAGGCATTTCAATGGATGTTTCATCGGCATCCACCGGTCTTGGTGTACGGCCATACCTGAGTTTTTCAATAGTGGCTTTGATGCCGGGTTGTTCTGTAACACGGACTGCAGCCGGCGGCAGTTCCCGGTTTTCAATCACCTTTTGTTCATCGCGGGTGGCTGCACGTACATTACGGTTCAATTGAACCCGGCGCAGTGTATCATTGTTAACGGGATTATTCGTCCGGATGTTATTGACAGGCTTAGTCTCAATATTTATTCCGTTTTCTTTAATGTCTTTGATCAGGATGTTTTTAAAATCCCCTGAATTGATATCATCCACATTAAATACCGGAGTTGTTTTTGGCGCAGGGGCCCTTCTGTTGATTACTGGTTTGTACCGGTCCCAGTCAAGTAATGCAGCTGCAGTAAGCGGAATGCTGTTGATGTTTGCGGGAATTTCAAAAACCAGCCGGCTTCTGCCTGATAAATAAGTTTTGGCAGGGAAGCTCATGACTTCATTAGACAAACTTGCTTTTTCATTTCCTTTTACGCTGGCATCATTTTTATTGGTGAAGTTCATTTCCCCGGCAGCAGATCCTTCTTCAAAGGCCTGTTCAACCAGGCTTTGCGGATGGAATACTACATACAGGAAATTGGGGGAACCTGTTTTTCTCAGTCCGCGGCTGTCGGGTGTTTTTTGGAAACCGGTAAATTTTAATTCCAGTTCCAGTAAATCATCCGGGCGAAACAAAGTGATGTTCACTTCATCGCCAAGCCAGGCAGACATTTCCTCCAGGCCTTTACCGGAAAGCGGCAAAGGCTTAGCGGCCGTGATGCCTGCGCCCAATCCCATCATTTTTAACAGTAATCTCCTGGTTTTGTCCTGGGGTTGTGTCTGGTCCTTCGGGGTGTTCCGGGCTGATTTTTTCATATGCGGCAGAATGTAGACTTAAGGTAGGATTTATGGGGCGAATTTTGGCAAACTTTAACCACAAGGTGCACAAAGAAATACCACAAAGGTCACTAAGTTAGAACCTAGTGACCTTTGTGGTATTTCTTTGTGTCCTTTGTGGTAAAATGTATTCTACCCCGGCATCCTCGTTATATACTTCTCAATCTGTTTGATCTGATCCACAATCTGCGGAGTCGTCGGTCTCAGCGCTTTCGCTTTCCGGAAGAAGTCTTTCGCGGCGCGGAATTCACGCTTATTCATCATAATGCTGCACATCTGGAGGTAAGCAGCGGCTTCATTTTCTTTATCGGGCAGGCCTTTGCGGAGGGCGCCGCGGATATAGGCTTCAGCCTGTTTGAGGTCATTTTTTTGCATGAAAATCATGCCCATCTGGAGCATGCTGGCGCCTTCGGCTTCTTTCATGGGCATACCCAGGTCGAGGCCTTTTTTCATGTTCTTTTCAGCACCGTCAAAATCCTGCTTCATCATGGCAATATTACCTTTCAGTGTGTAGTACACAGAGCGGATGGGTTTGTACAGCAGGTTAGGGAACTGTATGGAATTCAGCACTTTTTCGGCTCCGTCCATGTCACCGCTCTCCATAAATTCCTGGATCAGGCGAAGCGGGCCAAAGAAGAAATGTCCTGCTACGAGGATTACACCGACCAGGTAAAGGGGGAATGCGGGCCAGAAACTGGCGGAATAGTTTACATATATGCCAAGTCCGACCAGAGCAATTCCGATCCAGAGGCGGTATTTAATAAGGAGGTTGTAGAGTTTCATGTGAAGCCCGGTTTTCGGGAGGGCAAAGATAAGGAGTTAGTCGCTAGTCAACAGTCATCGGCTTTTAGCTGTTGGCTTTTAGCCATTAGCAGTTCAGTAGAGTCTCTGAGTAGCGGCTCTTAGCCAATGCTTTAGCTTTAGCGTCGGGTCATCCGTCTCTAGCCAATAGTCATCGGCTTTTAGCTGTTGGCTTTTAGCCATTAGCAGTTCAGTAGAGTCATCCGGTTTCTTCTTCTTAGCCAATAGCCAATAGCCAATTGCTAACAGCCAATTGCTAACAACCAAAACCTAAAAAGCCTCGAGCCATATCGAATGACTAAAGACTAGTGACTAAAGACCTGCCTACCGGCAGGCAGGCTAACGACTAATTTACTTGTGTCTGATGATTTTCAGCACATGCTGCCCATTACCAAACTGAGCGGTGGCTGTTCCTAACAAACCACCTGCCATAATTTTTACAGCATCGCCAGCAGTGAGGTTTAAAAAGGTACTGCCAGATGCTGTAGAATAATGAGTAGTATTTGAGCGGTAGCCTGAAACCATTACTTCCATATCAACGGTAGTGTTAACCATAACGCGGACAGCGATCTGGTTTGTAGAGCTGCCTCCCGATGTCCATCCATATTCATTTGAAAACTTAATCTCGTAAAGCCCACTCTCGGGGACTGTGAATATACCATTTGAAGTACTGTAATCTGCGCCATCGTTAATAGCGGCTGTATTATAAACTATAGTAGCATATGTAGCGGTAGTTGTATAGCTTGAGGTTCTTCTTGCTTCAACCAGAAGTTGCGGAAAACTTACAGGGGAAGCAATTTTTTTAATAATGCCGCCGGTTGCAAGTACCAGTAAGCTGTCTGTGCTGGTTCCGGTCTGGAGGCCGGACAGTGCGAGTGTGTTTGTTGAGCTGGTAGTGATTGTAGTGGCTTCCATTAAACTGCCGCCCAGTTGAACATCACCGTTTGTTGCATTTATACCGTTGCTGGCAGTTGCCAGTACGTTAACGGAAGAACTGCTCACGCCGTTTACCGTATTAGTGAGGGCGCCATTTGATAATGAAAGCGCGTTTGAGTTAATAATATTTACAGTACTACCGGTTACACCGTTAATGGTTGTTGACAAGGTGTTGGCTGAGCTGGTATTGCTTACCCCGCTAATGGTGGCAGAAGCATTGGCTGCAGTCCAGGAAGATCCGTTCCAGGTAAGAACCTGTCCGTTAGATGCACCTGTTGTAGTGCCCAGTGCTGCGCCGTTTATTTTGGAAACTACAGTTGCGTTCAGGTTACCGGTTACATCACCGCCGGTATTTACTGTTAAGGCAGTGCTGGCGATACCGTTTACAGTACTTACTAATTGGTTATTGCCGTTTTGCGTGAATGTGTTGCTGTTAATAATATTTACAGACTGACCGGTTACTCCGTTTACGGTAGTGGTCAGGGAATTTGAAGAGCTGGTGTTGCTTACTCCACTGATAGTGGTGGTTGTATTGGCAGGTGCCCAGGCGCTGCCATTCCAGGTAAGTACCTGTCCGTTGCTGGCGCCTGTAAGTGTGCCGAGTGTTGTTCCGTTTATTTTGGATACAACAGTTGCATTCAGGTTACCGGTTACATCACCGCCGGTATTTACTGTTAAGGCTGTGCTGGCGATACCATTCACAGTGCTCACTAACTGGTTAGTGCCATTCTGTGTGAAAGTATTGCTGTTAATAATATTTACAGAAGAGCCTGTTACTCCGTTCACCGTTGTGCTCAGGGTGTTTGACCCGGAAGTGTTGCTGACTGTAGTAGTTGTTGGTGTCCAGGAAGTACCATTCCAGATCAGCAGTTGGCCGCTGGTAGGTGCTGTTGAAGAAACCGCTTTGCCCTGGAGCTGGTTCGCATTCCAGTAAGCGGCTGTATTGTTAATGGTGGCAGTAGTGGTGGACGTGGTTACTGCTGCTGTTGTTGTAGCGGTTACTGTACCAATCTTGTTGTTAAAAGTGGTCCAGTTGGCAGATGATAAAGCCCCGCTGTTGGTGGAAGAGGCAGTGGGCAGGTTAAAAGTATGTGTGGTGCCGGTAGAAGAGATATTGAAAGAAGTTCCGCTTGTGCCGGTTGTAAAAGTTTGAACCGATCCGGTTAACCCGTTCATGGAGGTGATTGCATTGCCGGCGAAAAGGCTTGCAAATGTCCTGGTGGTTACTTCACCATTGGCATCTGTCGTTAAGATATTTGTGTTGGTGGTATTTGTTCCGATGCCTGCGAAGCGAACTGTGCCGGTTGTGTGTAATTGTGCAAGGGGATTTGAAGTGCCGATGCCAACATTGCCGGTGTTCTTGTTGTAGATGTTATTGCCAGCGATAACCCATTTGCTGCTGTCGATCGTAACCCTGGTACCCTTGGCAGTGATTACCTGCTGGGCCCGGGTCAAACCGGTAATACTGAGCAATAAAAGGATTATATAAAACTTTCTCATCGGGTACGATTTGTGAAGTCCAGCGGCTTACCGGCTTAAGAGTAAGCCGCTGAATCATCACAGTTTGAAAACTAATTTCTAATGTATAAACTAACCCCTCAACGATTACTTAACCCACTGAACTTCGATCTGGTCACCTTCAGCTACGAGTGTAGCGATGGCAGAAGTCAGGGTTACAGCACCTGCAGCAGTTGTATAATCTGTAGTTACAAGCAGTTTGGCACCATTTCTCCAAACATAAACCTTAGAAGCTGTAGCAGGCATGCCTGAAACGCTGTAAGAAGACTGACCAGCAGTGGCAGTATAAGTTTCGTTACCGCTCTGTAATAATGACTCGGCATTTACTTTTTTCAGGGTACCATCAGCATTTACAACAACCATGCTGTCAGTTGCCAGGTTACCGCCTTGCAGACCTGTGATCTTTAATGTATTTGTACCGTCTGTTCCGATTGTAGTTGAACGTGACAGGTTACCACCGAGTTCTACTGTGTTACCGGTTTTAGTTAAACCGTTGCCGAATGTCAGGGCATTAAACAGTGAAGAAGCAGAGATGAATTTAATCTGTCCTGAAGTAGGATCAACAACCATTACACTGTCAGTTGTGTTAGAACCAGCCTGTAAACCAGTGATGGCCAGGAAATGTTCCGCTGTAGTGGCGATGGTAGTTACTTTATTCAGTGCACCACCCAGTTGGATGTTCTGACCGGTTTTAGTTAAACCATTGTCGGCACTGTTTGCATAAGGAGCAAGCATGCTGGCAGTATCTGCGTAACGAACGAAGTTAGCCAGGCTGTCACCCATTTGTTTGGGGGTTACATACAGGATAGTACTGTCGGCCTTAGTGATTACGGCAGTGGCACTGTCCAGAACCCATTTAATGGTACCCTTGTTATCAATAACTTTTGTGGGTACTTTTTGCGCTGTTGAAGCGAAGCTGATTGTTAATCCAACGATGGCGAGTAAAAGAATCTTTCTCATTTTGACTTTTTTTTGTGTTGTTTAAAGAGTTGTTGTGTTATAAAATTTGAATTATCCTGATTTCATCACCTGACATACAGGGGATCTCAGCGATAATAGAATTCGCGTTATTCATTGTAAAGGAGATCATCACTCCGTTACGGTACATCATAACCCGGCTGATATCCGTTATTGTTGCCGGGGTTGTAAATATGGTCTGGCCGGATGTGGCTACCACTTCCAGTTTTTTCTGTACACCGGAAAGGATACCTGATGTTGATACTTTCTTTACACGGCCATTGGCATCTGCAACCAGTATATTGTCAGTTGCTGTGTTTCCGTCCAGCAATGAATCAATAATTACCTGTCCTTTCACTTCCAGTGCAGCATTTGGTGCTGATGTGCCGATTCCTACCCAGCCATTGCTGGTGATACGCATCCTTTCCAGGTTATTGGTCCGGAAACGAAGAGATGCATTATCTGTAGTACCGAGGAAATGATTGCTGTTTGTATTGTTATTACCATTCAGGCTCCAGTTTGCTGTGGGAGATTCAGATACACCACCTGCAGTAATTTTTAACCATTTGAAACCGTCGCAGTAATAAATGCCGGGAGCAACATCATTCACCGTGTTTGTATTGTAAACCACCATACCGCTTACAAATCGTGATAAAGGCGCTGCGCTTACAGTTGAAGTCAGCGATACACGGGGGAACAGGAAACCTTTATTTGAAGATTCAACCTCGAACACGGCATCCGGATTCAGGTTCAGCGGGTTGCTTCCCACTTTCACCTGAGCCTGTGCGGCTGAGCCCCAAACCATGGCGATGATGATCATCATCATGGACAGTACTGTATGTAAACGTTGCGTTTTCAAAGTATTGTTAGCGGTTATTGTTTAATAAATTTTTGTCCGTTACCTACAGGCTTGCCGTTCTCACCACTTACGCGGATGAAATAGGTTCCCTGGGGTAAACGGGTGATATCTGTTGAAACCAGGTTCTGACCACTGCTCACCTGGATGGTTTTGCTGATCAGTTGCTGGCCCACACTGCTGAAAATCATGAACTGTGCTGCACCCCTGTAAGAAGTAGTGAAACTCAGCTTAACAACCGGGCTGCCTGCAGTTACCGGATTGGGGAACACCTGCATAAATTCTGTATCTGCACAGGTGTTACGCATCATTACCACAGGAGAGTAAACAAAAGCACCATTGCTGTCTTTCATCTTCAGTCGGTAATAAGCCAGGCCTGCAGGTTGAGTTACTGTGATCTGGTAATGACTGCCACTCGGGTTGCCTAACGCAGGCACGGCTGTAACTGTGTTGTAAATTGTTCCGTCTAAGCTTTGCTCTACAATAAACTCAGCCATGCTGAATTCGCTGGATGTGTACCAGTTTAACTGTGTATTGCAATCTGCTTTTGATGCGGTGAAATTTTCAAGTCTCAGCGGCAGTACAGACATTAATTTGCCAATACCGATTGCTGAAATATTTGAAGTCATTATTCCTTTCAGTGTACTGCCGGCAGTATTGCCGTTTGCTGTTGCAGAATGGCTGAGGTCAATCCAGCTGCTGCCATTCCATCCCACCAGGCGAAGCTGGGAAGCGTCGGCAAACCTGGTCATATCAGGAATACTAACTGTAATAAATAAACCGGCACCCGTACCTGTTGTACCTGCACCGAGATTTTCTGCAGCACCAACCTGCCAGTCCCACTGTCCAACAATACTAACAGCTGATACCGGTGCGGTAACCGAGGTTACCGGGTGTGCACCTGCAAAAGGGGCTGTAGGATCGTTGTCGGCTGAAGGATCACCATGGATCCAGGCAGTAGCGTATGTATCGGTTGATGATAAAGGCGCGGAAATTTCAAGTGTTCTTAATGTAGTACCGTCGCCGATAGGGAAGATAAAAGGCTTGTTGCCGTATTTCTTAATATATCCATCAATATGCACTTCGTTTGTGCAACCGGTGTAAGTGGCCGTATCCACGGCACTGAAGTAACCGGGAAGCGCTGCTCTTTCGGTTGACCATTTCTGTCCGGCAGCTACCGCGATATCAGTAACACTGTAATTAACAAACTCAGCTCCGGAGAATACCCTTGTTTCCTGGGCCCTTGCGGGGCTCAGAGAAATCGAGAGGATGCTTATGAAGATGAGTTTTTTCATGTTAAGTACGGTACAGGATATTGGCATCTATGATGCCAAAACTTAAATGATTGCTAAATAGAGTTTTACACTTAGGAACCCTTATAATCTTTCCGCTAGGTGGAAAATTTTTCTTGACAATGGAAAAACACTTAGTTCCCCCTGAAATAATTTATAAATGAAATACGCGGCTGTTGATTTTGCGCAACACATATACATTTCAATGGGTGTATAAATGATGAATCTCTTATAAGGAGTATTAAACTTGTTTGGATGGGGTGTGGTTCATACTGCTTGTTGCTGAACAACTGCAGCGGTTCTATACCTTATATATATGTATCCCGGGATTGGTGATTGTGCAGCAGTAACAGATTCCTGTTATGAAGATCCTGATATCTGTTTCCCTGTTTTATTCCGGAATTGGAAAACTATCCACCAGATGGAAAAGAATTGCTAAACATCAATTTATTAAGCGGTGTATTTTAAGCACTTAGCGTATGGCATACACATTGACTATTCTATGCCAAACAAATAATATGAAAATAGTTATCGTAGGAAGCGGTTATGTCGGTCTCGTTACCGGCGCATGCTTTTCAGAAGTAGGTATCGATGTGGTTTGCGTTGATATCGATCAAAAGAAAATAGAAAACCTCAATAAAGGCATCATTCCCATTTATGAGCCCGGACTGGAAGAAATGATTTTAAGGAATATGAAGAAAGGCCGCCTGAGCTTTTCTACCAGCATTGCTGATTCCATCCAGGATTGCGAAGTAATGTTTATTGCAGTAGGCACACCGCCCGATGAGGATGGCAGCGCTGATCTTAAATATGTATTGTCTGTAGCCCGTGATTGCGGTAAAAACATCAACGACTACATGCTGGTGGTAACCAAAAGCACTGTGCCGGTTGGTACTTCGCAGAAAGTGAAAGCAGCTGTACAGGCTGAACTGGATAAAAGGAATGTATCCGTTGAGTTTGATGTGGCCTCTAATCCTGAATTCCTGAAAGAAGGTGCGGCTATTGATGATTTCCTGAAACCTGACCGTATTGTAAT
Organism: Chitinophagaceae bacterium; assembly: GCA_016720825.1. Classification (GTDB taxonomy): domain Bacteria; phylum Bacteroidota; class Bacteroidia; order Chitinophagales; family Chitinophagaceae; genus JJ008. The sequence goes on along the minus strand of JADKJV010000006.1, from coordinate 126,866 downwards.
CGGCCTGGAATCACAAAGGGCTGAAGACCTGATGCGGAGTTTGTACAAACCTTTTACCATGAACGGTCACCCCGTTATTTTCATGGATATCACTTCCGCAGAAATGACCAAGTACGCTGCGAACTCCATGCTCGCTGCGAAAATCAGCTTCATGAATGATATTGCCAACCTCTGTGAGATTGTTGGTGCTGATATCAACCTGGTGCGTAAAGGGATCGGTTCTGATTCCCGCATCGGTCACAAATTTATCTATCCCGGTATCGGTTACGGCGGATCCTGCTTCCCCAAAGATGTACAGGCCCTGATCCGTACTGCCGGTGAATATAACTATGAACTGCGCGTGCTGAAAGCGGTTGAAGCTGTAAACCAGGACCAGAAAATGGTACTGTTCAATAAAATGAGCAATTACTACGGCGGCGACCTGGCTGGTAAAACAGTAGCGGTATGGGGTCTTTCTTTTAAACCCCAGACTGATGATATGCGTGAAGCACCTTCCGTGGTTATCATTAACCAGTTACTGGAAGCCGGTGCGAAAGTAAAAGCATACGATCCCGTGGCTATAAAAGAAGCCAAACACCATTTCGGGGAAACGATTTCATATTACGAAGACCAGTATGAAGCCCTGATTGATGCTGATTGCCTGGCAATCATCACCGAATGGCCTGAATTCAAATTCCCCAATTTCAAAATCATCAAAAAGTTACTGAATGAGCCTGCTGTATTTGATGGCCGTAACATTTATGACAAAACTGAAATGGCCCGTCATGGTTTTGATTACGCCTGTATCGGTGTTAAATCTACCGCAACGGCTGCTGAAGCAATGGCTATTTAATTTAAAAAGAACACAGTTAAATATTTCACCCCTGAATCTCACACAATGACCCGAAAAAGAATTTTAGTTACCGGTGGTGCCGGATTCGTTGGCTCCCATTTATGCGAGCGCTTATTAAACGAAGGACATGAAGTGTTTTGCCTGGATAATTACTTTACGGGTCAGAAACAAAACATCGTTCACCTGCTGGATCATCCCTATTTTGAGATGATCCGGCATGATGTGACGATGCCGTTCTTCATTGAAGCTGATGAAATTTATAACCTGGCCTGCCCGGCTTCGCCTGTGCACTACCAGTATAATGCCATCAAAACAATGAAAACCTCTGTGATGGGTGCGATCAACATGCTTGGTCTTGCCAAAAGGGTAAATGCCAAAATCCTCCAGGCGTCTACCAGCGAAGTGTATGGTGATCCTAAAGTACATCCGCAACCTGAATCTTACTGGGGACATGTAAACCCGATCGGGGAACGTTCCTGCTATGATGAAGGGAAACGGGCTGCTGAAACATTATTTGTCAGTTATCACCAGCAAAATGATGTGCAGATAAAAATCATCCGCATTTTCAATACGTACGGTCCCCGTATGCATCCGAATGACGGAAGGGTAGTTTCCAATTTCATCGTACAGGCGCTGCAGAATAAGGATATCACCATTTATGGTGAAGGTGACCAGACGCGCAGTTTCCAGTACGTGGATGACCTCGTGGAAGGTATGATCCGCATGATGGCATCACCTGCCAGCTTCACCGGCCCCGTGAACATCGGTAACCCCAATGAATTTACGATCCGTCAGCTGGCCGATCATGTTATTCGCCTGACCGGATCTTCATCAAAAATTATCAAACAGCCGCTTCCTGCCGACGATCCGATGATGCGCCAGCCTGATATCACGCTTGCTAAAAAGAACCTGGACTGGGCACCAACTGTTCAATTGGAGGAAGGCCTTTTAAAAACAATCGAATTTTTCAAAACGATCATCTGAGAATAAGACCAACATGAAGAATAACAGTTTATACAATATGCAGCTCATCTGGCAGATGACCAGGGGCAATACCGAGAAGGCCAGGAAATTTATCCGCCTTTTCGTGGAAAAAACACCCATGACACTGAAAGAGCACGCTGCTGCTTATTACTCCCTGGATTTCCCCAGGCTGCGGGAAATGTCACATAAGATCAGACCTACTTTTTCTTACTATGGAATCAACAGTGTGGTGACACTCCTTCACCAGATTGAATTCCTGGCTGAAAAAGAAGAGATCAACGCTGAACTGGAAAGCAAACTGGAGCAGGTGAAGAATATCACGGCTGCAGTGATTGAAGAAATGGTGGAAGAATACCTGGCTACTGGTAAACACTTACAGAATGCTGATACAACTGTTTAAATCCCATATTTCTTTGACTAAGTCTTAAAGAAAATAAAAATAATATCGGGTATTAAGAGTTTTAACAGGGGGCACCAGCCCTTGAATCGCTGGTGGCTGCCCGGAAAACGAATCATCCCGAAACTAAAAGTACCTTATGAAGAAGAAAATACTTGTTGTAGATGACGAAATAAGCATCTGCCTGTTGCTGGAAAATTTTCTCTCCGGCGAATACGACATTACTGTAATTAATACGGCCGAAGAAGCGCTGGAATGGCTGGAAAACAACCTGCCGGACCTGGTCATTTGTGATATACAAATGCCGGGCATGGATGGTTATACGTTTTTGTCGAGGTTCCGCCAGCGTGGTTTCACGCGACATACACCGGTGATCATGCTTTCCGCCAAATCAGAAAGCAAAGAGCGTATTAAGTCCTATAAGCTGGGAGCACAGGATTTTGTAACCAAGCCCTTTAATCCGGAAGAGCTGGAAGAGGTTGTAAAAAAAGAACCTGTTCCCCATTCACTACTCAGTGGCCTGGTAAGCAATTCAAACACGCAGATTTATTTTACTGTACCCCTTACAAGCAATCATGAAAACTTCCCTTGACATATTATATATAGGACAGAACCCTGCCTATTTCGAACCGCTTAAAAATAACAGCGCTGTGTCCATTTCCGTGGCTGACAGTACCATTTCAGGCATCAATCACCTGATGTCGGGCAAAAGAACAGATGCTGTTTTTTGCGATTTCGGTTTATCCGGGGCCAATGGTTTCTATATGTACGATTGGATCCGTGAACAGAAAAAATTCAACACCATCCCGTTTATCCTGCTTTCGAAGGAATTCAGGGATGAGTTATATAAGACCGCGTATGATAAGCATGTGGATGATTACTACGTAACCTCCCAGCACATGCCGCTTGGACTAACTGAGCGGATTGAATTCCTTTGCCGGTTCCGCCAAAAATCCAAAAAGGAAGCTGTTACTGAAACGGATTCTGTTGTTTACAAAATGCCTTTCTCCAAACGCCTGTTCGATATTGTTGTGGCATCAACTATCCTCCTGGTTTTATCACCCATTTTACTGCTGATCCTCCTGGCCATCAGGCTTGAATCAAAAGGTATTTTTACAAGCTCCGTTCCATGCGCACGGGCGCTGATGCCATGTTAAAAGAACTGGCCAAAGAAAAAAACCAGTATGATACGGCTGATACGCAATCTGACATTGATTTTGCAAAACCCTGTCCCCGCTGCAGTGAATTAGCTCACGGACACACCTGTTCTCCTTTATTATATATAAACGACCACCAGATCTGCGATTACTGGTTTAATACCCAGAAAGCGTCCATCGCGGAGAAAAAATCTGCTTTTGTAAAAATCAAGGATGATCCCCGCATTACCCGTGTTGGAAAAATCATCCGCAACACCAGTATTGATGAACTGCCCCAGCTGATCAATGTAATTAAAGGGGATATGTCAATTGTTGGTAACCGCCCGCTACCGGTGTATGAAGCGGAATTACTCACGGTAGATACTTTATCCAAAAGGTTTTTAGCCCCGGCTGGTATTACCGGTCTCTGATTCCGGCCCTTTTCCAAAAGGACTCGGTATAAATCACACGAATCAAACACCCGAATCAATCAATCGAAATGAAACCCTATACAAAAAATATTTTCCTGATAGCCCTTTGCATACTTGTGCTGAAGGGTGTTTCAGGCCAAAAGCCCGGCATACAGGTAAGCCCGGTGAAAGACACCACAATCATATTGCCGCCATTGGTGGACCTGATTGACTCTGCACTGAAGCACAATGCATCTGTCCGTTACCGTAACCTGGATATCCAGGTCAGGGAATCAGGTTTGAAAACCACACAGAATTACTGGTTGCGTAATATGGGCTTCCAGGCCGATACGCGTTACGGAACATTTGACAATTTTTCGTCAACAGCCACCACGCAGTCTACCACGATGTACACCGCTACCAGTAAACAGTTCAATTATGGACTGGGGCTCTACCTGAAATTGCCCTTAGGTGATATCCTTGACCGGAAGAACCAGATCAAGGGTGCCAATGCACAGCTCGAACAGGCCCGTGCGATGGAAGAAGCCCAGCAGGATGAAATCCGCCAAATGGTGATCCGCCAATACCAGGAAGTTTTGCTCAAACAACGCCTGCTGAATATCAGGTCCCTTAACCTGGGTAATGCCCGTGTGAATATGGAAATGGTGGAGAAGCAGTTTGCGAATGGCTTGATTCCGGTTGCGGAATATGTGCGGATATCAGATATTATTTCAACCGCCGAGCTGGCTTATGAATCAGCCCGCTCAGAATTCATTACTTCAAAAATGATCCTGGAAGACATTATTGGATTCAGGCTCACTATGCCGGCTTCAAAACAGTAACCATGAAAATCATTGAATTTATACGACTGGTCAGGAAGCACATTGTGCTCCTCATCCTCGTTCCGCTCCTGCTCGCAGGTATGCAGATCATGATGACACGGGAGCCTAATTTTGTTTTTACTTCCCGTACTACTTTATATACCGGACTGGCAACAGGCTCCACTATTGAAATGGACAAGGGCTTTAACTATTTTGCCACGAACACCGCTTTTGATAACCTCATTAATATCATCAACTCCCGGGAAACCCAGGAGGAAGTAGCTATTCGTTTGCTGAGCCAGCACCTGCTGCTGGATAAAGCAGATCCGAAATACATTTCACAAAAGTCACTGGATGATTTAAAGAAAATCACTCCGAAGTATATCTATTCTTATGTCAGGAAATCGCCGTTCAGCATTGCACCTATGCCTGCAGATTCCAGCTGCCGCAGGCAAATCGAAACTCCCGGCCACTGAAGAAGTGAGTGTGCTGGCCAGTCATAAACTGTTCCCTTCATCCATTAACCCGCTGGATTACGAAAGAACAGTGATGAATCTTACAAACCTGATGAAAAACAGCGATACCAATTTTGTGTATAAGCTGCTGAACTACCAGAATCCGCATTATTCGATAGGGGCTTTATCCGGCATCAAAGCGGAAAGGATTGCCAACTCTGACTTGATTCGCCTGACATACAATGTGGATGATCCGGGTATCTGCCAGCAAACACTGGCTATCCTGAGTGAAGTTTGTATCAACAACTATAAAGGAATTAAGGAAAACAGATCTGATGCTGTGGTGAAATATTTTGAATCACAGTTAACCATGGCCGACAAAAAATTAAAAGAAGCAGAAGATAAATTACTTGGCTTCAACAAAGAGAATAATATCATTAATTATTACGAACAAAGTAAGGCCGTTGCTGTGGTGAAGGAAGATATGGAAGTTGATTATAACAACAAGAAAGCACAACTGGCCGGTATGGAAGCAGGGATTAAGAAACTGGAAGATAAACTGAATATCCAGCAACAGGTGCAGCTGAAAAGTTCGGCATTACTGGATAAGAAAAAAATGCTGGGTGACCTGAATTACCAGATTGCAAGTGCCGAGGCAGATGAAAGCATTGCATTCAAAGTGGATGGGCTTCGCCGCCAGGCTGAATACCTGAAAGGTGAAATCAAGAAAAACGTAGAAGATATTTATTCCTACCAGAACACGACTGAAGGATTGCCCGTTGCCAATGTACTCAATGAATGGATCAACAATGTGGTGGAAGCTGAAAACATGAAAGCGAAACTGAAGGTGATGGATCAGCGGAACAGGGATTTCCAGCAGCAATATTCAATCTATGCACCTGCGGGAGCAAATATTAAAAGGATTGAAAGGGAAATTGCGGTTTCTGAGCAGGGTTATCTTGAAATCCTTCATGGATTGAACCTGGCAAAACTGAAACTGCAGGATAATGAGCTGGCTGCAAATATTAAAAGTGTGGATCCGCCTTATTATCCCATTTCACCCAATCCCACGAAACGGAAAATCATGATCATTGCCGCCGCATTCCTGGGTGCTATCCTGGTGCTGGCCGGTATATTAATGATGGAATATTTTGACAAGACCCTGAAGAATCTGAAAAATGCTTCTTCCGTACTCAACATCCCATACATGGGTGTTATCCCTAAGATATTGCTGAATCACGGTTCCATTAACCTGCCATTTGTCCAGAAGCGTTTACTTGAGTTGACAGTACAGAACCTGGAGCAATCACCTGCTTTAACTGACAGCGGAAAAGAAACCAAAACGATACTTGTTTTCAGTACTACTGAACGGGAAGGCAAAACGGTGGTTGCAGGAAATATTGCGCGTAATCTGCAGGAGAATGGTAAGCAGGTAGTGATGCTGAATTATGCTGCTAACCCGGTGCCGGCTCCCAAAAACAGGCGTTTAAATTATCAGCCGTTTGCTGGGTTACCCTGATCCCCGTGTCAATTTCAACAGCCCATTCTCCCGGAATCCTGACAGCTCCCTGGCTGCAGGCAGTTATTTATCTTATAACAGTGATGGCCAGTACCTGAAGGCTGCCTCATATACTGATTTAACCGGCATTCAATCCGCCAAACCGGATTACGTGATCATTGAAATGCCAGCTATCCTTCATCACAATTATCCTGCTGAACTGGTAAGCCAGGCTGATCTCTGCCTGCTTATTTGCCGGTCGAACAGGATTTGGAATGATGCAGACCAGAAAGCGCTGAACGCATTTATGTCGGTGGCTCCTGAAAAAACAAACTTTATTATTAATGGCGTAGCCCTGCAGGAAGCTGAATCTGTATTGGGAGAACTTCCGCGGAAGCGCGGTGTGTTGCGCAGGAAAATAAAAAACCTTTTCCGTTTCCAGTTCTTTTCAAACAGTGAAATATAATAAAACCCCGTGAAGAAGACATTCCATAAAATAATCCGGGAAGATAATTTCCTTTCCCTTGCAGGTAACCTGGCCATTGCCTTGTTTGGCATAGCCGGTTTCGCACTGCTGGCAAGGAGTTTGTCGCTTGATATGTTCGGCCAGTGGGTACTGTTTATCTCATCGGGTTCATTTATTGAAATGTTCCGCTTTGGTATTACAAATACCGGGCTGATCCGTTACCTCTCCGGTGCTGATGCAAATACCAGACTGCAGTTTATCGGCTCCAATGTATTGATAGGCATCTTTTCTACCTCTGTCATTGTTGTTCTGATGGTAGTTTGCAATATTTTTTTCATGATGCCATCCAGGCCTCCGGTTACGGACTGTTCTTTACCTGGTATCCCATTCTCGCAGTCATTAACCTGCCCTGGAATAATGCATTGGTGGTGTTACATGCCGACAGGAAATTCGGGAAGATGCTGGTTATTAAAGGACTTAACAGCGGTTTATTTTTCGGTGTTATCCTGTTTAACCATACTTTCTATCACCTTACACTTACAGAACTGATCTGGGCGATGATCATCATCAACGCACTGACTTCTGTGATCAGTATCGTTGCCGGGTGGGACGGGATGAAACATCTGTTCAAAGCCAGCGGCTATACCAATCGTTTATTACTCCACTTCGGGAAATATACCACGTTCACCCTCATCGGTACCAACCTGCTGCGCAGTGCGGATACACTGATAATCAGTTTAAGCCCAATGGGTGTTGGTGCAGTAGCATTATACAGTATTCCCATGAAGCTGACTGAACTGCAACAGATACCACTGCGGAGTTTTGTGGCAACCGCTTTCCCGAAAATGTCGAAAGCCAGTATACAGGGTAGAATATCCGAAGTAAAGAGCCTGTTTTATACATATGCGGGTGCACTGACTTACCTCTTTGTATTCATGAGCCTGTTTACATTCCTGTTTGCTGATTTTTTTGTGATGGTCCTTGCAGGCAAACAATACCTGTTTAGCAGTCCGGATGGAGGCGCAAGTGCTGTGACTATCGTGCGTGTGTTTTCACTCTATGGATTGTTACTGCCGATTGACCGGATGACAGGCATTGGGCTCGACAGTATCAACAAGCCCGGTGTGAATGCAATTAAGGTATTCTTTATGGTTATCGCCAATGTAGGTGGAGATCTGATTGCTATTTATGTTTTCCACTCATTAATCATGGTAGCTGTGGCTTCAATACTCTTTACGATGCTGGGTATCTGGATTGGGATGCGTTTTCTGGATAAAGAGCTTTCGCTTAGTTACAGGGAAATATTCAAACAAGGAATTATATTCTATAAAAACATATTTAACAAGCTGGTTCACCGGCCTAAACATACCATCATCGCTGTAAATCAAAAATAATGTTGCCCGCTTCTTTACATCCTTTCGAGTATAATACCGGATCCTCCCGTTTGGAGAACCCGCGTTTTGTGCTGGGATTATTCCTGGGTGTGGGTGTGTTTGGCCTGGCGGTTGCTAAACTGGGATTTATCGGTCTGGGACTTTTCCTCGGGCTTTTTTTCATGTTGGTGTATGCTTACCTGATTTTCCGTTATCCCGTTATCGGATTGTATACCATCGTGGCATTTAGCTTTTTCGTGCTGGGTATCGGCCGATATGTAAAAGATGTACAGTTTGGACTGGGAGTTGACGGTATCCTGTTGTTTACATACCTGGCGCTGTTCATGAATAAGTTCCGGGATAAAATTAACTGGAAGCCTGCTAACAAAGACATTACCATTCTGTCCATCATCTGGTTTGCATATACCATTTTTGAGCTCTTTAACCCGCAGGCACAAAGTGTTGCTGCCTGGTTTTCCGGAAGGGGTATCAGCTTTTATATGTTCCTCATTGTACCGCTGACGCTGCTCTTCTTTGATAATCATAAAAAAATTGACTTCTTTTTTTACCTCTGGGGAGTATTGTCCATCCTGGCTTCACTAAAAGGGATTATGCAGTTAAAGATGGGTGTTGATTCTGCAGAACAAGCATGGTTAAATGAAGGCAATTATAAAACACACATCCTGTTTGGTAAGCTCCGGGTGTTTTCATTCCTGAGTGATGCGGGGCAGTTTGGTGCCAACCAGGCGTACACGGCAGTGGTGGCCATTATTTATGCCATGTCCACCAAAAAAAGGCTGGTAAAAATGTTTTTCCACCTGGTGGCCATACTGGGTTTATATGGTATGCTGATTTCCGGTACAAGGGGTGCCATCAGTATTCCGCTTGCCGGATTTGCCACATTCTTCATCCTGCGGAAGAACAAAGCCGTGTTAATGGCCGGTACCATTTTATTATTAAGTGTGTTTGTGTTTTTCAAATACACCAATATCGGCCAGGGCAATGCGGAAATCCGCCGGATGCGTACGGCCTTTGATCCCAATGATGCTTCATTGCAGGTGAGGCTGAATAACCAGAAAATCCTGAAGAATTACCTGCGTACCAGGCCTTTTGGTGGTGGCGTCGGTCATGGTGGTGTGAAAGCCCAGCGTTATCTCCCCAATGCATTTTTATCTCAGATTGCAACCGACAGCTGGTATGTGCTGATATGGGTGGAGCAGGGCATCGTGGGTCTGTTACTCCATTTGTTTATCCTGTTTTATGTAGCTATAAAAGGCGGATATAAAATCATGTACCGGATCAGGGATCCGATACTGAAACTCAAAATGTCGGCATTACTGGCTGGCATGGTGGGTGTGATGGTGGCTTCTTACGGAAACGCCATCCTCGGGAATTTCCCGACGAACATCCTGATTTTTATTTCAATGGCATTACTGATGAATACTGATAAGCTGGATACGCCACTTCCGGCAACTGAAACGCTTCCGGCAGCGAATAAACCGGGTACAAAATGAAAATGAAAAATAAAGATATCGTGATCACCGGCCTGCAGTCATGGGATATTCCCATTGGCTCGAATGCCATAGACATTGCGAAAGAGTTTGCGAAAGATAACCGGGTGCTGTATGTAAACAGCCCGCTGGATACCATGACCATCCTCCGCAATAAACCCACGCCTGAAACCAAACAGCGCATGGATGTACTGAAGAAAAGAAAGAACCCGTTGCGTAAAGTGGGTGAAAACCTTTGGGTGCTTGACTTTCCTTTTTCGGTGTGGTCCGTCAATGGTTTGCCTGATGGTTTCCTGTTTGATGTGTTCAACAAAAGGAATAACAGGAAAATGTACCGCTATGTGCGGAAAGTGATGCAGGAGCTGGACTTTTCCAATCCCATTCACTTTATTGACAATGATATTTACCGGAGTTTTTACGCCAAAGAATACCTGAAGCCTTCACTGTCGGTTTATTACCGTCGTGATAACCTCCAGCCTTTTGCTTACTGGAAAAAACATGTGGCTCGCCTCGAGCCTGCACTGATCGAAAAAGTGACCTGGTGGTTTGTAATTCCCCGCAGCTGGCCGGATTCGCTGCCAAATTCAACCAGAAAAGTTATGATGTGGGCCAGGGGGTTGACCTGTCGGCTTATGATCCTTCACATCGCTTTGATGTGCCTGCTGAAATAGCTGCCATCCACGAACCGCGCATTGGTTATATCGGTGATATCAACAGCCTCCGTCTCGATCCGGATCTGATTTATGATGTGGCCAGGCAAAACCCGCAATGGTCATTTGTGATCATCGGCCGGGAAGACAAAGTATTTGCGGCACATGCACTGCATGGTTTACCGAATGTGCATTTCCCCGGCAGTATCCCTAAATCCAGGGTGCCTGAGTTCATGTCTGCTTTCCAGGTTTGCCTGAATCCGCAGCTGATCAATGAAATCACTATTGGTAATTATCCCCGCAAAGTGGATGAATACCTGGCGATGGGTAAACCGGTTGTGGCTACCACTACGGATACCATGCAGCTGTTCAAAGAGCATGCTTATCTCTGTGCAAACGCCAATGAGTATAACCAGGCCATTGACACTGCGCTTACTGAAAATAATTCCGGGAAAGAAAACCAGCGGATTGCTTTCGCGAGGTCACATTCCTGGGAAAACAACGTCCAGAATATTTATAACTATATCGGGCAAGCTTTAAAATAAATTTTATGTATTACAGAAACATTGCAGACCTGAATAACATTATTCTCAAAAGACTCAGCATTATCCCAAGGGATATTGATCTCATCATTGGTATTCCCCGGAGTGGTATGCTGCCTGCCAACCTGCTGGCATTGTATATGAATAAACCGTATACAGACCTGCATTCATTCCTCAACGGTCATATTTATAAAGCCGGGGCGCGCAGCCAGTTTTGATATGAGTGAGTTTAAGAACATCCTCGTTGTGGATGACAGTGTGGCCTCAGGTTCAGCTATGCAGGAATGCCGGGAGAAACTGAAAGACCAGGCACCGAATTTTAATTTCAGGTATTGCGCCGTGTATGTCATCCCCGGAAAGGAAAAGACAGTAGATTATTATTTTGAAGTGGTTCCACTGCCGCGTTATTTCCAGTGGAACATCCTCAACCATACTACGCTGGAAAAAGCCTGCTTTGATATTGATGGTGTGCTTTGTGTGGATCCCCAGCCGGAACAGAATGACGACGGTGAGAAATACCGTGAATTCCTGCTGAATGCAGCGCCTTTATTTATCCCCGGCAGTAAAATCGGGACGATCGTTACTTCCCGTCTTGAAAAGTACAGGAATGAAACAGAAACCTGGCTGCGGAACAATCATGTAAAATATAATGAACTGGTGATGCTTGACCTGCCTGATATGGAAGCACGTCAGAAAGCCAACAGTCACGGCACGCATAAAGCCAAAGCCTATATGGCGAAGCCTTATGTATTGTTTATTGAAAGCGATCCCGGGCAGGCGCTGGAAATTAACCGCATTACCAAAAAGCCGGTGCTGTGTACGGAGAATTTTGAAATGGTGTTTAATTCCGAATCCGTTTTCTATAACCTGAAGAGTGGTAAATACCTGCCTTTCGTGCGCAAGTTTGCCCTGAAAGTGCGTAACAAGGTTCGGAAAATGAAACACGCTAAAAAGAAATAATTACCGGAACGATGAACCGGGAATGTTCACCGAACAAACCCAGATACTATGATCATTTATTCAGTCATACAAATAATACTGCTGGCCCTCCTCGGACTGGCTACTGCCTATATTTTTATTTTCTCGGTGGCTGGTTTGTTTTACAGGCAACGCCGGTATAAACATTCCGACTTATCGAGGAAAGTGGCTGTACTGATTCCCGGTTATAAAGAAGATGCCGTGATCCTGGAAGTGGCACAGGCTGCATTAAAACAGGATTACCCGGCTGACCGGTTTGAGGTGGTTATCATTGCTGATAGTTTCCAGCCGGAAACCATTGCTGCATTAAAAACCATTCCGGTAAGATTGATCGAAGTAAGCTTTGAAAAAAGCACCAAGTCGAAAGCACTGAATAAAGCCATGGAGCAACTGGGTGACCAGTATGATATAGCGGTGGTACTGGATGCCGATAACCTGATGGCCCGCGATTTCCTGTTTAAGGTAAATATGGCTTTTGAAGATGGTTTTACCGCTATACAGGGCCACCGTACGGCCAAGAATATTAATAATTCCTGGGCGATACTGGATGCAGTGAGTGAAGAAATCAATAATCATATTTTCCGGAAGGGGCACCGGGCACTCGGGCTCTCCTCTGCCATCATCGGGTCAGGGATGGCCTCTGATTACAGTTATTTTAAAAACCTGATGTCAACCGTGGATGCGGTGGGCGGCTTTGATAAAGAGATTGAGTTAAAGATGCTGGAAGCAGGGTATTAAAATCGGGTATCTCAATGATGCGATGGTGTATGACGAAAAAATCCAGAATCCCGAAGTGTTCAGTAACCAGCGCCGCCGGTGGCTGGCGGCCCAGTTCCATTATTTTAAATCTTATTTCCCCGATGCCTGCAAGCATGTTTTGCTGAAGGGCAATGTGGATTATTTTGACAAAGCCATCCAGTTTGTGCAGCCGCCCCGGATTTTATTACTGGGTGCGGTGATGTTCCTGGCTGCTGTATTTGTGGTATTGAATCTGTTGCTGCATGGCCCGGCTGTTTTGACCCTGTTGTGGATAGTAACAGCCATAGCCTGTACATTATCGTTTTTATTTTCCATTCCCCGTGCTTTTTACAGTAAAAAGACGCTGGCAGCAGTAGCCGGTATTCCGAAAGGGATGCTGCTGATGTTACTGTCGCTGCTGAAAATCAAAGGCGCCAATAAAACGTTTTTGCATACAACGCACAGTGCCAGTTCAGCGGATACTAAAATGGGATCATGATTAACCGTTATTAAATACTTTTTTTATGAAAATAGGTATAGAAGCCCAGCGGATATTCAGGAAGAAAAAGCATGGTATGGACATGGTGGCCCTGGAACTGATACGTCATTTGCAACAGATTGACCACGACAACCTGTATTATAGATTCGTAAAGCCGGATGAAGCCGACCAGGTCCTGCAGGAGACCCCGAATTTCAAGATTGTGAAACTGGAAGGCGGTGGTTATCCAACCTGGGAACAGATTTCACTGCCCCGGGCCGCAAAGAAGTATGGCTGTGATATCCTCCATTGCACCAGCAATACAGCCCCGGTTTTTTCCAGTGTGCCGATTATGATCACGCTGCATGATATTATTTACATGGAAAATTCCGTACGGAAAATCATGAAGGGCAGCGGCTCAAGGTACCAGAAGTTTGGTAATCTCTACCGGCGGATGATTGTACCCAAAGTGCTGCGCAGGAGTAAGAAAGTGATTACGGTGTCAGATTTTGAAAAAGACAGGATCAACCGTTTTTGAAATGGATAATGATAAAGGTTGTCAACCGTATATACCGGGGTGAGTGATTATTTTAAACCCGTAACGGATGCGGACATGCTGAAAAGGTTCAGCAGAAATACCACCTCCCGCCGGTTCTTTTTCTTCCTTGGGAATACTGATCCGAAGAAAAATACCAAAGGAACGTTGCAGGCTTTTTCTGATTACAGGAAGCAGACCGGTGATGATATGAAACTGGTGATGATTGATTATGATAAGACCGAACTGGAAAAGATGCTCAGTGAGATCGGCGATGAAGACCTGATCAATCACATTGTGCTCACCGGTTATATTACCAATACTGATTTGCCGGCTATTTATTCCCAGTGCAGCCTGTTTTTATATCCTTCCCTTCGTGAAAGTTTTGGGATTCCGATTATTGAGGCCATGGCTTCCGGTGCGCCGGTGATTACATCAGTAACTTCATCTATGCCCGAGATTGCGGGTAAGGCGGCCGTGCTGGTGGATCCATTCAAGCCGGATGAAATCACTACCGCTATGCGAATGGTGATGTGTGATGAACTGCTTCGTCAGGAAATGGTTGCAGAAGGTTTCGGACAGGCGGCCAAATTCTCGTGGAAAACCATGGGTGGGGATGTACGGAAAAGGTATGAGGGTATCGTAAACGCAAAAAGAGCTCATTCTAAAATCAAGTAAGATGTCATTTTTACAAATCATATTCTGGATATTGGTATTTATGGTGGTGTACACCTATGTGGGTTACGGTATCCTGTTGTATATCCTGGTTAAAATCAAAAGGGTATTCCGCGGGAAACGCAAGCCGGTGTTAGATGAAAGCTATGAGCCGGAAGTGACATTGTTCATTGCGGCCTATAACGAAAAGGAATTTGTGGAAGCCAAGATCCGCAACTCACGTGAACTGGAATACCCGAAAGAGAAACTCCACATGATCTGGGTAACGGATGGTTCTGATGACGGCACCCCTGAACTCCTGCGAAGTTTTAATGATGTGGATGTGCAGCACCTTTCCGAAAGGAATGGCAAGATCGGTGCTATGAACAGGGGGATGCGGTTTGTGAAAACGCCCATTGTAATATTCAGTGATGCCAATACCATGCTGGGGAAGGAATCGGTGCGCCGGATGGTGCATTTATTCAGCAATCCCAAAGTAGGGTGTGTATCCGGTGAAAAAAGGATTTTCAATAAAGAAAATGATACGGCCTCCGGGGCCGGTGAAGGTCTCTACTGGAAATATGAATCCGCCCTCAAAAAATGGGATGCGGAATTGTACTCTGTAGTTGGCGCTGCCGGTGAATTATTCGGTATCCGTACAGCATTGTACCGGGAAGTGGAAAAAGATACGCTGCTGGATGATTTCATTATTTCTTTACGGGTGGCGCAGGATGGTTATACGATCCAGTATGATCCCGAGGCCTATGCTATTGAAACAGCTTCGGCCAATGTGAAAGAAGAACTGAAACGCAAGATCAGGATTTCTGCAGGCGGTATACAGTCTGTGGTCAGGCTTTCTTCCCTGCTGAATATATTTAAATACGGATTGCTTTCTTTCCAGTATGTTTCACATCGTGTGCTGCGGTGGACGATCACGCCTTTATGTCTCGTTATATTGATACCTGTGGGTTATATGCTGGCATACCAGGAAGGAATGTTTGATTTTGGATTCTACTCCATCATATGGTGGCTACAGGTATTATTTTACATAGCCGCATTAACGGGCTGGTTCCTGGAAAACCGTTCCACCCGGATTAAGATACTCTTCGTGCCTTATTATTTCTTCATCATGAATTTATCGGTAGTACTTGGTTTCTTCCGCTATATGAAGAAAACGCAGTCGGTAAACTGGGAGCGGGCTAAAAGGGCTACAGCCTGATCCGGGAGATTCTTCTTTAATTGAGTGAATGGTTTGTTGCAGGTTAATTTGATGGGGAGGTCTTGTGCTTTATCCATCCCGTGTATTTATATATAAAGGATGCACTCACCCAGGCGTAGAGTAATCCGCCCATAAAAGCTTTTATAATACTTAAGTAGGATTGTGCATCAGGCCAGAAGATAAAGCGGATGGCCATGATCAGTAAGAGGGATCCTGCAAATACCAGCCAGTAAGTTATTTTTGACGGAAAGGGTTGCGTGCAGCTGTTTGCGGCATGCGGCTGATCATTTTGTAAACAAACCAGCAGCCACGCTGGAAACGAGTTGCAGTATAAAAAAAATGGGGAGGCTTTGGCCGAAGAGGTTTATTTCAGCAGACAGGAAGGGAATGAATGATACTACGAGTCCGTCGTGATGAGTGAATGCATCCCAGGCTAAATGGGAGAGTATGCCCACAACGAGTGAAAAGATTACAGCGACCGGGTTTTTGGCGGCATAGGAATTCCAGTTGACAGAAACAAGATGGCTGAACCTCCGCTGGTAGAAGCGGGGCAGGATTTCAACGAAGCCATGTTTCAGCAGGTTGTGAAAAAGAAAGCAGGCAAAGAGACCAACCGGCAAATCAAAGAGGAAGAAACCACTGAGCTGGTGGCTTGTGACTTCGGTTTCCTGCATATTGAAAAAGTTTTCAAAATCAGGAACCATGCTTCCCACGGCCAAAGCGGTCAGTGACAGTCCGCCCCGGATTTTTTTCAGTGGGATGATGAGGGCAGGGTGTGCAAATGTAAAAGGCATGGGTACGGAGGTATTAATAAACCTTCTGCCTTAACAGTTGCTTTTTTTCCATTTCAAGAATAATTTTTTCAATGCTTTCGCGGGTTACATTCGATTTCAGGATGAAATCAAAGGAGCCCCATTTCATGGCATTAATCGCAAGGCGGATATCTTCCTGGCCGGTGCAGAACACCACGCCGATTTGGCTGTCATATTCTTTGATTTTTTGCAGCACTTTCAGTCCGTCCATGCCATCCATCAGGTAATCGAGGAAGATGATGACTGGGTTTTCACTTAAATGCTCCAGGCAATCTTTGCCATTTTCGAATACGCACGTTCCGGTAGCCGAGTCCGTTCAGCAGTTCTGAGAGGATAGCTGTCCAGATTGCATCATCGTCAGCTATGAATGCGGTAAATCAGTTTGTGATTTCATCATTGACATTTGTGCTATGTATGCTACTGTTGTGCCGGAATGCAAAAGGCATATCTGGCACAACTGTATGTAATTAATACAATGTTTCTATTCAGGGAAGGAATTCCTGAAATTGGAAAGGGGGTGGGGGTTTGCCAGGGGATCATATATATAAGGTATCGGGTGTCAGCTGAGAGGCAATTTGTGCTTGTGGTGATTACTTGTGTAACAACCTTTTAGCGGTAAAGCACTCATTCTACTTGTATTCGGGTGGCCGGGATTTGCTATATTTGCAGCCCTTTGATGGGGCATATTGAGTAACCATTTTCCCGTAGTTCAATGCCCGTCAGAATGTATTACTGGTCCCGTAGTTCAATGGATAGAATAGAAGTTTCCTAAACTTTAGATGCAAGTTCGATTCTTGCCGGGACTACTTCGACCGCCGAAGCCCTGGCGTAGGCGGTCATCGACCGGCGTGCGCCTACGCTGAAGCTTCGGCGCAAGCGTTGCGCCTACGCTGAAGCTTCAGCGCAAGCGTTGCGCCCACGCTGAAGCTTCAGCGCAAGCATAACCCTTGGCGTAGGCGGTCAATTGGAGTCGTTAGTCAGAAGTCAATACACCCATAAGGCGACTTACAGTTTTTGCATAACGGCCATTTAAGAAAACCAGAGGCCACACTACACAAGCTATCCGTTTAAAAATTAATTAAAGTAAGCATCCATTAATTCAACAGGTCATCAATCCTGATTGCATCTAAATAAGGTTCCAGCTGCTTCGTATTCTGGAATACCCGGTATTCTATAATCTCTTTACTCTTGCAACAGCAAAAAGTTTCAACATAATACTCGTTCAATTGAAACAGGAAAACAAGCTGGTTGCTGAGCTCCCTTTGGCGATAGCTACTCCCTGGGTTAAAACGGTGGACCCTTTATGATCCTCAGGCAATGCGATAAATTCTGATAGTTTCTTAAATGCTTAATTTTACAGTTAAGTGAAAAGGCAATTACTAAACTCCTTATGGCAACATCGTTATCATGTCATCATTTGCGAAAATCAATGAACTTATGAGGCAGAGACAATAAAATATGAGGCAGAAAAAATGCCGTTAAACGGCAGAGACAGAACACAAATATAGCAGTGAATCCAGATATTCCAAATTTATTCCTGCGCAGGGTAATGTATCAGTTTGGGGTTTCTGTTTTTCTTAATTCGATAATATTCTTTGGAAATGACTCTACCCTTACGGGACGCCACCTTAAAGGATATCAAAACGGCTCATAATATGAGCCCATAGAAACAGTAGCCACGCCACCCGAGCCCGCCTGCACAACGTCCTGAATTATTATGGTAGTAGTTGTTATTGCAATAATGCAAACCTAATACTCAATAAAAACCAGCAATGGGAAAAACATCTGATGGAAATGATATTTTTCCATAAATCCGTAAACAAAAACTGGTTTTGAAGCACTGCATTTCAAATTGATTCACTTCGGACTTCATTCGGATACTACTTAATTGGCTGTTTTGCTTACTTCCGCTCTTCCGTAACCTCCAGCACCAATTTCAATATCGACTCATAATTCTTCCCGACGATTCCGATAAAGCCATCTCACAAGTCCGGGAAGAAGAATAGTATCCGTCATAATCAGTCAGGTTCACTTCATTCACCTCTTTGCGCGTGGCCGATAAAGTCAGGTCGGGATAATAAAAACCGCTCACCGGCCATACCGCAACAGCCGGCGAATACCGGATAATCGGCCCGGACAGCACAGGCTTTGCCAATCGCCTGCAGTTTCGGCATAGAGCCCATTTTTGTGACAGAGCAAACCGGGTGGAAAACAATCTTGTCTTTCAGCTGTGTGATCTTCAGCCGTGGTATTACACTATCGGCTACAAAATCAATCACATCCACAAAATGCATTTTATCGTAACGAATTTTATTTTCGTCGGTGAGGTAATTGCGATATGTCTTAACCGTCTGCGTACAACTCGTTACATCCAGTATCACCGGGATTTTTCCTTCCGCGGAAGTCGTCCAGAGTTTTTGAATATTGGCATTGGCCGTTTCTTTAAACGCAGTCGTAAAGCCTTTGGATGAATACAACTGCCCGCAGCAGTCACCGCCGATGCCTTTCGGGATAATCACACTGATATCCGCCCTTTTGCAGACTTCCATGAACTGCTCACCGCTTTCACCGCCCATCATCCGGGAGATACAGGTTGTAAAATAGATAACTTCCTGTGCGGCAGTTACTGATTTCACTGAATGCAGTCTTTTACCCGGTCTGCGGATCTGGTTTTGACCATAAAGGGAATGAAGGCATGATGAACCTGATCAGTTTCGTCAGCCTGATCATGTATTTCTTTCCAAAGATCCGGTTCATGAATAAGGAGGAACTCACGCCAAGGCGGACCATTGATTCAACAAATCCGAAATTGCGCGCAACCCGCATCGACAACCAGTTCTGGAACCGGGAATGGTTTTCCCGGCGCAGTCTTTTTACCAGGTCACCGGTATTAATGCTCACCGGGCAATTCACCGCACATGCCATCCACCGCACCGGTTTCCATACCGTCATACCGATAATCTTTTAATAATGCTTTCCGGCCAGCCCGGTCACCTGTATCCTCCATCCGTTTGATGGCCCTGCGGATAACAATACGGCGGCGGGGGGTTAACGTCAAATCGCGGCTCGGACAACTCTGTTCGCAATAACCGCACTCAATACATTTATCCACTTCTTCTTCCACCACCGGCATCACTTTCAGGTCATGCACATGCGCCTGTTTGTCTTCTGTAATGATGATTCCCGGATTGAGCAGGTTGGCGGGATCAATAACGTTCTTAAGTCTTTTCATCACACGGTACGCAGCAGGACCCCATTCTTTCTCCACAAAAGCTGACACGGCACGTCCGGTACTGTGCTCGGCTTTCAAAGCGCCGTCGTATTTATTCAGTACGAGATCAAACAGGTCCTGGTTAAAATGCTCAAACCGGTCAATATCTTCTTTGGTGAAAAATCCCTGTGATATTACAAAATGCAGGTTTCCGTCTTTGGCATGACCAAAGATGATCCCGTTCTCATACTTGTATTTTTCAAAAAGTAATTGCACATCCGTTACAGCCTGTCCCAGCCGCTCAATCGGAAACGCTAAATCTTCCAGCAAGGCCGATGTACCTTTTTCTCCGGATTTGTTTCCTGGAATTCACAAAGAATCGCTGAAGCCCCTGGACGGCAGGTCTTTAATATCCAGGAACGCCGGGCATATTTTCCACCGAACGCAGGGATGCACGATCCATAAACTCCAGTGCAGCAGCCCCGGTTGTAATCAGTTGGGGAATGGTACTGCAGGCCACTTCCGGGTTTTCAAATAAAGCAACCCGGTCATCTTACAGGGCAGGTCGGGCACCGTATGCATAACCGCTTCCGCAATAAAGGCCAGTGTTCCTTCACCACCAATGATCACATGCGTGAGGATATCCAGTGGTCTTTCAAAATCCACAAAAGCATTGATACAATAACCTACCGTGTTCTTCTGTTTATACTTTTTCCGGATACGTGTAACCAGTTCCGGATCATCTAAGATCTCCTTACGGAGTTTCATGATTTCATTCGCAATCTCAGCGGCTTCTGTTTCAAACCGTTTATGATCCTCTTCTTTTTCTGAATTAAACACCATACCGTTCGGCAACACAAAGGTCATGGACTTCAGCGTGTGATATAATTCTGCACCACCCCGCAACACATGCCACTGGCATTATTCGAAAGGATACCACCCATCATCGCAGCTGTGATAGAAGCAGGATCAGGGCCAATCTTCCGGCCGTATGGTTTCAGCGCATGGTTTACATAGGATCCAATAACAGCTGGTTCAACCCGCACCGAGTTCCCGTTATTTTCGGCAACTACTTTTCGCCAGTAATTGCTTAAGTCAACAAGGATTCCGTCTGTAACACCCTGTCCGGATAAACTGGTACCCCCGGCCCCTGAACGTAACCGGTATATTATGCTCTTGGGAAAATGCAAACAGTTTTTTATTTCTTCAATGGATTCAGGCTGTACAACGGCTTTGGGTAACAGGAAAAAATGACTGGCATCACTGGCGTAAGCGTAACGGTCTATCAGGCGGGTTTTCACACGGGCCGGAGGTAAAATCCGGAGCAGGCCTTTTTCTAGTTCTTTCATACTTTCCGATTTTCAATACAAGCTATTTCAAAAGTCTGAAAAAAGATGATTCGTTTTTATGATATCCGGCATTTCGGGAGCGTTGAAATGATATTAACCGAAAAGCCGCCAGTTTTCATTCCTGGCGGCCTTTTTTTAAAGCGCAACGGTTGTATGTATTACCTCATTTCGGTTTCAAAGTAGTAAATGAAATCTCATTCCCATACACCGTACCTGCTGTTGTAGTGCAGTAGGCCCTGACGTAATATTTCAGATAAGGGGTAAGTCCGGTCATCTCTGATCTGAAATCAACCGGGCCCATGCTGCCTTTGGCCACACCGTATCTCTTGTTTGTGATATCCGGGTTAGGCCCCTTACTGATGCAAACACCGATCGTTTTTGGGGACTTGGCAGGATCTGCAACTGAAAATAGCAATCCGCTGAAGTGGCAGTGATATTTTTCACTGATTTTGTTACTACACTGACCCCCGGTGAATAACCTGGTTGGTTGCCGGTTTGTAGGACGGGCTGACCATGAACAACCAAATAACAGGAAGTAAAACGTAATGAAACCCGTAATGCATATTGTGTTTCATATATGGCTATTTTAATCTGATCATTTAAAGAACTTTTGCAAGTATTGCCCGACGGTTAATTTAATTCAACCATTCGGGATGAAAGTTGATGAGGCTCAGTGTGCAGAAATCATTAGTCACTAGTCTTTAGTCAGGAGTCAGGAGTCGGGAGTTCGTGTGTGCTTGAAGGTGGTATATAATAGTCATGGTTGTTATATAATGGGCTGATTCAGGTTTTATGACGTGGCGGGGGCGTGCAGAGATCGCTGCATTCGTTGCCCCGCTGCGGTCGCTGCGAGATACAGTTGCTGGTCGGTAGTCGTTAGTCAATACGGTGGAAGGAATAAATAATTCAGGGCAACATGGCACTTGATTTAAATGGTAACTTTACAGACTTGAAATATTTACTATGAATACTTTAAAATACTCTTTCCTGATCTTTTTATTTGCGAGCAATACATTTTCAGGTAACGCCCAAAGCCAGGTCAAAGGCAGTCCGAATATCATCTTTATTCTTACCGACGATTATGCCAGCAACCTGGTTGATTTTATGCCGAACCTGAAAGCCATGCAAAAGGAAGGCGTAACCTTCAGCAATTATTATGTCAGCAATTCACTTTGCTGTCCTTCACGCTCCTCTATATTCACCGGCATGTTACCGCATAACAGCGGTGTGCAGACCAACACAGTTCCAAATGGCGGCTACCAGGGTTTCATGGATCATGGGGATGCGCAGGAAAGTTTTTGTGTGGCACTACAGCAAACTGGTTACAAAACCGCTATGATGGGTAAGTTCCTGAATGGGTATTTGCCACAAACCCACGAGCCCCTTCAAGGCTGGTCTGACTGGTTTGTTGCCGGCGGGGATACCGCAACTTCGATTACGATATCAACAGCAACGGACAATTTTTACATTATGGCAATGCGCCGGAAGATTATCTGACCGATGTACTTGCTGCCCGTACCGACAGCCTGATCAGAGCGTGGAAAGACCATCCTTTCTTTATTGAAATAGCAACCTTCCGCCCCATGCACCTTACATACCGGCTCCCAGGCACCTGAATCTTTTAAGAATCAAAAGCACCCCGTACCCCGACTTTTAATCACCAGGCAGACAGTACAGCACCTGACTGGCTTCGTCAATTACAGCCTTTAGGGGCTAAGAAAATAAACAAGGTTGATGAAATTTTTCCGGAACCGCTTACGGTGTATCATGTCTATTGATGAAATGCTGGGTAATATCCGCAAAGTGCTGAAAGAAGCGGGGGTGGTGACCAATACCTACATTTTCTTCAGTTCTGATAATGGCTACCATTTGGGTGATTACTCCATGGTGCAGGGCAAGCAAACACCTTTTGACATTGATATCCGTGTGCCCCTCATTGCCTGCGGACCTGATGTTGCCAAAGGAAACTGGCAGCAGGCCATTGTTTCCAATATTGACCTGGCACCCACTTTTGCAGCACTCGCGGGTACAAAGCTTACGGGTAATCCGGATGGAAAAGATGTACAGCAATTTCTCCGCGATCAAAACACAGAGAAAATTGACTGGCGCAATTTTGCCATCATTGAACACCGCCGGGTGGATTATGATGTCAACGACCCCGACCGCCAGGAAGCAGAAGATGGCAGGCTGCCTTCATATACGGCCCTGCGTTTTCACAACATGCTGTATGTAGAATATGAAACCGGTGAAATCAGTTGTTATGATGTAAAGAAAGATCCTTACGAATTAAAGAATATTGCATCAACCCTTTCCGGCAAGATGAAGAAAAAACTGCATGCCATTTTACTCGCTGCCAAAAACTGCGGGGATAAAAACGGATGCTGGGGCGTGCAAATGATGAAAGTGGAAAAAGAGTAATGGGTTTCCTGCAAAACTCCCGCGATCTTATGGAAACATCCTGAATTTTGCATTAGTTAAAAATCAAGTGAACTTCATAAGGTTTTAAAGTATGTTCGTGAAGTCAATATTCAGTATAACGTCAAAACTTTTAAACGGCAGGCCTTTCGCGCCCTTTATATAAAAATGCGTGACAATTTTTCCTCTGGTTTCATTTGAATAGGCGGATATTTTTTCTTCTTCGACGACTGATTGACTTTCCCATTGACTGGCATCCAGGCAGGCCATGATGTCCTTACAGATCTTTTTATAAAAGTCATCATTTGCTCCATATTCCTTTGTCGAAAACAGGACCTCTTTATACCGCGCTTCAATTTCCGTATTGGCGCCTTTTATTAATGTGTTACTGGTCATCCGGTAATCATACGACATCTCCGGGTCTTCCGTATCCAGATGGTGCCCGGTTGAGGTGGGTAATAAATCCCAGTTTGCCTGCCACTGATTCAACAGGTAATGCAATCGCTGGCATAGATTGAAATTATTACTGAATGCCATCTGCGCAGAGTCCATGATCGAATAACCGTAATAGAATTTCCCGGTCACTGTCTCTTCATAAGATGAGAATATCAGGAAAAAACTGGTATCGGCAGGGGCGGTAAAAGAAATCGTCATCCGGTCGCCTTTATCTTCCCTTGTTATACGGGGTACACCAAATGATTTTCCATCCCCAGTGGAAAAAAATATCAGGTAGGGCTTAAAAGCATTGCTTTCCATATAAAAAACAGCGCCCATACCTTTTTTAAGCTGAATGGGCAATTCTTTGTAATACCTGTTATTATTCCGGTTATCGGTTGAAAGCAGTGAACTGCTGTCAATACCGGTCTTAATACCCGGGACCGAAGTTTGTGCGGCGGCCATGAGAACAATGCACTTTGTATTAAAATTGGGTCAGCAGTTTCTAACTTGCAGATCAGCGGCTCAAAGTTTATCCCGGATAAATTCACCGGGTACAAATAAGCACGCTCAATCACCTTCACCAATTGCCTTCTTACTTCCGGTACGGTTTCTTTACTAAGCAGGATCACCAGTTGCTGTACGGTTTCGGGGTAGCCATCTTCATGCGGATAAGGATGTTCTATATAATCGCCTATGTCAAGCAGGTAACCTGGCTTCATATCGGGTTCACCTGTTTCCAGTTCCTTTAAAAGGTGTTGAATTACCGGGTTCATATTCAGTTATCCCGGTATTCAATGAGTGAAAACGTCATATTTTCAAATTGCACCGTTTGGTCTCCTTCCACATAGCATCCAGCTTTACTGCCCGGCAGGGTTGCTGAATAAAATGTATGCACCAACTGGTAATTAATATAGAAAAACCATTTTCCATTCGCTTGTTCGACAGACAGCGTATTGGTTGAATAATTGTTCTTATAGATCGCAGCCGCATCACCTTTGTAAATGGATGTCCAGTCACCGTTAATAAATTTTCCTATTTCATAACTTCCATCTGAAGCAATGGTAAAAATATACGTGTTATCAATATCCTTTTTTCCAAAACAAAGCCCGAACTGCTTATCGGTTGCGCCATTTTGATGCGAAGCCTGTACCTCGAATTTAAAATCAGTCAGACCCATGCCGGGCATGGCCAGCGCAGGCATAAAATACCCGTCACCTTTATGTTCAATGCGGTAACCCAAATAGGGAAAAGAACTTTTTGTTGTTGTATTATTTAATTCATCCCAGTTATTTATATTGGTCCATAATTGATCGTAAAACATATGGGTATAAATGACCTCTTTGGGCTGGTCGGGGAAATTTTCAGCCAGGGTCCAGTCGAAGATTTTAAAAGTACGTACTCTGATCAGCGCTTTGCCAGGTATCCAGTAACCGAAATTTTCCCCTAACCGTCCCGCGTTACAGGTAAATACTTCTTTGTCATTAACCCTGAAACTCCAGGTTTGCTTCAGTTTAATGATGGTTAATTTATTGTAGAAAGAAAGCTCGTTCCTAGTAGCGTGAACGGCACTGCTTAAAGTAAAATTTTTAAGTACGACTACCCCTGTATCAGTTGTTTCTTTAATGGCAAACGATCCGTTATTGGTGATTAAAAAATAATAGGCATGCTGGTCGTGATTGCCGAATACAAGTCCGAACGGACTATTATCCTTTTGATCAAAATTCTGAAGCGTCGTCTCTATTTTATAGTCATGCGTTTCATTCCCGGGCATATTAAATGTATGCAGCACAATATTCTGTTCCGGAGTATTTGAGTTCAGGTAGTAACCAAAATCAATACTGCATTTAAGCTTGCTGTTGCTGTCAACCCGCCATTTGTTATCATTGTTCTTGAAAACCTCATTCACGATCCAGCCGGATGTTGGTTTTATTTCGGGTAGCGGAACCGCAATAGTTACCGGGCTTTTAACTGGAATGGAAGAAATGTTTAATGCGGTCATATAATACTCTGCATGCGCAATGCCCAACACTGCCTGTGGCGAATTGCCCGTGGATTTCACTTTTTCGGAGATTAAATATTGAGGTATTCCCTTATCACCAGCAGATTTTGTGAAAACGAATCCCGGCAGGCACTTTCTCAGCTGGATAACCAGGTTGTCGTTATACTTTACGGCTTCAGCTAATGAAGCATGTTTCTCTTTTAAAATCGAATAAAAATGTTTATATCAGGGTATAAGTTCAGTTCAGGAATTTTGTCTTCTGTTAAATGAACAGATGTGGCAAAAATCCCGGAATCAACCTTGTCTGTCGGATCACCTTTGATATATTCAAAATTGTTTTTGGCACTTTGAAAAATCAAAGGGAAAAGGGTACACAAATTCCCGGAAGTGGCTACAGGAGTTCCGGTAATGAGGAAGTCATCATATTCTGCATTTATATTTTCTGCCGACACACCGGCAAATGGGCCGAAAAACCGCCTGGACGCTGTGCTGTCCACCACCGAACCATTTATGACGAGATACCAGTGTTTTCCCTTGTGTTTAATTTCAAGCTTGTTGATCTGGTTTAATCCCTGATTCAGCAAAGGTGTTTTGGATATCGGGGTAATTACATGGACCGTATTGTCAGTAAACGAGTATAGTGCATATTCGCCTTTTGTATCTGCTGCAAAGCAGTAATAGGCATATTTGTTTGAACCGAAAATGAAGCCATATTCGCCCGGCCCGTTTATTGCAATCGTTTTTATACTGACACCAATCGTGAAATCTTTTGAACTGTCTACACCTGCCAGGATTTGTGGCGTAATGGTATTTTGCATTTTACTGTCAATGACATATTTGCCATCAGCCAGTTTTACAGACAGATTGGCGATGTCTCCGGTAACCCATTTATTACTGTTTGTTGAGAAGTCCTCTTTTAAAACTACTTTCAGCTGTGCTGAACCATAATGGGTAAACAACAGGAATAACAGGAGCGCAGGCAGTCTACTCATAACAAAATAATTGATATCCCGAAACTATCCTGTAGCAGCGTATGAGGCAATACTCCCGGTAGAGTATTCTTGGTAAGCCTAAAATTTGGTTTTGCTAAACAGTAACAGAGACAGTCACCGTAGTGCCTGGGGTGGGAGAGGACTCAATAGTCAGTTCCAGGTTACTTTCTTCAGCCCTTTGTTTCATATTCTGTAATCCATAATGTCCGGGGACGTCAGTTCCGGTATCAAACCCCTTTCCATTATCACTGATCCGAACCGATAAGCGGTTTGCATCTGATGCAGCAGTGACATGGATAACTGAAGCACCGGAATGTTTGCAGGCATTCGTAATGGCTTCCTGGCAAATCCGGAATAATTGCAGGGCCTGCCCGGAGTTCAGCTGTATTCCTGCGGTAATGTTTTCTTCTGTTTGTAATTGAATAGACGCATAAGACTCAATAAACCTGGCGGCATGGTTTACCAGGTTGTCGAAAAATTCAACACCACTTATTTTGTCTTTATTCAGCACCCAGATGGTTTCCCGCAAAGTTTGCATCAGTTCTCCGGTTCCTTCTTCAAGACGCTTCAGTTTGTCGTTTGTTTCAGATAATTGCGCAGGCCTGCGGGTCAGCTGGGAAATACTATTTGATATCCAGGTTATTTGAGCGCCAAGATTATCGTGCAGATCACGGCTGAGGCGTTCCTTTTCTTTTTGAACAACTTGTTCTGTTTGCAGTACACTTAATTTTTTCTGGTAGCGGTTACGGGAAATAAAATAAAAGACTGCAGCCACAGTACCCAGTAACAGCAGCAGGAAAATGATTTTTGCCAGCGTTGTTAAATACCAGGGCGGGCGGATATAAATATTAATGATCAACGGCTCCCGGCTCCAAACGCCTTCATGATTCGCGCTCTGTATATAT
The DNA here is from genome assembly GCA_016720825.1 of Chitinophagaceae bacterium. GTDB lineage: Bacteria > Bacteroidota > Bacteroidia > Chitinophagales > Chitinophagaceae > JJ008. The sequence continues at coordinate 99,068 of JADKJV010000006.1, read as the reverse complement.
AAATGATAGTCCCCCGGCGGCAATATATACTGAACAACGTTGTTAGACTGGGGTGTTGTCCAGTCATTTTGAAAACCTTTCAGCCAGAACTTATATTGGTTTTTCCCGGGAACTGTAAAATCCATATTCGAAAACGATAAGCGGATATTATTCTCGCGGTAAGTCAGGTTGATGGAATTTATAAACTCTGGTTCCAGATCCGGTGAATAGGGCTGGTTGTTTACTTCTATTCCTGTTAGCATCGTTGGTGACGGGTCACTTTTCCGGGTTATTTTTCCCGGATTAAAAAAATTAATCCCGTTTACCCCGGCAAAATACAGGGTGCCATCTTCGCCTTTACAATATCCCTTTGTATTAAATTCATCACCCTGCAATCCTTCCTTGGCGGAAAAAGTTGTAAACCTCATGGATGTATCAATTTTGGCAATCCCGCGGTTGGTGCTTACCCATCCGTTTCCGGCATTGTCAAATAGTACACTATACACAAATGAATTTAACAGTCCATCTTCTGTGCCCAGGTGCCTGGTTACCTTCTTGTCTTTGATAATATATATTCCATCTGTTGTAGTAACCCATATGTCCCCGTTAATATGCTGGTTGATGTGTTTTACCCAGGCAATCACGTCTATTTTCGTGAACTGCCCCTGTTCCCAAAGCCATACGCCGGCCAATGTGCCAATCCATAGTTTTTTATCTGTTGTATAAAAAAAACTGTTTATTCTTTCATTCACCGGCAGGGTTGCGATAACAGTACTGGTATATCCTTTTTCGTTTTCACCAGTGAAACTACCTGGTTCCTGTAGCTGTACCATAGTTCGTCCGTGTTAACGAGTTTCATGTCCATTTCAAATTCACGGCTGGCAATGTCAGCAACAGGAGGCATCTGGTTTGAAATGTCCAGCACTTTTAAAGTACGGGTGTCAATGGCATACATTTTATTGATCGTGGATTTCACGATCAGCGTTGATGAATCAATCATCGCCATAGCCCGGGGACTACCTGATTTTTTATCTTCAGCTGGTAATGATATCGTATATAAATACCCACCATCCTTATTATACACTTCAATGTCACCCAGAAATAAGCCGGTGTAGATTTCTCCCCGGCTGCCAGTAGCCAGCGTGTAAGGCAAACTATGTTGCCGGGGTTGTTTAAATAAATTAAATATCTGTCGGGAAATAACTTTAATGCCACCTATCCCATTATAACCGATCCAGTTATTTTCGAATTGATCAGTTGTGGCGGTACGCAGGTAGGGTAATAAGTATTTATCAAAATATTCATCATAAGGGAAGATGACAATATTTTCCTTCATTCCATCATATACCATGATGCTATTAATACCGGGAATCAGATATTGATTGCCGGCTATTTTACCCGGCAGTGAAACATATTTTGTATCAAAAACGGAGGCGTCAAAATGCTCCTGCAAAATCTTCACAGGTTTAAAAGGATCGCCGGACAGCGATTTGAAAATCATTTTGTCTGTAACCATCACCACAGTATCATTTGTTTGTGGCAGAATAAACAGCACATTCACTTTTCCCGTATTGACGAAAGTTGTGAGACCTGCACCGGAAATTCTGCAGAGATCGCCGTCTTTCCGGGATCCCTTTCTTATCCAGGCCAGTTCTCCTTTTTTCTGTGGTCTTGAGAGTAAAAAAATAGTTTCCGCCGGGTCAAAACCAGTCAGTTGGGAAATAAGTGTTACATGGAAAGTAAATTTATTGATTGCAAAAAGTCCCGCCGGATAATCAAAGACCCAAACAGCAGAATCAGTTTCATATAAACAAGTCATAGCAAACCGGAAAGTATAAGGAGGTAATAAGGCAGATATATCCCGGAATTCATTTTTTCCTTTGGGTTTAAATGCCAATCCTTTTCTGTGTGTAATCCACAGGTTACCAGGCTCGTCTTCATAAATATCTGTAGAAGAATTTTCAGATAAACTATTTATATCTGTAGCCTTATTTTTAAATGTCTGAAAATGATAGCCGTCAAATTTCTGTAAACCATCAGCTGTGGCAATCCATAAAAAACCCTGCTTATCAAAATGCAGGTCATTCACGGAGTTGAGGCTTAGTCCGTTTTCTGTAGTATATTCAATGTATTGATGAGGTGATTGTCCTGCATGCTTTAAAGGCTGTAAAAGCATGAAATAAAGGGATAAGAGTCCCGTAAGCAGAGTGGTATGATTTTTAACTGTAGTCAAGCAGCTGAAAGTTACTTGTAATATAATCTAAAAAAATAATCGCCCGGGAGTATTGTTATACGCTGTCTTATTGTTCAATTTTGGAAAATGCCGATTAAAATTGCCATAGCAGATGATAAGCAAATTAACCGTACTACGGTTAAAGAAAAGATCGGCGCGTTTAAAGAAATTGAACTGGTACTGGAAGCAAAAAACGGGCAAGACTTTTTAGCGCAGCTGAAAATTTTACCTGCAAATAAACATCCACAGGTTGTTTTGATGGATCTTGAAATGCCAGTCATGGACGGCATACAGGCAATTACCTTAGCTACATCGGCCTATCCCGGGATTAAATTTATCGTACTGACTGTTTTTGAGGATAATGAGAAAATATTTGAAGCGATCAGGGCAGGTGCTGGGGGTTATCTATTGAAAGATGACAGTGCAGTGAATATAATAGACGCCATTACCAACGTAGTTGAATATAATGGCATACCTATGAGCCCCGCCATTGCACGGAAAGCTATGGAGTTGCTGAAGAATGCTACCGTTGCAGCTGGAAAGCCGGTATCGGAAACGAACACCATGCTTTCTGATCGGGAAATGGAAATACTAAAGGAAATGGTAACCGGAAAAAACTATAAAGCTATCGGGGAGAAATTATACATCTCCCCGCTTACAGTGAGAAAACATGTGGCCAATATTTATGACAAGCTTCATGTTAACAGCCGTGCCCAGATCATTAATATAGCCTACAAAAATAAATGGATCTGAGAGGCGGATTTCCTGAATGAATACCTGGGCCTGACATGATCGTTTCCTTTATCGCCTAAAGGATTTGAAACCGGGTAATCCACCGGTCTTGGCGCCAACTCCATATTTTTCCCTGTATTGTCAGTGATTTTTATAAACGGCATACGAACCGCAGAGCCATCTATCAAACCTACCGATGAGGTGTAGATAATCCAGCCAGCAGTCGGTTCTCCCACCACTTTACCAAGTCCCAATGAACGGTAACCTTCCGTAAAATCTTCTGCATCCGAAAGTGAATGCTGGTTGGTTACGAGTACCGTTGGTGCATCCAGCGCCCGCTGGCCTAATTGCACACGGGCCGGAGCTTCCGGTAAACCCCTTCGCGACATATTCATATAACCTTTCCGGGCCAGCACATCAATGGCATAAGCATTGACAAATCCGCCATTATTATTCCGCACATCAATCACCACACCATCCTTTGAATGATTTTCTGCATCCATATCCAGGTATAACTGGTCCAGCGATCCCAGCCCCATATCATACATGTGTACATAACCTAACCTTCCTTTGCTCACTTTAGTGACATAATCGCGCTGCTGCTGCACCCATTGTTTATATAACAGTCCTTTCTCTGTTCCCTGGCTGACCGGTTTTACAGTCACATCAAATGGCCGGCTGCTGTCGGCATACGCAGATCGGATGGTCAGTACAACTTTACGATTCGTTTTATACTCAAGCAGCTGGTCTATGTTTTGATCTGCGGTTAATGCCTTACCGTCTATGGCAATTAAATAATCACCTGTTTTGACCTGGCCCGACAATGCAGCAGGACTAAATGAAACCACCTGCGTTATTTTAAAGCTGCCGTCTTTTTCATAGGCAGCACGATCAAAGCTCAAACCGATCCGGCCGGTTGTTTGTGTGGATACATCAGGTCCGCTGACCCCTGAATGGGATGCATTCAGTTCACCCACCATCAGGTTCAGTAACCGCCGTAATTCATCCGGGGTCTGCGCACCGGCCGCATAAGGCTCATACAATTTCCGTACAGCATTCCAGTCTCTGCCGTGAAATTCCGGATCATAAAATCCATCACGCAGGATTTCCCAGGTTTCCTTAAACATTTCCATTTTTTCTGTGGCGAAATCAATATCCATTTCTGCAGTCACGGAAATTGATTTTGACTGTTTGGAGTCGAGGGAAACAGATTGTATACGGCCACCTTCCAGGAAATAGATTTCTTTATTGTCTGCGCTGAACTGGATATCCGATTTCCGTCCTGTGCTGGTTGTGATTTGTTTTAATACTGCAGGTTCACGCGCTAATTCATCCAGCGACCATGAGTATAAATTCTGCTGGCCGGCTACATTCGTGATTAAAACCAGCGTGTTACCGTCTTTGCTTACAATAAAACCATTCGGGTCTGTACCAATTGGTAAAAACGAAAGCCGTTGACGAATCCCTTCCCACGTGATCTGCGTGCCGGATGGTGATTTGTTAGTTCCTGTCATTTCAGCCACACTATCCTTTTTGGGAGTTGCCGTTTTTTCTGCTGGTACCTGGTCAACAAACAAATCCCTGAACTGGTCTTCCCGGAACCGTGGTTGCTGCGGTACCAGGTCAATCCGGGCGATGTAACCGGTCTCTGTCCGCTGGCTGGTTGCATACAAAACAGATTTCCCGTCTTTCGTCCATACTACATTGCCGCCAAAACTGTTTGCGAGGAATGAAACCGGTTTTGCCTCACCACCTTTGGCAGGCACTATATAAATATTAAATAACGACTTCGCGCCATAGCCGCCATAGGCCAGCCATTTACTGTCGGGCGACCAGGCCACAGTGCCGGAAGGCGCAAAGGGAGGTGATCCCAGGTATCCTTTTGTTACAGAAGTTTCTTTCCCCGTTGAAAGATCCAGCACCAGCAACTCGCGGTTGTTGCGGATAAATGCCAGTGATTTCCCGTCCGGTGAAAGCAGCGGGGATACATCTTTTTCTTTATCGTTTGTCAGCCTGGTTTCCTTGTTAGTAATGAAATCATATTTGAAAATATGAGTACCACCGGATCTTTCAGAAATATAAAAAACACTGTTGCTGTTTGATGCCCAGGTGGGTTGTGATTCAATGCCACTTGTCATGGTTATTCGGACGGCATCACCGCCATCTTTTGCACCGGCAACAAATAATTCACCATGGGCGATAAAAGCTACTTTCTTATTATCTGGTGAAAGGGCAAGATCCCTGAAACCGGAAGTCAGTTTTGCATGTTCCGTGCTGACCCCGGCAGGTGTTCCTTTTAAAATAATCGACAGGTTTTTTGCATCCCCTTTTTTGACATCATAGATCCAAACAGAAAAATCGCGTTCGTGATGGTGTTGCTCCGTCTTTCAATAACCATAATTCTGATTCATCTAAATGACTGCGACCGTTTCTCCACCACTGGTTGGCCCCGACGCCTCTGGCCACAAAAGCAACAGACTGTCCATCCGGTGCGGGTGCTGCCTGGAATTCAGCTACGTAACGATCATTTGAAACCGTCATCGGTGTACCACCTGAAACTTTTACACGATACACATCACGCATACCGGAGATATCCCTGCTGGAAGAAGAAAAGTACAGGTACTTCCCGTCTTTAGACCAGGCATTGAGTTCATCATTCCCGTCATCATACGTTAACCGGTTCAGCTTTCCGGTTTCCAGGTTCAACACATAAATATCACCATTGCCTGTTCTCGTTGAATTGAATGCCAAGGATTTCCCATCCGGTGAATACAATGGCCTGGATTCCGTAGCAGGATTTGAAATCAGTAACCGCGCTTCACCGCCGGCCGACTTTACGGTCCAGATATCCCCTGCGGTTACAAATGCAATTTCACTTCCGTCGGGAGAAACTGCAGGCATATAAAAATAGGGGGTGGAAGCAGTCTGGCTTTTTGCAGGTTGTGTAAATAACAGGGTTGACAAAAGGAATAGCGGCAGTAATCTGGATAGATGGGACATATTAAGCGCGTTAGATGTACAACTAATGTAAACCATTTCCGGAAACTCTGGAGCAGGGGGGGTAGTCGTTAGTCTCTAGTCGTTCTTGCCCGCCGGGTCCTATGCTGTAGCTTCAGCGTAAGCATAGCGCCTATGCTGAAGCTTTAGCGTAAGCATAAGCTTTCGCGCAGGTTGTAATTCTATCTCCCGTACTTTTTCATAATTTCCTTAAGCCGCTGATGTGGAATGCCGAACCATTTATTACCATTGATACCGTCCATATCCTCTGCGGCTAACAGGGCGTTGATGATTGCCTCTTCGGTGGCTTCTACGGTGGCCTTGAATACCGGATCAAGGAAAGACTTTGGTATTACCTGCCAGGTGTCCAGTGTTCCTTTCTCGTTTGTTAAGGGTGTAGCCGTGCTTAATGCAAGGAAGATTTCCCCGGATCCATCGTGGGAAATTGTTCCTGTCCGGGCAATGCCATGTGTAACTCTTTTTGCCACCAGTTTCAGGTCGCCGGGTAAAAGCGGCGCATTCGTGGCTACGATAACAATGATGGAGCCATCTTTTCTTTTTACTTCATTTAAAACAGGGTTCAGGTCTTTAATCTCTTTACCAACAGGCACACCGGTGATCATCAGTTCCCTCCGGCCGCCAAAATTGGCCTGTACAAATACACCCAGGGTATATTCCACAGAATCGATTTTAAATACACGCGAGGCTGTACCGCTTCCGCCTTTAAAACCATAACAGGCCATCCCGGTGCCACCGCCAATATTGCCTTCCATGATTTTTCCTCCGGCAGCACTGTCAAGTGCATCCCACACATGTTCTTTCTTTACATGAAAACCATTGATATCATTGAGCATTCCATCCCAGGTTTCAGCAACTACCGGCAGTCCAAAAGAAAAATCCACGAACTCACCTTTTGAAAAATGTTTGAAAGTCCACTCGCCGATGGCATCCCGCACTGCGCCCACACTGTTTGTGTTGGTGATTCCAATCGGTCCTGAACCGCGGCCATAATCTTCAATATATGGAAGGCCTGTCATTTCCCCGTCACCATTGAGTGAAAACCAGGCGGCAGGGTAGCTGTCACCCGTTTTTCCCTTGGGTAAAATCACGGTTACACCTGTTCTGACAGGTCCCTTTCCGTATTCCAGTTTACCGGAACCGCTGATGAGTGTTTTATAGCCGACTTCAATTCCCGGCACATCGGTAATTGCGTTGTTCTTCCCGGTTTTCCCTTCGAAGGCAATACCTAAATCACGGGCCCTTTCTGCGGGTTTATCCTGTGCATGGCTGTTCAGCAGGCAGGTACCAAAGACTGTACTTAAGAATAACTGTTTTATAATTGGCATACTGTTTTTTTGATAACGTAGTTCTCCTGCATTTGGGGATCAGTATTTCAATATAAAATTATTTATTCAGACTATAATTCCAAACACATATTGATGTGGTATATTGAACATGTTAGCGGCGAAGGTTAGTGTAAGGAAAGCCAACACGTCAGTTTATTTACGGTTCGTCGGTTAGCCATACCTTTTTCAGTGGGGGCTGTAAAAGTAACGTGGTTACCGGAAAAATAGTAACCACTTACAATTACGCTGACGTTTCAGTATTGGCCTTCGGCGGGCAGGAGCGACTAAAGAATATCGACTTATACCCTCAGCAATCCCGCCTTATACAACCCACTCACCGGCTTATTATCCCAGAATAATTCAAAATCTTCCAGTCCCGCTTTTTCATAGTCAGCTTTGATGGCTTGTAAAGTCATCTGTTGCGGATTGGAAATATGCAATTGCGGTAATAACTGTAACAGCCAGGTTCCTTTGGCCGGCTCCACACTGATGCTAAAAGCACCTTTGAGTGTCTGGAAATTCAGTGACATTACTTCCCATTTGCTTCCCTTCTTTGATTTCTGGATAATTTCGATTGCAGGTGTTTTGCCCAGCCAGATCAGCTTGCTGTTTGGGGAAGAATTCAATTCCGGTTCTTCAATGGCTTTTTTAATAAAATCAGGTGCCACGGTTGGTTTGGGTATCTTGAATTCAAACCATTTCTGCAACGGGAAATCAAAACAAGTGCCGTGCATATAATTCAGCAATGCCTTCTTTAAGCCAAATCCATAAGTTTCATGATCTGCACCGGAAGGATCCAGGTGCTGGATATCATTATTGGCAAATGTGCCTGTAACATTTGTTTGCTTGCGTACCTGGAATTTGCCGGGGTCCATGCCAACGGGACTATGCGCCGTCATGGTAAACAAATGCCAGAAGGCAGATTGCAGTACGCCTGTTTCAAATAACTGACGCACCATATCAAGCGAATCAATCGTTTCCTGTTCCGTTTGCGTGGGGAAACCATACATCAGGTAGGCGTGGACCATGATGCCGGATTCGGTGAAATTCCGGCAGACTTTAGCCACTTGTGAAACAGTAATACCTTTGTCAATCAGTTTCAGCAAACGGTCTGACGCAACTTCCAAACCACCACTTACTGCTATGCAACCCGAAGCTTTCAGCAACAGGCAGCTGTCCAGCGTAAAATTTTTTTCAAACCGCACATTCGTCCACCAGCTTACAACCAGTTTGCGCCGGATGATTTCAACTGCTAGTGATTTCATCAGGGAAGGAGGGGCAGCTTCATCCACAAAATGAAATCCGTTTTGTCCTGTTTGCACAATCATTTCTTCCATGCGGTCCACCAGTAAGGAAGCAGCAATGGGCTCGTAATTTTTTATGTAGTCAAGTGAAATATCACAAAACGTACATTTTCCCCAGTAGCAGCCATGCGCCATGGTCAGTTTATTCCACCGGCCATCGCTCCACAGGCTGTGCATGGGATTCACCACTTCTATAGCGGAAATATATTTGTCAAGCAGCAGGTCACTGTAATCTGGTGTACCTACCTGGCCTTGTTTGTAATCTGCGCAGGCGGTGTTATTGATATATTCAACTTTTTTACCTGAAAGGGTGAAAGTCCTTTTCAGTTCATGGCGTTCCTTTTTTCCGTGGATATGTTCCCATAAAATTTCCAGCGGTGCTTCACCGTCATCCAGCGTAATAAAATCGTAAAACTCAAATACGCGGGGATCGCTGATGGAACGGAGTTCCGTGTTTGCAAATCCGCCACCCATCACCACTTTTATATCGGGGTAATGGTGTTTCGCCCATTGTCCGCAGCGCAGTGATGTGTACAGGTTGCCGGGAAAAGGAACAGAGATTGCGAGCAGTCTTGGTTTTATCGTGTCCATTTTTTCCTGCAGGATGCGGATCAGGATGGTGTCGAGATAAGTGAATGGTTTTTGGAGGGCGGCATATAATTCATCAAAACTATTCGCAGACCTGCCCAGGCTTTCTGCATAGCGGCTGAAACCGAAATGTTCATCCACGGTTTCCTTGATCAGGTCGCTCAGGTCTTCCAGGTACATGGTGGCGAGGTATTTCGCCTTATCCTGTATGCCCATGGTGCCGAAAGCCCATTTCAGGTCTTCCGCCTGTGCAAACCGGGATGCTTCCGGTAAAAAATTCCTTCCGCAAATAAGATGTGCCAGCGTGTTGCGTTTGCCCTGGAGGAAAAGGATTACATCATCAATGGTGCGAATGTAATCTTCTTTCATAGCCAGGATCCGCATGGTATTGGGTGTAAATTCCAGGTGCTGGCGGCTGATTTCTTTAAAAAGATTGTCCAGTCCGGCTTTGCAGAATACAGCCAGAGTGACTTCAATACCCAAATCTGCATGAACTGCAGGGATATTGCGGGTGTTGAGGAATCCTTTGAGATATGCCGTAGCCGGGTAGGGCGTATTCAGTTGTGTGAAGGGAGGGGTTATCAGGAAAACGGGTGACTGCAAAGCGGCGGTTTTATCGGTCAAATGTACAAATTCGGGAGGGGAAGTGTTGGTAATATTCCTTGCAATAATAAAATTGAATTGAATACAATCAACGCAAAGGCGCAAAGGCGCAAAGTCAGTTCGCACTCTCAAGATGGGTTTGTCCTTGTTTTTTTTTGTTGTACAGACTCCTGGAAAACTCCACGCTATTTGAGTCTATACTTTGCGCCTTTGCATCTTTGCGGTCATTGTATTTCAAAACCAGTCTCTAAACCCAATTTAAAGTGGAGTTAACCGTTTATGATACAAAGCGTAAGCTATATTTTTTAATTCTGCACCAGGTCATCCTCCGGATGCTGTACATAGCTTAAATTACCATAGTTCGGAATTACTCTTTAAAATAAGTTATATGAGGTGCCTGATTCTGCGTAGCATGACCGCACTCATTTGTGCCGCCACCGCACTCTGTCTGTCCGAAACAACATCTGCACAAGTAACAAAAACAGTAGGCGAGTCGGGAGCTGATTACGCCACCTTGAAGGCTGCTTTTGCTGACATCAATGCCGGAACCCTTACCGGTGCTGTTACGTTACAGGTAATAGCTAATACCACGGAAGCGACCACTGCGGTACTGTATGGCAGCGGAACCGGTGCGGCAAATTATACATCGGTACTGATATATCCTGTTGTAAGCAATTTGTACATTGCCGGCAACCCGGCTGCTCCTTTAATAGACCTGAATGGTGCCGACCATGTTACGATTGATGGCCGGGTCAATGCCACAGGTTCGGTTAAGAGCCTGGTGATAGTAAGTTACGTGAGTTCTGCTATAGCCGGAACCAGTACTATCCGGTTTGTCAATGATGCGACGTTCAATATCGTGAAGTATTGCATACTTAGAGGTAGTGAAGCTGCTTCCGGTTTGCTTTTTTTCAGCACAACCACAGGCACATTGGGTAATGATGATAACCTGATTGATCATAATGACATAACATTTGGTGATGGAACGCACATGCCCATTTATGTTGTTTACGCCAGGGGGAATAGTTCAAGTCTTACTAACGACAGGAATACAATTTCAAATAATAACATTTACAATTTCCTGAGTTCAAGGCTTGCATCTTATGGAATATATATTGACTATGGTAATAATAACTGGTCTGTCATTGGCAATAGTTTCTATCAAACGGCTTCATTTATTACTGAAGCATCTGTACCATACACTATTATTTATTGTGTCAGCAGCGACGCGGATCATTTTTTTACAATAAATGAAAATTATATTGGCGGCAGCTCGCCAGGATGTGGCACATTGGGAGGCAGTACAGCGCCCTGGACAAAAGCAGCTGCAAATGATAATAAATTCACGGCGATGTATATTAGTACAGGAAGAAATTTTCCAACCAATATCCAGGGTAATGTTATCCAGAATTTCAATTGGTCGAATTCTGCCGGGGCGTCATGGACAGGGATAGAAACCGCTAATAGTGGATATATATTATTGGGCACAGAGAAGGGTAATATTATTGGTGCAGCTTCGGGCAATGGTTCTATTGTATTTACTGCCGGAACAGCTGCTTTATTTAAAGGGATGGTACTTACTTCGCAATCTATTTTGCAGTGCAAGAATAATAAAATCGGAGCCATTACGCTTAATAATAGTATTGGATCCTTCACAAACTTTTATGGAATTTTCAGTACCGGAAATTACGAAAACAATTATTCATATATTGAAAATAACATAATTGGAAGCATAGATCCGGCAACTATTAATAGTATAAATTATGTTAGCGGGAATTTAGGTTCAGAGCAGATGTACGGAATTTATCACCAGGACAATGCATATTGGTCGATTAATAACGGTAACATAACTATAGCCCGTAATATTATTTCTGGCATCAGGAATGGGTGTGCCGACACGACGCTTCATTCACCCGGATGCGTACGAGGCATCTATGTCAGCGGTGGTCTTGCAGTTATTGTGGGTAATACTGTTAGAAACCTGACCATTGCAAACGGAAACAATTGGCTAACGAATGATATGGCTGCAGCTGGCATTGTATTTAATAGCAGTATTTTTTTGCCACAAAATATCAGCGGGAATGTGATTTATGGGATATCCAATACATTTCCATCATTTACAGGGGGCGTGGCCGGTATTTACTACGCAGGCAGTACAAGCGCTGCAAACGTCGTCAGTAAAAATTTTATTCATGATCTTTCTGTAAGCCCGCTAAGTACCGCGGCATCTGTATATGGAATCAAGACCACACGCGGTAAGACTGATTTTATCAACAACATCATCAGTGTGGGCACTTCCGGGGGTACTTCAACAGATGGCATTATATATGGCATTTATGAATCAGGGATTGCAGACAATAACAACAATTTTTATTTTAATACTGTACATGTCAGCGGGGCACCGCAAAATGCGGCTGCTAATTCTTATGCCTTCTATAGTGCAGCGAATACCAATACCAGGGATATCAGGGATAATATCTTCAGCAATTTCCGGAGTAATGAAGGGGCTAACGGTAATCATTATGCGGCCTTGTTTAATTATGGAACGCCCGGTGCGTTAACGCTTGATTATAATGATTACTATGCACTGGGAACCGGTGGCATACTGGGCAGATTCAATGCCGCAGATGTTACTGCTTTGCCATTGATAGCCGGGTTTGATGCGTCCAGTTCTGCTGTTAATCCTTTATTCAGTAATGCCGGCGGTAATACTGGCCTGGATTATTTCCCCGGAGTGCCAATACCCGGGATCAGTATCCCGGCTGTAACAACTGATTATTACGGGCATCCCAGATCAGGAACACCATTGCTGGGAGCACTGGAAGCAAATATTTCACTGCCACTTACCTGGCTTGATATTAAAGCAACACAACAATCCAGGCAAGGATTGATTACCTGGAATACAGCAAACGAAGTAGATGTAAAAGATTACGCCGTTCAACATAGCGTGAACGGGCAAAGCTGGATTACGATCGGTTATGTGACCGCAGTGAATAAACCCTCCGGTGCTGCTTACCATTTTATACACCCATCACCGGTTACCGGACATAACTATTACCGGGTACAGCAACGAAGCGAAAACGGAACCAGCAGTTACAGCAGGGTAGTGGACCTGGTTTTCAACGGCACTGCAGGCATCCAGGTTTTTGGAAACCCGGTGCAACATGGCCAGCTGATGGTTAAAATGCCGGCTGCGGGAACAGTATCTATATATAGCCGGAACGGGCAGCTGGTGCAGACGACCTGGCTGGACAGTGGTATGCAAACCTTGAACGTTGGGCTATATCTGAAAGGATTGTACCTGTTGCGGTCAGGTATGGAAGTCATTAAATTTATTGCAGACACATCAGCTGGCAGCTATTCTATTTGCCGACATCGTCGGCTATACTGCTATGATGCAGGAAAATGAAGAGCTGGCCGTGGAAAAAGTCAGCCGCTTCCGCGAAGTGGTGGAATTGATCGCCGAAGAGCTCAACGGCCGGATCGTACAGTATTATGGCGACGGATCCCTGCTTTTATTCCAAAGCTCCACCGACGCAGCCGATTTTGCCAAATTACTCCAGGAAGACCTGCACAACGAACCCCAGGTTCCCGTACGCATTGGTATACACATGGGTGATGTACTGGTGCATGAAGGAAATATTTTCGGGGATGTGGTAAATATTGCCTCCAGAATACAGGCACTGGCCCCTGCCGGTGGTGTTTATTTATCTGAAGTGGTTTACCGGAATATCGTAAACAAAAAAGAACTCGAATCGGTTTTCATCCGCGAGGAAAAACTCAAGAACGTAAAAGACCCGGTCAGGATTTACCAGCTCATCACCGCCCATTCACTGGAATTATTATCCTCACAACCAGTTGCTGCGGCTGAAGCACAGGCCGTGCCGGCAAAAAGTATTGCCGTATTGCCTTTTGCCAACCTGAGCAGCGACCCGCAACAGGATTATTTCAGCGACGGACTGACTGAAGATATCATTACGCAACTGTCCAAGATCCGGGCATATAAAGTCATCTCACGAACTTCCGTGATGCAATACAAGCATCACACAAAATCCGCCAAAGAAATCGGTAAAGAACTGGGCGTTTCCCTGATCCTCGAAGGCAGTGTGCAACGCCATGCCGACCAGGTGCGCATCACCGCACAGCTGATCAACGCCGTGGAAGATGAACATATCTGGGCAGATTCCTACGACCGCCCCATGCATGATATATTTTCCATCCAGCGGGAAGTGGCCCTGGCCATTGCGGCGGTGCTCAATACAACACTGACGCGGAAAGAAACCCAGGAACTGGATTATATACCCACCACCGATTTGCAGGCTTACGATTTATACCTGCGCGGGAAACTGCTGATTGAAAAAAGAAGTAAGCCCGATACATTAATGGCCCGTGATTTTTTCCAGCAGGCGGTTGACAGCGATAAATCTTTTGCTGCTGCCTATTCGGGATTGTCTGACAGCTACCTGCTTTCTTCCTTCAGGGGATATGAAGATCCGGTGAAAACACTCTGGCTCGCCAAGAAAAATATTGACCACGCCACAAGCCTGGATTCATTTTCCGGCGAAACCCAGGCTTCACTGGGTTACTGGTATTTCCAGAATTTCGACTGGCATGCAGCTGAACTCACTTACCGCCGCGCCATCAGCCTCAATGCAAACCAGTCGAACGTGTATTTATGGCTGGCTATATTATTACAGGCAAAAGGTGAACTGGAAGAATCCATCAAAGTATACGACCAGGGAATTGTAATCAACCCAATGTGGGACTTCCTGCTGAAAAATAAACTGATCGCCCTCGCTAATATGAACAAGCAGGACGAGGCAGAGGAACTGCAGTTGTCCAGGATTGAAAAGGCCGGCAAGGATACCAACCTTAAATTCAGCCGCTATGCCGAGCTGGCGCGTTTATACAATTCATTTAACCGCAAAGCCGATGCACTGGAAGCTGCTAAAAAATCCGGTGACCTTGCGTTGATTAAATATTTCTCGGAAGGGGATTCTTCCCAGTTGATCAAAAGGGTAGATGACCATTACCAGGAAATGAAAAGACGCAGTGAATACATTTCTGCATTATGGATGGGACTTGATTATGCCCATGCCGGCGCGAGGGAAACCGCCATCAACTGTTTTAACAATGCGATCGCACTCCGCGAGGCAGGGGTTTCCCTGTTGCTGATCAGGGATTTTGAATTTATTGATATTAAATACCTCAACATGGCGCTGATCACGAGGAAGGTGAAGCAGCTGATTAATTTTTAAGTATTTCCCGCATAGAAATGGTTTTCTCGCAGCGCTCGCGGTAGTGCGGCGCACGCAGCGAGTTGTTTCTCGCAGCGCACGCAACGGAGCGGCGCCCGCAACGAATTTTTTCTCGCAGCGCACGCAACGGAGCGGCGCCCGCAGCGAATTGTTTCACGAAGCGTTCGCAACGGAGCGGCGCACGCAGCGAGTTGTTTCTCGCAGCACCCGCAACGGAGTGGCGCACGCAGCGAGTTGTTTCTCGCAGCACCCGCAACGGAGCGGCGCCCGCAGCGAATTGTTTCTCGAAGCGTTCGCAACGGAGCGGCGCACGCAGCGATTGTTTTTCGAAGCGTTCGCAACGGAGCGGCGCACGCAGCGAATTAATTTCTGGGGGGCAAAGCGTCCAGGAACTCCATGGCTTTTTTACTGATAATGGTTACAGCCTCTTCTACTTTTTTCTCTTTCAGTGCAGGAATCCCGTAGCCTACAATCTTATAAATTTCGTCCATCAGGTTTGGTACTTCCTCGGTGAGTTCATTGGAGACCAGGAAAACTCTGCTGTTCCGGCGGCTCAAAAGCAGGAAAAATGCATAGGGTTTTCGAATGGACTCCGGTGTGTAAACTTCCACCAGACTGTCTTTATATGCATCCGTTGATATGTCTAATGTGTCGGTACATACTACCACATAATTCCCGCTGCGTTTATGGTAATCCTGCAGCAGGCTGTCTATCCGGCCTTTTTCTGCAGCTGTAAAAATTAATTCAACGTCAGTGATAAGTTTTGGCTGCTGCGCATTCAGGTTTGCAGTGAAAAGGAGACAAGCTAATATGCTAATTGTATTTCTCAATATAATTCTGAAAATAGCAATAAAATTTTATTTTATTTCGCTGAACCAACAATTACGAACCTTGTAATATCAGCATCAACACAGCCGCCACAACACCAACCACAGTCATAATTACCCCGCGGCTGAATAACCTGGTGCCCGGTTTAAACATCCAGAAAGCGGAAATGGACAGGAACAACAATGCTATTGCAAAGGCCAGTGTCAGGTAATGCACGACCGGTTTGCTGTTCGATTTATGTAATTCCGTAAAGGGCTTTACCCAATTGTATAATTCTTTAGTTGTGTACTGGGCGGCACCACTTACGGCATTATAGCTGCCACCTTCAAAATAGGTAACATCGCCTTCTGTTTTGGTGACTTTGAAATTCCTTTGTTTCAGGGCCTCACCAAGCGCTTTATTGTCAAGCCCGGGAGCCAGCGCCTTATCGTGTACCACAGCGTGTTTCAGCAAGTCCGTATCACGGTATGTTTGTACAATACCGCTGAATACATAAATGATGACCAGTCCTACAATAAAAAAGCCAACCTGGTTATGGAGGTTGCGCATATACCACCTTAAATTCTTCTTCGGAGTTGTTTTAATATCCATTGTTTGAAGTACCCTTTTTTTTGGATGCGTGAAAGTAAGAAATCATTGCCTAAAGTAGAATGAGGCTTAAAAACCGGAAGAAATTAAAAATTAAAAATTCAAAAATCCAAACCCCGATAGCTATAGGGACCCAATTCCCAATTCCCAATTCCAAGCCTTCTAGGTACCAGCTAACAGCCAATAGCCAACAGCCAACAGCTAACAGGCCAACCACCCCCAATGCCCTGAAAGCTAAGACCGTACAGGAATCATCCGCCATCCTGATTTTGGACAGCGTTTTACAGGGAGAATATGCAAAGTTTTGTGATATAGCCTCCCCGCTATAACTTACCTTTCGATTGCCAGCCATAAAAATTTTAAAATAACTCTATGTTACCAAAAAAAGACTTTTTGGCGCCTGATAATACGCCCGCCAAAGCCGAACTTGAAAACTGGGTAAAGCAAATCGGTTCTTTCTGCGAAGCAGATTCTATTCACTGGTGCGATGGTTCACAAAGTGAATATGATCGTCTCTGCCAGCAATTGGTAAAAAAAGGAACCTTTATTCCCCTCGATCCTAAAAAACGTCCCAATAGTTTTGCCTGCTTCAGCGACCCCAGCGATGTGGCCCGCGTGGAAGACAAAACATTTATCTGCAGCCGCAGGAAGGAAGATGCTGGTCCCACCAACAACTGGATGGAACCCGATGACATGAAGAAGAAACTGCAAAACCTGCTCTCCGGTTGTATGAAAGGCAGGACACTCTATGTGATTCCTTTCTGTATGGGTCCCATCGGTTCTCCCTTTTCACGATATGGCGTGCAGCTTACCGATTCAGAATACGTGGTAGTGAATATGCGCATCATGACCCGTATGGGAAATGATGTTCTTCCCTATATCCAGAAGAAGAGTTATGTAAAATGCCTCCACAGTGTAGGCGCACCGCTGCATGCCGCGGAGAAAGACAGCACCTGGCCCTGCAACCCGGATGTGAAATATATTTCCCATTTCCCCGATGAGCGCCTGATAATTTCTTACGGCAGCGGATATGGTGGTAATGCCCTCATGGGTAAAAAATGTTTTGCACTCCGTATTGCATCCGTGATGGGACGTGAAGAAGGATGGCTCGCTGAACACATGCTGTTAATGGGAGTTGAATCCCCTGATAAAGAAAAAACCTATGTGGCCGCCGCTTTCCCCAGCGCCTGCGGTAAAACTAATTTTGCCATGTTGATCCCGCCAAAGGAGTTTGATGGATGGAAAGTGACCACCGTTGGCGACGATATTGCCTGGATTCATAAAGCGCCGGACGGTCAGCTGTATGCCATCAATCCGGAATCAGGCTATTTTGGCGTTGCCCCGGGTACAAATTATAAAACCAACCCGAATGCAATGGAAAGCATCAGGGCTAACACCATTTTCACCAACGTAGCAGTTACTGCTGATAAAGATATCTGGTGGGAAGGGCTGACTCCTGAAGCACCCGAAGGGCTTACCGACTGGAATGGTAAACCCTGGGATCGCAACAGCGGCAAACCGGCTGCGCACCCCAACGCCAGGTTTACCGCACCTGCATACCAGAACCCTGCAATTGACAAAGACTGGGATAACCCGAAAGGCGTGCCAATCGCCGGTTTCATATTCGGCGGAAGACGCAGCACAGGTGTTCCGTTGGTTTACCAGAGCTTTAACTGGAATTTCGGTGTTTACCTCGCTACAACCATGGGCAGTGAAATGACCGCTGCTGCTTTCGGTGAAATCGGAAAAGTGCGCCGCGACCCGTTTGCTATGCTTCCTTTTATGGGATACCATATCGGCGATTATGTGAACCATTGGTTACAGTTCGGACGTGACCTGCCGAATGCACCACGTATTTTTGGTGTTAACTGGTTCCGCAAAGATGCCAATGGTCAATTCTTATGGCCGGGCTTTGGTGAGAATATCCGAGTACTCAAATGGATTGTACAAAGGATCAAAGGCGGCGCTTCCTCTGTTGAAAGCCCCATCGGATGGATGCCGAGATATGAAGACATTGACTGGACCGGACTTGATTTTACCCGTGAACAATTTGCCAAAATCATGTCAGTTGACCGTGAACCCGGTAAACAGGAATTGTTATCACACGAAGAATTGTTTGAAAGGATGTATGATAAACTGCCGAAAGAATTCCTGTTCATGAGGGAGCTGTTGTTGTCAGCCCTCTGGAGATCCCCGGAACATTGGGGATTACAGCCGGAAACCGCATAGTGTTTAGTTTAAATAATAATTATCCGGCAATACCATGAATTGGTTCACTAATTTATTCACGCAGATATCTATTGCACAATCTGTAATTATATACGGGTTAGTCATTGCTTTGGGTATCTGGCTTGGCAGGCTGAAAATTGCCGGTATCTCGTTGGGTGTTACCTGGGTATTATTTGCCGGTTTGATCTTCTCCTATTGCGGAATCGGTATTGACAAAGGAACAGAAGACTTCCTCAAGGATTTCGGCCTGATCCTCTTTGTTTATTCTATCGGACTGCAGGTGGGCCCCGGTTTTTTTGCTTCTCTGAAGAAAAATGCACTGGCCAATAATGTCCTGGCTGCAGGCATTGTAAGTACCGGTGTGGCGCTTACCATTTTACTGTGGTACCTGAGCAAGAACCATATTTCAGTTATGACCGGTGTGATGAGCGGTGCTGTTACCAACACGCCCGGACTGGCTGCTGCACAGGCTGCGGTTCGTGACCTGAATGTAACCGGTACTGACCGTTCACTGATTACACTGGCGTATGCGGTTACATATCCGCTGGGTGTTTTTGGCATTATTGGTTCATTGTTACTGCTGAAAAAAATTCTGAAAGTGAATATTGGCAGGGAGCAGGAATTGCACCGCCGGCTGGCAATGGTGCGTTCCAACCGCCCGATATCAGTTCACCTGCGACTGGAGAACAAACAACTCGTCGGACAACCGCTGCGCCGTTTATTTGAATTGCTGAAAGAACCCATAGTTATTTCACGGATGTATCAAAATGATGAAATCATCACACCCACACCATCCACCGTGCTTTCTGAAAACGATGTGCTGCTGGTGGTATCCACCCGGCAGCAACTGGAGCAAATGAAATTACTGGTGGGGCCCGTCAGCAAAATTGATTTACGCAAATCACCACAAAGCCAGTTACAGGTGGCTACAATTGTAGTTACGCGTTCTGAAGTAACCCATAAACGTATTGGGGATATTCCTGAACTGCAGCAGCATGACTTTACGCTCACCCGGTTACAGCGGGCAGGTATTGAAATGGTGCCGCATGGTGACATGTTTTTACAATTGGGAGATACAGTTAAGGTAGTCGGTACGGAAGAAGGAATCCTCCTTATTACCAAAGCCATGGGCAATTCGCTGAAAAAACTGGAAGTGCCTGATCTCGCACCGATCTTCTTCGGCATTGTACTGGGTGTTATCCTGGGCAGCATTCCTTTTCATTTTCCCAATATGCCTGTGGCGGTTAAGGTAGGTATGGCAGGTGGTCCGCTGATTGTGGCACTTATCCTCAGCCGTTTTGGCAATGTACTTTACCTGAATAATTACACAACCCACAGTGCCAACCTGATGCTGCGTGAAATTGGTATCAGTTTATTCCTGGCCAGCGTTGGCCTCAGCAGCGGTAAAAATATTTCCACTGCTTTTGAAGATGGCAGGGGATGGGTTTGGATCGGAATGGGTGTAATCATTACCGTAGTACCGCTGCTTCTGGCCGGACTGATTGCCAGGAAATATTTCCGGAAAACTTATTTCGAAATATGTGGTTTGCTGGCTGGCGCATCCACAGATCCCCCAGCACTGGCTTTTGCCACCAAACTGGCGGGGAGTGACATCCCTTCGGTTACTTATGCCACTGTTTATCCGCTGACAATGATCCTGCGTATCGTGGCGGCGCAGTTGCTTATCCTGTTACTGGCGTAGCGCCTGTATTTAAAAGGCATGAAAAGTTTCTTCCTTCCCTGTTGCTCATTTTACAATTTGTATTCACCAATACGGTCACTGCACAATTACCGCCCAAAGAAGTGAACCGCCAGACACAAACCTGGCTCGGGATTATTTCACAGGTAAAACTCAATCCGCATTGGTCCATTCTTGCAGACCTGCATATCCGGCGAAACCATTTTGTGCAGGATCCCAATTTTGTTTTTACGCGGCTGGCACTGGCCCGCCAGATAACAAAACAATTCCAGGTGGCGGCAGGTTACGGTCATATGTGGTTGTCGCCCACACGTGAAGGATGGAAAACAATCAGCAACGAACACCGGTTTTACCAGCAATTGCTGTTCTCCGGGAAATTCCATCGTCTCAGCATCCAGCATCGTCTCCGCAATGAACAACGCTGGCAGCAAAAAATTGCAAATGATGTCCGCACGGGTGATTACCGGTTTACCAACCGGATTCGTTACCAGCTGGCATTGTCAATACCGGTTTCTTCAAAAAATGACTGGCCGCAGTTTGTGCTCTCCGATGAACTGGCTGTCCATTTTGGGAAAGAAGTTATTTACAACCACTTTGACCAGAACCGCGTTTTCATCGGATTGAAACAAAAGTTGAGCAACCACCTCAGTGCCGACTTTGGATATATGCGGGTTTACCAGAAAAAATACACCGGGTATCAGTATGATTTGAATGATACTTTCCGGTGTTTTATTTATGTAACAGGAGGGCCGAAGGCAAAAGTCAAAAGTAAAAATTAAAAAAATCCCAATCCCCAAATTCCAAATCCCCAAATCCCAAAACCCCAAATCCCAAACCCAAATCCCAATGCCGAATGCCTGCGCCAAGATTCCATGCTGAAGCTTCAGCGCAAGCATAAGCATAGCGTAGGAGGGGCCAAAAGCCAAAAGCCAAGAGCCAATTTGACATAGCTTCTACATGATTCAGGACGGTTCCTGCGATCCCGTTGCCGCTTCCTGCCCTCCACTAAAAGCTCCCTGGTAACAGCCATGCCTGCCGCGGAACATCCGGTTTTTCCATTCTTCTTTCAGTTTTTGTTTTTGCTCGGGTGTCATGCTGTTCCACATCATCCTTTCTTTCATGAATCCGCCGCGGTGACGGTGACGGCCGCCAAAACTGCTAAAGAGTATTTTGCTGAGCACGAGGATGCCCAATGCCTGCCAGAATGTTACTGTGGAAATATGCAGAACAGGTACCAGGGCATAGTTCCATAACAGCATGACGATACTGCCTATGGCAAAAACAAACAAAGGCGCGAGGATGATAAAAAACAAGATCATTTTAGCTACACGATTCTTTTTCATACATTTTATTTTATGGTTCAATAATTTCTTTATACAAATCTTTTAGTCTTTCCCGGAGATGCAGCACCGCATATCTTTTACGGCTGATCAGGGTGCTGGTTTTTTCCCCGGTTTTTGCTTCTATTTCCTGGAAGGATAAATTGTCAAGTTCATGCCAGACAAATACCTGTTTTTGTTCTTCCGGTAATTCTTCCAGTGCGGCAAATAACGCTTCCCAGAAGGCTGACCGGATGAGTTCGGTTTCAGGGTTTTTATTTTCTGAGAAAAGGATTTCCTTTAGCTGGGATCCGTTTTCTTCATCTTCATCAAACAATTCATCCAGTGAATCATCTTCTTTTTTCCGGTATTTGTCAATGATCCGGTTACGGGCCACCCGGTATAACCAGGCACCTGCCTGTTCTACCGGCTCACTGTTCATTACATTGCTGAACTGGTACCAGACATCCTGGAGTATATCTTCAGCATCTTCATCCGAATTCACTTTTCCCCGGATGAAATAATACAGGCGTTTGCCGTAATTACGTACTGCCTGGATGATATTTTGTTTTTGTTGTTCAGCCACCGGCCATGTCCTGATCTGCTCCATTTAATTAGGCAGACGGATCAGCAAAGGAAATATTTTAAAAGGGGAGAAATATTTTTCAGCAGCACTTAGCGGTAAGCCAGCAACGGGAGGCGGTGAATGGGTGGTTTGCAGCGGTGTGAAATGGGTGGCGGGCGGTAAAAAGAGTGAAAACTTTATTTCCCGCAGCGGAATTATTTCTCGCAGCGGCCGCAGCGGAGAATCTCCGAAGTGATCCTTATATCTACTTTGGGTGTGCAGCGATAGATCGAAGATATTTTTTGCCTGTTAGTTTCCCCGGGTTTAAACCCGGGGCAAGGTTTGACCCCGGTTCAACTGAATACTTTTTTAGATTTCGTTTTTTTATGAAATTTGGCCGGGGCTAAAGCCCCGCAAGAGTTGTCAATTATTTTTAAATCAGAAAAAAAATCTCCCGGGACTTTATTCCCCTCGATGCTGCTGCTACTGAGTAGTTATTTATTAGATTCAGTAAGAAGTTAGGAATATGATACTTATTTATAGAAATCATCCGGCTTCCTGGTTGCCCCGGGTTTTAACCCGGGGAAATAATAGGCGCAGTGCCAGGTATTTTCCTTTTTGAGCTCGGTTTTTGAGAATAAAGCCCCTGAAGATTTTCGCTTTTTTTGAAAAGGAAAATAACAATAATGTAAGATGATATGAAAATGGATACTGTGGTATTTATCCTCACACCCACTTAGGGAAATTAACTGCCCTGCTTCCTCACATATTTAGTCAGGATCACAATCACCTGGCCTTCAATTTTTCCTTCAATCTGTTCGATATTTTCAGGTACCAGGCGGATATTCTTCACCACAGTTCCCATTTTAGCACTGAAAGAAGTGCCTTTTACGTCAAGTGATTTGTTAAGAACAACCGTATCGCCTGTTTTCAGCTGGGCACCATTTGCATCTCGGTGGAGTTCTACACTGCCATCACTGTCATGATCGCCCGTCGCTTTGGCCCAGGCCAGTTTTTCATCATCCAGGTAAAGCATGTCCAGACTTTCTGCTGCCCAGCTCTCATGCCTGAAACGATTCAGCATGCGCCAGGCCATGACCTGCACACCCGGTACTTCGCTCCACATGGTTTCTGATAAAATTTTCCAGTGACCGGCATCCGGGTCTTCCTGCTTATTCACCTGCGCCAGGCATTTGGCACAAATCATAATGCTGTTGTCTTCATTCCGGCTTTCCTGCGGCGGGACTTCATAAAAGCTGATATTCTCTGTGGAATGACACAGTTCGCATTTGTTTTCACTGCGGGTTTGAACATTTTCCTGGGTGCGCATGCATTTTTTATTAAGGCCGCAAAGGTAAGGATTGACACCATATATTAAGGCTGATAGTTGTTGATCCGGATTCAGTCATTTTTCCGGTTATTTTTACAGGAAATTCATCCTGCTTGAAACAGTACACTTTTCACTACCCCAAAACAAGTATTCATATTGTACTCCTGGTTGTTTTCGGACTCTTTGCCGCTTTCCTGCTTTATTTTGCTTTCCGTTCTCTGCAAAAACTGCCTGCTGCCACCGGTGCAGATAAAACGGTGTTCGGACTACTCGGCGGATCATTCGGATTAATCGGCCTGGCTTTCCTGGGTTTTGGTGTTTTTTATTTCCAGCGTATCCGGAATTTCTACAAACGCAACGAATGGTACGGTGTGCAAACAGACAGCCGGAAAATCAGCTGCCGGAGTTTTGATTTTTATTCCACTCATTATTTTGAATTTGAACGAACTGATCCAACCACCGTGAAGCCCGGATCAAACAAGGGCCGTCGTTACTTGCGGGTTACCACTCCCGGTAAAGAGTATACAATACCGGTCAACTACCTTGATGCCCAATCCATCCATGAACTGATTAAAGACCTTGAACAAAAAAAACTCCAGTGAAAGATACCCTCAGCGAATTGCACTACCGCATTGTACTCGGACTCATGGCGGCTATTGAAAAAAGATTTCCCGTCAGTTTCCCGCGCAATTGTTTTCGAAAATCAGTTGAGCTGTATTTATTTGGCGTGGACG
This sequence comes from Chitinophagaceae bacterium, assembly GCA_016720825.1. Taxonomy (GTDB): domain Bacteria; phylum Bacteroidota; class Bacteroidia; order Chitinophagales; family Chitinophagaceae; genus JJ008. The sequence goes on along the minus strand of JADKJV010000006.1, from coordinate 74,736 downwards.
AATCAGATAATACAAAACCCTGGATTGAATTAAAAATAACGGGAGGAGGTTCGGGCGATTATTTTTCCGGCAGTGTGGATTATGAAGATATTTTCAGGGTTAAAAATTTGTATATCAGCCCTGGCAAAAGAGTGGATCTCGATTATAACCGCCAGGCCACTAACATTGCCGGCGATTGCAGTATACTTACTTCATCTTCTTTTGATGAAGCCGAATGGGTGAAAGTGGAGGATGATTTTTATGAGGTGCTGAATGCGAGGGGGGAGGTGCCTGTTTTTAGAGTCTTTACCACATAGGAACATAGGCACATAGGTGCACATAGGAAATACAAGAGAGAGTTCTTAAAGAAAGAACATTTCTTCCTTTATTGACTGCTGTTTGTATTTCTATGTGATCCTATGTGTCTATGTTCCGGCGCTTGCGCGCCGTAGCGAAGCGTAGGTGGGTGGTGAAGACTCTACTTTAACGGAAACCCCTGAAAACCTGTCAGATATACTCAGTCAATAAGTGGCATGACTTATATTATATCCCTGAAATTGATACCATATTATATTGCATCCTGAAATCAGCGTTGCGAAGCCCTGATTCTGTACTTTTGCGCCTGCTCATTTTTTGAAATATTTGCCATGAAGAAATACCTGATTTTAGCGCTGCTTGTTTTCGGAACATTGAATTTGTCTTTTGCACAGGGCTCAGAAAATTTTGAGAATATTCCTACAGCCAGTCCAACAACTTATACATTACGCACATGGTCAGGATCACCTAATACATACAGCTGGCAATCTACAGATTCACGTACCGATCAAACCATCAATACCAAGGCTATCGCAATACGTAATGGGGCACTCACCTGTAATTCAATTACCGGTGGTATTGCCAACCTGACATTCCAGTATAAATATCTCTTTAGTGGTTCAGCAGGTAATATTGCAGTTAAAGTAAATGGTACTACAGTGGCGAATATTGCAGTTCCTACTTCACAAACCGGAGCTGCAACAGCAACGGTGAACGGCATTAATATTTCAGGAACCTTTAACCTCGAATTACAGCAAACAGTTGCCGGCTCCCGGATTGCCATTGATGATGTGCAGTGGACCGGAACAGCAGCTGCCTGTACGCCACCAGTAACACAAACACCTTCTGCTTCGTTCAGCGCAGTTACTTCAAGTACATTCGATATCAACTGGACGCCTGGATCAGGTACCAACTCTTTGGTTGTGTTAAAACAGGGCAGTGCAGTAACTGGTACACCACTCAGCGGATCTGCTTATACAGCCAGTACCGTTTTTGGCGGCGGACAAACCATTGCCAGTAATGAATATGTAGTTTATAATGGTACCGGCAATACGGTTTCTGTTACCGGGCTTACTAACGGCACTAACTATTATGCGGCTGTTTATAGTTTTAACAGCGCCGATAATTGTTACAATATCACAACGCCCGCTACAGCCAATACGGCCACCAGTTGTGCAGAACCCACCGTACAGGTTTCTGCTATTCCCGTAACGCCGGGTAATACAACAGCCAGCATCAGCTGGTCGGGCGGCAACGGGAACTCCTCTTTAGTAAGAGTGAATACGGTTAACAGTTTTACTGTTCCGCTTGACGGAACAAGTTATACGGCCAATACAGTGTACAGCAGCGGTGAACAAACCGTTTATGCAGGGACAGGCGGCAATGTCAATATTTCCGGACTGGCCAACAGCACCACCTATTATGTGCGGGTTTATACTTTTAATAATTGCCTGGGTACACCGGATTATTTAACAACCGGTGCCATCTCACAAAACTTTACCACTGGTGCAGGTTCCGGTGAACCGGTCGGTTATTATGCAGCCGCTGGTGGTTTAACCTGCGCTGCTTTAAAAACAGCACTCAGTACAATCATTTCAACCGGCTTAACACCAAAAACCTACGGTGATTTATGGGATCAATACCTGATTTCAGATATTAAACCCCGCGAAGTGGGCCCCGGCACTTCCCCTGATGTTATCTGGGATATTTACAGTGATAACCCAACCGGTACGGATGCTTATAATTTCACACCCGGTACTGTTGCCAGCGGAGGCCAACAGGATAACGGAACTGCTGCCAATTCAGAAGGTATTTTATATAACAGGGAGCACAGTATTCCGCAAAGTTGGTTTGGTGGAAATGCACAGTCCAATACAGTAGGCCCTGAAAGTGATTACTTCCATGTTTTTCCCACAGATAAGCTGGTAAATGCCGAAAGATCGAATAACATTTATGGTGTGGTCAATTCACCCAGCTTCACCAGTACCAATGGCAGCAAACTCGGGCCAAACACCGTTCCGGGATTAGCAGCCACTGCATTTGAACCTATCAATGCATACAAAGGTGATGTAGCAAGGGCTTTTCTTTATTTTGTTACCCGCTACCAGTCAAACATGGTCGCCTGGGAAAATCAAAGTACAGAAGGGGACATGGCTTTTGATGGTACAGCCTGGCCTTCTGTTGAAATCAGTTACCTGCAGATGATGCTGCAATGGAATAACCTCGATCCGGTGAGCCAGAAAGAAACCGACCGGAACAATGCAGGCTATCTTTTCCAGGGAAACCGGAATCCTTATGTGGATCATCCTGAATTTGTATCACAGGTATGGTCATCCGGTTGTGGTTTGTTATTACCTGTAGGACTTACAAAATTTGAAGGGAAATACAACGCCAATACCGTTTTACTGAACTGGACACTGGACAGAGCAGATGGCTTCAGCCATTTTGAAATAGAAAGAAGTACAGATGGCGGCACCACATTTCATAAAGCCGGTGTGGTGATGTGGGTATCAGGTGTGAATTCTTATTCATTTACAGATGATGTGTCAGGCATTGAAGGCCCGGTCTACTACCGCCTGAGAATGGTTGACCAGAACCTGGTGTATAAATTCAGCTCCATCGTTGTAATCAAACTCCCTTACCTGAATGACCAGGTAACGGTATTCCCCAACCCGGCGAAAGATGTGCTGAACCTTTCATTCCGTAAGCCATTGGTGAATGCGGCAACGGTTACGATGATTGATATGTCGGGCAGGAGCAGGCTGGTGATGCGGTTGTTCCCGGGGCAAACGCGTTATCTGATGCAGGTGCATGCATTGCAGGCGGGGAAATATGTTCTTAAAATTCAATCTGGTGAAAACGTGTACTATTCACATTTAGTTGTGGCGAGATAAAATACAAAACCACCCACCTACGCTTCCTTGGGGCACAGGTTCACAGAGTGATTCAAATAGGCCACAAGGGAAACCTTGTGGCCTCTTTGCCCTGAATGAAAGCTGTGTATCTGCCTGTGGTAAAAATCATTTACACTTACTCAACCCATCCTTCGCCGAAGCATCATCCGGCTTATACAACAACGCCTTCTCGAATAATATTTTCGCCTCACCCGTTTTTCCTAAATAGAGGTAAGTCCACCCCAGCATGTGGTTGCCATCATAATCGAAAGGATACATATTCACCACCAGTTCAAAGTACTTAGCTGCCACATCATATTTTTTCACTGAATAATAATTCACGCCCACCCAGTAATTGGCTGTACTGTTATAGGGGTCTATTTTCAGGATCTCTTCATATTTCGCATAAGCCTTGTCATACATTTTTGCCGCATTGGCAGGTGTGATATAACCCAGCCTGGCTTCCACACTGTATTTTTTCAGGTCAATGGCTTTCTGGTAATAATCCATGGCGACGGTGTATTTCTTCAGGCTGTAATTCAGCCAGCCCATCCGGAGGTTGCATTCGTAGCTGTCGGCTTTATAGGCTTTCTGTAATTCTGATATAGCAGCCGCATAATCGCCTTTGTATTCGCTGGCATAGCTTTGTTTAAATGCTTTTTGCATTTGTTCAGCTGTTTGTGCAAAGCCGGACGTAGCAACCAGCAGCGAAACAACAACTGTCAGTATTCCTTTTCTTAAAAATTCCATTGTAAACCTCCTGTAATTGATTGTTGATTAAAATTGATATTCGGTCTCCCGTATAGTGATTTCCTGTCGAAATTGTAATTGATGATCACAGTTGTGTTTTTCCCTGCCAGGGCATACATGCTGGCGCCGGCCCTGAGTTTTTTTGTGTCTATATCGTCATAAACATATAGTGCGTCGTTGCCCAGCAGTTTGTTGTATTTGCCGATTGTTACGTTTCCTTCCAGCCATATATTTTTCAGGATGCGGTATCCGATTACCTGGGTGAAGGCCGTTTCCTTACTGAAGCCACCTCTTGTGATACTGTAGAGTTTGGTGTTGCCCAGGGGGTAAAAGCTGATCACGGCATCCACCTGCTGGTATGATGAGTCCCTGATACGACCCAGTTGAACCAGACCCTGTACATGGACAAAAGGCGATGTGAGTTTAACGCCTCCGAATCCGATATAGTTATTATAAATAAAATTATTGAAAGGTGTATAGAGATAATGGAACCCGCCAATGATGGATATATGTGATGTGGCGGCAAAGCTCAGTTTGGTATAATATTCTTTCTGGGCAATTTTAATATTGTGGTTGTTATTTACTGATGTGAGCAATGGTTCATCAATGGTCTGGTTATACATCGCAAAAGCATTCTGCCATTGCAGCCGGTAACCCAGTTCGGCCTGTACGCCGGCTTTGAAGTATTGTGCATTTCCACGGACTGTCTGGTCCGGTATTTTATAACTGAATTCGAGGTTTGCGCCTGACAATTTGGTGGCTTTCAGTTTTTCGGCGGTCTGAGTTTCTTCCGGCATTTTGGATCCGTAGAAACGGGCGGCGCTGCTGTTGTTCAGGTACACGTTGTTCAGGTAGCTGTAATACAGTGCCGTTTTGTTTTCAGGGTCTTTTTTATATACATTTTCATATTGCTTCAGGCTTTCCCCGTAATTACCCAATACAAATGCGGCATAGCCTGTGCGCATACGCAGTAGCGGAAAATCAATACCCGCTTCCAGTGTGGTTTTGCCGAATACCATCAGTTCTTTCCATTTCTTCTCATTGTATAAGCGGGCTGATTCGGTGGCCGCTTCATCTTCGTTGCGAATCTCCTGTGCGAAGAGGCAGATACCCAGCAAAAAGCTGAACCCTGTCAGTATTATCCTTTTGAAGTACATGTAACGGTTATTTTTTTGTGTTGCTTTTCAAAACTGAATGTTTTAATCTTCTTATCTTCTATGAGGATGGTTGACTCCACCTGCTGCAGTCTGAACCCCGGATATTGCAACGTCCGTTTGCTTTCCACTGTAACCACAGCATCAAATACGCCTCCTCCGGTAATCCGGTTAGAAGATTCAAATAACAAGCGGCGGAAAATATAAAAAGGCGCTATAAAATCCTGCAGCCATTTGCCGGGATTGTTCTTTGTCCACTGCAGGGGGAATTCATCCTGAACAGATCCGGTATATTCTGTTGACAGGCTGATTTTGTAACAACCCAGGTAAAACTGGTACAACAGGCTTTTGCGGTTGCCGTAGAAAGACGTGAAATAAAAGAAACAGGCGGTTCTGGTGAAATACGCAATGGCACCGGTCTGGTGACAATAAAAATAAGTGAGGTTATACGCGTCGGTGAATATCTCCCAGGTGCTGGTGTCAAAACCTTCAGCGGATACTTCCATCCGGTAACCCGGTAAAAATTCAAATGCACTGGCGAGGCTTTCATTTACGGTGGGATGGCTTACCCAGGCTGTTTCTGCAGGATGTTCAAACTCGGCCAGTTTTAATGATCCGTCTTTGCGCACCATCATGGCTTCAAAAGGATAGGCTATTGTTTTGCTGCCAACATAAGGGGTTGACTGCACCTGGAAATGCAAATGCGGTTCGGGTGAACGACCTGAATTCCCGCAGGCCGCAACTACATCACCCTGGTGTACATAGTCGCCCACATTTACTTTGAAAGAATTCCTGCGCAGGTGACTCATCTTGGTATATAATCCTTCCGCATGCCTGATCACAATTGTGTTGCCCCAGTTTTGCTCACGGTTGATTTTACCAATTTCATTATCTTCTATATGGTCAATGATTTCCTGTACATATCCTGCTGCAGGTGCCAGTATTGGTTTGTTGTAGCAATAGAAATTCTCCGGTTTCAAAGCATACTCGGTGTACGTTTTCATTTGTGAATCCACAATCACAAAGTCAAGCGCTTTGCTCCAGTCGCCTTTGTGCGTGATATCACTGTCGTAACCCTGCGATACAATCCACTGGCCCAGGAAAGGGAGCTGCAGCCTGTAGTATTTTTCAGAAAACAGCCGTTTGCGTGCGTTGAGGAAATTATACAGGTTCTTTTCCGGGGAATAAAACTGTAAAGGGGTAATCACCAGTTTGCCGCTCTGTTTAAGCAATGAGAAAAAGTATATCATCAGGATGGTCACGATACAGAAGGGCAGTGAATACACCGGCAGATTCAGCAGGGCGGTGAGTTTACCCAGGGCTATAACCATGATAAAAGTAATGGGTACCGCCACCAGTGCCCATAAATAAGAATATAATGAGGGTATGGTAAAGAAGCTGCCGATGGCGAGCGTGACAATGATAAAATTGCCACCCATCAGGTAGTAATTAATGCCTGAGTCATACGCATGCACCACACCGTTGAAGAGGAATCCTGCTATAAAACCCAAGACCAGCAGTGTAAGGGCGATGCGGCTGTGGAACAGGAGTCCGGTGAATATGATCATTCCTGCCAGTACATTTTCCTGGAAGAATAAAGAACTGAGGGACTTGAAAACGTAAGTACCAGTGCGGGCAACGGCAGGTTTTCAAAAACATCATGAAATTCACGAGGTCTTTATCACCGATCGCATACATTTCATTCAGCCAGTAAATATTCCTGGTCGAAAAATCAATGGCAGTGAATTCGCGCGATACAAGGATTACCAGCCAGAAGCAGATTACAAACGGAATCGTAAGGAAGGGGAGACCCTTGGGTAATAATATCCTGGCTAATACGCCCGACATGATTACTGAAAACAATACAGCAAGAAACAGTAACAGCCAGAATGCTGTTCCGGGATTATAAAACGTGCCCATCCCGATTCCAATCAATACTGCATTGTAACTGTATAAACCTTTGTGTACGGAAGAGCGCTGTAAGCCGGCGAATGAAATGACCCCGATGGCAATTATGGCCGACACCAGTCCTGCGAAACCGGCATAAGGTTTGAAAAAGCTGACGATCAGCAACAGCAGGCCGAGTGCCCTACTGCCTGAAAATAGCAGGATGGAATAGCTGTTCAGCACTTCTTCTGCAAACGGTTTTATTATGTTCTTTACCTGTTTTAGCAAAATCAGTTTTTCAGTGTTAAATGTTCAGGTATCTGCTCCAGTTGTTCCATGTAAGCCAGATCTTCTTTCTGCCTGATCACATGGGTGTTGCTGTTGGTGTCTATCAGCACGATCGCCGGACGCATCGCAATAAACTGCATCCATTGAGTCATATTATAGGCGCCAACTTTATGTACCACTACATGGTCGCCGCGGTTCATCAGCGGCAGGCTCACGTGCTCACGGATTACATCAATATTCATACAAAGCGGTCCGTACAGCACCGTATCTTCCTGGAAGGAAGTTACTTCCTGTGCAGGACTTATCTTATGATCGTACCAGAACGAAGTGAACATGATATTGACGCCGAAATCCATAATGGTAGCCTTTCTTCCGTCGCTCAGTTTCTTATTGGCAAGTACAGTGCCCAGCAGGTAGCCGGCATCATCTACCAGCAGCCTGCCGCTTTCAAGAACCAGCATGGGCAGATCTGCCGGCGGGAATCCTGCCTGCAGGATTGCATGGGTAATAGCTTCTGCAAATTCATCCACGGTGGGCAGTTGTACCGCACCATAAGTTCCTCTCAGTATATTTGTGCCTGGAAAGCCACCACCGAGATCTATATATTTAACGGTGATGTTGAATTCTTTTTTGCATTGCAGTGCGAGTGTGCTGAGTTTGGTAGCCGCAATAGCATACGCATTTGTGCTCATCATATAAGTGCCAATATGCGCGTGTAACCCGGTCAGGCTAAGGAATTCAGACGCTGCAATTTTTTGTAAGGCTGTCCAGGCCTGCCCATTTTCATAATTGAATCCAAAACGGTCCCACATCGGGTAAATGCCTGTATCCATATTCACACGGATGGCTACGCGTGCTTTTTTCTTCAGGGTGTTGCATATAGAACTGAGCAGGTACAATTCTTCCAGGTGGTCAATATGGATGAGTGATTCATGGTTCACTGCAAGAATAAGTTCACTTTCCTGTTTGTCGGGGCCATTGAAAATGATCTGGCTGCCGGGCACACCATTGTTTAATGCTTTCTGGTATTCAAAACCGCTTACTACTTCAGCCCAGCTGCCTTCCTGGTGGAAGATGCGGCAAATGGCATTGTTGTAATGGGTTTTGTAACTCCAGGCATATTGCACTTTGGGATACCGGGTGGCGAATGCCCTCACGGCAAACTGGTAGTTGTGGCGGATCTGTTGTTCGCTCATTACAAAAACAGGGCTGCCATATTTCCGGATCAGCTCTTTTACGGCGATTCCATCAATGGTTGTTACCGGGGTTAATTCGCTTTGTGTACCTGTTTTATCAAGCATACCCACACTCATCTTCTTGATAAACGGTCTTTCATATTTCAGTTTCGACATAATATTTTCTTTATAGAGGTCAGATTATAATTGTCCGTATGCAGTAAACTGCTGGAACCGGGATACATCTACAATCATATCCCAGGCATACCGGATGAATAGTTTTCCGGCATCGTATTCTGTGAATGGTTTTACTTTTTCTCCCATAGCCATTTTAACCAGGGTGGCTGGCTGGTTTTGCCCGGCTCCGGCGCTGAGGTAAATCCATGCCGGGAAACGGGGATTGATTTCCATAATATATAATTCACCGGCAGCATTGCGCATGATTTCCAGTTCAAACCCGCCACGCCATTTTGTGGCCTGGATAAAACGACGCGCCAGGTCAACCAGTGTTTCATCTTCCAGGGTGATGCCTGCCCAGGCCTTGCCTTTATCGGTGATATACAGTTTGCGCATGGGGATGATGCTGATCGCATTTCCTTCTCCATCTCCCAACGCAGCAATATTGATTTCTGTACCGGGGATGAATTCCTGGATGATAATCGGTAACCCCCATTTAGCACTGATTTTATAATATGCTTTCTGTGCCTGTTCTGCAGTATGGGCAACGACTGCTTCATAATATTTCCCTTTAACTACCAGCGGATATCCGAATTGTTCACCGGCGCGTACCAGTTCAGCGGGCTGGTACAGCATCATGTCACGCGGTACCCTGAAGTCGTGTTGCTTTCCAAAAGCATATAAGTGTTGTTTATCCCTGGCATCAAACATAGCTGCATCAGGCATGAATGTGCGGATACCCAGCGCGAGGAGTCTTTTCGCCAGCATCATGAAATTCGGCAGCTCTGCATCAAAATTCGGGATGATCAGATCGAGACCTTCTTTTTCATGAATGGCTTTGATGTGGTTGAAAAGGATTTCAGCACCTGCAGCCGGATAAGAAATCTGGTAGGTTTTATCACAAATGCCTTCCATATAAATACCGGGCTCCAGGTTTTCGTAAGCCAGGCCTATAATCCTTACGGGTTTGTCCATCCCATCCCGGATGGCGCGGGCTACGGCCACGCCTGGGCCGGGGCTGTCTATAGCATTGAGGCCTGTAATGGCAATAACAATCGGTTTCATGGGGAGAATTGTGTTTTCAGTTAATTGACAGCAGTGGCAAGCAGGTTAAACTCTTTTAGTGTATGTACAAAATCATCGAGATCTTTTTCTACAGTGGCAGAATCTGTCTCGTAGGTTTCGAGCAATGATTTTTGATGTCAGACAACGATTTGTTTTCGCGCATATACCTGAGGATGCTGGCTGCAACCGGGTTGGTGCTGAATGAATCCCCGGTGGCGGGATTAAATACAAATCCCAGCTCGTTGGTGGCGATGTTTTTTTTGATCATGTGTGGTTTTTTTTTGTCGAAGAAAAATTAATCAGATACAAGTTGCATCAGAAGAATTTTTGTTTCACCCATATATAATTGTCGATGAGATATTCATTTTTTAAAACCCCTTTCCTGGAAACGGTCTGCAGGTAATACCCGTTTTTTTCAAGCACACGCATACTCGGCCTGTTATATTCAAATACTTCAGCCACGATCCGGTTGATGGCAAACGTTTCAAAAGTATAATCAGTCATCAGCTTCACCGCTTCCGTGGCAATGCCTTTTCCCCAGAATGGTTCGGCTACCCAGTAAGCCAGCTCCACATTCATCCGGTAGATGTCATCTTTCAGCAGAATACCGATTCCGCCGCAGATTTCCCCGTCAGCGAGAATGGCAAAATTCTGTGCCGGGTCAATGCCTGCCTGGGCATTGATAAATTTTTCTGCATGTTCTTCGGTGTAAGGATGCGGAATGTAATCCCGCATGTTATTCCAGATGAGAATATTATTAAAGTATTCAGCCAGCAGTGACTGATCTTCTTTTTGCCAGGGCCTGATAGTAACAGTTGTCATGGATAGATATGACGGTTTAATAAATGCCGGGTTTAACCCAGATACCTGGTTCCCGGTTGTTTTAAATCAACGATCTGCAATTTGCAGGAAGGAGAACAAAGTAATCAAAAATAAGGCCCTGTCATATGTTTGATTCGTCATTCTCGCTTTTCAGTAACAATACAGTACTAATGACGTTTGCTTATCATGTTTTCCTTCTCTGAAATAAAAATATTTTGGAGATTAAGCCCACAGGTTTACCTTTTGCCAATGGAACCAGTAATCAGGGATATATCAGATACATCATTATGGGTGGCTGTTTACCGGGCTGATGAAACAGACCGGCCTGATGCTGTTTTTAAAGATCCTTATGCGCGGCGACTGGCAGGTGAGCGGGGTGAGCAGATTGTGCAGGCTATGGCATCAGGACGTAAAAACAGCTGGTCATTAGTGGCAAGGACCTGGCTGTTTGATCAGTTTGTAATGCAGCATGTGAAAGATGGGTATGATCTTATTCTCAACCTCGCCAGCGGACTTGATGCCAGGGCGTTCCGGCTTGACCTGCCACCGGAACTCCGCTGGATTGACGCTGATCTTCCCGGTATCGTTTCCTATATGAATGAAATGATGAAAGACGAAGTGCCGCGCTGTAAACACGAAAGAGTGGCCATTGACCTGGCCGACAGGAATGCAAGACTGGAATTTTTCAAACAAGTCAGCACCAAAGGGAAAAAAATACTGGTAGTCACGGAAGGGCTTGTTGTTTATCTACCCGCAGAAGAAGCGGGTGCATTTGCATTTGATTTATCTCATACGCCCGGTTTCAAACGCTGGGTAATAGATATGCTATCTCCTCCTATTTTACCCATGATCCGTGAAGAAATGGGCACATTACTGGAAGATGCAAAATCCCCGCTGGTATTTGCCCCGGAAGAAGGGGAAGACTTCTTCCGTTTATTTGGCTGGACACCGATTGATATCAAATCGAGATTAAAAACAGCAGCTGCACTCAAAAGGCTTTCATTGCAAATGAAAATATTTGCCGCTATGCCTGAGCCGAAGGGGCCCGTCAGGAAGTTTCCCTGGGCAGGTGTTTGTCTGTTTGAAAATTCTGCAAGGCAGGATTCATTTGCAGGTTGATTTCCATTCATCGATATCCAAGAACTCCTTGTGAACTGATGGTCAATTCATATTTGGGGAAATGGCTTACAGAACACTACATTATTGCTGGTTACAATTTCTTGCCTGGAATAATATTTTACAAAGCGGTAAGGCAATCTGTGAAAATCTTCGTTTGCGCTTGATCGGCGACAAAAAAAATTGATTTTTCAGGTTGATTAAAATCAATTTCGCAGCCAGTTTACATTTAAGACTCCAGTTGAATCCATAAAAGATCTCAATATCTCTTCTAATTCATACTGACTTTAATCACTTTTTTTTTAACCTGTTTTTGGGGTCATTTCCAGTTGAACAGGCTCCTTCATTTTTTTTAAAATCGAGAAACATCCCAAAAAACTGATTCATTTTCTTTCATTGGGGAAACTGAAGTTTTTTGTTTTCCATGCCATCATTGCTTGTTAACTTCTTTCACAATTCAAATGTGTTTTTATTTGTGCAAACCAGTCAAGCTGTAACATCAATGTTTAAACGATTAATTTTTTAAAAAAAATTATAAGTCATGATGCGAAATGAGGAAAATCAATTTAGCGATTGACGGCTATCAGATATTAGGGTGAGCTATACCCTAACCTTAGCCGAACAGTTGTTTGTTTTTCTGCTCATGATTATGATTGCGATGAATCAAGATTTCTCCCTGATTCACTTATAAGACATCGGACTCCAACGACTTCGCTTTTGAAACAACGCTAAAAAGGCTGATATGGAAAATAAGAAACCGGAAGAATCCCCACGCCGGAAATTTTTAAAATTCGGTTTACTCGCGGGTGGTGCCACCCTGGCTGGTTTTGGTATTCAGCAAAAGCTGCGTGCTGATACTATTCCTGAAACCGGGGAAAAGGTGAAAGTGATGACTGCGGATGGTAAACTGGTTGAAGTGGACAGTGCCCACATCCAGCACCATGTTGCTGAATCAGCTATTACAAATATTGAATCTCGTATTGGTATCGAAGGTCGGAAGTTTGTGATGGTGATTGATATGGCCCGTTGTGCCAATGCCCGCAAATGTGTTGAAGCCTGCCAGAAGATGCACAACAAGCGCCCGCCGGTTGAGTGGATCAAAGTGAAGAAGATGCAGGACTCTCAGGAATCTTCTCCTTACTGGATGGTTCAACCCTGTTATCATTGCGATAACCCTCCCTGTACGAAAGTTTGTCCTGTTGATGCCACATTTAAAAGACAGGATGGTGTAGTACTTATAGATAATGAACGTTGTATTGGTTGCCGTTTCTGTATGGCAGCCTGTCCGTATAATGCCCGTGTATTTAACTGGGGTAATGACTGGGGAACACCTTTAAAAACCGGAACGGCTGCTGTTCCCGCTGATTCCGTGGTAACCTGCGGTAATAAAGGTGAAATCCGTTGTAATAATTCAATCGAAACAAGTTTGCAGGATAAGGTTGGTACTGTATCAAAATGCGATTTCTGTGTGGACATGGCACGCAAGGGTCAACTACCTGATTGCGTAACCAATTGCCCCAACGGAACCATTTTCTACGGAGATGCCAATGAAGATGTGGTTACGAATGGTGAAGATACTTTCAGGCTCAGTGAACTGATCCGTGACAGGGCCGGTTACCGTTACCTGGAAGAACTGGGAACTGAACCCCGGGTATGGTACCTGCCACCGGTGGAAAGGAATTTCCCTTTTGAAGATGATCCTGTACCCCATAATACCACAGAATAAAACCAAAGCGCCGTTATGTTAGCGAATGCACATTTAGGACCAGATTATCATGCATTAAGTGATCAGGAAAAAAGAGAACACCGGGAAGAAATCCGTGCTGTGGCTCTCCGCCCGCTGCGTCATATCAGCCTTGGTGGTAAGCTATGGATAGCCGGACTGGTGCTGGTATTATTGCTCGGTGGTTTCGCCTATTACCTCCAGCTGAAACATGGATTGAAAGTGACTGCGATGCGCGACTACGCATCCTGGGGTTTATACATTTCAAACTTTGTATTTTTTGTTGCGATCAGCCTGGTAGGTGCGCTTATTTCATCTGTACTCCGCCTGACTAATTTTGAATTATACCGGCCCATTACCCGTATCGCTGAAATCATTGCTGTATCAGCAATCATGTTTGCAGGTCTTATCATCATCGTTGATATGGGAAGGCCCGACAGGATCCTGAACCTGTTCACACATGGCCGGATTCAGTCGCCGATCGTTTGGGACGTAATCGTTGTTACCACTTACCTTGTTACCAGTGTACTGTTCTTATATGTACCACTGCTGCCGGGAATTGCTTTGTGCCGCGATGTACTGACTGAAAAACCCAAATGGCAGCGCTGGATGTATAAATTCCTTGCTTTAGGCTGGAAAGGAACAGAGAACCAGTGGCATATCATGAAACGCAGTATTTCTATTATTTGCGTATTGATTATTCCATTGGCGATTTCCATTCACACCGTTACTGCCTGGTTATTTGCAACCACACTCCGTCCGGGTTGGGACAGCACCAACTTCGGTCCGTATTTCGTTGCCGGTGCCTTCCAGGCCGGAACAGCCTGTGTGATCATTGCCATGTTTGTTTTCCGCAAGGCATATAAGCTGCAGAAATACTTAACAGAAGACCATTTCAATTTCATGGGTAAACTCCTGGTATTCCTTTGCCTGGTGTATGCCTACTTTAATATTAATGAATACCTGGTTCCTGCGTATAAAATGCGTGGTGCTGAAGGTAAACTGCTGAATGATCTTTTCACTGGTCATTTCGCACCACTGTACTGGGGTGTGCAGATTTTTGGTATGGCACTGCCTGCTGTTTTGTTATTGTGGAAGAAGGCCAGGAAGCCTTTACCCATTTTCATGATTGCCCTTTTTGTGGTGGTGGCAGCCTGGTTTAAGAGGTACCTGATCGTTACCCCGATTATGCTGCATCCTTATTTACCCATCCAGGATGTACCCGCCAATTGGGCTGTGTATTTCCCGACCTGGATTGAAATGGCTATCGTAGGCGGATCACTCGCAGGCGTCATGCTGATCATCACCGTGTTCTCAAAATTCTTCCCGATTATTTCCATCTGGGAAACACTTGAAAACGAAGGGATCGAACTGGAAGAACTGGATAACCCCAAAACTGAAGAACATGCCAAGTAAACATACATATACAAACAGATTACGCTTACTTAAATACGCACTGATCCTGGTGTTTGCAGGAATGCAGGTTGCAGGTGGCAGGGTGCAGGCACAGGAAGCGACAATTACTTTATCGTATCAGCAAACAGATTCAACCAAAACTTTAGTTGCGATTGTAAAATCAGACAGCGGCCTGGTTGCTGGTCCGGAAGTACACCTCTACGTAAAAAGATTATTTGGTTTACTGCCCGTAGGAAAAGTGGTGGCTGCCGATGAGAATGGTGAAGCTGCAATTGAATTTCCTACTGACCTGCCCGGTGATAAAGACGGTATGATTGATCTTATTGCAAAAATTGAAGGAGATGAAAAATATGGTGACGCAGAAACAGAAGGCCGTGTGAAATGGGGCGCGTTTCCAAAAATTGAAAACGACCATTGGAGCAGCCGTTCATTATCTGCTTCCAGGGAAAAAGCACCAATGACCCTCGTGGTGGTATCCATTGCCATCATCGTTGTGATCTGGAGCACTATTTTTTACCTGATGTACCAGCTGGTGAGAATTAAAAAAGAAGGAAAAACGAAAGCCAGTACGACTTAAGTCATTCCGGCACAACTAAACTCCCGATAGGGTACGTCATGTTAAGGATGATGATTTGACTAAACGAAAAAACAAATTAATAACATTTAACATTCAAAAAAACAAAACAATGAAAGCAATTAAAGTAATAGCAGGAAAGACGCGTAAGTTCTTCGTTATGGCCGGTGTAATGATGCTGGTTTCGAATGGTGTGAAAGCCCAAAAACCTGCTGGTCCACCTGGCTTGGCACCGGCTTCAGCGATTGCTGTAAGAAACCCGGTAGCTGTGAACCCCACATCCATTAAAGATGGAAAAGAAATTTATATCAAAAACTGCAAATCCTGTCATGGAGATGCCGGTAAAGGTGATGGTACCAAAGCTGGTAACCTGGATATTTCCTGTGGTGATTTTGGTACTGCTGCTTTTGCTGCCAAAAAAGACGGTGAATTATACTGGAAAATCACAGAAGGCCGCAAACCCATGCCCACATTCGCTAAAAAATTATCTGATAATGAAAGATGGGCTGTAGTCAACTACATGAGAACTTTTAAAAGATAAATGAATACTTATGAAAGCCGGGGGCCGGATCCGGCTTTCATTTTCGAATCGCAAACAATCAAATCTCATCACAAATAATTATTTATGAAAAAGTATAAACTGACATTTGCCATCACTTTAACATTGGTGGGAAGTATAATTTTTCTGACACAATGCACCAAGGATGACCAGGTCCTGGATATACCAAGTGCTCCAAACGGAAGCGAGTTATATTCTGAATTAACTGCTTCTGCGCCTACTATTGATGGGGTGATTGATGCCTCCTGGGATAAATCGGCAAAATTAACTTTTAACGCCGTTGTGCCCGATCCTGGTAATAACCTCTTTTCAGGTTACATTGGACAGGCATATCCGGTTACCCTTCGGTCAATGTACGACAACCAGTACATCTACTTTTTAGCTGAAATACCTGACAACAATAAAAGTGTCAGGTCAGCACCCTGGTATTTTAATGCGGCTACACAGCGTTGGGGACAAGAGCCAACTGCAAAAACATTTGACGCCAGTGGTGTATTAACCAGAGATGGATGGGGTGAAGATAAAATTGCAATGCTTTGGAATATTGATAATTCCACACCGAAATTTATTTCACAAACCTGTTATGCAAGTTGCCATGTTTTTACTCCTTATATAGATTATTCAGTAACTCCAGCTGTTCCAAAATCTAATGCAAGCAGTGGAAATCATTACACCAATGGCGCCAACGAAAAAATTGATATGTGGTGGGCACATCCAAACAGGGGTTTGTCATTTGGATTAATGGATGATAATTACCAGGATTGGTCTGGTGGACCCGGGGTTACCGGTTTAGTCGGTGGATCAGGCAACGGCCGCCACTTTGATGACCTGGTTGTATCAGGTGCATCAGCAACTTGGCCATTCGCACCAACTTACACTGCAGATGCCACACAAGGATCAATCAATAACAGGCAGAGCTTAAAATTAGACGGAACAGGTGCATCTGTAAACGTTCCTCTTTTTGTTATACCAACTGCCAGTAATTATGATTTTATAAAAGTGGCAGATACATTAGCAGGTGGTACGGCAGTTAAAGTTCTTGGTGTTAGTTCAACAGGTGTATTGACGCTGACTTCCGGAACAATTGATCCTAATACGGGAACTGATTATCAAAGAGTAGGAGATCCTGTGTTTGGTGGTATTGGTCCTAAAGCAATACCCGGGGTTATCATTTCCCCTGTTAAGAACGGAAGGGCGGATATCAGCATGACTGCGGTTTATACCGGATCAGGCTGGATTTATGAATACAAAAGAGCTATCAAAACCGGTGATGTTTTGAAACAGGATGTTGATTTTACTGGTTTTGCTGATATGCCATTTGGATTTGCCGTCTGGAATAAATCAAATTACCAGCACGGAATTAAACCCAACCTGATGTTGAAGTTCAAGAAATAGCATTTCCCTTTGTTGCGAAATATTTAAAATCATAAAATCATGTTATGCAATAAAACAATATTGGGAATTGTTTTGGTAACAACGGCAGTTTTTATACTACCCGGATGTTACAAAGACAAGACAGTTGTATTTGATACTGGTGCAGAAATAACAAGACCAGTAACATTTGCCAATGATGTTATTCCCATTTTCAATAAAAGCTGCAGTTTAAGCGGATGTCATGCTGCAGGAGGCAAGTCGCCGGATCTTACAGCCCCCAATGCATTTAATTCACTGAGTGCAGGAAATTATTTTGATATCAATAATCCACAAGCCAGTTTGATTTACCTGTGGCTCACTGGTAAGAAAAGCACACCAATGCCCGTGGGTGGAATAAACAAGGATTACAACGCAATGGTACTTGCGTGGATCAAACAAGGAGCCAAAAACAATTAAAAGAAATTGTATGAAAAAAATTACAACAAATATGATGTTCCGACTCTCAAGGACTTCCTTAACCGGAATGATCCTGCTGGTAATTACCAGCCAGGTATCTGCCCAGGTGGATTCCGCGGTGGCGGAACAACCGGTTGCCCAGGAAGTCAGACTGGCGAAAAATACCTTCGAGAGCGTCTGGGTCATGGATAACCAAACTTGTATAGTGCCGAAGAAAGGCTCGCTGGAAATGTCTATCCAGCACCGTTTCGGTACAGTGAACAACGGAGCCAAAGATATGTTTGGTCTCTTCGCACCATCTAATATCAGATTGGGTATGAGCTTTGTTGTTATCAACAGACTCAATATCGGTGCCGGTTTAACAAAAGAAAGGATGCAGGTAGACTTAAGTGCAAAGTATGCCTTACTGCGCCAGACGGAAAGCAACAAAGTACCCGTAAGTGTTACCTATTTTGGTAACGTAGTAATAGACACCCGCGATAAGAGCAATTTCCGCTATGGTGTACACCGCTACTCTTTTTTCAACCAGCTGATGTTTGCCCGGAAAGTAACGGATAAGTTCTCTGCGCAGGTTTCCCCGAGCTTTTCCTGGTTTAATAATGTGGCAGGTTATGTTGACAGCAAAGGGGATATCCAGCGCGCCATGAAAAACGGCCACCTGGCTATTTCTTTCCTGGGCCGCTATAAAGTGTCAGAAAAAAACAGCCGTAACCGTTAATTACGACCAGCCCCTGACACAGCATCCCATGAATAACCCGCATCCCAACCTGTCGCTGGGATATGAAATAACTACCGATTCTCACGCATTTCAGATCTTCTTTGCCAATTATTATGGCATTGTTCCGCAGAGTAACAACATGTTTAACCAGAATGACTACCGTGATGGTCAGTTTGTAATTGGTTTTAATATTACAAGGCTCTGGGCTTTCTAAGGCCGGACCGCTCTATATTTTTCAGTTTAACATGATGAATGCCAGCCAGCCCCTCCGGGGGCTGGTTTTTTTGACGTTGACTTCCCGGGCATCAATTAGCCTGACAACAGGTCGGCAATTGACTTTACTCATATTTCCCGGTTTGGGGCGGTAATAACTTTGACCTGCTTTCAGGAAGTATTCCTGCGAAATACCTCCACTAACATTCGATTCTATCACGATTAATTTTTGCTGTATGATTACCACAAAACAGTCTGCCATAGACAAATTCATGGATATGGTGGACTTAAAAAACCCTGCACAGCCTGAATTCCATCAGGCCGTTTATGAAGTGGCATTAGCCATTGTTCCCTTTATCGAAAAAAATCCGGTATATAAAAAAGCAAACATCCTGGAAAGGATGATCGAAGCTGAACGCATCCTTATTTTCCGCGTTCCCTGGATGGATGATGCCGGTAACTATCGTGTAAACCGCGGTTATCGTGTTCAGATGAACAGCGCTATCGGACCTTACAAAGGTGGTCTTCGTTTCCATCCCAATGTAAATCTCAGTGTACTGAAATTCCTGGCCTTTGAACAAGTATTCAAAAATTCACTTACTACTTTACCAATGGGTGGCGGTAAAGGCGGTTCTGATTTCGATCCCAAAGGAAAATCAGATAATGAAGTAATGCGTTTCTGCCAGAGCTTCATGACTGAACTGTACCAGCACATTGGTAAGGATACGGATATCCCTGCCGGTGACGTAGGTGTTGGTTCCCGTGAAATCGGTTTCCTGTTCGGACAGTACAAACGCCTGAAAAATGAATTTACCGGAGTTCTTACCGGTAAAGGATATGCTTACGGCGGCAGCCTGATCAGACCCGAAGCAACCGGTTACGGCCTGTTATTCTTTGTAGAAGAAATGCTGAAAACAAAGAACCAGACCCTGAAAGGAAAGAAAGTACTTATTTCCGGCAGTGGTAACGTGGCTCAATATGCCATTGAAAAAACACTGGCTTTCGGTGGTATCCCTGTAACTGCTTCCGACAGTAATGGTTTCATCTATGACCCGAAAGGTATTGATGCCGCCAAACTGGAATTCCTCATGGAACTGAAAAATGTAAAACGCGGCCGTATCAAAGAATATGCTGATAAGTTCGGTTGCGAATATTTTGAAGGTGAAAAACCATGGGGTATCCCATGCGATGTTGCCCTTCCTTGCGCTATCCAGAATGAACTGGATGAAGAAGATGCTAAACTCCTGGTTGAAAACGGTTGTATGCTGGTTGCCGAAGGCGCCAACATGCCAACTACACCTGATGCCATCACATGGCTGCATAAAAACGGTGTATTATATGCTCCGGGTAAAGCTTCTAATGCAGGTGGTGTGGCCACATCAGGACTTGAAATGTCACAAAACTCTATCCGTCTTTACTGGACAAGAGCAGAAGTGGAAGAACGCCTCCGTATCATCATGTGCGATATCCACGACCAGTGTATCAAATATGGTAAAGATGAAAAAGGAAATGTTGACTACGTGAAAGGAGCCAATATCGCAGGATTTGTAAGAGTAGCAGATGCGATGATAGCTGAAGGTCACGTATAGGGTAGACTAAACGTTCATAAAAAGAACATTATATCAAATCCCAAATTCCAAAATCCAAATTCCAAACACTCACCTGAGAAGTTTGGAATTTGGGATTTGGGTTTTGGGATTTTTTATTTGGGATCTATTATGGACTTTCTAAGTCAGGAGTTTTTTTGACTTTTGATTTTTGACTTTTGATCCCCTGTTTACTCAATAAACCTGCCATTCACTCATGAAAAACACCAGTTTATAGGAAAGAGACTATTTTTAACAAGTCCCGCAGGCTGCCTGTGGGATAAACTTAGAAATTTGGTTTTAAGGCTTACCAGCTGGCTGTTTTGTTTACTGGCACTGACCTCCGTCAGGGGCCAGGATATTTCCTTTTACCATATCAATACCTCCAAGGGACTGTCAGATAATTTCATCCGCTCACTGGCTATAGATAAAAACGGATTCCTGTGGACCGGAACCAATGAAGGGCTGAATTCATGGGATGGTTATACCGTAACCAATTACTCCATGGATGAAAACCCCGGTATCCCGGGCAAGACTATTGTTCACATGCTCTGTGATAAAGAGAATAATCTCTGGCTGGGCAGCTGGGATGGTGCCGGCTGGGCTGATACGAAAAGACGGTTTCACCGAATCCGGCTGGAAGACTCAATAACCAATTTCGAGGCACCACTGGTTGAGGATATTCCGGAATACGGTCCTGTAATTTATACTAACCGCGGTCAATATTATAGTGACAAAAACCGTGAGCATTGGAAAAAACTGGAAGGCATTCCTGCTATTTATGAATTCAGCCGCCTGGTGGAGGTAACCCCTTATGAGGGAAACCAGTTACTCGTAACAACGGACAGCCTTGTTACTGTTTTTGATTATGCGCAGATGAAAGTGGTTTACCAGCGCCCTTTCAAAGATATTTTAAGCGTTTGCAGGATCAGTGGCCGGCAACTGGCACTGGCAGATCGCAAAGGCATGGTGTTTATCCTTGATATTGGCACAAACAACATAATCCGGCAATTTGATTTAAAGCCATTCGTGTCGAACAATATTGAAAGGACCTGGTGGGCAGAAGTAAGAATGGCTGCGAATGGAAAAATCCTGTATGCTTCCCCAACCTTAGGTTTTTTTATTATTGACCCTGACGGAGCCATTACCCATTATACCCATGATCCTGCAGATCCCCGAACAATCGCTTCGGATCGTGTATACCGTTTACTTGGTACACCCCGGGGAGATGTGGTAGTGGGTACTGAGCGTTATGGCATCAGCATCTTTAATATTTTAAAGAAACAGGCTGTTTACCAGAAATTTTTCTCCAATGGAAAAGGCCAGTTTTTTGACGGGTATGTAACTGA
Organism: Chitinophagaceae bacterium; assembly: GCA_016720825.1. Taxonomy (GTDB): domain Bacteria; phylum Bacteroidota; class Bacteroidia; order Chitinophagales; family Chitinophagaceae; genus JJ008. The sequence goes on along the minus strand of JADKJV010000006.1, from coordinate 53,146 downwards.
AATGGCGCTGGACAAAGACGGCAGTTTCTGGATGGGTGCTGCTGACCGGCTGATACACTGGAATCCTTCCACCAACCTTGCTCAGTTTTATCAGCATGACGGGGGTGATGGTTTTGGCAGGTCTGCCAATCCGGAAGTATTGAGAGTGTGTATTGACCACCTTGGTCAGATTTGGACAGGCGTGAAAGGGATGGGGCCGGCTTTATTTAACCGTACTACAGGAAAATTTTATCCGATACCAAGGGATACAGCACGATATGCTGAACTGAAAGGGAATTTTTATACAAGATCTTTCCAGGCAAAAGATGGCCGTATCTGGGTGGCAGGGGATAGCGGGGTTTATATTATCCACCCCGATTCCAAAACGGTGAGCTCTTTATCTAATGATCCCATATTGGGAACCATTAGCCATTCAATTCCTAAAAGTTTCACAGAAGACAGCCGCCACCGCATCTGGGTATCTACCTGGGACCGGGGCTTGTTTTGTTATGACGCGGCAGCACACACCCTGCAGCAATTTACAACACGCAACGGATTACTGGATGATAATTGCCTTGACTTGTTCTGCAGCAGCAAAGATGAAATTTATGTTACACAGACGCTGGGTTTTAGCCGCATTCTGGCCAATGGGAAAGCCATTGCTTATTCCCGGGCGAATGGCTTACGGTATGATAAAGCAGATGCGTTTATCGAGGATGACCGGGGGAATATCTGGATTTCAAATGCCAAATGCCTGATCCGGATGGATCCGGTTTCAGGCAAGATGGATATTTATGATGAACATGAAAACCTGAACAAAGGCGGATTTAAACCATCGGGTGTTTTAAAAACACCGGATGGTACTTTATACTGGAGTACACAGAGCGGCATTAATTTTTTCCACCCCGACGAACTGATCCGAACAGCTGAACCGTTGCAGGTGAGTATCTATGAAGTCATGGCCGGTGATTCGCTGATCAATTCCATGCAAAATGCACCGGTTGATATCCGTTACAGGAACAATAACCTGCAGTTTAATTTTGTAGCAATCAGCCTGTCTGGCTCCGGCAACATCCGCTATCAGTACAAACTGGAAGGATATGATAAAAGCTGGCAGGAAGGTACTGATATCAGGCAAGCCCGGTATTCTTCTTTACCTCCGGGCAAGTATGTTTTCAAAGTGCGTGCGAGTGAAGACAGGAATACCTGGGTGGAATCGGTGAACCAGTTTTCTTTCCGCATCATTGCACCGCTGTATCTGCGTACTTCTTTCCGGATTGCCTGTATTTTACTGGTTGCCGGTATACTCTTTTATGTTTTCCGCCGCCGTACCCTGCAGTTACAGAAGAAGAAAGAAGAACTGGAAACTGAACAGGCCGTAAATTATTTCGGTTCCAGTTTACATGAATACCATTCGGTGGATGAAATTTTATGGGATGTGGCGCGGAATTGTATCGGCCGCCTCGGGTTTGAAGATTGTGTGATTTACCTCCTGGATGATCAAAAGCAAATACTTGTCCAGAAAGCAGCATATGGCCCGAAGAGCCCCCGGAATTTTGAAATCAGGCAACCGATGGATATTCCGTTGGGAAAAGGTATTGTGGGGACTGTGGCAGTTACCGGTGAAGCGGAACTGATAGCGGATACCAGCCGCGACAGCAGGTATATCGTGGATGATGTGCAGCGTTACTCAGAAATTTCAGTGCCGGTGATCTATAATAGTAAAGTGCTGGGGGTGATTGACTGTGAGCACTCAAAAAAAAGGTTCTTTACTCAAAAGCACCTCTCTATTCTCACCACGATTGCTTCAATTTGTGCCAATAAGATAATCAGGGCCCGTGCAGAGGAAGAAAAAAAACAAGCTGAAATGATTTTAGCAGAAACCAGGCAAAAAATGGCTGAAGCAGAAATGCAGGCACTGCGGGCACAGATGAATCCGCATTTCATTTTTAATTGCCTGAACTCCATCAACCGCTATATTGTGAAGAGCGATCAGGCTACAGCCTCATTATACCTCACACGTTTTGCCAAACTGATCCGGCTTATCCTGGATAATTCAAACAGTAAAAACGTAGTGTTGAGTAATGAACTGGAAGCGTTGCGGCTTTATATAGAAATGGAATCACTGCGGTTCGACCAGAAGTTTACTTATACGCTCAAAGTAGAACCGGATGTACAGGCTGATACTATTGAAGTACCGCCGCTGATCATCCAGCCTTATATTGAAAATGCCATCTGGCATGGATTGCTGCACCGGAGTGAAGGCGGTCATTTACAAATCACACTGGGGATGGCTTCTGCCCGGATGCTGAAATGCGTGATTGAGGATAACGGGGTAGGACGTGAAAAAGCAGCGGCGCTGAAAAGCAAATCTGTCACTACCAAAAAATCGCTGGGCATGGAACTGACCGAAAGCCGGTTACTGCTGCTGAGCCAGTATGCGGAGATCCGTTCCAGTGTGGTGATTGAAGACCTGAAAGATGAAAAAGGAGAAGCCCGCGGCACCCGTGTTACGCTGAATATACCTGTAGTTGATTAAAAAATAATTTATGATACGCTGCATTCTCATCGACGATGAAAAAAACGCCCTCGAAATGATGGAGTGGCTGCTGAAAACTTATTGTCCAGATGTGGAAATTGTGGCGATGTGCAACAGTTCAGAGCTGGGAGTGGAAGCCATCCGCCAGCACCGGCCTGACCTGGTTTTCCTCTGAATTACCTGCTGAAACCGGTTGACCCGGATGACCTGAAAGCGACCATCCTGCGGATCAACGAAAAAAAATCTGCCCCTTCCCGCGAACAGTTTGATTTGCTGCTCCAAAGTATGAATCAGCGTGAAAAATCCACCCCGCAACGGATTGCCCTCACAACCGGTGATGGACTGATCTTTGTTCCCACTGCTGATATTATTTACTGTGAAGCAGAAAGTAATTACACAAATGTGGTACTCACCGGCGGGAAAAAAATCCTGGTTTCCAAAGTGCTCAAAGAGATTGATGAAGTACTCAGTGGTCCGGATTTTTACCGGGTGCACAGTTCATTCCTGATTAATATTAACCGCATCAAAAAACTGGTGCGTGGTGATGGCGGGTATATTGTGATGGATAATGACGCGACAGTAAGTATCTCCCGCTCCAAGCGCCAGGAGTTTATGGAGTTGTTTGAGAAATTCTGATAATCACTGCAAATATTTTTAAAGGCTGCTTCGAATGAGGCGGCTTTTTTTGCTGAACTGATTGACCCCGGGAAAACCTCCACAGTAACAGCGTTTAAAACAGCATATAAACCTATTGTACGTAATAGTGTTTTCAGCTTCATCGCTGTTCAGCATATCGGGAAGCGATGAACGCCCCGGTGGGTGTCCTCACCCACCGGAATTTCATGAACAAAGAATATAGTTTAATAAATACAAAATGTCTAAATGCATTGAAGTCTAAAAACTTCGGAGTGGTGGGTGAGGACACCCACCACGGCCAGCCTCGGCCATTCCCGCGCAATGACATCGCAGAAAACAGCCAGATTTCTAGCTTCGCTCGAAATGATTCTTTACGAGCCCCGGTGGGTGTCTTCACCCACCGGAATTTCATGAACAAAGAATAAAGTTTAATCAATACAAAAAATCTAAATGCATTGAAGTCTAAAAACTTCGGAGTGGTAAGTGAGGACACCCACCACGGCAACAGGTTAAATGTGCTAATCTTCTGGTCAGGAGCCATCCAGCTTCACACTTGCCCCCTTGCCCCGGGTTAAAACCCGGGGCAAGGGTTGGCGGCGTTTCAACTGGTTACTTTTTTTTGAGTCCTTTTTTTTGGTGCTGGAACAGGGGCTAAAGCCCCGCAGCAGTATTCTTCTATTGTTTTTTTAAAGACAATATTTCCCGGGACTTTAGTCCCGATACTGCTTCTGCTACAAAGCAATTATTTAAAGTTTTCGCCAAGAGGTTAAATATGCTAATCTTCTGATCAGGAGCCATCCGCTTCACACTTGCCCCGGGTTTTAACCCGGGGTAAAATAGCCGTGAGAGACTTTCTTATAAAATTCCCGATACTGTTTGTTCAATACACCTTTTCTCATTGAGAACCCATCTTTTTCATTTCGCTCAATAAAATGCCGGATTACTCAATGGCGGTTTGACTCTGGATATATCTGTTGCAGATTTGTGTCTACAAAATCATTAAAACAAACCTGGCATCATGAAAAATTTATTCTTTAGCGGATTAACAATACTGTCTCTCGGAGCTGTATCGTGTAAAAAGACAATAGCGACCAGCCGCCTGCTGAGACTGTGGCAAAATTGAAAACCTGGACAGATGATTATGGTGTTGTCAACTATACGTATGATGCTTCCGGGAGGCTTACAAAATATGAGCATCTTGGCGGCACAAAACGTACGTATGAGTACCAACCAGGACTCGTTGTTGAAAAGTATTACAACGCAGGAGGGAATCTTGTAAGTACAAAAAATCTTGAGCTGGATGCCAGTGGTTATGTTAATCATGTGTCAGATCCGAATTTTCCGGGCACTCCAACTGTCAGGGTTTACAATGCTGATCATCAGCTTGTGAAAGATATTAGTGTGACTGGCATTTATACAAATTCTATGGATTATTTCTACAGCAATGGCAACTGTGACAGTATGCGATATTCTACAAACGGGGTATGGAACCAAACTATTAAATGGACTTATTACACTGATAAGGCCAATTCACTCTCCAATCAAAGCGGGGGACAGAGTTACTGGGGTGTCAGTTCAAAAAACCTGATGAAATCGGAACAATATTTTTATTCCGATGGCACAAGTGGAGATAAAAGCAACTATACATATGAATTTGATGCAATCGGCAATGCCACTAAACAAACCGTTGCATATGGGGCAAACATCAATATATCGTACATCAGTTATTACTGAAAGCGTCTAACTGGTTTTGTCCGTCTTTCAAAGATCCCATTATATAATTCTGGTGTTTTGATCCCAAGGATGCGTACAAGTGATAAACTCGGCATTTCAAATCCTGCCAACGGCCTGCTGGTTTATGATGCTGATACAAAGAGTTTCTGGTATTTTGAAAGTGGCTGGAAAGAAATCCTGAACAGCAGTTCTTCAGTTACTCCTACGGGGCCTGCTTTGGGGGATTTAACCGGTTTTTATCCTTCACCCACTGTGGCAAAAATCCAGAACCTCGACGTGGCATTCGGTGTTCCGTTCGACAGACAGATTATGAAATGGGATTTGCTGAATAACCGCTGGGAAAGTGCGAATGATTCATTATTCCTTCCTTATAATGTGCAATCCAGCAGCGCCATAAAACTATTTGGTATTACCAATGCTAATGTATCGAATGGTGCCACGGCTGTATATGGTAAAACCAGTGTTAGCGGCAGCGGCATCCTGCCTGCATTATCTGTCGGTGTATGGGGTGATAATAATACCGGTGCCGGTGTCCTGGGAACCAGTAACTCAAATGTAGGTGTGTACGGTTACAGTGTGCAGAATTACGGGCTGTATGGGTTTAGTGGCGGAGCTGCTTATGCAGGTGTATATGGAACAAATCTCACCAGCGGTGATGCCATGAAAGGGGAAATTTTCAGCGGCGGAGCAGGTATCCATGGTAAATCGAATGGTATAATTGGTAAAGCAGGCTGGTTTGAATTGACGAATGCAAATAACACCGATACGGTAGTGAAGATGCGTCAGGATGGATTAGGGCTGGGTTTGTCTGTACATAATTCAAATACTTCAAATACCAATACTGCAATGACGGTCCGGCATGCAGGAAACGGCACAGCTTTATACGCCTACAGTGAGGGAGGTATGGCCGTCAATTTTGAAGTGACTACAGCATCTAATACAAACCCGGCCGTAAAGTTATTGAATCAGGGTTCAGGCAACACGCTGTTGGTGGATGCTTATAATGTAAATGGTTTATCATCAGGTCTGGTGGTTAATTATTCGGGTATTGGCTATGGAATAGATGTGAACCCGTCGAATGGTAAAGCCGCAAATTTTGCAAACGTTAACGCTGCTAACAATAATAATATGGTTACTGTGTCGACGAACGGTACCGGACGTGGGATCAGTTCAGTGCTCAGCAACAGTTCAAACCTGGCAGCAGCAGTTTATGGAAGTTCTTCAGGTAATAAAGGTGTTGAAGGTATTGCGCAGAACTATGGTGTGCTGGGCCAGTCAACCGGACTGACCGGTGGCATTGGTGTACTGGGACAATCCCATCTCAACAGCGGAGATGGGATCGGCGTGAAAGGGATTTCTTACGGTACAGGAAACACCAGTGGTGCAGTTACAGGTATTAATTTGTCAAGTGGTGTAGGTGTTTATGCAGAATCACAAACAGGAGTTGCCATCATTGGTACAACATCAAGGCCGAACGGCGCATCTATATACGGAACCAATGATGCCGCTTCAGGCCAGGCTATCCGGGGTGCGGCTTCAGGCAATGACGGGATCAGTATTTATGGTGAAGCCGGTTTGTCAAATTCACTGTCCTATGCAGCCAATTTCCGAAACTACAATGCTGTAAATACACGCGAAGTAGTACATATGGAAACAAATGGTTTGAACAGGACACTGACTCTGCAAACCACAAATGCAGCCAATACAGCTGAAATGATCTATGGTAAAAATTACGGTAACGGTAATATGATGACATTGCAGGATGGAGCCGGTGATACCAAAGTGTATATTAATAATGCAGGCAACATGGGTCTTGATGGCGCATTGCTTGTAAGGGGTACCAAAGGAATTGTAAGAAGTTCCTCAGGCACACAATTACGTGTTGAATTATTGTCAGCGATTGTGCCCGGCCAACCACTTTCACACTACGATCAGTTTAACTCTCAAATCATCAAGAATTTTACATTCAGTACACCGTTTTCAACTATTCCAACTGTATCATTGGGAAACATCAGTTCGGGTGGTTTCCTGGGACTGACACCTTCTATTGAAAGTGTAACAACAACCGGCTGCCAACTCGTACTAAGAAACTATACGCCTTATGATTTTACGATCGTAAATACCATAGTATCGCTTATTGCAGTAGGCGCTGAATAACAAAAAAACTACCGGTGATATTTAGGATTGCAGGACTTTAAAAGTCCAAACGCAGCAATATTGTACCGGTTTTTTATGTCGCTTTTAGTTTGCTGGTCACTCCGGTGTGGTCTTGGTTTGACCGGGGGGTGGGTTATTCATAACACGCTGACCAGCAGGTGGTTCGCCTGAACAGGCCCGGTGGTTCCGGGCCTTTTTTTATTGACTTTAATCATATCATATTATGACGGGCTTTCTGTTTTTCCGGGTTTATAAAACTGATATTTGGTAAGACTCTAACGATTAAAACCCGGCTATGCCAGACAATACACCTGTGTCCAAAACAGTCAAGGAAAAAGCAGTCAAAGGAAGGGTTGAAATTGATATACAGAAATGCAAGGGCTGTGAACTCTGCACTGCGGCCTGTAAAGAAGGAGCGCTTAAGCTCTCAGAAACAATCAACATCAAAGGTTACCGCTACATCATTGCCAACAATGATGCCTGCACCGGTTGCGTGAATTGCGCGCTGGTATGCCCTGATGCAGTGATTACTGTTTATCGTACTCATCCGAAGAAAAAGAAAGTGGATATAACTCCAGAAGACATCAGGGAACAACTGAAAACGTTTGTTGATCCCGCAAAATAACGTTGCTATGTCAGCTTATAAACTCATGAAGGGTAATGAAGCCCTCGCCGAAGCCGCCATCCAGGCAGGCTGCGATGCTTACTTTGGTTACCCGATCACTCCCCAGTCAGAAGTATTGGAATACCTCGCCCGCGAAATGCCTAAATACAACCGTGTGGTGATGCAGGCTGAAAGTGAAGTGGCATCCATCAATATGGTATATGGCGCTGCAGGTGCAGGCTTCCGTACCATGACCACATCTTCTTCTCCCGGTATCAGCCTGATGCAGGAAGGTATTTCCTATATCGCCGGTGCAGAACTGCCCTGCCTGATTGTAAATGTGAACAGGGCCGGTCCCGGTCTGGGAACCATACAACCCGGACAGGGAGATTATTTCCAGTCAGTAAAAGGCGGTGGCCATGGCGATTATAAAATGATTGTACTCGCGCCCGCTTCCGTACAGGAAATGGCCGATTTTGTATATCTCGGTTTTGATTTAGCCGATAAATACAGGAACCCGGTACTGATGTTATCCGATGGTGCCATTGGCCAAATGATGGAGAAAGTAAAATTCCACGAATATAAACGCCCCGTTGTTGAAAAGGCCTGGGCCACTACCGGCAAACCCAAAACACGTGAACGTAATTATATCACTTCACTTTTCATCCAGCCGGAAAGAATGGAAGTGCATAATCTCAAACTCGAAGCCAAGTATAAAAAGATAAGGGAAAATGAAGTGCGTTGGGAAGAAATCCAAACAGAAGACGCCGACTATTTATTTGTTGCGTACGGACTCAGCGCCCGTATCTGCCAGAAAGCGATAGATATAGCCAGGGAAAAAGGAATTAAAGTCGGATTGCTGAGGCCTATAACATTGTACCCTTATCCATACGCCCGTTTACTCGAACTGGCTTCACAGGTAAAATGCATGCTGAGTGTTGAACTGAACAGCGGCCAGATGGTGGAAGATGTGAGATTAGGTGTAAATGGCAAAGTGCCTGTTGAATTTTTTGGTAAGATGGGTGGCATGCTGCCTACCCCGGAAGAAATTGTACATTATTTAGAAACATTAACCCGGAAATAAAATGCATACCGACGAACACGTATTACCGGAAACCCTCGTGGATAAAGCCGCTGACGGCTGCCAGCACTAGGAATATGAAATGGTGTATCACAAACCTTCCACACTGGTGGAAGTGAATATGCACTATTGTCCGGGTTGCGCACACAGCCTCGTGCATAAACTGATCATGGAAGTGGTGGAAGAAATGGACATCCAGGAACAAACCATCGGGGTTGCACCCGTAGGCTGTTCCGTGTTTGCGTATGATTATATGGATATAGACATGCAGGAAGCCGCACACGGCCGTGCCTGTGCAGTGGCTACCGGTATCAAAAGACTGATGCCTGATAAATATGTTTTCACTTACCAGGGCGACGGCGATCTCGCAGCCATCGGTATTGGTGAAACACTGCACGCCATCAACCGCGGCGAAAATATCCTGATTGTGTTTATGAATAATGCCGTGTACGGAATGACCAGCGGGCAAATGGCTCCGACAACTTTACCGGGTATGCATACTACTACCAGCCCCGACGGACGTGATGTAAGTTTTTACGGCGCGCCGATCAAAGTAAGTGAACTGATGGCACAACTGCCCGGTTCTTACTTTGTAAGCCGGCAGGCTGTCAACAGTGCCAATGCAGTACGCAGGGCCAAAAAAGCATTATTGCAGGCGTTCAAATACCAGCAACTGCATAAAGGGACTTGCCTGGTGGAAATCATCGGCAACTGCCCTTCCAACTGGAAAATGACACCGCTGGAAGCATCCAAATTCATCGATGAGGAAATGGTGAAAACATTTCCCCTTGGAGATATTAAAGTACCAAAACCCGTATAAAAAACAGGAGGTGCAATTATGTTAGAAGAACTCATTGTAGCCGGCTTCGGGGGACAGGGTGTATTATCACTCGGTATGACCCTGGCTTATGCAGGCATGGTGGAAGACAAGGAAATTTCCTGGATGCCTTCCTACGGACCTGAAATGCGCGGTGGTACTGCCAATTGCATTACCATTCTTTCTTCGGAAAAAATCAGCTCACCCATTATCCATCTGTTTGATTCGGCCATTGTGCTGAACCAGCCGTCTATGGATAAATTCGCGCCCCGCGTGAAAGCAGGTGGTGTGCTGTTGTATGAATCCGATAATGTTTTAAAACCCAGCACCCGCACCGATATCCAGCTGGTGGGAATACCTGCAGCCACAGAAGCCCTGAAAATGAAAAATGCAAAGACCATGAACATGATTGTTCTTGGTGCTTACCTGCAGCTGAAACCGGTAGTGGAAATTGAATCCATACTGGAAGCGTTAAAAAAAGTGTTGCCGGAGAAATACCATCATTTACTGCCGATTAACAAGCAGGCGCTGGAAAGAGGAGCGGAAATGGTGAGTGAATTGCTGGCGGAGCAGAGGGTTTATTGAGTTTTCATAAAAATTGGGTTGACATTAAAGGCCACAAAGTTCTGCACTTTGTGGCCTTTCTTTATTTCTTTGTGATCCTTGTGGTTAAAAAAATTATTCATCTATCATTTTCTTCAATTCAAATACCGACACCGTTTCCCCGCCACCTTAAATGAAGAATGCAATGAAATCATTTCCCGTCATTACATTCCGCCCGGTCATATAAGCTCCCAGGAATTCATCAAACCGCCTGCTGTCAACCGTTGTTTCAGTCTTATTCTTATTGACCACTACCATCACCGTTTCCCGGTTTGTATAACGGAAGTAAACATATACTTTATTAAAAGGTACAAAATGCAATGTCTTGCCATTTTGTATAGCCTGTGAAGTTTTACGCCAGTTCAGCAGTTTACGCAGGTAATCCTGCATGTCTTTCTGGTCGGCGCGAAGACCCTGGCCGGTAAATCCGTTTACGCTGTCGCCTTTCCAGCCGCCGGGGAAATCAGAGCGGATCAGTCCATCCACTTTATGGTGACCGGTATTCGTCATCAGGATTTCATCACCATAAAATAATTGCGGGATGCCGCGCACGGTGAGTATATAAGTTTGTGCCATTTTTGTGAGTGCGGCATTATCATTCAGCTGGGTATAAATGCGGTCCATGTCGTGGTTGTCTGAAAACACCAGTGTCTTTTCCGGATTGGGATAAGCAAAATCATTGGCCAGCTCTTCATATAATTTTACCATGCCTTCTTCCCACTTGTTTTCTTCTTTATCATTCAATGCATTGATCAGCGCTGATTGCAGGGGGAAACACATTACAGAACCCAGGCAGCTTTTATAGCCATCTGAATTATTTTTACCACTTTGCCAGTAAGACGTAATCATCGGATTCAGGCTCCATTCCTCACCAACGAGACTGAAGCTGGGGTATTCATTCATAATGGTACATGACCATCTTGTCAGGAAATCTTTATCTGAATAACAATAAGTATCCTGCCGGATGCCTCCTAACTGGAGGGTTTCAATCCACCAGACAGAATTTTGTATCAGGTAAGTGCCACAGAAAGGATTGGCTGCATTCATATCAGGCATGGTGCGGTCGAACCAGCCTTTGATCATGAGGTCCCTGTCGTAACCGGAAGCATATTTGTCCTGGTTCACCGTCCGGCGGTGGCTGGACCTGATAAGTGTATCGGGGTAATTGATCCAGTCTTTAAAAGGAAGGTCATGCATCCACCAGTAGTTGGAGCCGGTGTGGTTCAGCACTTCATCAAAAATCAGTTTCAGCCCTTTGGCTTTTGCTTTTTGGGCAAGCTCTTTGTACTCATCCAGTGTGCCAAAGCGGGGATCCACTTTATAATGGTTGGTGATAGAATAACCATGATAAGAATGCCTTTCCATGTCATTCTCCAGCATCGGCGTTGGCCAGATCGCTGTGAAACCCATACCGGATATATAATCGAGGTGGTTGATGATACCCCTGATATCGCCTCCATGACGGGCACCATCATTGGCACGGTTAATCGTTTTTTCGCGCATGGCAGTATTCACATCATTGCTTTCATCCCCATTCGCAAAACGGTCAGGCGTGATCAGGTACATCACATCGCTGGAATTAAATCCCTGGCGGTAAGCACTCCCTGGTTCACGGGCAAGCAGGGTGTAATCAGCTTTGTAAACTGATTGGCCATTTTTTGTAAAATTGATTTTAAATGTACCGGGCCTGGTATTGGCAGCTATGACCAGATCCAGGAACAGGTAGTTTTTACTGTCGCCTGGTGTTTGTTTTTTTATGGTAACACCGGGGTATTGAATGCTGGCTTTGGCATCACCGATATTGGCTTCATGGATCAGTAACTGCAGGTTGGGGTTCTTCATACCCACCCACCAGTTGAGGGGTTCTATCTGGGCGTTTGTAATGAGAACAGATATGCTTGCTATGCAGATAAGCAGGAAACGGTAGATGCGCATTGGGTTGAATTTTGGGAGGAAAATAATATGGAAAGGTAGTGAGTATTCTTTGTGTTTCAGTTGATCATGGTCAGCGGTTTTACCACAAAGTGCACAAAGGAATACAAAAAGTGCACAAAGAGTTTACGGTAACGGGGAGCCCTTTGTGTCCTTTCTTTGCCCGACGAAGCGTAGCGTAGTCGGGGTGTATGCCTTTGTGCACTTTGTGGTAAAACCCCGGTAAATTCCATTGATCACCCTCAATTTCCATCTGTCATTTTATAGGTAACTTAGGCACTCATTTAAAATCCCCCGTTCATGCGCCCAGTATTCTTCTTCGTAATTTTTATTTCCATGGCCTCCTCTGCACAAAAACCCCTGTACCAGTCAAAAGCATTTTCCGTGTACCCCGACCGGGTCATACAGGATAAATTCGAGGCGAAGGCTGTTACAGATACCAAACTCACCAGCAATTACGAAAGCCCGGATAATCTTTCCCAGTCGGCCAATATTACGTTCAAGTTTGCTATTAACGGCAAGGATAATGAAATGGTACCCGGACAGGATCACCAGTTTACCGTGCATGGCAGAGACGGGTACGACGAAACACCCGTTATCACTTTTGGCAAACAGTTTAAGTCGCTCTCAGCCGGCTTGATTGACCTGGAGCCTAATACCCGGTTTAAAGTAAAACTGGATATGCGCGATGTGCTGAAACAATTAAATGAGAAAGGTTTTTATACCTGTTACAACGGGACTAAAATATTCAAAGAAGATTTCAAAGGTGTATTTATTGCCGGGGCTACTCTGCCGATGACCTGGGATTTTGATAACCTCCACCAGCGGAAAGAATTGCAGTTAAGCGACAGTGACGGGGACGGGATTTATGAAACCGAGATGATCCTGAACGCTAAAAAAGACCAGAAAAAAATTGATACCAACTGGGAACTGACCAAAGACATATCTGCTTTTCCGTTGTACAATGCTGCTTTCCCTTTAGCGGGTGCCGTGTACAATATGTCGATTGAAGAAATGATCAAAGCGGTGGAGCCCGACAGTACATTCCGCACCGGTAAAGAATGGGCCGGTGTATGGACGCGGGATATCAGTTACAGTATCATCCTGTCGATGTCATACCTGCAGCCGAAAGTGGCCATGAACAGCCTGCTGCGGAAAGTGAACAAAAAGAAAAGAATCATACAGGATACCGGTACAGGCGGTGCATATCCTGCATCCACCGACCGGATGATCTGGGCCACCGCTGCCTGGGAAGTATACAAAGCAACGGGTGACCGCGACTGGCTGGAAACAGCGTATACGATTATCAAGAACTCGATTGAAGATGATATCCAGAATGCGTATGATAAAGTAACAGGCATGGTGAGGGGTGAGTCTTCCTTCCTCGACTGGCGCGACCAGACTTATCCCAAATGGATGCAGCCTGCGGATATTTTTGAAAGTGAATGTCTCGGTACCAATGCCGCGCATTACCAGGCCAATAAAGTGCTGGGTGAAATGGCAATGATCCTCGGTCATGCAGATGTTTCTAAAAAGCATGCAGCCCTGGCGCTGCAAATCAAAAATGGTATCAATAAATATTTGTGGATGCCTGACAAAGGTTATTATGCACAGTATCTCTATGGCAGGTCGTATAAAATGCAATCACCGCGTGCGGAAGCATTGGGCGAGGCACTTTGTATCATATTTGGTATAGCCGATGACCAGCGGGCTAAAAAAATTATAGCGTCTGTACCGTTAACGGATTACGGTATTACCTGTATCTATCCGCAAATACCGAGCATGCCGGCTTATCACAACAATGCCGTATGGCCTTTTGTACAGGCATACTGGGCACAGGCTGCAGCCAAAGCTTCCAATGAGAAAGCAGTGGCCGAATCATTTTTTGATATTTACCGGCCGGCGGCTTTATTCCTGACCAATAAAGAAAACTATGTGGCTGATAATGGTGATTTCGCCGGAACGGTGATCAACAGCAGCAACATGCTCTGGAGTTTGTCGGGGAACATCGCGATGGTTCACAAAATCCTGTTTGGTATTGAATTCAAAAGCGACAGGCTGGCTTTCCATCCATTTGTACCGGCACAATTCTCCGGCAAGCAATCACTCAGCAATTTTAAATACAGGAAGGCCGTGCTGGATATCCAGCTGGAAGGCGCCGGCAATATCATCACCCGGTTTATCCTAGATGGAAAACTGCAGGCTGTTCCGGAGTTCCCGGCAACACTTACGGGAAATCACAGTATTAAAATCGTGATGGGCAGTAAACTGGCTCCGGAACCCAAAATCAATAAGACAGAAAACCTGACTGCGCCTGCCACGCCCCAGGTTACCATGGGTAATGGAACCCTGGAATGGAAAAGCGAAATGGGGCTTACTTATTTAATTATACGTAACGGTAAAAAAATTACCACGGCAAGTCATTCACCATTTGGCCTGAAAGAAGCGGCCTGGGGTGAATTCCAGGTGGTGGCAGTGGACGCAAAAGGGACACAGTCGTTTGCCAGTGAGCCGGTCAATTATTACAATAAGAGGGATGTGCTTGCTTACGAAATAGAAACTGTTGCGGTGCCTTCTGCGCTGACTTATCCCGGATTCTCCGGAAATGGTTTTGCAGAAATCAGCAAAGCAGATAATAAAGTGATTGAGATACCAGTGGATGTGCCGATGGCAGGTACATACGCCATTGATTGCCGGTATGCAAACGGAAACGGGCCTACGAATACGGAAAATAAATGTGCAATCCGTGAGTTAAAGCTCGACAGTAAAAAAGCAGGCACATTCGTTTTCCCGCAGCGCGGTGTAAAAGAATGGAGTAACTGGGGTTACAGCAATGCAGTCATTGTGCATTTGGAAAAAGGGAAACACAAAGTGGTGATCAGCCTGGAAGACTACAATGATAATATGAATGGTGAGATCAACCAGGCCATGCTGGATCAGCTGCGGTTAACCCGCCTTCAGTAAAAGCAGCGTGGCAGGTTATACTTTTTCGAGACGGGTGATTTCCACGCCGTTGAAAATGCGGGCCAGACTTGTATTCTTGGTTTTTTTGAACTCATCAATACGGGTCTCGCTCACAATGCGCCAGAGGTTTTTTGATTTCAGTTCAGGATAATCATCAAGCTGCAGGAAAATGCCGAGTAGGGAACTGCGTGTTTTGAAATTAATCTTTACGGGATTACTGTTCGGTTCCTTTAAAAGGAATTTTTCCACCTGTTCGTTTGTCATAATACAATCTGATTAAAACTTGATTTTTGTTGAGCCCCGGCGGCTGAATAAAACAGAGAGTAAGTATTTGAGAAGAGAGGGATACTGTCCTTAATCATTCAACCGCAGCTATATAAAGATACCGAAAATTCCCGACTCCGGGCCGGAAAACCTGAATCGGCTTCCCTTGTCAGGAAGCAGGCGTTTCTGCCATAACACCAATGGAATCTGTGGAGTGTACAACACCATTTGATCCCTGGCGGTCACGGCCCAGTATCCTGGCACCATTGATCCTGATTTCGCCATCTTTTACAGTTACCTGCAATTCCCTGCCATGGATTGTTTTCAGTTTCTGTCCGTTCAGGAAATTACGACTGAGTTTTTTTTCTGTGACGATGCAACAGTTCAGCAAATCAGTCAGGAATTCATGACGTGACGGGGTGAGCAGTTCTTCGCCTGCATAAGGCTTGGCCTGGCTGAAGGCAAGATTGACAGGGGCCAGTATGGTAAACGGACCTTCCCCGTTGAGCGTTTCTTCTAAACCTGCTGCTTTAATGGCTCGCACCATTGATTTGAGATTCACATCAGCATTCAGGATTTGTATAACGGTTGACATAGTTCTGTAAGTTTAAAGATGCAGAGGCCTGAAAGAAAAAAGAAACCCTTTCGGGTTCCTTTAGGATTACATCTTAGTAATTATTCCATTTTTTATTTTCCTGACGGTCCGGTTTGTCCCGGGCAATGGAAACAGACATGGATCGTCCTTCGATTTCCATATTGTGCAGGCCTTTGATGGCTTCGTTGCCTTCAGCATCAGCATTCATTTCCACAAATGCAAAGCCACGGCTGCGACCTGTACTGCGATCAGTAATGATTTTGGCAGATGAAACCGCCCCGAATTTTTCAAATAACTTCTTAAGGTCTTCCTCTGAGGTATGAAAACTCAGGTTGGAAACATAAATGTTCATAAACTAAAAATTTAAAATAAATAAGGTAAAATGCCTGTGATAAAAGGTCTGCTGCTAAAAGTAGAGAGGAGATGAACCGTTACGGAGAAAGATTGTAAAAATTAATACAGATCCGAACTATTGTTGGAAGATCTTCAAATCACCCGGTGAATATACGTTATTAAAAGGGAGCAGGCCCTTTTAATAAATGAGCCTCCTGATATTCCTGCAGTATTTGTTGCTAAACACCTGTATATGAACCCACCCCGTCACCAAATGTTTTTTTGCATTACGCAGACTGTTTGAAGAAATTCAGGAATATTCCTTGTGTAATATTTAACAAAGCAGCATCCATTGGGTACTGTTCACCGGCACATTTGGTGAACAGCCAAACCAAACCCAGATACTGTGAGAAAATTTTTACTTTTTTGCCTGCTTCCTTCTTTTGCCCTGGCCCAGACCAAATCCGGCTATTATGCAGGATTCCTGAAAGGTCCGGACGGAACCCCGGTGACCAACGCAGTCATATATAATAATAACAATGGTGACCGGACTTTCAGCGGGAATGAAGGGTATTATGTGATTGAAGTCAGCAGCGGGGATACCTTACTGATCCGTTTTGCAAATAATACCACACAAAAAATTGGCGTACCGGATTACATGATCCAGGCAAAAGTTCCCGATTACCAGCCTGCCATTTTGGAATATGCAGCACCTGTCCGTTCCACTGCATACATGCAGAAAGTTGGCAACGATTCCAGTCATGCACTTCCTCCCTGGCTGAAAAACCTGAATTTCCAGGAGGGACTTCAGTATTTCCGGATGCAGCCTTACGTTGATCCTTCCAAAGAATATAAAAAAATGAAGAACGCTGATGGTACCATCAGCCTCAAACCTTTGATCCGCCGCCACCTGATGCTGCGGGGGTCGTATACGGTAAACTGGGCCGTCAGACAAGTTAACCAGGAGCCCGATCAGCAAAAAACATTTGCCCAGGGCCGCCCGGTGAATAACCAGCTGCAATGGCAGGGACCGGAAATGGGAGAGTTATTCAGCTTTGGACCAGCGATTGCTTCTCTGGAATTTGATGGCAGCAAATACGATTATGATCAGAACGGAAGACTTGTTCCAAAAGGATCCGGTAACGGACATGCCGCAAACGGGTATGCCAACACACCATTCAGAAACGGTATGTTTTTTTCGCAGCTGTTGAGTTTGCAAGGCCAGGGGAATTATATAAAATCGCAGAAGAATTTTACACTCCGGATATTGAAATCCCATGAAGACCTGCTCATCCGCCGGAATGAAAATGAGAAAACCATGATTGCGTGGACAGGCGGGTTTAAGCAAAGAGGTTCAGTCATTACTGCCGGCTTTGACCATTATGCAGAAAAATTCACCAACTCAAACCGGAATGGTTACCTGAATTATATCTATGGACAATCTTTGATTACACCGGCCAGTTTTTCCAATGCACAGGGTTCTTATTTGGGAAACGGGCAGCGGAGTTTCAGTCCACTGGCTGATAATCCCCTTTACATGCTGGATAACCCGGATGGATTTTTCAAAACCAGGCATACCCAGGCCTCACTGAAATTCAACCACCAGGTAAGGCGGGTAACTTTTTATCTCAATCAATCCATTGAGTCTGCCGCTGAAAATATGCGCGAAGGTTTCAGGAATGGTTCTGCAGTATCAGAATCAGGGATCAGCCGTTTGCGCGATCATAAAACGTTTAATTATATCCTGATGGCCGGTGGTACCGGCAGGATTCATTATGATGTTTATAAATTAAACAGCATGGTGCTGTTTAACTATGTATTTTCTGACCTGCATCACCGGATCAGCCAGGAAGGCTCTGCTGTTTACCGCCGCCAGCGGACAACTCATGATTTATTAGTCAGCTACCAGACAACTTATCAGTGGAGCTATCACGAGGCTGGACTTAACCTGACCCAGAAAATGTATTTTACCAATACAAGTCCGGGAAAATATTTCTTTCTCCCCGGCATTAATGGTTATGTGCGTATCAGGCCGAATGCGAAAAAGTTAGACATCAAAATATCTGCCGGTGCTAATGTCACAAGACAGGATATTTCAACCAGCCAGTCATTTGCTTCCGCCGGCTGGCTCCGGTACAGGGCTGCTGAAACGGGTTCATTTATCCCGCAGGACGCACCTGCCACCATCACTGGCATCCTGCCGCAACGGGTGGCTGATGCAAACGTGCAGCTTGAATGCAATTATGGCAGCAATTTCAGGTTCATCGCGGAGTTGATGTCAAAAAGAACCAGCAACGATATATGCCGTGCCGGTACAGGATGAACTGAAGCTGATGAATCTGTCCTCCACCAAAATGCACGGCGTTGAATTCAGCCTGTATTATAACACTGATGGAAGTAAGAGAAGGGCGGTATCGCTCAGCTCCAACGTTTCATTCTTCAGGGCTGTTTCGCGTATCACCAAAGTGAAGGAAGGGTATGAAGCATTGCCAATCGCCGGTTTCAGCAATGTGTTCAAGGCATTGGTGAAAGGAAAAACACCCGGTGTGATTATGGGCAGCGACTGGCTGCGTGATGCTGCCGGGCAACAAATCATCGGTGCCGATGGTTTTCCGCTGGTGTCTCCAACACTGTCTGTGATCGGCGATCCCACACCTGATTTTACCATGAAATTCAGCCATACAATTACGTATAAAAAATTCCGCTTCTCCGCAGACCTGGAATGGCGCAAAGGCGGTGATGTATGGAACGGAACAGCAGCCGTACTTGATTACTATGGCCGTTCTGCAAACTCCGCTTCACAACGCCAGACAACCGGATATGTTTTTCCCGGTGTTACCATCAACGGACAACCCAATACCACTCCCGTTAGTTTCCTGGATCCATCCAAACCTGTTGAACAAAACCGGTGGACGCGTTACGGGATTACCGGTGTGGCTTCCTCCTATATTTCAAAAGGTGATTATATCAGGCTGCATACTATTTCACTTGGGTATACCTGGAAATTTAAAAAGCGGATAACAGATCTGAAGATATCAGCATACGCAGAAAACCTATTTGTATGGTCGCTGTACCCGGGTGTTGATCCGGAGAAATTATTATTTGACCAGGCGGGAACTGCCGGTCTTGATTTATTCAATCTTCCCTCTTCCAGGAATGCAGGGATTATCCTCACCCTTCAATTTTAATTGTATGAAGAATTTATTACAAACAACCCTGCTGTTGATGGCACTCGTGGCCACAAACCGTGCACAGTCACAGGCCCAGCTGGCTGCTTATTGCGAGAGCAAGGAGAAGGTATATATCCATACCAACCATGTGTTTTTTAAACCGGGTGAGACGGTGTTCTTTAAAATTTATTTAGTGAATGCAGTGGACCAGACACCTTCAAAACTGAGTCCGGTGGTGATGGTTGACATGCTGGGCCCGTCAGGAAATGTGCTGGCTAAATTGCAGTACCAGGTAATCAATGGCCGCGCAGAAGGTTCTTTTGATTTTGGCGCACAGGCCCCCGGGGGGATTTATACCATCCGGGCGTATACCACCTGGATGAAGAATGAAGCAGAATCTTTTTATTATTCCAAAGAGCTGACGGTACAGCAGGTGATTGCGCCCCGGTTGCTGATGAAACTCGACTTCCCCAAAAAAGGATACGGGGCAGGAGAGGAAGTGTTTGCAGATTTCAGCCTGCGTAACCTGGCTGATGAACCTATACGTTTTTATGATGCATCGTATAAAGTATCTGTCGGTGGTGTTTCCGTGGGCGAAGGAATTTTTAAAACAAATAAAGAAGGCAAATACCAGGTTGTATTCAAGCTGCCGCAAACACTGGCATCCAGTGACGGCCTGCTGAATATTACGGTGAACTATGATTCTTATACAGAATCTGTTTCAAGGAGTATTCCCATCATCCTCAAAAACATTGACCTGCAGTTTATGCCGGAAGGCGGCAGTCTCGTAAACGGATTACAAAGCTGGGTGGCATTCCGCGCTGTAGATGAACACGGCAAACCCGCTGACATCAGTGGTTTGGTAAAAGATGGAAACGGCAACACAGTTTCTTCCTTCCAGGCATTCCGTTTTGGCATGGGTAAATTCCAGCTGAAACCGGAAGCCGGACAAAAATATTATGCCGTGATAACAACACCGGCTGGCATCAGCGGGCAATTCGCCTTACCGGAGGCACGTCCTGATGGTGTGGTGATGAGTATGGCTCATGCAGGGGATAAACTCCAGCTCACTTTACAGGCTTCCCGCAGCCAGGAGGTAATCCTGCGCGGGATGGTGAAAAATAAATTATACCAGTCACAGATTTTTTCATTGCGGAAAGGATCCAATACTTTCCAGGTTGACCCGGGTGTATTCCCGACCGGTATTGCCCAATTCACTTTATATACAGATGGTGAAATGCCATTGGCCGAACGGCTGGTGTTTGTGAATGAAAACCGCGTATTGCAGGTGAAACTGACTACGCAGAAAGAAAAATACCTGCCGAGGGAAAAAGTGAGTTTGTTACTGCAAACAACGAATGAAAAAGGCGAACCGGTTCCGGCTGATTTATCACTGTCCGTGCTGGATGATAAACTCTGGACGTATGCCGACGATAAACAGGACCATATCCTTTCCTGGCTGTTGATGAGTTCAGAACTGAAAGGCAAAATCGAAGAACCCATTTTTTATTTCAAGAAAGACGAGCCCCAGGCATTGCCTGCACTCGATCTGGTGATGCTGACGCATGGTTACCGCTATTTTGATTTCATTGAATATGTAAACCAGAACCAGCAGCTGAAATTCACGCCCGATGAAATGAATATACTCGGTGGTGTGGTGATGGATAAAAACAAACTTCCCCTGCGCTCAGAAGTTTTTATCACAGACATCGCTGATACCACCCGTCAGGTGAGGTCTATGAAAACCGGTGATGATGGCCAGTTTTATTTCAGCGGTCTTACACCCGGTCGTTCTTATTATTTATTCTCAAGAACCGGTGCCCGGAAAGAAGCCGTTGATATCGTTATCACCCAAAATGGTATTGGCTATAATCCAATGGCGACATCCATCCTGAAAAAACAGGAACTGGAAGGCGCTGTACAATATGCGGTGGTAAAACCCGGAGAAATACCCGATTTTAAGCAGGTAATACAGGTTGGAGCCGAAAAGGAGATGGCTATTGCACATGATATGATGCCGCAACTGGGTAATAAACCAGCGATGTTGAATGAAGTTGTGGTAATCGGTTTTGCAAACAACCGGCAGCGGAAGGAATTAGGTTATTCAACGGTCAGGATCAAAGCTGAAGAGCTGAATAATATCGTGAACCTGCAGAATGGCCTGGCGGGGAAAGTAGCCGGATTGAATGTGGTTGAATACGGAAATGTTTTCCAGTCGCCCAACATTACCATCCGCGGGATCCGCAGTCTGAATAACACAGAATCACCGCTGATTGTAGTGAATGGCATACCGGTAGATAAGCTGGATGATATCCATGTAACCGACATTGAAAATGTAACGGTACTGAAAGATGCAACAGCCACAGCCATTTTTGGCAGCCGCGCTTCTGCCGGTGCGATTTTAATTGAATCCAAACAATACCGGAATGGTGGGGTGCGGCTGAACCTCACCGGTAAAATCAATTATTCCAGCAAACAGGTTTATGCCATAGCGCCCAACTATACCGTGGCGCGTAAATTCTACTATCCCAAATACCATAGTACAGAAACCCCCGAGCGCAGCGATTTCAGGGAAACCATTTACTGGAATCCCGAAGTGCAGACAGATGAAAAAGGCGAAGCCCGGCTGGAATGGTATAATTCAGATGCCACCACTACTTTCCGCATCATTGCAGAAGGCATTGGCTATAACGGACAGGTGGGCAGGGCAGAGAAAACATATTCTGCACAACCGGCATTGAGTGCGGATGTAAAAATCCCGCCTTATTTAACGGTGGGTGACCAGGCCATGCTTCCGCTGGTAATTAAGAATAACCAGAACGAGCCTGCCGATATCCAGGTGGAGTTGCAATTACCAGAAAACCTGACAACTCCCGAAGGCAATATCAACCTGCAGCTTGAGCCGGGTGAAAGCCAGCAGGTACTGGTTCCGGTAACCGCCAAAGGATTGGTGAACGGGAATATTTCTTTCCGGGTGATGTCACGCGGAAAAGAAGAAAACCTGGTACTGCCCATCGTGGCCAGTGAAAAAGGATTCCCTATGCGCGAAACGATTTCCGGGAACAACGCGATCAAAGCGAATTTCAATATCAGTTCCCTCATACCCGGTTCATTGAAAGCGGAACTGAAATTGTTCGACAAACCCGAAGGCCAGCTGCTGGATGGTATTGAATCTATGCTGCATGAACCGTATGGTTGTTTTGAGCAGACCTCTTCCACCACCTATCCGAATGTGTTTATCCTGAAATACCTGAAACAATCCGGGCGCTCCAATCCCGATATTGAACAGAAAGCGCTTGGGTTTATCCGCAGGGGTTATGACAGGCTGATCGGTTATGAAACTTCTGAAAATGGTTTTGAATGGTTTGGTAAAGCACCGGCACATGAAGCACTGACGGCGTATGGTTTGCTGGAGTTTACCGATATGAAAGAATTCATCCAGGTAGACCCGCGCATGCTGGATCGCACCAAAAAATTCCTGCTCGGCAGGAGGGATGGCAAAGGTTCATTCCGTATTGCATCGGGCGGGTATGACCGTTTTGCATCCGTGCCGAATAAAATTGCAGGGCTGTATATCGTATATGCACTTTCCCAGGCGGGTATCGGAAACGAAATCCGGGAAGAATATAATAAAGCGGTGAGTCTGGCCATTGAAAGCAATGATGGTTACCAGCTTGGATTGATGGCGCTCGCTGCAAATAATATGAAGAATGAAAAAGATTACTTCAAACTGATGGATCTATTGAACGCATCATATAAAAAACTGGATCTGAAATCTGAAACCAGTGTGGTGAATTCAAGGGATCTGTCGCTGCGGGTAGAAACAAAATCCCTGTATGCACTGGCATTGCTGCGGCAGGCCAATCCAGACCTGGTTACTGTTTCATCTGTGATCAGCTCCATCTTATCAGAGAAAACATATTATGGATATGGTTCCACCCAGGCCACTGTATTTGCCCTGAATGCGATTGTGGAGTATCTCAAAAAAACAGGGGAGGCCAATGAAAAATCGGCTGTTACATTCAATATGAATAACACAGTGATGCAGCCCGGAATACAGGAACCCGGTAAGATCAAAGAAGGCGTGAATTCTTTCAGTGCGGTTTACAGTAACGGCAAGTCTAAAATACCTTATGCTTTTGAAATTTCTTACCAGACCACATTGCCCCCCAACAGTGAAAAAGCAGAATTGCATATCAGCACCAGTTTGTCCTCACCGGTAATTAAAACCGGTGAAACCAACCGGATGACGATTGCAGTGAAGAATGAAAAACAAATCCTGCAGCCGATGGTGATTGCCAAGATAGGCATCCCGGCCGGATTGGGTCTCCAGCCCTGGCAGCTGAAAGAAATCATGGAGAAGAATGAAGTGGCGTATTATGAGATCTTCGATAATTACCTCGTGCTCTACTGGATGGGATTTGCCCCGGGTGAAACCAAAACCATTGGTCTCGACCTGAAAGCAGAGATCCCCGGTTCCTATACCGCCAAGGCCAGCACGGTGTATTTATATTATACCCCTGAATACAAGCATTGGAATGCCGGTTTGCCGGTCAAAATCCTGCCTGCGAAAGAATAAAGCCCTTTTTTGGTTTCATGGAGAGTTAAAAACCCGGATTGTTGTTGCAACACCGGGTTTTTTTAATTTGAATGATCCGGATCAAATTAAATGGCGTATAATATGATGATAATCAATTAATTCAGTGCAATAAAACTATTAAATATTTTTCCGGTTATTGGTTACAATTCATCCTTCTGTGGTCACTCATTATCAGTCCGGGATGTTTCCGGGTTTTTCAGGCAGCCCAGCCTGTCTGAAATGGACCAAAACACAGAATGATTCAATTGTACATGCTTTTAACATCAACCAGGTTATCTGATTCGGGCAGGCGCAGCTGTCTGGCATGTATATATATTATAGCATTCCTTTTACTCACCCCTTTTATTTCAGTTTCACAAAAACCCGCATCGGCAGCGCTCAAAGCAGTGGCTGGAAAAGCAGATGATCTTTTCGGCAGCCGTTACCGGTTTGTGGAGAATATCGGACAGTATGGATCAGTGATGCAGGGTTATGAATCCATGGGAACTATCCTGTATGGATATGAAGGACTGGGTATGCCGGTGCTGTTTACGAACAAAGGGTTGATCCATCTTCAGCGGAAGGAACAAAAGATTTCGCATGAAGAAGAAAAGCGTCTGGAAAAGCAAGGCGTATCTGAAGAAGAAATCGAGAATAAAAGAATTGTTACTGACCGTGTGATTACCATGGAGTGGGCCGGTGCGAATTCTAACCCTGAGATGATTGCGGAAGGCCAGACATCTATGTATAATACCTATGCAACTTTACAGGGCAAGGCCCGTGGCTATAAAAAGATTACCTGGAAAAACCTCTACCCCGGCATTGATGCCGTGTATCATTTTACAGAACAATCCAAAGCAGGCTTTGAATACAGCCTGGTAGTACATCCCGGTGCCGACCTGAACCAGGTGAAACTGGTTTTTGGCGGACAGTTGAAAAAAATCAGGCCGATGCAAAAGGCAACCTGGTGATCCAGTCGGATATCGGCGGGATTTCTGAAACAATTCCTGTCACTTATTATGGCGAAAACCCGCTGAGCAAAGCAGCCGGTGAAGTGGAAACAAAATATTCCATTCAGGATAAAGCAATCCGTTTTTCATTACCCAACGGATATGATGCAGCCCGTACGCTGGTGATTGATCCTTTTGTAACGGCAACCGGTAACCTCACCGGATTAAATGCAGGCAAAGCCAAGGATGTGGATTTTGATTACAATGGGAACGTGTATGTAACCGGTGGCGGAACGGGCACCTTCCACCAACTGGCCAAGTTTGATGCAGCAGGAAATTTATTGTGGACGTTCAGTGGTTCACTGACGCTGCCTTCCTGGACGTTTGGAACATACTGGGGTGGCTGGATGGTGGAGAAACCTACCGGGAATATTTACCTGGGCCAGGGATTTAATCCAACCACCGGCTTCCAGGTGATCCGCGTAAGTACAACCGGTTTGTATGATAACTATATCACAAATGCAAATCCGAATTTCCGCGAAGCCTGGAAAATGTTATGGAGCTGTAATAATGGTTCCCCGGAAATACTGGTTGCAGGTGGTGGTACCAACTCCAATATCAATTTTGGTGTGTTTACACCGCCGGCTGCTGCGATTGGTTCACTCAATGTAACCGGCATTGCTTATACCGGTGGTGCCGGATGGGCGCAGGATATTGTGGATTTCATCATTGATCCTTCGAACAATGATATGTACACGATTTACGGATCATTGTTTGGTAATCCTTCCCTCACCAATAAAATTTATAAAAACACAGCACCCTACAGCGGTGCTTCTGTTGCATGGAATGTGCCTTCCGGTTTTGTAACGGTACAGGAAATTGCCAACCGTCCTTATCTCGCAGGCGGACAAATTGATAACTCAGCCAACATTTTTGCCATCAATGCCAATTATCTTTTTTACTGGGATGGCAAAAACCTGAAAGCTTTTAATAAAGCTACCGGAGCAGGTGTTGGAACACCCCTGGTTACAGCCAACGTTACCCTGATGCAGGGCGGTATTGTAGCCGATGCCTGTGACAATGTATTTGTAGGCGACGGCAATGGCGTGATCAAAGTATATAAATTCAACGGATCTGTTTTTGATGATGCGGCAGCAGCAGATATTTCAATCCCCGGATTTAATGGCCGTGCGGTGTACGACCTGGCCTATGATGAATCCAGGAAATTAATTTATGCGAGTGGTGATGGCTTTGTGGGTTCATTTGATATTTCTGCTTATTGTCCCGCTACGCAATACACCTTGCTGGTAACACCGAATTGCCTGACAGGTTCAGCAACTGTTACTGTAACCCCGGCGCCACCCGCAGGTTCTACTGTAAACTATGTATTATACAACGGCACCACACAACTCGCCAGTAACACAACAGGCGTTTTTAACGGATTGTTGCCGACGGTTACATATACTGTTACTGCTACCATCAATTTGCTTTGCAGCGGTACACAGGCTACAGTCAGTTTTGTAATGCCTGGCCCTGCGATCAGCACCACTTCAGTAAATGCAACCTGTGGTAACAGCACCGGCAGTATCACAGCAACCGGTGGCGGTTCAGCATCTCCTTTTACTTATAGTATTGATGGCATTACTTTCCAGGCCAGCGGCACTTTTAGCGGACTGGCTGCGGGTGTGTACACGATTACGGTAAAAGATGCCAACGGTTGCAAGACCACAACGATTGTGGTGATATCAAATACCAATGGCCCGGCTATAACGTATACTTCCACCAATGCGAATTGCGGAATCAATAATGGTTCTGTGACTGTGAATGCAACAGGTGGCACGACACCCTATCAATATAATATCAACGGCGGAAGTTACCAGAGTGGTAATTTCTTCACAGGTCTTGTAGGCGGTACGTATACTGTTACCGTGAAAGATGCCAGTGGTTGTACCAATGCAGTCATTGTTACGATAACGAGTTCCACCAGTCCGCAGCTGACAGCCATCCCGGCTTCCGCCACATGCGGTCTCAATAACGGTACCATCACCGCTTTCGGTACAGGTGGTACCGCGCCGCTTACGTACAGCATTAATGGCAATGTATTCCAGGCGGGTAATATTTTCAACAATGTTTCTCCCGGTTCATATACTGTAACAGTGAAAGATGCCAATGGCTGTACGGCTACGGTGTCTGTAACGGTTGCCAATTCACCCGCACCGACTGTTACCGCGGTTGGTACCAGTGCTACTTGTGCCAACCAGAATGGTATTATAACAGCTACCGGTGCAGGCGGACAAACACCTTATCAATACAGCATCAACGGGGTTACTTTCCAGATCGGGAATGTTTTTGCCGGATTAGCGCCCGGAGTATATACAGTTACCGTAAAAGATAATTCCGGTTGCACCAACACAGTATCAGTTACTGTTGCAGGAACAACCGGTCCCACGGTTACGGCTGTGTCAACCGTTTCAGCCTGTAACGTGAACAGCGGTTCAATCACAATCAGTGCCAGCGGTGGTACGCCGGCTTATACATACAGTATTAATGGCATCACTTTCCAGGCCAGTAACCTGTTCACCGGTTTGGGTGGCGGTAACTATGTGGCTTATGTGCGTGATGCAGGTGGTTGTATCGGTACTTTCCCCATTACAGTGGGTTTCCCGGCTGGCCCTTCATTGTCTGTTACAATAACACCTACGGCATGTGCCGGTAACACGGGTGTGATTACTGCAACAGGTTCCGGGGCAGCACCTCCTTTCCAATACAGTCTTGATGGTGTGGTATATGGTGCATCCAATGTATTCAGCGGATTGGCAACAGGCAGTTATACCGTGTATGTGAAAGATGCCAATGGTTGTATTAAAACGGTTGTGGCCACAATTACCAATGTATCCGGACTTACTTTATCAGCCAGCGCCCTTGCTTCTTCCTGCAGTGCAAACAGCGGTACTATTACAGCCACGGCAACCGGTGGTGTGGCGCCGCTGCAATACAGTATCAACGGAGTTACTTACCAGGCCAGCAATGTATTCAATGGTAATGCACCGGGTGTTTATACAGTGTATGTAAAAGATGCGAATAATTGTATTGTTACTGCTACTGTAACTGTAACATCAGCTTCTGGGTTGGTGATGACCGCAACGGCTTTACTCCAGGGAACCTGTGGCAGTGCCAGTGGGGTGATCCGGGTGATTGCTTCCGGGGGTGTGGCTCCGCTGACTTATAATATTGATGGCGGTGCATACCAGCCTGTAAACATATTTATCAATGTGGCCGCCGGTGTGCACACAGTAACTGTAAAGGATGCCAGCAACTGTACGCTGTCAGCTACAGTCACGATTACCAACTCAGGGGTTGGCACACCTCCCACGAATGTTACGTTTAATGTTAAAGATGCCCTGGCTTGTACCGGAGCTACTGGCAGGATTAAAAACCTGAAAGGGGTTCCCAGCGGCGGTGGGGCTACTTATATTTTCAGTCTGGATGGCGGGCCATTTACCACTGCCAACCAGTTTACCAACGTGCCTCCCGGTGTGCATACAATTACTGCACAAAACGAAGAAGGTTGTAATGTAACCAGGCTGGTAACCATTGGCAGCGGTACGCCCGCAACTGCAACGGCTGCAGTAACGGCATCTGCCTGCGGCAGTTCCACCGGCACGATTGTATTAACCGGTGTTGGTGTTAACACCCCGTATCATGCCAGTATAGATAATGGCGCCACCTGGATAACTTTCAATACCACCACTACATTCGCAGGCCTCGCACCCGGTACCTACAATATCATCATTGCTGATGATGCAGATTTTATTGCGGGTCCCCCGGATATTCCCGGTGCCTGTTTAACTACCATTTTTGTATCTGTTCCTTCAACAGGCGGACCATCTATTTCCACAACCACTACTAACCCGACCTGTACGGCGCTGAATGGCAGTATTACCGCAGTGGGAAGCGGCGGCGTTCCTCCTTATACCTATAATATTAACGGCGGTGCGTATTTCGCCAGTGGTGTGTTCAATAACCTCGGCGCCGGTATTTATGCAGTGAATGTAAAAGATGCCACCGGATGTACTACCGGTGCGAATGTATTGCTCTCCAATCCTGCGGTGCCAGTAGTAACTGCGGCACTGCAATCTGCCGCGTGCAATACCAACAACGGCAGCATCACGGCTTCTGTTTCCGGTGGGGTGGCTCCTTTCCAGTACAGTATTAACGGAACTACTTTCCAGGCAAGCAATGTTTTTTCAGGTCTTGCACCCGGTTCCTATACTTTATATGTAACGGATGCCAATAATTGTTTTGGCACTACATCCGTTGTAATTACGAATACCGCACTTCCCAAAGCCACGGCATTTACGATCGCGGCCAGCTGTGGTATCAATGACGGAACGATTTTCGTGACCGGCACACTGGGTACGGCTCCATATACTTTCAGTCTCGATGGTTTGCTGTACCAGAGCGGAACTACATTCAGCAATCTCGCCGCCGGTTTTTATACTATTTATATTAAAGATGCGAGAGGTTGTATTACCACAACCGGTGTATCGGTACCCAATGGCACCGCGCCGGTTATTTCAGCAACAGCAACCGTTGCCGCAAAATGTGATACACCTACAGGCAGTATTACGGTAACAGCCAGTGGTGGTACCGGCGCGCTGCAATACAGTGTGGATGGGATCACTTTCCAGGCCAGTAATATTTTCACCGGATTGCTTCCGGGTAATTATGTGGTTACAGTCAAAGACGCCAACGGATGTATTGCTACCAAACTCGTTGTTGTAGCCAATACAGCAGGTCCGCAGGTATTAACAGCAGTCATTGTTGATGCTGCATGCGGACTCAGCAATGGTTCCATTACTGCATCCGCATCAGGTGGTGTGGCTCCTTTGCAATATTCAATCAACGGGGTTACTTACCAGGCCGGTACTTTATTCAGTGCCGTGGCTGCGGGTCCTTATACATTATTTGTAAAAGATGTGAATGGGTGTATTAAATCAATTCCTGTTACCGTATTAAACCTGCCGGCCCCTGCACTCACCCTGAGTGCATCACCGGCATCCTGCGGCGGACTCAGTGATGGAACGATTACCGCAACTGCCACCGGCGGAACAGGGGCACTCACGTACAGTCTCAATGCCGTGACATTCCAGGCCAGCAATGTTTTTACCGGGCTCCCTGCCGGATCATATACCGTTACAGTAAAAGATGCCAGGGGCTGTACAACCCAGACACCGGTTACTATTACATCAACAGGTACGCTGACTGTACCGCTGTTTGTGCAAGTAGCACCCGTTTGTTCGGGTGCAGTGCTGGCTGCATTGCCAACCACTTCCACGAATGGTGTTACAGGAACCTGGTCGCCGGCATTGAATAATACCACGACCACCTTGTACACATTCACGCCAACAGCGGGATTGTGTGCGGCAACAGCAACTATGACGATTACGGTGAATCCGAAACCGGGGCCCATTATTATTTCACACAATTAAATAATGAAGCAATTGAGCAATTTAACAATGAAACAATTAAATGATGAAACAATATCTACCACATACAATTAAAATGAGAAAGATCATGAAATGTAAAAACCGACTGATTCAATGGGCTGCTTTGCTGCTGCTGGTGATGATACAATCACCACTGCTGGCACAGAACCCATATCCGAACACCGGAAACCACCAGGTTTGTCTGAATGCGACAGAACCTTATGGTGTTGCTCCCACCGTGGGATCAACGTATGCATGGACGGTTACGCCTTTAGCAGGTGGTAACGGTACCATCACACCCGGTGCAACCCCAAACCTGATTACAGTCACCTGGACCAGTCCCGGTACTGCCACTTTACAAGTGGTAGAAACCAATGCAGCTGGTTGCGCAGGTGATCCTGTTACCATTGTTGTTACCATTAATCCTGTACCAACTGTTACGGTGAACTCAGCTGCTGTTTGTGCCGGTGCATCCGCCACGATCACAGCTACACCCGGAACAGCCGGAACGTATAACTATGTATGGACAGTTCCTGCTACTGCCACGAACCCCGGTAACGTAGCCAGCTTCCCTGCAACCGTTGCCGGTACATACAGTGTTGTTATTACAAATACTGTTACTACCTGTGCTTCTGCTTCTGCAAGCGGGTACACTGACTATCAATGCTGCTCCGACGCTGACCATTACCAACCCTGCTGCGGTTTGTAACCCTGCCACGGTTGACCTGACAGCGGCTGCTGTTACGGCTGGTTCAACACCCGGACTGACGTTTACTTACTGGACCGATGCAGCTGCTACCATTGCGTATGCAACACCAACGGCTGCCACTGCAGGTACATACTATATCCAGGGCACATTAGCCGGCGGATGTTCAACGATACAGCCTGTTGTGGTAACGGTTAACCCGACACCAACTGTTGTGATCACGAATCCTGCTGCTGTTTGCGCACCGGGTACTATGGATCTGACGGCTGCTTCAGTAACTGCTGGTTCAACAGCGGGACTGGTATTCACATACTGGACAGATGCTGCAGGAACGATTCCTTATGCAACACCAACAGCTGCTACTGCAGGTACATATTATATCAAGGGTACAAATGCTTCAAGTTGTACAGATATCCAACCAGTGGTTGTAACGATCAACCCGATCCCTGCACTGGTGATTACTGATCCTGCTGCTGTTTGCGCACCGGGTACTGCTGATCTGACTGCTGCTGCTGTAACGGCTGGTTCTGCACCTGGTTTAGTATATACATACTGGACGGATGCTGCTGCTACTGTTCCGTATGCAACACCAACAACTGCTACTGCCGGTACTTATTATATCAAGGGTACAAATGCTTCAGGATGTTTCGATATCAAACCTGTAGTCGTTACTGTGAACCCGCTGCCAACACCGGCTATCACCGGACCTGATCCTGTCTGCGAAAGCGTGAACGGACAAACAGCCACATACAGTACGCCAGCCGTTGCCGGTCATACGTACACATGGACTGTAACTGGTGGTACAATCAGTGCTGGTCAGGGTACGAACTCGATCACCGTAACCTGGACAACACCTGGTGCCGGATCAGTGAGTGTGACTGAAACAATAACCGCGAGCGGATGTTCTGCCAACGTTGTGAAGACGGTAACAGTAACTCCGAAACCGGCCACATCACCGATCTCACACAACTAATTATTGTGTCTGCGAGATAAACAACCCGCTGCCCATGCCGCCTGCTTCTACTCAGAAGCAGGCGAGCATGACAGGGATTAAAAGTTAAAAACCAAAGGCTATTAGCCATTAGCTATTGGCCATTAGCTAAAACCCAAAACCTTGCATGCCGAAGCGAAACGATGGAGGGGTCAAAAAGTCCGAAAGTTGAAGACCCAAACTTGAAATTCAAAAGTTAAAATTCAAAACTTAAATCAGCAAAACCAAAACCATCATTAAAACCAAAAATTCCGTAGGGTAAAAGCGAGTGGCTAATAGCCAAAAGCCAATAGCCAAAAGCCATTCACAAAAAAAAGTTCATGTTTAAAAAGCTCCAACATATCATCCTTACAGTTTTGCTAACTACCAGCCTCGCCCAAGCGAAGGCCCAAGTGGCAATGCCTGACTCGGTATGTATCGGAACTACGAGAAAGTACCACGTGAATAATCCCGGAGTGCCTTCTACGTATACATGGACGATAAATGGAATTACGCAATCAACAATTACCAATGAAATCACCATTACCTGGAACACGCCCGGTGTATTCCAGCTCACGGTTACGGAGCATGCCAACAATGGCTGCGACGGAGATCCCAGGTCAGGCCTGGTGTATGTAAGTGGTCCGCCCGTTGCCGATGCAGGCAGGGATTTCACCATTTGTTATGGCACAACGGCCACACTGAATGGATCGGGAGGAACAATCTATCACTGGTCACCCGCGACGTATTTGTCAAACTCGGGTATTGCCAGTCCTGTTGCAGCGCCTCCGCTGGCAGGTACTTATATTTATGCGTTGGATGTTACAAATGCCTTTGGATGTAAATCCATTAAAACAGATTCTGTGGTGCTGACTGTATTACCGCCTGTAAAAGTGTTTGCAGGCAATGATACCATCATCACACTCAACCAGCCATTGCAGCTGAATGCTACGGAGCTCAGTCGCACCGGTATTGTATCCTGGAGCTGGTCACCTTCATTCGGACTTAATAACCCCAATATACAGGGACCTGTGGCACGCTTAACCCAGGAAACAACTTATATCGTTACCGGCCGTTCTGCAGAAGGATGTATTGGCCGGGATGATATCCGTGTACAGGTTTTCGCCAAAGCAGACTTGTATGTACCCACTGCCTTCACTCCCAACGGCGATGGCCGGAATGATTTTGCAGTTGTGATTCCCGCCGGCATCCGCGAACTCCGTTTCTTCCGCATCTTCAACCGCTGGGGCGACCTGGTATTCAGTACCAGCAATGCTGCCAAAGGATGGGATGGCAACCTGCGGGGCATCAAACAAAATGGAGATGTGTTTGTGTGGGAAGCGGAAGGCGTTGATTTTACGGGGAGGGTGATAAGCAAAAAAGGAACTGTTGCTTTAATAAGATAATTTTTTTACCACAAAGATCACGAAGGTTAAACAAAGGCCACAAAGGAAATTACTTTGTGTGCTTTGTTTAATCTTTGTGCTCTTTGTGGTTTTGTATTTTTAACCCTATTAACTTTTGTTTTCGTAAGTTAGCCCTCCCAAACCCACAGGTTAATCATTCAATTTGAACGAAACTGATCTGATACAAGGTCTCAAAGACGGAGACGAATCTTCCTTCAAGTTTTTGGTGGAGAACTACCAGGACCGCGTTTACAATACAGCCATGGGTATCGTTCAGGATACATCAGATGCAGAAGATGTGGCGCAGGAAGTATTCATCCAGGTTTTCCGTTCGATCCATTCTTTTAAAGGG
Organism: Chitinophagaceae bacterium; assembly: GCA_016720825.1. GTDB lineage: Bacteria > Bacteroidota > Bacteroidia > Chitinophagales > Chitinophagaceae > JJ008. The sequence goes on along the minus strand of JADKJV010000006.1, from coordinate 19,286 downwards.
GAGTCCAAACTGTCTACCTGGATATACCGGATCACTACCACCCGCTCGCTGGACCTGCTCCGGAGCCGCAAATCCAAGAAAAGGTTTGGGATTTTACAGCGGCTGACCGGCGGAACCGACGAGGCAGCCTATGAAATACCTGATTTTAATCATCCCGGGGTGGCCTTGGATCAAAAGGAAAATGCTGCTAAATTGTTCCGGGCTATCAGACAGCTTCCGGATAACCAGAAAACCGCTTTTACCCTGCATAAGCTGGAAGACCTTAGTTATCAGGAAGTAAGCGATATTATGGGAACCACCATCGGGGCCGTTGAATCCCTGATGCACAGAGCCAAACAAAACCTGAGGAAATTCCTCGAAAAAGATAACAACTGATTAGTTACCGGGTCGCAGGAATTGACGCCTGTTCCCGTCAAAAATGATAGTAAATGGAAACGCCTAAAAACAGTCATATTGAAGAAATCCTGTCCAGCCTGGACAATGCCAAAAGGGCTGAAGTGCCTTCTTTCTTCTATACCCGCCTGAAAGCCCGTATGGAAAAAGAAACAACAGCACGTCCTTCCTGGATACTCAGGCCTGCTTTTGCACTGGCAGCACTGGTGTTAATCATCCTGATTAACGCTTTTGTTATCTTCCAAAGCAACCAGACAAAGGATACCGATTCAGGAAATACTGTGGCGAGCACTTTACTTGAAACCGAATCCATGCAATCTCTTGCTTCTGAGTTCAGCCTGAACACCGACAACTCCACCTTGCTTGAACTAAACCAGGATTCAAAATGAAAACGACCCCGAACAGATTTTTATCGATAGCAGTAGTACTGCTGTTAATCACGAATATCGTGCTGGTAGCTTTTGTAGTCATGCGCAAAGAAGGCCATGGCCGTAAAGAAAAAGGCCGTTCCGAACCATTTGAAATGATGGCGAAAGAACTTAACCTCACCGATCAGCAAAAAACGGATCTCAAGAAAATGCGGGAAGATTTTTTCAGCACGAATAAATCATTGTTTGATTCCATCCGTGCTGCCAAATCAGCTTTCTTCCAGTTAATGAACCAGGAAAATGTAAGCGACAGTGTACTCACCGTGTACAGCCGCCGGATTGCAGATATCCAGACAACAGCGGATAAAATGACTTTTGCGCATTTCAAAAGAGTCAGGGCTGCATTAACTGCAGAACAACAACCCAAATACGACAGCTTTGTCAAAAAGATGATGACCATGCGCGGCCGGCGTGATTCGGCAGACCGGAAGGATAAATAAGATCAGTTGTAAATCCGTTCTATCGCATCCCTGAATTTTTCCATCACCACTTTTCTTTTCAGTGAAAGCTTGGGAGTCATTTCACCGGTTTCCACACTCCATTCTGCGGGTAACAATTCAAATTTCTTCACCTGCTCCACGTGGTTGAAAAACTTATTGAAACTTTCAACCAGTTCCTTGAACAGCTCAATCACTTTGGGCTGGCGGATCATGTCTTCATGACTGCCCGTTTCAATGCCGTTCTTCCGGCACCAATCCATCAGGTTCGGGAAAGATGGCACAATCAGCGCACTCACAAATTTTCGTTCTGCACCCACCAGCATCACCTGTTCAATAAAGGGTGATTCCTTGAGTTTATTTTCAATCGGCAGCGGGGCTACATATTTACCACCGCTGGTTTTAAAGAGTTCTTTTTTGCGGTCTGTGATTTTCAGGAAACTTTCTTCCACAAACATCCCGATATCACCCGTGTGATACCAGCCTCCCTGGATTTCAGCTTCAGTCAGGTCCGGTCGTTTGTAATAACCCATCATCACATTCGGGCCTTTGCAGAGAATCTCACCGTCTTCTGCAATTTTTACATCCACATCAGCAATCAGCGGTCCTACCGTACCAAACATGCGGCCTTCTTCCTGGAAGCGGTTCACCGCAATAACCGGGGAAGTTTCCGTGAGCCCGTAACCTTCCATAATCGGGATACCCGCCGCTGTGAAAATGCGGATCAGCCGCACCTGGCAGGCCGCACCTCCTGTTACAATGCAACGGAGATTGCCACCCAGCCCTTCCCGCCATTTGGAGAAAATCAGTTTATTGGCCAGCTTGAGTTTGATGGAATAACCCATGCTCATTTTCTTATTCAGTTCAAATTTTTCAGCCACACCATGCGCCCAGAAAAATAATTTGCGGGAGATGCCCGTCAGCTCATTGCCTTTCTGCATGATCTTATCATACACTTTCTCCAGCAGCCGCGGCACCGTCGTAAACATATTCGGTTTAACCTCTTTCAGGTTTTCACCAATCGTATCCAGGCTTTCTGCGTAATAAACAGAAGTTCCATTGAACAGGTAGAGGAATGTCACCATCCTTTCAAAGATGTGGTTCAGCGGTAAAAAGCTGAGTGACCTTTCTTCATTCCCAACCCTTGGCGGGAAACAGGGAATACAGGCCATCACATTCGATAAGATATTCCGGTGCGAAAGCATCACACCTTTTGGTGTGCCGGTAGTGCCTGAGGTATAGATAATCGTGACGAGATCTTCATACCCGATTTTAGCTGCCTCAGCAGGAATGCGGCTGATCAGTTCCGGGGTACTCATGTCCACCACTTCTTTCCAATGCCTGGCATTGGCCGTATGTTCAAACGTGAAAATATCTTTCAGCGAAGGCAGTTTCTCTTTTAAGCTCAGCACTTTCAGGAACAAATCCTCATCATTCACAAAAGCCATCTTCACCTGCGCATCCCGCAGCACAAATTCCAGTTCATTGACATTGATCGTGGGGTAAATCGGCACCAGGATCGCACCAATCTGCTGCACCGCCAAATCCAGCATTATCCATTCCGGTCTGTTTTTGCAGAGAATGGCAATTTTATCCCGCCCTTCCGCCGTCATATCATTCGAGCTGATCCCCATGCTCAGCAAACCGGCACTCAGCTGGTCAACAATATCTTTTACGGCCTGGGTACTGTATTTTTTCCACTGCCCGCCTTCCTTTCCGGAGAGCATAACGTCCAGGGGTTTCTTGTCCAGATGGTACTGGATGCAGTCGAATAATCGTTGCGGTGAGTTCATGTGGCAATGTTGGCGTTAGAAAGGGAGAATACGTGGACAAATTAGGGAAAAAGAGGCAAAGTGGAAAGCATGCCCGCCGTGAGCCTATGCTGAAGCTTCAGCGCAAGCATAAGCAGCGAAGTGTTGAGGGTTGGAATGTTGGAGTTGGAATGTTGGAGGTTCTAATGTTGGCGCCCTAAAAAGGGAGTTTTCGTTCCTAAGAGTCTTTCAGAACTGTCGATTTCAGAGATTACGTTCATCTTCGGGTATTCAATCTTCGATTAACATTCCAACAATCCAACCTTCCAACATTCCAACAAAAAAAAGCCCCTTCGGAGGCTTTCTTTCATTTTTTTAACCATCACCTTACCTGGTAGTACTGCCCTGCAGGCATTTTAAATATCCTGCTCTTCTGAAAATTCTCAAAGTTCTTGTACTCCTCCGCATGCGTCTTCGTCCAGTTCTCGTAGGCCGCGAGGTTTTCGTTGGGGCCGAAGAGCCACTGGTTGTAGGCGTTGAACATGCCGGCTTTCAGGAGTTGTTGCTGGAAGTCGAACAGTTTGAAGGGGAATTTGGCGGCTGATTGGTTGTACCACTCCAGGATAAACCGGGTGCGGATCATGGTCAGCACTTCGGTGGTCAGGCCCTGGTTGGCGAGGGAAGCCTGGCGGTTCATGGTTTCGAGGAAAGTACGGGCGAATTCGCTTTTGTTTTTTTCCTGGCCCTGCATGAGGTCCACGTCGGCAAAGAGTTTTTCTTTATAGCCTTGTAAAAGGAGTTGTTTCATGGCGGCGCCTCTTTCAGACAAGCTTTCCATGTTCACGAAAATTTCGCCGTAGATGAGGCTCCACACTTTGTCTTTCACAAAGAAATAATATAAAGCGGCGTTGTAATAGTTACCGCCATAAGCCGGATCCACTTCAATGCCTTTTTCCCATTTGTCAATGGCGGCATAATCCTTTGTTGACCAGAGCAGCTCGCCGTATTCGCTGTATAAAGGGCCGCTTTTGGGGAATTTCTTGAGGGCTTTTTTATATAATTTGTCGCATTCTTTCGGTTGTTCCAGTGCTTTGTACACGTTGCCGGCCATCTGGAAACACACTTCGTCTGCATCATCCCGGTCGGTGAGTTTTTCGGCTACATCCAGTGCTTTTTGATAATCCCTTTTCAGGTATAAGCTCATGGTTAAGTCCTTCATCAATTCCAGATTGGAGGGGTCTTTCTGGATAGCACGCTGGAGCACGATCACTGCATTGTCAAAATCACCGGAACGCATAAAGGTCCTGGCGGTTTCATGCATCGTTTTTACTTCGTCTGGCTGGGCGGCCAGGCTTCCATAAGTGAACCAGGCCAGGCACAGTATCAGGAGTTTTTTCATATTTCAGTTTAAAAGAAAGAGACGCCGGATGGGCCGTCTCTGTTGCAAATTAACGAATATTTCAGTGGCGATCTGTTAAAACAGGTGGGTCAGTAAACCGTCCCTGAGCTTGGGTTCAAACCAGGTGCTTTTGGGTGGCATTACCTGGCCACTGTCGGCAATCGCAAATAATTGTTCAATCGTAACAGGGTAGAGACTGAAGGCCAGTTTCATTTCCCCGCTGTCCACTCTTTTTTCAAGTTCTTCCAGTCCGCGGATGCCGCCTACAAAATCAATGCGTTTGTCTGTCCGCTGGTCGCGTATATCCAGTATTTTATCGAGGATATTATTCGCTAAAATCGAAACATCCAGCACACCCATGGGGTCGTTGTTGAATGTGCCTTTGCGGGAAACCAGGATATACCACTGCCCTTCGAGGTACATACCAAATTCATGGAGCTGGGAAGGCTTCACCGGTTCCTCGCTGAGTGTGATAAAGAAATCTTCCTGCAGGCGGCCAAAGAGTTTTTCCGGATTCAGTCCGTGCAGGTCTTTAACCAGCCTGTTATAATCCAGGATGGCCAGTTCGCTGGCAGGGAAAATGGTGGTCAGGAAATATTTGGCTTCTTCTTTCCCCGGGAACAGTTTGCTCACCTTGGCAGCAGATGCAGCCCGGTGATGTCCGTCGGCGATATACGTGCAGGGGACTTTTGTTTCAAACAGGCTGGAGATGGAATTGACCACAATATCCCGGTCAACCACCCAGATGGTGTGCTGCACCTGGTCATTTGCCGTAAAATCATACACGGGTTTCTGGGTCATCATCCAGCCGCGGATCAGGGCGTTGATTTCTGTTACATCGCGGTAGGCGAGGAATACATTGCCGGTCTGGGCGCCGGTGGCTACCATATGGTCAATGCGGTCTTTTTCTTTTTCTGGGCGGGTGAATTCGTGTTTTTTGATAATGTTCTTATCATAATCATCCACCGATGATAAACAAACGAGACCGGTCTGGCTGCGGCCATTCATGATCAGCCGGTATATATAATAACAGGGTTTGTCTTCACGGAAAAGCACACCGTCCTGCATCAGTTTCTCCAGGTTAGTGCGTGCCTGCTGGTAAACGGCTGAACTGTGGATGTCGGTGGTTTCCGGTAAATCTATTTCCGCTTTGGTGATATGCAGAAATGAGTTGGCATTGGTACCGGCTTCCAGCCTGGCTTCGGTGCTGTTGAGAACATCATACGGCCTTGACGCAACCGTTGCGGCATGTTCAGTGGCAGGCCGCAGGGCACGGAAGGGTTTAATCTTGGACATGGTCTATCCTTTTTGAGTGGCGAAAGTTTCCATCAGCGAACAAAGTGCGCTGACGCTTTCAATGGTTACGGCGTTATACATCGATACCCTGAATCCGCCCACGCTGCGATGGCCTTTTACGCCCACCATGCCGTTAGCTTTACAGGTTTCCTGGAATTCTTTTTCCAGCTGGGGATTATCTATCACAAAGACCGCATTCATTTTACTGCGGTCGGCTTTATGAACAAGCCCCCGGTATAACGGAAAACGGTCAATCGTATTATATAACAGTTCAGCTTTTGCGGTATTCCTTCTTTCCATCTCGGCCAGTCCGCCGTTCTTCTTCACCCAGCGCAGGGTCAGCAGTGCCACATACACCGCAAATACCGGCGGGGTATTGAGCATACTGGCTTCTTTGATATGATTCCGGTAATCGAGTATGGTGGGGATTACCCGGTTGACTTTCCCCAGGATGTTTTTATCAATCACTACAATGTTCACACCGGCAGCACCCATGTTTTTCTGCGCACCGGCATACATCAGACCAAAACGTTTGAAATCAAGCTGGCGGCTGAAAATATCACTGCTCATATCGGCAACCAGCGGTACGCCGCAATCGTAGGGAATATCCTGCCATTGTGTACCGGCGATGGTTTCGTTGGTGGTGATATGTAAGTATGCTGATGTGGGACTAACAGACAAATGTTTCGGCAGCGCCATGTAGTTGGATTCCTTTCCGGATCCTGCAATCTCCACATGCCCGAACAGCTTGGCTTCTTTGATGGCTTTATTGGCCCAGGTACCTGTTTCTGTATAAGCAGCTACTTCCTGTTCGTTCAGCAAATTCATCGGCACCTGCATAAACTGCGTGGTGGCACCGCCGTGCAGGAAGAGGGCTTCAAAATCATCACCCAGCTGCATGAGTTCTTTGACAAGCGCCCTTGCTTCGGCCATCACCGGTTCGAATAAGGGAGTGCGGTGGCCGATCTCAAGTAATGACAATCCAGAGCCGTTGAAATCAAGCACAGCGCGGCTGGCTTCTTCAAAAACTTCCTTGGGTAAGGCTGAGGGTCCTGCGTTAAAATTGTGAATCAAGTTGGGTAATTAAAACGGCGGCAAAGATAAGGAGATTAGGGATGGTAGAGTGGATGTGGTTTTTTCACCACAAAGGGCACAAAGGGATACACAAGGGACACAAAGAGAGTCTTCATTATTTGTGCAATCCTATAGTACTGAGCAGTCTGTAGGGTTCTGCTGCCGCAGGCGGCACATAGTGCCCTTACTTGGGTTTTCGGTCAAATTGAATTTACGAATCAGCTATGTTTTACAATTAAAGGGCAAAAACCTTTGTGAAACTTTGTGGTTTTGTATTTTAAATTAATTGTGTTCAACCTGTGGTCCACTCTTCCACACTAATTCCATCTTTTCCATCTCTTCCAATTCTTCCGCCGTAAATTTCTTATCCACCAGTTCCTTCAAATCCGGTTGCCCCGCGTTCACCCATGCTGTATACCAGCAAGATGCCACAGATAATATTGATTGCCGCATTCGTCTTTCAATCATCCCGTTCAGCAGTTTATCATATTTCACAGAGAAAGCGGTTGAATATTGCCGGATCGTTATTCCATTCCGGTCTTCATACGCATATTTCTGGTCGGCGGGGAAATGATTGGTTAATGCTTTTTCATATTTCAATACGGTATCAGACGCCAATGCCGATTCTTTGATGCGATCCCAGAAAAAACGGGAAGTGTTTGGAATATACTGTGCGTGCCCGATGAAAAAATCCCAGTCGCGCATGGCGAGTAATTCAGGGATGCGGCTTTCCCAGAAACCATGAATCCCTTTTTGTCCGGTGAACTGGCCGTTGTGGTTGCTGCTGGCATGCAGCGGCACATGGGCATCGGCAATGTAGTGACCGATTTCAGCTGAGTAACGGAGGATACGTGTCCGGTCTTTTTCCCTGAAAGCTTTGGTGAGGCGGTTCATCATTACCTGTAACCACCAGGGTACGATGCCGTGGGCATTGAGACTGTCGGCACTGTATTTGGCAACCGCATCTTCCCATTTATGGGGCAATGAATCCCAGGCATGATCGCCGTAATGATCGATGTCGAGGTAATGACGCGGCGCTTCTTCTTTCACCGCATACCTTCTTTTGTCGGGATCAGTGGCATGTACTTCCAGGAAATCAATGTTGGGTTTATACAACACCAGCATCTCCGGCGGCAACAGGAACACAGCGAAGTAGTTGATTTTTTGGTGGGCGTAAAAGCCCCAGCAGTAGCAGTCCTGCGCAGGCAGGAGCATGGCGATCCACACAATAATCTTTCTCACAGTACCAGTATTTATTCAGTCAAACCGGCTATTTGCCGTGTTTATCATTGTCGTCATCATCCACATCCACCACACCACCGGTTACCGCGTACTTCATGGCTTCACCGGAGCCAATATGTTCAATCCGTTTCACTTTGCTGCGTGGTAATATATATAGCTGCCCGGCCCAGTGATAGGCCTGCGGCACATATACAGAAACGTGGTCAACACCCATATCGAACTTTTCGAGTTCTTCATCTGTTACAAAACCTACAATCCATACATCCGGTGCAAAGGCGGCTGCTAAAACGGCTGTATTGAATTTTTTCTTTTCACCGGTAAAGGCGCCAAAGAAATCACGCACGGAGGAGTAAATGAATTTTACGCCCGGTGTTTTTTCCAGCCAGGAATCAAACAGGTTGAATATGCGGGAGCGGATAAAGAATGAACTGAGGTAACCGATAATAATAATGGCCACCAGGATAATAAGAAAACCCAGGCCATAGTTTTTTACTTTATAGCCGATGATATGGTCCTGGTAATCTTTAATGGGTTCCCGAAAAATCGGCACCCAGTTATCAACCGTGGAAACGACCCAGTAAATAGAATATACAGTAATCGCCAGCGGGGCCAGTATCAGCAGGCCCTGCAGGAGGTATTGAAATAATTTTTTCCAGCGGAAAGGTTCTAAAGGCCAGAAACGCCTGGAAGGCTTCATGTTCAGAGTTTTGAAGGCCAAAGGTACATCAAAATAGACGCCACGGATCGGTGAAATCACCACGTTCGCCGGGATTAAACGGCGATTTACCGGGAAAAAAGGTCAAATAAAAGGATGGAAACTTTTGTAATGAAAATAGTTTCCGTAGTTTTGTCCCCTGATTTTAACACATGGATATCAAAGAACGCATTACCAGTACTACTCACGATTTATTCATGCGATACGGCATCCGTTCCGTATCCATGGATGATATTTCGCTGCAGCTGGGGATGAGCAAGAAGACCCTGTACCAGTATTATGCGGATAAGGATGAACTGGTTGACGCGGTACTGGCGATGGAAGTAAACCGCGGCCAGCATGATTGTGCCAATTGTTCCGTCACGGCCCGTGATGCAGTAGATGAGATCTTCCTGACTATGGAAATGATTCTTGAACAGTTCCGGAGTATGAACCCCATCGTTATGCATGATATGCAGAAATTCCACTTTTCTGCCTTTCAGAAATTCATGAAGTACAAAAACGAATTCCTGTTTGATGTGATCCGTAAAAATATTGAGCGAGGGATCCGGGAAGAACTGTTCAGGCCTGAAATAAACGTGGACATCCTCTCCAAATTCAGGAATGAATCCATGATGCTGGCTTTTAACATGGATGTTTTCCCGCCCCGGAAATACAATATCGCAGAAGTGACCCGGGAAATTATTGAACATTATCTCTACGGTTTATCAACCCTCAAAGGACATAAACTGATTATCAAATACAATGAACAAAGATTAAAACAGCAGTTAGATGAAAAGAAGCAGTAAACTGACATGTGCCATATTCCTGCTGGCAGCACTCCCCGGTTTGGCCGCGGCGCAGGACAGTATTGGTATACACGAATTCTCGCTGAAGCAGGCCATTGCCTACGCAGAGAAAAACAATGTGCAGGTGAAAAATGCTTTGCTCGATTACCAGATCCAGCAGCAGACCAATAAGGAAATCACCGCAGCAGCCTTCCCGTCTATCAACGGAAGCCTGTCAACCACGTACAACGCTAAACTCCCGGTCAGCCTGGTACCCGCTGAATTTTTCGGCGGTACAGCCGGTACTTTCCAGAAAATCGCATTCGGTACAAAATGGAATGCCAGCTATGGTGTTGAATTAAACCAGTTGTTATTCGACGGACAGGTGTTTGTCGGATTACAGGCCAAGGCCTCTTCCCTGGAATTCAGAAACAAGTCCATGGAAATTACCAAAGAAGCCGTGCGAGCCAACATCACCAAAATTTATTACCAGCTGGTGGTGAGCCGTAAGCAAATGGAACTCCTCGATGCGAATATCAGCCGCCTGGAAAAACTGCAGCATGATACCCGCGAGATTTATAAAAACGGTTTTGCCGAAAAACTGGATGTAGATAAGCTGACCGTAGCACTGGCCAACCTGAGTTCTGAAAAAACCAGGACGGAAAACATGATCGGCAACGGTTACCTCGGACTGAAAGTGCTGATGGGCATGCCGGTGGCAGAAAAACTGGTGCTGACGGATACCATATCCGACAGCCAGATCAAGGAAACAGCGCTTGATCCCGGTACATTTAAATTTTCTGACAGACTGGATTACCAGGCACTGAGTATCGGTATCAAACTGCGTGAATACAATATCCGCCGTTACAAACTGAGCAAACTGCCGACGGTGTCGCTGAATGCATACTATAACAAAAACGCTCAGCGGAATAAATTTGATTTCTTCAGCGGTGAATGGTTTGACATCTCTGCCATCTCCATGCGTATCAACATACCCATTTTCAGCGGTGGTGCAGCCAATGCACGTATCCAGAAAGCACGGTATGAACTGAACCAGGATATGAACAACCGCACAGCGATGGAGCTGAACATCAATTATGAAATTGAACAGGCCCGGAATAATTTCCATACAGCGATCACCAATATGGATTACCAGCGCCGGAATATGGAACTGGCAGAATCCGTGTACCAGCAAACCAAAAAGAAATATGAAATGGGCCTGGGTTCACAAACTGAAATCACGGCAGCCCAAACTGACCTGAAAGCAGCACAAACCAATTATATCACGGCATTGTATGATGCCATTATTGCCAAAGTGGACTTCCAGAAAGCCACTGGTAAATTATAAATCAAACTCCGACAAGCGTAAAACTGAGAATATGAAAAAACTGATTACAGGAATTACAGCCATCTTTTTGCTCTCGGCCCTGATTGTGGCCTGTGGTAAAGGTGCCAAAGACAAAAAAGGGGAACTGACAGATCTCAAAACAGAACTTGAGAAACTGAAAAAAGACAAAACCAAGCTGGATGACCAGATCCGCGGCGTGGAAAAGAAAATCATGGATGCTGATCCCGAAGCGGCCAGGCAGATCCAGCGACTCGTTAGTATTGACACAATCCGCACGCGCGATTTTTCGCACTACATCGAGTTGCAGGGTAAGATTGATGCCGACGGTATGGCTTATGTAGCGCCCTCCGGTATGGGTGGTCTCGTGAAATCTGTTTACGTAAAAGCAGGTGATAAAGTAAGCAAAGGCCAGCTCGTTGTAAAACTGGATGATGCAATTCCCAGGCAGTCTGTCATTGCTGCACAACAGCAGGTGAGTGTACTGAACACCAGGCTTGCACAGGCGCAAACCGTATATGAGCGTTACCAGAATCTCTGGAAACAGAATATTGGTGCCGAAATCCAGGTGATCAATGCCAAAGCAGATGTGGATGCCCTGCAAAGCCAGGTACGTGCGGCACAGTCACAGGTTAACCAGGCGCAGGAATCTGTACGCATGACAAACGTATATGCAGAGATCAGCGGTGTGATTGATGAAATGCACGTGAAGCCCGGTGAATTCTTTTCACCCCAGACTGCAGCCACACCCGGTGCAGGTATTAAAATTGTAAACGGTTCCAAACTGAAAATTGTTACTAATGTTCCCGATAACTATGTTTCCCGTGTGAAGAAAGGGGATTCTGTACTGGTTGTTGTTCCCAATGTATCTGATGTGCCTTTTGCTTCAAAGATCAGTGTGGTGGGTGCTTCTATCAACCCGCAAACACGCTCTTTCCTGACGGAAGCCCTCCTGCCCAGCAATCCGCTGCTGAAACCCAACCTGACAGCCACCATGAAAATCCTGGATTATGCAGTGAAAGGTGCGGTAACTGTTCCCGTAAACGTGGTGCAGTCGGATGAAAAAGGCAAATACATCTATGTGATTGAAAAGAACGGCACCAAAATGATTGCCCGTAAAAGGAATGTGACTGTAGGCGAAGTGTATGACGGATATATTGAAATCAAATCCGGACTCAGCGGTGGCGATATGTTTATTAGTGAAGGTTACCAGATCGTATATGATGGTCAGTCGGTGACCACTACCGTGACTAATTAATGCAGAGACTGAAACCAACTTATTACCGTGAAATAATTATTTCCGATGAAAGCATTTGAAGGATTACAGGACAAATTCAAGCAATTCAAACCCACCAGCTGGGCGATTGATAACCGGACAGCGATTTACATCCTGGCCATCATCATTACGGTGATAGGCCTGACCCGGTTCAATAATATGCCCAAGGAACAGTTCCCCGATATCGTGGTCCCCACGATTTCGATTACAACTGTTTATGTGGGTAATTCACCCAAGGATATCGAAAACCTGGTGACCCGTCCGATTGAGAAACAACTCAAGGGGATCAGCGGCGCCCGCGTGAATAAAATACAGAGTACATCGCAGACCGATTACAGCCTGATCGTTGTAGAGTTTGATACGGATGTGAAAACGGATATCGCGAAGCAAAAAGTAAAAGATGCGGTGGACAAGGCCAAGACCGACCTGCCAACTGACCTGACTGCGCAGCCCGATGTGCAGGAATTTGCTTTCAGTGAATTCCCCATCATGTTTGTGAACGTGAGTGGTGACTATGATGCCATCAAGCTGAAAGAGTTTGCCGATAATATGCAGGACCATTTTGAGGAACTGCCAGAAATCACCCGTGCGGAAATTGTAGGTGCACCTGAGCGTGAAATCCAGGTGAATGTGGATCCTTATAAAATGACTGCAGCCCGTATCAGCTTCAACGATGTGGAGAATGCCATCAGCCGCGAAAACAATGATATCACCGGCGGTTTGATTGAAGTGGGCAATATGAAACGTACGCTGAGGGTGAAAGGCCAGTTCAAAACGGCCAATGACCTCTATGGCCTGGTGGTGCGAAGCGGTGCGCAGGGTGCAACGGTTTACCTCCGTGATATTGCTGAGATCCGCGATACCATCAAGGATAAAGAAAGCTATGCGCGGCTGGATGGCAAGAATGTGGTTACGCTGAACATTGTAAAAAGGGCAGGCGAGAACCTGATCAACGCGGCAGATAAAATCAAAGCCGTCGTAGCCGAGATGCAGAAGAACGAAGAAATCCCCCGCGACCTGAATGTGGTAATCACAGGTGATCAGAGTAAGCAGACTAAAACATCTTTCACCGAGCTGATCAATACAATCGTAATCGGCTTTATCCTGGTACTGATCATCCTGATGTTTTTCATGGGTGTAAGCAATGCCTTCTTTGTGGCATTGAGTGTGCCGTTGAGTGTGTTTGTGGCCTTCCTGTTCCTGCCGATTGCAGACAGCATCGTTGGCGCAAACGTTACACTGAACTTCATTGTGCTCTTTGCGCTGCTGTTCGGACTGGGTATTATCGTGGATGATGCGATTGTGGTGATTGAAAACACCCACCGTATATATAATAATGGTAAGATCCCGATTGTGCGAAGTGCCAAGGAGGCGGCCGGTGAGGTATTCATTCCCGTACTGGCCGGTACGGCAACCACCCTGGCACCTTTCTTCCCGCTGTTGTTCTGGAAAGGACTGATCGGGAAATTCATGATCTATCTCCCCACGATCCTGATCCTTACACTGGCTGCATCGCTGATCGTGGCATTTATATTCAACCCGGTTTTTGCGGTAAGCTTTATGAAACCGGAAGGAAAAGAATTTGAAAAACCGAAGAAAGCGGTATTCAGGAATAAATGGTTTATCACTTTCATCATTACTGGTGTCATATTACACGGGATGGGTATGGCTGGCTTTGCCAATTTCCTGCTCGTTATGGGCGGCCTGATGGTACTGAATGCGTATGTGCTGAATGACATGATCCATGCATTCCAGAAAAGGGTATTGCCTGCGCTGATGAACCGGTATGAAAAACTCCTTCGCTGGGTGCTGGTAGGCAAGCGCCCCGTGTATATGTTTATTTCCCTGTTTGGTTTATTCATTTTTGCCATCGCACTGCTTTTTGTGCGTGGCAATAAATCAACATTCTTTCCCTCGGGTGACCCCAATTTCGTGTACGTGTACCTGAAATTGCCGGTGGGAACGGATGTGAAATATACCGACAGTATTACCCATGTGCTCGAGAACCGCGTGCAGAAAGTACTCGAAAAAGAAAAACCCGGTGCCCCCGGCAGTATTGTGGAAAGTGTAATTGCGAATGTGGCGCTGAGTGCCAACAATCCCCGTGATAACAACCGGAGCACACAGTCGCACCTGGGCCGTATCCAGATTTCATTTGTGGAATATGATAAACGCGGCGGTAAGAGCACTGGTCCGTATATGGAAAGGATCCGCGATGCCATGCAGGGTATCCCCGGTGCCAGCGTGGAAGTAGCCAAAGAAGACAATGGCCCGCCCACCGATCCTCCCGTGAATATCGAAATCAGCGGAGATAATTTTGAAAGCCTTGCCGCTGTTGCCACCAACCTGAGCAACTACCTCGATACAAACCGGATTGATGGTATTGAAAACCTGCAGGCTGATGTGGACCTGAATAATCCCGAAATCACCATCAGCGTGGACCGCGAAAGCGCGATGACAGAAGGACTCAGCACCGGGCAGATTGGTATGGAAATCCGTACCGCTGTATTCGGTAAAGAGGCCAGCAAAATCAAAGATGGTGAAGACGAATACAAAATACAGGTACGCTATACCGACCTGATGCGTAACAATATCACCGACCTGATGAATATGCGGATCACCTTCATGGATATGAATACCATGCAGGTGAAATCTATTCCGCTCAGTTCAGTAGCCAAAGTGGAATATACCAATACGACAGGTGGTGTAAAACGTAAAAATGTAAAACGCACCATCCAGCTGCAGAGCAATGTACCTGATCCTACCATGGTTGCCCAGGTGAATGCTGAACTGGCAGAAAAAATTGCAGATTTCAGGTCACGCACCAAGATACCACCGGATGTAACTATTAAACTGAGCGGTCAGAGTGAACAGGAAAAAGAAACACAGGCCTTCCTTGGCACAGCCATGCTGATTGCCCTGGGTATTATCTTCCTGATCCTGGTACTCCAGTTCAACAGTTTGAGTAAACCGTTCATTGTAATTACTGAAATATTCTTTTCGGTGATCGGTGTACTGCTGGGTTATGGATTAACCGGTATGACCATTGCTACCATCATGCTTGGTGTGGGTGTGGTCGGACTGGCCGGTATCGTTATTAAAAACGGTATCCTGCTCATAGAATTTACGGATGAACTCCGTGGCCGCGGATTAAGAACCCGTGAAGCAGCTATCCAGGCCGGTAAGATCAGGATCATTCCTGTGTTGCTGACCGCAGTAGCTACCATCCTCGGTCTGTTACCGCTGGCAGTTGGTTTCAATATTGATTTCATCGGCTTATTCACCCATTTCAACCCGCATATCTTCTTCGGCGGCGACAGCGTGGTGTTCTGGGGTCCCCTGAGCTGGACAATCATCTTTGGTTTGATATTCTCTTTCTTCCTGACACTGGTGATGGTACCAAGTATGTACCTGATGTCTGAAAGATTAAGAAGGCCGATGGTTCGGTTCTATGGTACCAAGTTCGTGGCCATCTTTGGATTCCTGGGGCCGTTGTTCTTCATCTTCGTGGGGATTATGTACCTGGTGAAGAGATTGCAGGGGAAGAAAGTGTGGATGGGGAAATTGAAGGAGAGTCCGAAAGTGGAAGAGGCGTAATTTAACCACTAAGAACACAAAGAACAATAACAAAGGGCACAAAGGAATCTAACCTTTGTGCCCTTTGCGTGCCCGCAGAAGCGAAGCGAAGGCGGGTGTATTAATCTTTGTGCTCTTTGTGGTTAAAATTCAAAATTCAAAACTCAACATTCAACATTTCTAGTATGTCACTGTCACGTTATAAACTCCTGTTTGCAAAGTACAGTTACTGCACAAAGTCGGCGACGATTTATCCTTCGCCAGTTTAGTCGTATACACAATGATATCATTCCAGTTAAAACTCCCATTATTAAAATAACTGATCTTCTCTTTCATCGCCTGGATGAAACTCAATGTATAAAATCCCCCGAAAGGATTGGCCCAGGAATATTCCCCGGCGTGTGCAGCAGCGGATATTACATTGCCGCGGGCATTCATGAATAATTTCTTCAGTTTGTTTACATCCGGTTTGTTGTCAGCCTGGGTATTCAGGAAACTGGTGGTGGTCATCTGGTTCAGGCCCACGTTATTGTTGCAGCAATCACCCAAAACAATGTTCAGCCGGGCGCCTTTTGCATTCAGGGTGTTGTAGATTTCACTTAAGCCGATGGAGGTGCTTGTTTCAATATTCATATAGCTGGATGTCCGCAGGTCAAGCATGGGATAGGGATCCGTCTGGTTATTCCAGCGGAAACCATGGCCCCGGTACACAAACACCACAATGTCGTTGGCGCCGGGCCGCAGGTTATTGAGGGTACTTTGTACGTTGGCTTTTTTGAAATTGGTGCCATCCACCACATATTTTTTATAGGAAACTCCCAGGGCTTCAGCCATGGAACGGAATTCATAGTCGAGCTTGTCGCGGTCGGAACTGCAACTGGCGCCGATATCACCAATCTGTGTATTGGCCACAATCACAAAATGCAGGGTGGAGCCGGTGTTGTTGGTATTATTAACAGGCGTGGTTACCTGTCCGCATAGTTTTTTCAGCGCAAAGAAATCAGCTTCATTGCTCCAGAAATACTTACGGAGATAACTTTCAGAAACTTTGTAGGGATCCAGCTGATAAAATGAATCCACCGGTATTTCACTGGCCAGTTTCAGGGCTTTGTCATCCGTGGTGGAAGGAGTGCCATAGTTTTTTTCGTAACGGCCTTTCCGCCAGATGAAATAATCCGGGTTATATGACTGGCCGGTGTCTTTTTTGGTGATGAACTTTGGATTGGAACCGGTCATGAAAAAATAGGAAGAACTGTCGGGAAACCAGCCGGTTGATGACTTATAATCCACATTTACCACATTGTATTTGTCCTTGGGCATATAATAGGCAACGCGCATATAGGCCCGGCTCTCGTTGAAATATACCAGCAGGCCTTCATATTTATTATAGTCGCGGTCATGGAAATTGACCTTATACAGGATCTGGCTGTGTCCTCCTGTTTGGATACAAACAAACAGGATCAGCAGAACGGATTGAATCGCCCTTTTCATGGTGGTGGGTTTAGCTACTGCTAATGTACTGAGAAGCGCTATAAAATAAAAACGCCGTCCCGGGACCGGAACGGCGTTTTATGTTAAATTCTGTATAATCAGAAGGCTTTTTTGTCTACTTTTTTGCCATCTGCATCGAGTTCGATGATTTCGTAGCCCAGTTTTTTCACGCCATCGTAGATTTTTGCCTTATCGCCCACCAGCAGGATATTCATTTTGGCGGGGTCAAGCCATTTTTTAGCTACGGCAGTGATTTCTTTCTTGGTCATGGCAGCCAGGATCTTGTTCTGCTGGTCAATATAATTGGCCGGCAGGTTATAATCCAGGATACGGCCAATAAAGCCGGCTTTCTGGAATCCGGTTTCATACATCAATGCGTCACGCTGGCCGAGTGAATTCTTCATAAAGGCCAGCTCGTTATCCGTGATACCGGTTTCGTTGTAGTTCTTCAGTTCTTTCATCACTTCCACCAGTGCACTGTCAGTGGCATCGGCGCGGATACCGGAACTGAACTGGAAATTGCCGGTGTACTCATCAGCACTGAAAGAGCTGCGGGCACCGTAAGTCCAGCCTTTATCTTCACGGAGATTCAGGTTCAGGCGGCTGTTGAAATCACCACCTAAAGCATAGTTGGTCAGGCGGGCGCGGTAGAATTCACCGGTTCCGTCATATTTGAGACCGGTAGTATAACCTACACGGAATTCGGATTGTGCCGCTTTGGGAACATCCACCATGAACACTTTGGTTTTATCAACCACCGGTGCGGGATCCACTTTGGGTAAAATGATTTTTTTATTGGGAAGCTGGTCGAGGAAAGCCAGTTTCGGTGCAATTTCCTGTTGTTTGATATCACCTACAATCACCACTTTGGTACCCTGGGTAGTCATGTAATTGTTGTAATAGTTTTTGATATCATCCAGGGTGATATTCTTCACGGTTTCTTCAGTTCCATCTTCGCTGATACCCAGGATATGGTTGGGGCCATAATTCAGTTTGGCAAATACCACATCAGCTACAGCAGCAGGCTGTGATTTGGCCAGTTTGAAAGATTCCAGCGTTTGCTTTTTGATGCGGTTGAAAGCAGCCTCTTTGAAATCGGGACTGAACATCCTTTCTTTCAGCAGGGCCAGCGTGGCATCCAGGTTTTTCTTCAGACACTGTACGTTATAGCTGATACCATCTGTGGTACTTCCGATGTTGATGGAACTGCCGAGTTTCTGTAATTCAACAGCCATTTTCTCTGCACTGTAATTTTTCGTGTCTTCATTCATCATATCAGAAAACAGGCTGGCGAGACCGGCTTTGGATAAGTCATTGGCTTGTGCCAGGTGACCGCCGGGAATTGTAATAGCAATGGTCACAGTGGGAATCTCGTTATTCTCTGTGCCAATCATTTTAATGCCGGTGGGATTGTCTTTCCGCCAGAACTTGGGCACTCTCACCGTGGGGTTGGGGCCTGTTCCCGGTGTTTTATTACGGTCAAAAGCATCTTTGGCTTTTACATATTTCAAACCATTGTAACCATAATCCGGTGCTTTGTACTGGGTGGAATCAATGTTGAAATTATTGGGGGCAGCCACCATTTTATCATCCATGGTTTTGGTGAGCACGCTGACGATCACCGCGCCTTTCCCTTTGATATACTCGTTGTACACGCGCAGCACATCCTCTTTGGTAACAGACGTGTACATTTTCACGAGATCAGAAATCTTATTGGGATTGCCGGTGAATGTCTGGAACTGGGCCAGCTGGCTTACTTTACCGGAAACACTCTGGAGTCCGTTGATCTGCTGGGCTTCAATACCACCTTTGAATTTGGCGATATCATCATCCGTAATGCCACGGGCTTCAAAAGAATCCAGGGCCGCACGGTATAATGCGAGTTCATCACTCAGGGCTTTGCCGGGAGAAGGAACAATACGGATAGAAAACTCACCGGCTAATTCAGTCATTTGGCTGAATGCAGAACTGTTCAGCGCATTTTGTTTTTTATCAAACTGCTGGTAGAGTACGGAGTTTTTGCCCTGTCCCAATACCTGGGCTAAACAAGCCAGCGCACCCATATCCTTGCTGTAAATAGGAACAGTGGGATAGGT
>JADKJV010000005.1 GCA_016720825.1 Chitinophagaceae bacterium | reverse complement strand
GGAGGCGTTAATGATGGCTTTCTTACATTTCCAAATTACCAATCTGAATCCATCACCTGATATTTACAAGGGGAATGATGATGGGTTTCCATTTTCCCCTTGCTGCCAGCCAAACACATCACCCAGTATTTATAAAGGCGGACCCGACGATGTGATCCCCGTTCCGCAAATGTGGTTAGCCAAAATGCATCGCCAGTATTTATTTGGGAGGCTCAAATGACGGTTTCCATCTCAGTTCTTCCGTGAGCCAGAACGGTTCACCAGGTATTTATAAAGGTGGCAGTAATGATGGTTTCCAGTTTACGCTTTCACAAGACCTGAATGCAACGCTTCCAAATTTACCTGGGAGGGGCGAATGACGGATTTAATATGAAACTGGCAGCCGGGGAGAACCTGTTACCCGGTATTTACACGGGTGGCAATAATGATGGTTTTGCCAGCACTTTCACGGCTTCTTTTGTATACATTTTTACGGGAAATGGAAATTTGAATGTTGCTGCAAACTGGAGGACGGTGTGATTCCCCCGGCCGTTTTACCGGCAGGCTATGAAATCCAGATTGACTCTTCAGGTACCTGCACCTCAATGTATCACAGACGTTAGCACCCGGATCCAGGATGACGGTGGATGCTAGGTAAAAACTGATTGTTCCTTCCATTCAATAAGCAGAGAAACTAAATGAAAACCAGATATGAAAAAAATTGATTTGTCTTTTATGGGAATCCTCTTGCCGGCCGGACCAATAGTGGCCAACAATATCACGATTTCCAATGTGTCGATCATTAACAACGGGCCCAGCTTGATACAGGTACAATTTGATGTAAGCTGGGAGAACAGCTGGCGCGTGAATGTGGGCCCCAATAATTACGACGGCGCATGGAGTATTTTTTAAATACAAAGACGTGAACGGCTTGTGGAAGACATATATTTCAACGGGAATAATAATGTTATTCCCGTCGGATTTGATGTTTTCCTGTACATCTGAAACCAATAAAACAGGTGCCATGTTATACCGTGAACCCACTAATTTGGGTATTGGTACCAGTACAATTTCCGGGGTTAAAACTTGTAGTAGTTAACAACCCGCCTTACGATATTGATGTAAAAAGGTTTCGCTGTTGAAATGGTATTTGTTCCCGCACCTACGTCCCGGCAATTTTGTGGAGACGGTGACGGTACCAACGAATCCGTTAATGCGCTGCATTATTCTGATAATTTAGCCACCAACAGCAGTGTGTTACCGATGCTATGTGACGCCAATGGTTTTGATGACGCAGAGCTGGAAACAGACGGAATGTATATTTACAGTAACGACACGATTCAAACAACAGTACCCATCGGCACGCTGGATCCATTTCCGACCATGAAGGCGCTTTGGTGTATGAAATATGAACTAAGCTTGTACTGCATACCGTGATTTCCTGAATACCTTAAGTTATGACCAGCAGGTTACCCGCACAACCAACGCGCCTAGCCCGCTAGCAATAGGAACAGGTGCCATGGAGTTGCATCAGGTACATCCCGGAATTTTATCGAAATCAGAACGCCGGGTGTGGCCAGCAGTACACCAGCAGTATACGGTTGTGACGCAAGCGGAAATAATATTTACGATGAGGCTGCTGACGGTGAATGGATCGCCTGTAATTTTATCAACTGGCAGGATATGGCTGCTTATCTCGACTGGAGCGGGCTTGCACCGATGAGTGAGCTGCAATTTGAGAAAATTTGCCGCGGGGTTTCATCAGCCGGTGCAAATCTGGCCAGTTACGGCGAATATGCATGGGGCACTAATACCATTGCAGCAACTCCTTTTGCGATTCAGTCATCGGGAAGTGCCGCTGAAAGTTTCAACAATACTTCGCTGGTGGCCGGGAATGCAGTTTATAGTACAACTTTTGCATCCGGGCCAGTCAGGAACGGCATTTTTGCAACGCCCATTTCAAACCGTATCACGAGTGGGGCATCTTTTTATGGGGTGATGGACATGTCAGGCAATCTCGCAGAATATTGTATACATATGGGTTCAGTAGCCGGCCGCTCATGCCGCTATGTACCCAATGGAAATGGGGCGATTTCGGCAACCGGTAACGCTCAACTTTCAGTTGGTGGAGCCGGTTTTTGGCCTGGTATGGAAGGTAACGCAAACAATACAATTGCCAATACCTGCAGTGGTACATGCGAGATTTCAGGACTGAATTCGGGTTGCGCTGGTATACGTTTGAAGGGCGGATCGTATTTTGATGCTGTCTTGACACTTGCCATTTCAGACCGTGGACAAGTATTTTTACCAACTGCACGCGCTTCCAATCGTGGAGGACGCGGTGTGTTGTATATAAGATAGGGGAAATTCATTTTTTGGAAAGGGTCGCTTGCGGCCCTTTTTTTATGATAACAGCTTCAGACAGGTTTATATGACAGACGTTCCTGGAGTTAATCTTTATTTGGAAATAATTATTTAATATCTTTTAATGAAACCAAACTAATATTCGAAATCAGCATCAAAAAATCCCCATCCGCCATCTCCACTCCCCACGCCTGGCCCAACCTCCCCTGGAAGGAATTAAAATCCGCAAGGAGGAGGATCTAATGGGAGATAAGAACTTGATGAATGTTTACTTCCTGATTCTTGCTTTGTAAAATGGGAAGATGGGAACATGAAATTTATTTTATGGTTCTTCTCTTACTGGCAATTCGATTTTTTTATTTAGACTGTTTCAAATGAATCTGATAGTGCTGAAAGCGGACTGCACAGTCATATGGATTGTCCTGCCCGTTGTCATTTTTTGCACTGATTCGTGTCATTTTTCCCCCTATTACTGTTGCAATAACTTGTAAAGGGAAATGGACTTCCTGTAAGAAGAAAATGAGGTGATTTATAACATAATGCCGGAAAGCTAAAACCCGGTAGTATGCCCCCTTACTGCGGTTTGTAAGGTGGGTAATATTTGTGCGTTGTTGATGAGGCTTAAAATGTAGAATCATGAAAACGTACAGGAACACTGATGTGTTGAAGATAATTCTGTTGGGCGTTTATTTTGCAAAGGGTATGTCAACTGGTAACAAGTACTGACTGGTTTCAGCAGATCTTTCTGTGCTTTAAGCCAATGTAATTATGAAAAAACAGAAATAACATCTGAATGGTAAACAAATATGGGAGGACTTAAAATGAAACAAGAAAATAAAACCAGGCGTGAAGCACTTGTACTTATTGGGAAAACCGGATTTCTGCTGGGTACGGCTCCCTATTTTCTGGTCAGCTTAGTTACTACTCCGCGTAATGCTGCAGTGACGGAAGATGAGCAAGACTTGCATCATGAAAAGCAAAAACTGGAAAAGGCTGTGATCAGCGGGTCTGGTGCAAAGCTTACCGTTAAAGTATACGGAAACCCAGGAAGGCATTTCTTCCTCGCCGTGGCAGCAAATGATTTGCTGGAGAAATACCGGGCTTTTCCCGGTTCGTTCGGGACTATCAATGCAAGAGGAACAGGCTCTGTGATAATGAATACAGAGACGATAACCAACAGCAGGATTTATTTGAAGGTGGTTACCGGCGAAACAAACAAATTCAATAGCGGAATGGCGGAAACTGCTGCTTTTATTATCATTACTCAGGGTGGGATAATCAAGGGTTTTGAAGGCGTTGTTGACCGGCAAATCGTGAAAAGATCTGCTACTTGTGCCGCAACAATAGCACCACCTGAAGCTTCAGGTAAATACCAATTACATTGAATAGCCAGTATATCCGCTGAATACATAACTATGCAAAGGACCGCACAAATACATGCTGCAACCGGCCGGGGGCAAAAAGTAAAAATACATTTAAGCAACCAACTCGTCTGCCATAACGAAAACGGAATGCGGGCTGTTCCTGTTAAAGAGACAGTCCGGAACATTGAACGTTTTTTTCTGAAAAGCCCTGTTGAAGTCCAGTTTTCTTACTCGAATATTGTGAATGGTTCAATAAGCAGGGCTGTCCTTAAATACCATTCACCTATTGACAAATCCAAGGATCAGTATTATTTTGGTAAAGGAATCACTACCTGCCAGCACATTGCCAGTGCCTGTATTGAATTTTTTGAGAGGTATTGTGCAAAGATGAAATCCGGTGACCGGGTGCTCACCGCTTCTTTTGATGAAGTTGCTGCCCGGGCAATTAACCCGGTACATTTTACGCTTCCTTCCGGTACAGACTATCATCCCGGGAAAAAAATTGAATGGATTTGGGGTTATTCCCTATCAAGGGGAAAACCAGTGTTGGTTCCTGCCAATCTTGTTTTCTATCCCTATGAAGCAGCTTCCTTTGATAAACACATTGTTCGGTCTGATACGAACGGTCTGGCATCCGGCAATAACAAAGAGGAAGCGATACTGCATGGGTTATTGGAATTGATAGAACGGGATCAGGTTACTATCAGTGAGTATAACCGGCTTCCGGTAAAGCGCATTCTCCCGGATACTCTTCCTGCAGCCTGCTTACCCCTGCTTGATACGTTGAATAAAAAAGGGTATGAAGTATATATTTATTCCGGCTCAACAGATCTGCCATTATCTTTCATTACGGTTTTTCTCCGCCTTCGGAAAAACCATTCCATTTGTTCAGTTTCTTCCGGCACCCACCTTGATCCGGTTATTGCACTGGAACGGGCGCTGACTGAAGCCGTTCAGTTACTTCCCCCGGTTGTCAATTTTGAAGGATGGTTCAATTCAGGGGCGCCGCATTTTTATACTTCCGATCAGGCGGATACGATTCGTTTTGATTCTTTGAAAAATTATGCAACTAATAATATCAAAGAAAATATCGAAACCTGTCTTTCATTCATGGAGTCCATTAATGCAGAAGTGATTGCTGTTGATTTAAGCAGGCCAGATATCCCTTTTCCTGTAGTCAGAATGCTGGCAACCAGACTACAGCCCATTTTGCAAAAAGACCATCCCCTGAGATTATCCATCCGGTTTTTTGAGGTGCCCGTTAAGCTGGGAGTAAGGTCCAAAGTCCAATCGGCTGCAGATATAAAAATCTGGCCCGTTTGCGGGTACCGTTAAAACCGGTTTTATTTATACTCGGGCCGGGTATAAAAATCAGCTTTTTTACAAAGCAAAAATTAATTAATAACTTAATGAACTGATTTAAACTAATAGAAGGGCATGCAGCACATGCGCTGAAAAAGCAGTTAATCTCAAATGAAAAAAATCCCCATCCGCCAACTCCACTCACCCCGCCAGGCCCAACCACCCCTGGAAGGCTTTAAAATCCGCAAGGTGGAGGATCTCATGGGAAATGAAGACCTGGTGCATGACCTGCACCGGCATGATTACTTTTTTATCCTCGCTTTGCAGAAAGGGAAGGGGAAGCATGAAATTGATTTTACGGCTCATACTGTACAGGATCATTCCATCTTTTTATTAAGACCCGGGCAGGTGCACCAGCTGGAACTGACAAAGGGGAGTACGGGTTACCTGGTTGAATTCAGTCCGGGTTTTTATCATCCCAAAGACAAACTCTCCAGCCAGCGGTTACGAAAGGCCTGGAATAAGAACTACTGCCAGTTCACCCTTCACCGGTTTCATAAACTGATGGCGGTTTTGGATTCCATGTACCAGGAGTATACCGACAAGGAAGAAGGTTACCGGGACGTTATCCTGTCAGGCCTGTCCATTTTCTTTATTGAGTTTGTCAGGCAGAGCCCCAACCCCAGGGCTGAAACAAAAGCCAATAACGCCTATACCCAGGAACGGTTTGAAGAATTCCTGGAACTGCTTGACAGGAAAATTGCCACGCATAAACAAGTTTCCGATTATACCGCGGTGATGAACCTCTCTGCTTACCAGCTGAATGAGATCACCAAATCCTCCATCGGGAAAACGGCATCTGCCCTGATTGATGAACATATTATCCTGGAAGCAAAA
This sequence comes from Chitinophagaceae bacterium, assembly GCA_016720825.1. Classification (GTDB taxonomy): domain Bacteria; phylum Bacteroidota; class Bacteroidia; order Chitinophagales; family Chitinophagaceae; genus JJ008. The sequence goes on along the minus strand of JADKJV010000005.1, from coordinate 215,478 downwards.
CGATACCTGCTGGCCACCCCAAACCAGGTGAAAGAAATTGCTGACGGGCTGGGGTATGAAGACCATTCCTATTTTATCCGTTTCTTTAAGAAACATACCGGCCTGTCTCCGGAATCTTTCCGCCAGAAATTCAAATAAGTCCTGCTCAACTGTGTTTTCGTCCTGTTACAGCACCTGCTGGTGATTTTACATTTGTGTATATAAAAGCAAAAAATATACACATGAAAATAATCATCGTTGGTGCATCAGGCACCATGGGACAATACCTGGCAAACGCTTTCCGGAAAGAACATGAAGTGATCACCGCTGCCACCAAAGGCTGTGATATCAATGTTGACATTACCTCGACGGAATCCATTGAGCAGCTATATAAGCAAGCGGGGCCATTTGATGCACTGGTCTCCACCGCCGGGCCCACATTTGTTGGCCCGTGGAGTAAACTGAATGACCAGACTTTCCGGAAAGGGGTGGAAGGGAAAATGATGGGGCAGATTAACCTCGTACTGATCGGTCAGCATTACATCAACCCCAAAGGCTCATTTACATTAATCACCGGCGCCCTGTCGCATGATCCGCAGAAGCATTTTGCCAACGCCGCTGCCGCAAACGGGGCTGTGGAGGGTTTCGTGCGGGCTGCAGCCATTGAACTGGAGAATGGCATCCGGATCAATGCCGTGAGCCCGACTGTTATCGAAAACTCCCCGCAATATTTTCCTTATTTCCCCGGTGATATTCCTGTTACCATGCAGCAACTGGAATATGGTTTCCGGAAATCCATTTTCGGGGCCAATACCGGGCAGATTATAAAGCCGTATTGAGTGTTTTGTTTACAAGCCATTTTAAAAGTCAATCAAAAATCAAAATTCAAAAAATCATTTCGAGTGAAGCGAGAAATCTTCCCTCTCCCCCCACCCAAACATTGTCCGATCGTAGCGTGGAATCTGATCAGCGAGGAACTTAAACCTGGCTTTTGAGATGGCCTCTAGTTAAGATTTACACAATGAAAGGGGCTGTCTCATGGGAGACGGCATCTTTTAATTATAAAAAAAATGGAATTTTTAAATTAAGCTGATTGCTTCCTGGTTCCCCCGGGTTAAAACCCGGGGCAAGGGTTAACCCTGTTTCAACGAGTTATCTTTTTTGATTTCGTTTCTTTTGAAACTTACGACTGGGGCTAAAGCCCCGCAACAGTTTTCATCAATTTTTTGATAAGAGAAGAAATCCTCCGGGACTTTAGTCCCCCCGATGTTGTCACTATAGAGCAGTTATTTGTAGAATTCAGTAAACGGTTAGTCATATCGTTCTTTTATCTAAAAAGCCAGCCTGTTTCCCTGTTGCCCCGGGTTTCAACCCGGGGTACTAAAGAAACGGATAGGTTTCGTTTTTAAAATGATTTTGAAAACCGGATGGTCAGGTTAATTGCTTTGTGCTTCCTGGTTTCCCCGGGTTAAAACCCGGGGCAGGGTCCCCGCGGCAAGGGTTAAAACCCGGGGCAAGGGTTAGCCCTGTTTCAACGAGTTATCTTTTTTGATTTCGTTTCTTTTAAACTTACCCCCGGGCTAAAGCCCCGCAACAGTTTTCATCAATTTTTTATTAAAGAGAGAAGCCCTCCGGGACTTTAGTCCCCGATGTTGTCACTATAGAGCAGTTATTTGTAGAATTCAGTAAACGGTTAGTCATATCGTTCTTTTATCTAAAAAGCCAGCCTGTTTCCCTGTTGCCCCGGGTTTCAACCCGGGGTACTAAAGAAACGGATAGGTTTCGTATTTAAAATAATTTTGAAAACCGGATGGCCTGGTTCTCAACAAATTCTTTTAAAGGAGGCCGCTTTTTCGTCGACCATAATTTTTTATATATGTGTATCAGTTTTAGTTCTTTACTGAAAACACACTCACAGCCACATTCCCTTTCTTCCGGAAGGATTCAACATAGGCATGTGCCTCCCGGATCTGGTCCAGGGTATAAGTCCTGTCAATCACAGAAACGAGTTTGCCCGATTCAATCAGCTCCTTCAAAACCATCATATCATCCTTGTTTTGTTTCGGCCTGCCTGTTACGGTTACATACCGTCCACCTGGTTTTAATACCTGTTTGCATCTGGATTTGGTTGTTTTTCCCACGGCATCAAGAACGATGTCATACCAGTTGCCGGATTTTGTGAAGTCTTCCTTCGTATAATCTATAACTGCATGGGCACCCAGTTGTGATACCAAGTTTACATTCGCAGTACTGCAAACACCTGTTACATCTGCACCCATAGCCTTTGCTATTTGTACCGCAAATGTGCCCACACTGCCGGATGCACCGTATATCAAAACCTGGTCACCTTTTTTGATGCCACTCTGTTTTAAAAACCGCAATGCAGTCAATCCGCCAACAGGTACTGTAGCTGCCTCTTCAAATGTTATGTTTGACGGTTTGATGGCAATCAGTTCATTATCCGGCAGGCAGGTATATTCAGCATAGCCGCTGAACTTCAGTCCGCAGAAAGCAAACACGGCATCCCCTTTTTTGAATGAACTGACATTTTTCCCCGTTTCTTCAATAATGCCGGCCACTTCAAACCCCAGGATCTTCACTCTTTTGGGCCTGAACAATCCGTTGAACAGCCTGGCCAGGAAGGGATCGGCTTTCCGCATCCTCCAGTCGCCGGCCGTTACGGAAGTGGCATGTATTTTAATTAATACCTCATTGTCACGGGGAATTGGTTTGCTGATGTCCCTGATTTCAAGCACATCGGGGGAACCATATTTTTCATAAACGACTGCTTTCATCGCCTGGTTTTTATATACAAAATTACAAAGTGATATAAAAGCATTTTTCGGGAAGCCCGGGTTTTATTCTTTAAGACAGCTAAAAAAAATTCAAAATTCAAAATTCAAAATCCAAAACCCGATCCCGAAACCCAAATTCCAAACTCTAGCCTAGGCATGCAGGGTTGATATTTTGGATATTCCAGCTATTCCAAAAGTGAAGCTAAAGTTCTCTCAATTTTGGGATAGCTTCTTGTTATTGGTCCGGGTTTCATCAAATATGCTTCCGTCATTCACAAATATTTTTATGGCTGAAAATTGTCCCGCACTGTTTTTTATAAATTCTATCTGGGCCTCTTTATCCAGCACAAACAGGTTGCCGGATATATGTTTCAATGCTGAAACAGCACCGCCGCTGTTTTCATTTTTGCAATACAATTTGTTTTTATCCAGGTAAATGACCAGCCCGCCATAAGTGCCAGTAAGGGGGGATAATTTATTTACCGGAAGCTGATCCCTGGACTTTTCCGCTAACAGTGAATTTGAGTAGTATACATATTTGTTTTTTTCCTGCTGGTCTGTTGCTGTCAGGGAAAGGTTCCTGAAAATAAGTTCCTGTGCTTTGCCCAATGCTTCATTGGCAGTTGTTTTCAGGTCAGGGGTTACACCTGTTCCTTCCCAATCTGTCAGCGTAACCGGATTCAGCGAGCGGGCAAACGGAATGAATACCACGAAGCCCTGCCCCACAGAAAACGGTCTTTGCGGGTGTGCGCCGCCACCGGTTGTTTCACCCACCACTACAGCTCTTTTCGCCATTTGCATGCCATAACTAAAATCCTCTGCGCCTGAAAAAGTGTTACGGCTGGTTAAAATATAAACCGGCATAGAAAGGGTTAAGCCGTCAGTTTTGGCAGGATCCGCATACATAAAAGTGGTGTCCTTGTTTGAACGGTTGATCAGGTCGTTCATGTGCGTTTTTTCCCTGAAAAAATAACTTTCTACCTGGCTGACCATCTCAGGACTGCCACCCATATTTTCCCTCAAATCAATGATCAGGGCATTGGTATTGGCTAAAAATGTCAGCGCGGCTTTAATCGTGGGCTTTGCCGCTTCAATATCTTCAACAAATAAATTAAAAGGGAGATACCCGATATTCCCGGGCAGTATTTCTGCTTTTTTGAACGTGTAATTATTTTCCCGCCAGTAGTTTTTAATCCGCTTCAGATCATCGGGACCCGGATTATATGCTTCCTGGGTAACAAAACCGGGATCGAATTTTATTCGCATGTGCGGGTCGTGATGCACCGTATTGATATCCTTCGCTATTTGCTCCGCCAGCTTTTGCGGATTATCCAGCAATCCGGCATACGCTTTCTTATCCAGTTGCGATTGCAGGTAGACCGTTATCGCCCCGGCTTTTTCCGGAAATATATAATGCCGGTTTAAGCTGTCGGTAATAGATTTAATTAATTCGTTGATATGAACGGGTTGTTGTGTATTGGTTTGTGTGATGCCTTCAAACGGTATTATGAAAGCGAACATGAAAAACAGGGAGTACATTTTTAAAAATCTCATTGGGATAAGTTTTATTGGGGGTCGTTGGTTGAATTGTTCTTCGGCAAGCTCAGAATTGTACTTCGACAAGCTCAGAATTGTTCTTCGACAAGCTCAGAATTGTTCTTCGACAAGCTCAGAATTGTTCTTCGGCAAGTTCAGAATAGTTTCCTCACTGTGTACGGAATGAACTGTGTTTAAAAAATATTTTTGGTCGCCGGCTTTTACTAATTGTATTCCGCTGCGTTCGCTGCTCCTTTGCGGCCGCTGCGAGGAATCATTCCGAGCCCGCCGAGGAACCAAAATTCATAAGAACATGCTTTTGAGATACGTTCCAGTTAATCCGCAAAATTAACTTCAGCAGCAAACAGTAAGATAGGACAATAACACAGTTGAACTGGATTTATCTGAAATCTTAAGTATTGTTTATAATGTTTGAAACACGGCGAAGAATAGTATCCCTGTATCAGGTATGTTAATTCGTTAACAGCACGCTGATATGTAAGAGAAATATCCAAATTGTCCTATACAACTGGTTATTTGTCCTGTTACAACACCTGCCACTGAAATTACCTTTAGTCCGGAAACTTAATTCATCACTAAAACGATTTTTTATGAATGCTAAAATGAAAGTAAGGGCAACATTGAGAATCTGGGCTGCCATTTACCCTTCCATTACTCTTTTTTTGTACCTGTTTGGTGAGGCGATGTCTGCGATGCCGCTGTACCTGCGGACACTGTTGCTCACCGCTACGCTGGTTCCCTGGGTTGTATTTGCCGGGGTACCCATGGTGGATGCAGTAGTCAGGAAGATTGTACGGAGGAAACGAAACCCCGGATTTTAAACGGGTAACTATGAACCGGATACCAAGACGCACATTTATCAGCCAGGGCGGGATAGCTGCCGCATGGATGATGTTGCCATTGAATTTTAAAAAAGTTTTAAATTACAACGAGATGCCAGACAAAAACCAATTTGACGTGATTATCGTTGGCGGCAGTTATGCAGGACTGGCCGCGGGTATGGCGCTGGGCAGGGCCATGAAAAAGACGTTGATTATTGATAACGGTAAACCCTGTAACCGGCAAACACCGCATTCACATAATTTCCTGACCAATGACGGGAAAACACCGGCAGAAATTGCTGCATTGGCAAAACACCAGGTCAGCCAGTATGATACAGTTCAGTTTTTTAACGGAACGGCCACCGGCGGGAATCAAACAACAAATGGTTTCCGGGTTCAGGTTGGTACCGGTGAGATGTTTGAAGCAAAGCAACTGGTCTTTGCCACCGGCATTAAAGACCTGCACCCGCCCATTGAAGGACTGGCTGAATGCTGGGGTATATCTGTTATCCATTGCCCGTATTGCCACGGGTATGAAGTACGCAACGAAAAAACCGGTGTGTTGGGTAATGGCGATACCGGCTTCGATTTCACCAAGGCTGATTTCAAACTGGACAAAAGACTTAACCCTCTTCACCAACGGAGCTTCATCACTTACGGAATTGCAAAAAGAAAAACTGCAACAGCACCAGGTTCCAATTATTGAAAAAGAAATTGCCGTCTTTGAACATAATCATGGCCACATCAATAATATTATTTTCAAAGACGGTTCCGGTTATCCCATCAGTGCTATTTATGCACCCGGTCCATTTGAACAGCATTGTAAAATCCCGGAAGCTTTAGGTTGTGAATTGACAGAAGAAGGGTATATCAAAATCGACGGCTTCCAGGAAACAACGGTGAAAGGTGTGTTTGCTGTAGGAGATAATGCAGCGAAAATGCGTACGGTGGCAAATGCAGTGGCGATGGGAACGAGTGCGGGTATTGCAATCAGTAAGCGGATGATCCTGGAAGGATTCTGACCATTGCGTGCTTACAATATCTGCGGGTAACCTTTGTAAAATTATGATGTGCCTTGTACCACCTGTTTGGCTTCCTTCCGGCCGAATTCACTCATATAGATTTTAAAAAGGAGGATGATATAGCTAACCAGCAGCGGCCCGAAGATTAAACCGATAAATCCGAAGAGGCCCAGGCCGATCAGTACGCCGAGCACCGTAACGACGGGATGCACATCACCCATTTTCCGCATAATGGTTATCCGCGCTAAATAATCAATATTTCCTGTAACAACCAGGCTGTACAGCATTAGTCCTGTTGCATCCAGGGAATCCCCGACAGAGAATTTATAAATCACCAACGGTACCCACATAATCATCGTGCCTACAACCGGGAAAAAGGCAAACACACCGGTCAGGAATCCCCAGAGAATGATATCGTCCACATGGAATATAAAATACCCCAGCGTGGCCGTAAAACCCTGGATTATGGAGATCAGGGGTATGCCCACGGCACTGGCTTTAATCAGCCGTTTGGTTTCCCTTGCTAGTTTTATTACATTTTCTTCTTTCAGGGGCAGCAGCTGCAGTAATGTTTTTTCCATGGCTTTTCCATGATACAGCATATAGTACAGGAAAAACAAAAGGATGATCAGGTTGGTTAGTATTATCAATGTGTTGTTCAGCAGCCGGGGTACGGAGTCAGCAATTTTATTAAAAGATTCATTGAGTGAATTTTCCGTAATCAGTATGATCCCTGCCTTTTCCTGTATTTGTGTGACGGATGTCCGGATGCTGCTGAGTATCTCATTGGAATTCGAAAAGAGCATATTGATCTTTGGACTCAGGAATGTAATAGCGAGGTAAATGGGCAATACCAGTAAAACAAAATATCCCGTCAGGAAAAGCATTGCTGTCAGGCTTTTATTCCATTTCCTGTGATATACCAGCTGGAAATAACTTCCCCTGCTCATGATGTAAAGCGTAACGGCGCCAAGCAGGCCGGGCATAAATATCCTTAACTCCCTGAAAGAAATGAATATCATCAGGATCAATACGCCCAGTATCAGCATCTGCTTTATTTTTTCATTAAACGTCAGCATGCTATTTTGTTTTCTGCGCGCGAATGCAGGAAAGGCGATTGTATTACAATTCCTGTATAAAGTTAAGTTACCGCAGGGAGGATAATGCTGTGTTTCGTCTGTTACCGGCAGAAAAAAATTTAAACGCAAAAAAAACAGCCTGTAATTCCTTCTTCACTGATGGTGGTCAGCATGAAAACTATTGTCCATCATTTATCCGTTCCGGACTGGCGGGTAATTTTGGAACATCGGATTGTGGTATTCATAAAACATGTTTTATGAAAAAGGTGCTTATTGTTTTTGAAGGATCCGGGTTTTCAGCAGGGGCTGCATCCTTTGCATTTCAGCTGAATGAAATACAACCGCTATTGCTGACCGGGATTTTTTTACCACACGAACAAATGGCCAGGATATGGAATGAAGCGGTTGCAACAGGGGATAAGTATTATTTCCCGCTGCTCGAGTCGGCCGAATCGGAACTCGTGCAACGGAATACAGAACGGTTCAGGAAATTGTGTGAGAAGCATCATATAGAATACCGCATACACAATGATTTTTCAGATCTGATTATACCTGAATTAAAAAAGGAAAGCCGTTTCGCTGATTTGCTGATCCTGGGCAGTAACGAATTTTATACTCAACACGACCCGGCTGTTCCGAATGAATACCTAATTGAATCCCTGCATACCATGGAATGCCCGGTGCTTGTGGTTCCGGAAAAATTTGATTTCCCGGAAAACATTATCCTGGCTTACGATGGCAGCGGTGAATCAGTATATGCGATCAAACAGTTTGCCAGTCTGTTTCCGGAATTAGCCAGCCTGGAAACCACCCTGGTTTATGCTTATGATAAAGAACCTGGCTTCCCGGACCAGATCCAGATTGAAGAGCTGGCGGCGAGGCATTTTGAAAAACTGACATTCACCAGTCTGGATAACCGGTCTGAAAATGTTTTTGTCAACTGGCTTGCAGAAAAAAAATCCTCATTACTGGTTTGTGGTTCCTACGGCCGCTCAGGTGTTTCCCGGCTGTTCAGGAAAAGTTTTGCCAGGGACATTATCAGCGAACTTGCCATACCGGTTTTTGTGGCGCATAAATAAACCATGGATTCAATAACCCATCTTGCACTGGGCAGTTGTATGGGCGAAGCGTTTGCCGCCAAAAAGCTTGGCCGCAAAGCCATGCTCTGGGGTGCTGTTGCACAAAGTGTCCCGGATATTGATTTTGTTTCTTCTTTATGGATGGATACACCTTCCGGGCTGCTGGCTCACCGGGGATTCACCCATTCTTTTTTGTTCTGTGCCATCATCGTTCCTTTACTTGCATTATTGGCAGAACGATGGCACCGGCCACATAATATCTCACTCAATAAATGGATGCTGTTTTTTGGCGGGGTGATCTTTGCGCATATTTTCATGGACGCATTTAACAATTATGGCGTGGGTTGGCTCGAGCCATTCAGTCATGAAAGGATTTCTTTCAATGCCATTTATGTGGCAGATCCGTTCTTTGCACTCTGGCCGGGCATAGCCTGTATTGCACTCGTGTACCTGAGGCCCCGTTTGGCAGTACGGAAAAAATGGTGGCTCATGGGTTTGCTGCTGCCGGCGCTTTACCTGAGTTACTGCCTCGTAAATAAAGCAAAGATCGATTCAGATGTCAGAGAGATCCTGAAAGAACAGCACATCAGTTATACGAGGTATTTCACCACACCGGCTCCGCTCCAGAACTGGCTCTGGTATGTGGTAGCCGGGAATGACAGCGGATACTACACCGGTTTCCGATCCTTGTTTGACGAGCAGCGGAAAATTGAGTTTCACTATTTTCCCCGGAATGATTCTCTTTTATTTCCTGTTCTTTCTACTGAACCATTGCTGAAACTGATCCGGTTTTCAAGGCAATATTATACCGTGGAAAAATGGAATGATACCCTGGTGTTTAATGATCTCCGTTTTGGACAGATTATTGGCTGGCAGAACCCCCGCGGGAAATTTGTATTTCATTATTACCTGGAACATCCAGGTGGTAATAAACTGGTGGTACAGCGTGGACGGTTTGAAGGTTGGAACTGGCAGGTCTTTACCGCTTTGCTGAAAAGAATCCGGGGTAACTGATTTTCAAATAACCATTAAATCCGGTTGCTGTTCAATGAGGACAATCAAAAATTCCGGTGACAGCTGTCAGTGTTTTCGGGGTTAACATAAAGGTAGATTGAGAAGTAAAATTTTTACAATGAAAACAATACTGACGCCTGACATTCAGGAGGTAATGAATGCTGTGCATTACCGGCCTTCTGTGTCTGTGATACTGCCCGTTATACCGGGTTCCGGTTTTAAAGCATCTCTGGCTTATACGCTTAAAACTTTACCGCATAAGATAGAACTGGAATTACAGAAAAAATACCCGGATGATATTTGCCAGGCTGTAATCAGGAAACTGAAATCAGCTATTAAAAATGTGGACTATAACACGCGCCGGAAAAGTATTGCTATTTATATTTCCCCGGTATTCGAAAAATTACTTTACCTGGATATCGCGCTGGATGAAAAAATATTTGTGGATGAATCATTTGAAATCCGTGACCTGTTGTACTGCAAAAAGCAATCCTACAAGTGCCTGGTTTTATTATTAGGCAGTAAAGGAGGCCGGATCTGTTTGTGGGACAATAATAATTTCCTGCAAATAAATACCGGGAATCCCGGGGATATGCAGGAACACGCAAACGATGCGCCTGAAAGGGTTGCCAATTTCTCTGATATGGCAGACCGGAAAGAGGTGCTGATGGAAAACACCCTGCACCAGGTGGATCGTTCATTGAGCAGCATTCTCCATATATACCAGCTTCCCCTGTTTGTACTGGGGAATGACCGGGTTCTCGGGCATTTTAAAAGCCGGTCATCACATAACGCAGCAGTTACTGAATATGTGCATGGAAATTATGAAGAGGCCAGTGCTGTGCAACTGGCAAAGATCCTGGAGCCGCATATCACGGCTGCCCGGCATTTCGCGCAGCAACACCTGCTCAGCCAGCTGGAAGAAGCAGCCGGGCAAAAACAGCTGGTGTGTGGTATGAAAGCCGTATGGGATGCAGTGCAGCAAAAAAGAGGACGCCTGCTGGTGGTGGAAAAAAACTACATGTATGCCGGGCCTGCGGAAAATCTGCAAGGCGCCGGGACGCCTTCATTCCTGCCGGTTAAAAAAAACTCCCTGTCGGCTGATATTGCAGACGAAGCGATGGAACGTGTTTTAAAATACGGAGGAGATGTGGAATTTACGGAAGAAGGTGTTCTTGATGCGTATGAACATATTGCTTTAGTACTTTATTATTAGACCAGCATAAAACAAGGTTATGAAAACATTAGTGGCTCCCACCGATTTTTCAGACAAATCAGTAAATGCTGTATTCTATGCGGCAGATATGGCTTGTATGATCCAGGCTGACCTGGCCCTGGTGCATGTTTGTCAAGTGCCGATGACTTTCAGTGACACGCCGGCTCCTGCATCCACGCTCGCCGGACTCATGAGTGAAGCTGAGGAAAGGATTGACCGGTTAGCCGGCAGGATTTTGGATAGAACGGGCGGACAGATCCGTACAACAACTGTTGTGAAAGAAGGAAACGTTGTGGATGAAATTAACAGATACTGTGCCACGATTGACACGTTTGCAGTAGTAATGGGAGCAGAAACAGCCGGTGCTGTGGAGCGCTTCTTATTGGGCGGCCGCTCAGTAGCCGCTGTCAAACACCTTGTCTGGCCGGTGATTGTGGTTCCTCCCGGATCTGTATTTAATGGCATCCGCAATATCGGACTGGCCTGTGATTTCAGGAAAGTAACTGAAACCATTCCTTACAAAGAAATCGAAATGCTGGTGAATAAATTCCAGGCCAGACTGCATGTAATACATGTAACGGCTGAAAAAGGAGACGAATACAGTGAAGAAAAAATCGAAGCATGCAGCTGGCTGAAGGATACGCTGGATGAGCTTAAGCCGGTATATCATTTTATCGGGGGGAAGGATCCTGATAAGGGCATCCGTGACTTTATCAAAGAACACGCGCTCGACCTGCTGATCGTGATTCCCAAAAAGCACAGCTTAATTCATAAGCTGTTCCGGAAAAGTGAAACGGAAAAAATTGTATTGCACAGTCCTTTACCGGTAATGACCATTCATGAATAACAGGAACTGAGGAATTGTCGCAGTTTACATGACAGGCTGATATCCGTCAGTTTATCCGGTGAGTGCTGTCATTGTTACCGCCGGGACGGCAGGAATAACTTACAGTCATTAAAACCACGTATATGAATACGACATTTAAAGTACTGATGGGCGTAGCAGCCGGGACGGCTGCCGGGCTGATTGCGGGCATTCTGTTTGCCCCGGATAAAGGCAGTGAAACCAGGAAAAAAATCGGCCAGAAAATGAAAGGGCTGGCAGATGAAGTGAAGGAAAAATTCAGGAAAGCGGAAGATCGGGCCGGTGATATGAAAGCCGGGCTTTCTGATGCACTTACAAAAGCCCACAACTGAGCATCATCCCGGAGAGATGGTTTTTGGTATAATTAAATCTGGATGATGGAAAAGGTATTTTCTAAAATCGGGGAGATGACTGACAATATCCGGGAATATATTAATACACGGATAGAAGCGGTTAAAATCCGGACAGCGGAAAAAGTTTCTGCGCTTATCGCCAATGCCATGGCTGGCCTGGTGGTAGTAATGGTTATGTTCTTCTTTGTGTTATTTGCAGGCACGGCGCTGTCATTTGTAGTGGGAGCCTGGATCGGTAAAACATGGGCCGGTTTTCTGATTGTTGCCTTTATTTTTTTACTGGCAGGAATCATAATCTGGACAGCAAGGGGAAAACTGATCAGGTTGCCTTTAATGAATGCAATGATCCGTCAATTAACTAATGAAGAAGACGATGAAGAAGATTAAAAGCATCCACCAGCTGAAGGAGGAGAAAAAAAGATTAAAGCACCGGCAGGCTGAACTGGAGAGCAGGATCCGGGGTAACTGGACAGAGCTGAAATCAATGATGAAGCCTGCCGGTCTTGCTAAAGATTTGTACTGCAGTATGATGGATGGCAAAGCAGCAGAGAAGACCTGTGAAAGCAACGTGGTGGGCAGTACAATTAATTTTTTCTTTTCGTCTCTGGCCAAAAAAATAACTGAAAAGGCAGGTGAAAAGCTGAATAGCCTGTTTGGCAAAAAGGATAAACACTGAGTGAGCCACAAAATCACGCTTTTCTTATATACCAGCGTGAAGTGGAAGTTTTTATATATGATGAATTTACGGGCCTCCCGGCTTGTGAAAATTCCGTAGTCATCAGCATGTTAACCGGCCAGGTGACGCCGGTCAGATAAAAATCTGTTTTATTGTGAGAACTTACGGAAGCGGAAAGCTGTATCAACGGCTTCATTTATGGATATTCCTACTCAAAGTAAAACGAGTGTTTCCAGTCACTTTGGAGCAATCTTCCACTATGCTACCATGGGGATCATTATTACAGATGAATCCGGGAATATTGTTTCAATGAACCCGTATGCGTTGTTGGAATTTGGTTATACGGAAGATGAACTCAATGGACAGCCTATTGAAACACTTATTCCAGGCCGTTTTCATACCCAGCACAAAAAGCATCTGAAGAATTATCTTGAAAACCCAAAAACACGGTTAATGGGTTCTTTGCCCGGACTGTTTGCGCGGAAAAAAAACGGGACGGAATTCCCGGTAGAAATAAGCCTGAACAATTACCAGCGAGGCCGGCATCACTTCACCATGGCATTTATCGTGGATATTTCAGCCAGGAAAAATGCAGAAGCAGAAATCGTCAAACTTAATACTGAACTTGAAGCAAAAGTAAAGGAAAGGACTGCTGACCTGGAGTTTACAACAAAGCAACTGGAATTATCCAAAAACCGCCTGGAGGAAGCTTTGCGTTATCAAAGGAATTTATTTTATAATGCCGGCGTGATGATCATGGCAACTGACAAAAACGGGATAATCAATTATTTTAATCCGGAGTATGTTGCCTGTACCGGTTACGAGGCCGCAGAAATTGTGGGTCAGCAAACACCTATGTTGCTGCATGACCGCACAGAGCTCAATGAACGGCGTAAGGAATTGTTTGAGAAATTCGGTGTTAACATCAAGGAGGATTTTGATGTGCTGGTTGAAAAATCCAGAAGGAATATCCACACCGAGGAACAATTTACACTTATCAGGAAAGACCTGACCCGTTTTCCGGTTCTGCTGAGTATTACTGCCATCCGGGATAATGCCGGCGAAATCACAGGTTATATGGGAATCGCGGTGGATATATCTGACAGAAAAAAAACCGAAGAGGCACTGCTTGAATCCTTAAAGAAAGAGCGGGAACTAAGTGAGCTGAAGTCAAGATTTGTTTCCATGGCATCCCATGAATTCCGTACGCCATTGAGTACCGTGCTGTCATCAGCCTATCTCATTGAAAAGTACGCATCCGGAGAAGACCAGGGAAAAAGGGAAAAACATTTGCAGCGGATTGTGTCTTCTGTAAACATGCTTACTGATATTCTTAATGATTTCCTGAGTGTTGGTAAAATTGAGGAAGGTAAAATCCAGGTCAGGTTATCACGGTTTAATCTCCGTGAACTGGTTGTTCAGCTTACCGGGGAATTAAAGAGCTCACTGAGAAAACACCAGAAAATAAGATACCGGCACGAAGGACCAGTGGAAGTTTTAATGGATCAATCACTGCTGAAACATATTATCATGAACCTGGTGTCGAATGCCAGTAAATTTTCTGCAGAAGCAATGCCGGTTGAAATACTGACTGTTTGCCGGGAAGGCCAGGTGGTGCTTTCGGTGAAAGATTATGGAATTGGAATTTCAGCCAGCGACCAGAAACACCTGATGAACCGCTTTTTCCGTGGTACCAATGCGGTCAATATACAGGGTACAGGTCTTGGCCTGCATATTGTGGCTAAATATGCGGAACTGATGAACGGCGAAGTGCAGTGCCACAGTGAACTGGATAAAGGGTCTGAATTTATAATAACCTTTCAATCTAAATCTGCGTGATATGAAAAATATACTGTTGATCGAGGACAATGAGGATGTTCGCGCAAATACGGCGGAGATTCTGGAGCTTTCCAACTACCATGTTGTGACAGCGCAAAACGGCAAAGAAGGTGTGGAAAAAGCACTTGCAGAAAAGCCAGACCTGATCATCTGTGATATTATGATGCCGGTACTGGATGGTTACGGAGTGCTGCATGCGATACATAAAAATGAGACGATAAAGAATACGCCATTTATTTTCCTGACGGCCAGGGCTGAAAAAAACGATTTCAGGAAAGGGATGGAGCTGGGTGCTGATGATTATATCACCAAGCCTTTTTCCGGCACGGAGCTCCTGAATGCAGTGGAAAGCCGGATCAAAAAGCATGAAATGCTGGAACAGGAATTTTCCCCGGGCCTGGCAGGGATGGATCAGTTGCTGGAAACCACTTCTGCCCAGCATGCACTGGAAACGCTGACTGAAGGGAGGAATATCAATAAATTCAGGAAAAAACAGATTATTTATTCAGAAGGGAACCACCCCAACAAACTGTACTATATACTCAAGGGGAAAGTTAAAGTGTATAAGACCAATGATGAAGGAAAGGAACTGGTAACGGATCTGTACAGCCCGGGAGATTTCCTGGGACACGTTGCACTGCTCGAAGGCACCGTGTATAAGGATACTGCTGAAACGCTTGAGGAAACGGAACTGGCAGTGATACCGAAAGAAGATTTTGATGAATTGCTGAACAGTAACCCCAATGTTGCGCGGAAATTTATTAAACTGCTCGCAAAAAATATTACGGACAAGGAAGAACACCTCCTGGGGCTTGCCTATAATTCCTTGCGCAAAAAAGTGGCTGAAGCACTCCTTACACTTCAAAAAAAATACAAACAAAAACCGGAGGAGAAATTTGTTATCAGTATTAACAGGGAAAGTTTATCCTCTATTGCGGGTACCGCCACCGAATCCCTGATCCGTACGCTGGGTGATTTCCGGAACGAGAAGCTGATTGATATCAGGGAAGGAAAGATCATCATCCTTAACTACCAGAAACTGAATAGCCTGAGAAATTAAAAACGGGACAGTATTTTATTACGATCCCGTTTAAGTTAAGGTTTAATGGTGTAAAAACTGTACCGTTTCAGAAACCCTTAGGTTGTGTAATCAGGTGCTGTAATACATTTTGTTTGACCATATTGCTCACAATCAGCTGGCCATATTCATGACCCAGGCTTTCTGAGCTGGAAGGATCAAAAGACCTTGTTTGTACAGAAAAGACAAGTTTTTGTGTGTTCATGTCGTACAGATTACTTTCCCAGAAATACTTTGTGTCAGTTATATAGTATCCGGGTTCATAAATCCTGCGGTAAAGGGTGCTCCGGTAACCCCAGAAGCGGTTATAGTAATAGCCGTAGGGTGAATAGAAGGTATAGCCGGCCACATATCTCTTTTCTTTTCCTTGTCGAGCAGTACAATAGTTACCACCGCATCAATGCCGCTGTTTTTCAGTTTGCTGACAGCGGTTTCTTCATCCATATTTTCAAAATATTTCGGGCCATATTCCTGCAGGGAAGTAACCGCCTGGTAGCCCTGTTCCCTGAGATCTTCTGCAAAATGATTTTCCATATTTTCCTGCAGGCTGCGGTCTGTTTCCCTGATCAGGCCAAGCACGAGGATCTTATTATATTTCTGTGGCACCGTGTTCTGTGCTTTCCAGGAAGAAGTGATCCTGGTTGTTGTGCAGCCTGCTGCCAGGAACAGGATTACTGCAAATACACCAATCAGCTTTTTCATAAAAAACAGTTTAATGTGCTCCTGCAATTTATCAGGGCGAAGCGCACAGAAAAATGATGGCTGTCACCGGAATTGCGAATTGATATCAGCATATCCGGACTCAAAACAGCAGCTGGCGGTTTGCATTAATACCCCGGTGTGCTGACCTCCATTTTGTAAATATTTTCCGTGATATAGCTGTTAAAATCACGTCTGAGTTTCCCGGATTCAATCTCAGCGTATTTCATATTATTCCGCAACTTTTTCAGCAGGGTTACTACTTCATTCTTCAGGTGCCCGTCCTCGAAATTTTCCCTTATCAGGACCCTGTCATATTCTTTTATTTCATTGCGGAGCAGCCCTATCATATTGTCTTCATTGATGAATCTGTTTTGAAAAATTTCCAGCACATCCAGTAAACTGCTTTCAAAATCATCCCGGAGGATTTCTGAAAGCCTGTTTTTCAGGTTGATATTTTCATCTGTCAGGAAACCGAGCAATCGTTTCCAGGTGTCAGATTCATATTGCAATTGTTTTAATTTTAACCCAGTCATAGCCACAGTATTTAAGTGTGAGACAGATTGTTTATTACAGGCATTCCAGCCTTATTTGAGCATAAAGGTAAACTGGTGTTTTATGCAGGATCATATTCTGCATCATTTTTTGAAATGACGGTTATCAATAAAACCCGGAACGGAAAGGGAAAGCACCCTTACCTGTTTGTCATCAGCTTTTCCGTTTATAATAAAAGGTCAGCATGTAAAATATCATCCGGATAAGCTGGTAAGAGAGCCACTGTGTGAGTCTTGTGAAAACGGTCACTTTCCGTGCAATTTTATCCGGCGTAATAGATTTACAGTCTTTCAGGACGATCTCATTTATAATTTCTTCCGTTTGGGCGGCAAGTACAGGTTCAAAAACATCAAGATTCAGTTCTATACTCGTGTAGGCGCTTATATTATTAACGTTATATGATCCGATGGTGAACCACTTACTGTCGCATACAGCCACTTTAGCATGTAAAACTGCAGGCTGGTATTCGTATAATTCAATATTATTCCTGAGCAGCCAGGCGTATAACCATCTTTCGGCATATTTTGCCACCATTACGTCAGAAGGACCGGCTGTAATGATCCGGATTTTAACACCCCGGCTGGCAGATTTTTCCAGCAGGGATCGTATGATTTTACCGGGCAAAAAGTAACTGCTTAGAATTGTGATGTGTGATTTGGCTTGACGGAGTATCCCGATGTAACTTTCAGAAATTTCATTTTTCCGGCGGACCCAGTCATTCCTCCGCATTTTTATCCTTTGCTGGAAGCCTTCCGGTTTTTCCTCACAGGGCGTTTTTCCCATTTTAGACGGAAACCCGTTCCATGTCTTCCAGCAAAGTATGCATAGCTGCCGGGCAATTTCCCCTTCAGCATACAGGGCAAAATCAAGCCAGGCAGGCTTACCCGGGAGATCATTATAGCGGTTGGTAATATTGATGCCTCCTACCAGGCAATAGCGGGTGTCGGCAACAAACACTTTATGGTGCATACGCCTGCCGAAATAAAAATACTTGCTTTTCAGTAGGGGCTCAAAAAAGCGGACATGTACCCCTGCTTCCCGCAACTCGCTGATATATTTGGCAGACATCACCTGGGAGGCATAACCATCAGCGAGTAAATGAACAGATACATTTCTCCGAGCGGCTGCCTTGAGCGCTTCACCCACATCCCGGCCGGTTTCATCATCATCAAAAATATAGGTTTGCAGGTGCACGCTTTCCCGGGCTTCGTTTATCAGCCGGATGAGTAAATCAAAATAAGGTTTTCCGCCACGGATTAACTGTACGGTATTTTTCAAGACTGGACTGGGATTCATTATTTTACCGGCGGCATACATAAATCTTTTTCCTGCAGAAATTGATTCTGTCGCAAACAAGATAGTTATCCTGTACCATGGCCACAGTAACGGGCATCAGTGAATTCGCTGACAGGTATCAGAGCCTGAAGCCGCAGACGCTGGTAATTTTATTGCCTAAGCAAACCCTGAAATGAAAAAGATACTGGTTCCTACCGATTTCTCACCGAATGCAGACAAAGCCCTGGATTATGCGGTAAGATTAGCCTGCTACACAAATGCAAAAATCATCCTGGTACATGCCTGCGATTTGCCGGGTCATTCGTTTTCCGATAATGTGGCTTTAAAAGAATCATTCAACCGGAAACTGATCCTGGAAAGCAAAGAACAATTGCAAATGCGCAAGAAAAGCATTGAAACATCTGAACGTGTTTCTGTGCAGACGGCTGTATACGAAGGGTCAGTGATTGACTCGGTTGCCGAAGCAGCCGTAAAGAGCAAGGCAGATCTGATAGTTATGGGAACGCTGGGCAGTGCCGCTGCCAGTGAAAAAATTTTCGGCAGTAAAACGGCCGGACTGATCGGCAAAACGGATATACCGGTATTGGTAATCCCGTTGCTCAGTGAATGGGAAGTTCCGCGGAATATCCTGCTTGCATTGAATAAACCGGAAGAAGGAACCGGAGATGTTATCCGCCCGGTGGTTTTTTTGTCAAAACTGTTTAATGCGCAATTGCATTTTGTACATATCGCAAACCCCGGACGGGCTCATCCGGCCCGGACGTCAACCATGGACCAGCTGGGAAATGAATATGCCTCCCGTTTACAACAGGCGTATGACTGGAATCTTATTTCATTCAGTAAACTTTACGGACACGGGTTTGAAAAAATCATGGAAAAATATATTCAGGAAAATCAAATCCATATTGTTGCCATGATTACCCATAAACGCCCTTTACTGAAAAGCATTTTTCACCGGAGTATGACTAAAAAAATGTCATACCATACTGCCATTCCGCTGCTTGTGCTGACAATCTGAAGGCGGGTGGGTTTCCGGAACGCCGGTTTGTTTGTTTCGGGAAAGAAATCAGATGGCACCACAACAGTGCTCCCCTAGTTTTCTGTAATTATCCCTTTGCTTGACTGCAATCACTGTTTTTACTATCCGTCATCATTCCGCGGCCCTGGTATGCCCGGTAGTTTTGTGATAGAATATCATTGTAAATATTAATGCCGGAAAGAGCTGACCGGCATAGCAGAGAAGGAGCAGGCCCGAAAAACCGGGCAAGTTGATTGATAACTATAAAGGAAATTAATCAATATGAAATCAATACTCTTTATAATGAATTCCATTGTGGCTGTATCGGCCATTATTTCGGGTATACTGATGGTTATTGTGCCGGATGGCTCGCTGTTAGCTTTGTCAACCGGGCTGTTGTACGAAACACCATTTCAAAACTTCCTGGTACCCGGGATATTGTTATGTGCAGTTGTGGGAGGTGTTAATATGATAGCTGTAATATTTATCCTGCGCAATCATCCTTCCCGGTATAATTGGGCAATTGCCGGAGGTATTGTGTCAGGAGGCTGGATGCTCGTTGAATTTATTATGATCAGTGATGTTCACTGGCTCCAGGGTGTTTATATGTTTGGCAGTGTTATGATCGTGCTGGCCGCCTACCAGTTGAAAGGTAAATGGGCCGTGTAAGTGTTTAAATCTTTATTATCAGAATAACGGCTGCCCGCCGGGTAAATGCCGGCATTATTGTTACAGATCAGGACATAATCTTCAGCGGCAATATGGATCATCGGATTCTTTAATTTAAAAAACCGGATATGATTTCCCCTGAAAAAAATCAAATTGCGATAGCGGCATTTGGCCTCGCTTTCCTTTTTGCATTTGCCATGGTGAGCCGGTTCAGGAAGCAGTTCATGGAGTGGATACTGCTGAAAATGCATGAAGTATTTATACAGCAAAATGCCATGAAACTGCCATAGTGCGGTTATTACCGGCCCGCATGATACTATAGGCGATCACTAAGGCCGTTCCGGGAATACCCTGAAATGAATTTCCCTGGCTTAAAGACAGGTATAACCTCAAGTATTGAAAGCCGTGTGTTTTGGGATTTCAGTTATGGCGTGTATTTGCTATAAAAATCAACTTTATATCTCACCCTATCTTCCTATTTTTAGCAGATATTTTTAATTATGAGAAAATGCTTCCTGCTCCTGCTGGTTATGACCAGCCTTTCTGCAATTTCACAGGTTTCAGACCCTGAACTGATAACCGGCCGGCTGGTCAGAAAGACCATGCCACTGGGCATTATGCCGGATACTGATCCGGCATTCAAACCTAAAGTGATCCGGGATGAAAACGGCCTGATTGGTTTCCCCAAAAAAACAGCTGTGATCAAACCGTTCCAGGTAAATGTGCCCGGTGTGGTTGATCCCGTATTACAACATGGGAATGAGCAGAACAGGGTGGAAGCCCTCTCTGCCACGATTGGCACGAATGTAAATGGTATGGGTTATACTTCCGTGAACCCTTCAGATCCTGTAATTACTGCAGGCCCGAATCATATTATACAAATGATCAACTCCGGCAGCGGGGCTTTGATGAAAATATTCAACAAAGACGGCAGCCAGGTGATTGCCCAGAAAACTTTCAGCACCATTACCGGTGTGCAGGGTATCGGTGACCCGATCCTGCAATATGATAAACTGGCTAACCGCTGGCTGCTGACTGAATTTGGTTACAGCAACGGTGTAACGAGTTATGTAAACACATTGGTGCTTGCAGTATCTGCAACAGAAGATCCGCTTGGCAGCTGGTATGTGTATGCTTTTGCAGACATGACATTTTTTGTTGACTTCCCGAAATTTGCTGTGTGGGGTGATGGTTACTATGCCACTTCCAATGATTTTAATACCGCAGGTACTGCTTACCTCGGTTCTTCTGTATATGCATTTGACAGAACCAGTATGCTGGCAGGTGCTCCCACTGCTGCTGGTATCCGCACCCGCTTAACCCATGCAGACGGACGTTTCTTTTCCATGGCTCCCGTAACAGTGGAAGGCCCGCTCGCTCCTCCCGGCGGAAGCAAAGCCATGTTTATGTATTATACAGATGATGCAGGTACTGCTGATCCTGCAGATGTGGACTCTATTTATATGTTTACCATGACGCCGGATTTTGTAACGCCGGCCAATACGGTTATTTCTGCACCCACTCGTTTTGTGCCTGCTGCATTTGATGAAGTGCTTTGTACGGCCACCCGCGGACGTTGCATTGACCAGCAAACCAATACCACGCTTGACCTGGAAGACCTGGCCGGAAGATTCAGCAACCGGATTGTGTACCGCAACTTCGGCACACATGAAGGCATACTTTGTAATCTGACGGTGGATGCAGATGGTTTGGGTAAGGGCGGTATCCGCTGGATGGAATTGAGAAAAACAGCGGGCTGGGGCATTTACCAGGAAGGTACCTGGGCACCTGATGCCAATGAACGCTGGCTGGGTTCACTGGATTATGATGCGATTGGTAATATTGCCCTTGCCTATAATGTTTCCGGTACAACCGCTAACCCCAGTATCCGTTTTACAGGCCGCAATGCCTGTGATCCTTTAGGCACCATGACGCTGACTGAAACAACTATAGTTGCGGGTACTGCTTCTAATGGCAGCAACCGCTATGGTGATTATAACAGCCTGGTAATAGATCCTGCTACTGACCGCGATTTCTGGTTTACTGCGCAGCATAACAGTGGTGCTACTACCTGGAATACCCGTATCACACAAATCACATTGAATAACTGTACGCCTTTAACGAAAGTCAGGTTCAGCTCCAACGAGTTCCTGGCGTATGAAGACAGTTTAAAAACTGCAGGCACGGGTTGCCAGTTGTATAAAGATTATACCACCAACGTGGTAATAGATGCCGCGCCTTCGCAGCCGGCTATTGTTACATTCACCACAGGCGGTACTGCTACACTGGGTTCTGATTATACCATTACACCCGCTTCTGTTACCGTTAGCAGCGGTACACTGAGTGTGCCGGTTACTATCCGTGTATTTTCAGATGATAATATTGAAGGAACAGAAACAATCAGCCTGGGATATACAATCAATGCACAGGGCGGGAACGCCACGGCTGATACGTATAACCAGAGCTGTGTTATAAAAGTGATTGACAATGACAATTCCATCACCATCCAGCAAAACGCCAGTTTACTGCTTGCGGAAGGTTTTGGTACAGCGGCTGCACCGGGAACTTCCAGTGGTACCTGGACAGTGATCAACCCGAACACAGCAACCAATACCTGGGTGTACAGTGCCAACGGTGGTACGGGTATTACTACAGGTGCTGCGCATATCACCAATAATGTAACAACCAATCCACTTACCTATACTGTAACGGTGAGTGATACAGCTACACTCCGCAGTCCGCTGGTGGATGCATCCGGCATTCCGGCTGTCGGAGGAGATTCACTGAAGCTGTTTATCCGTTATAAATCCAACGGTGAATTATTCAGCGGCACGTATTATGATTTTGGAAGACTGCGTTATTCGCTCGACGGAACCAATTTTATTACTATACCAGGCACACCCATTTTACAGGGTGTAACAGCATTGACTGACCTGACTGTTGCCTTACCTGCCTCACTGAAGGGCCAGCAGTTTTATATTGGTTATTACTGGCAGAATGATAACTCGGCCGGTACACAACCACCTTTCACATTGGACAGCACATCGGTGTATGTGTCTGCCGGGAAAATTGAATCTGCTGCTGCCAGCACAGCCACGGCTTATATCACCAGTGTACAACCGGTTAATTTCATAAGCAGTGCGGATGGTGAGTTGATTGGCACGATTAAAAATTCCGGTAATATCGGTTGTATTACAGCCAGTGTACCTGTTGCAGGTAATGGAAGAACAGCTGCAACGATCAATGGTGCTCCGGCAAACAGGAGTAATAAAGTAATCCAGATAACACCGGCCAATGCCTATTCAGGAAATTATACCGTTACATTATACTTTACAGCAGCGGAACTGGCTGTATGGGGAGGTTCAGCGGTTAACCTGCGCATCCTGAAAGTGGCTGATGCAGATCCGCTGGGAGCAACGATCACCGGACAGATTTTCCCCGCATCCGTTTCAGATAACCTGGCAACAAGGGGATATATTTCTTATACGGCTACTTGTACCGGTTTCTCCAAATTCATGTTGACCGATGCACCGGCAACAGTGCTGGCGGTGAGTGATCTCCAGTTTACTGCGGCTGCACAGCGTACGAATATTTTACTGAACTGGAGCACCCGGACAGAAACCGAAAATCGCGGCTTTAATATTGAAAGAAGTACCGATGGCCGCAATTTCAGCACACTGAGTTTTGTGGCGGGTGTGGGTAACAGTACAGTACTGAGCCGTTATCAGTATGCAGATAATACAGCTGAACCTGGTGTGCTTTATTATTACCGGTTAAGGCAGACTGGCCTGAACGGATATGAACATTTGTCAGATATCCGCAAGGCAAAAATTAACTCCAAACAAAGCCTGTTACTGATCAATCCCAATCCGGCTTCAGATGTCTGCCGTTTGCAGATTCCTGAATTGCAGGCCAACTGTGTGATTACGGTAACCGATAACCAGGGCAGGGTGGTGATCAGGAAAAACAGCCAGTCGTTAACCGGTGGCGGATATGATTTAGATATCAGTAAGCTTGCACCTGCGGTTTATACTATTAAAGTGGTTACAGGTAAGATGAGTTATACGGGTAAGCTGGTAAAACATTAAGGATATTAACGCCGGGTCCCTTTCAAACGTGCATTCATAAGTATTGCGTGTTGCGGGAGACCCGGTTATGAAGGATCGCCTTGTTCGCCAGATCCCCCAAAAACACAGTCAATCAGATATGTGTTATGGGGGATCTGGCTTTTACCGTGCTACGGGCTGCAATAACTTATTTTATTTGTGCAAACGCCGGGTACTATGCATCCTTATTTAAAACTGCATGAGAAAACTTCATATTGTTATCTGGTCTTTTTTGATTTCTGCATTTTGTTCACCATGCCTTTTTTGCCAGCCCCCAGGTTCCCGATTATTTAATTTATGGAAAAGACACCTTTGTAACTTATAATCTTATTCTGGAGCAGTATTTACAAAAGAGAGATCCGCCAAACTCGGAAAAGCTTTTTGGATTAAGTTTCCGAAATAACGGGGGAAAAGAAATGTCGTTTAATTGCTGGAGAGGTTATCAGGCAATATATAAAGTTGACAATGACAGTTTTTTTCTTGTTGATATACTAAAGTTCTATGAGCTAAGTAATGGGGAAATAGATAAAGCAGCATCAGTTAAAAGGATGACTGAAATTTTCGGAGATGAAGTGGTTAATAACAGGGTATATATTACCTGGTTTACTGGTGATATAAGTTTTCCGTTGAATAATAATGTGATAAGATGGGACGGCGTTTTTTATAGAATTTATGAGAAAGAGACTGTAATAGGCATTGCTGCAGGGAAAATCACAAAAATTGAAGACGTCAGCAACTATGAAGATGACCCTAAAGCAATAGACCGGAGAGATAAGGCCAAAGTGTCAGATATCTTATTTAATCAGATTAGTAAATTGAAATGGAAAAAGATTGATGATTTTTGTGCTGAATATTATACAGTGACGATTGGTAAAGATGGAGCTATTGCGCGTGTTTCCATGAGCAGTTATCAGTCGCCGGATTCCATTGAATTTTATTGGGATAAATGGGAATATGATTCGTGTATAACTACGATTCGCAGATCATTGAATAATTTGAAATTTGATATTCTTAAAGATAAAGGGAAGCCCATTTCTGAAAACATTTACATCGGATTATGGTATGATACGAAGAAAAGAAGAATACAAAAACATTTCTAGTAATTGCATACGCTCTCGCTCAATTGAAAAGTTACAGGGAAGATGTCTTCCCATGTCAACACCCAATATTCAGAACTATGTGTTGCGGGTGACCCGGCTGCCCGCCTGGCGATCCTACACCCACCTTGCCCCCTGCTCGTTCATTCAATCAGCGGTTAAGCTGACATCCATCTGATTTTCAGTGCCATAGAATTTATGGCTGACAATAAATTCGATATTTGCAGCCATATCTATCATATTTATCCTACTTTTGGCTGTCAATAAATTTATTATTTGCAGCCATACCTGGTTTACAAACCCTGGATATGGCTGGCAATAAATACATATATGGAAAAACTCATAGGCCGGGACATTGAAAAGAAACTGCTTCAGCAAGCATTAGACTCCGGGGTTCCGGAACTCATCGCTTTATTCGGGCGACGCCGGGTGGGAAAAACATTTCTGATACGGCAATACTTTGGCAAACACCTGGGGTTTGAATTTACGGGTACCCGCGACTTAAAACTGGATGAGCAGTTGGGTTATTTCAACAAATCCCTTGGCGCAGCTGCGGGGAATGATAAACTATACCAAAGACCGGCAACCTGGACGGATGCATTTGACCAGCTCAGTCATTTCCTGTCACCCAAACTGGCGGCCGGCAGGTCTGTCATTTTCCTGGATGAATTTCCATGGCTTAGTACTCACAAATCCGGGTTCATGCCGGCGTTTGACCATTGGTGGAACAGCTGGGGAACCAAACAAAATAACCTGGTGGTAGTCATTTGTGGTTCTGCCGCATCCTGGATGATTCAGCATGTAGTCAACAACAAAGGCGGGCTGCATAACCGGATCACCCGAAAAATCAGGCTCCTTCCTTTTAACCTGAAGGAAACAGAAGAATTTTTACAAGTACGGAAAATAAACCTGGATCGCTACCAGATACTGCAACTATATATGATCATGGGCGGGATACCGCATTACCTGAAAGAAATAAACAAAGGTGAAAGTTCGGCACAGGCCATTGACCGTATCTGTTTTACAAAAGATGGCTTATTGCAAAGTGAATTTAAAAACCTGTATCACTCACTATTTGATGATGCAACCAGGCACCTGTCAGTAGTACGGGCTTTGGCCGGCAATCAATCCGGACTTACCCGTAACGAAATCATTGCTAAAGCCGGGTTAACTTCCGGCGGAACAATAACCGGACTGATGGAGGAATTGATAGAGTCGGGTTTTGTAACTGCCTGGCAACCTTATGACAGGAAATCAAGGGATACGATTTACAAATTGGCTGATGAGTTTACACATTTTTACCTGAAATTCATGGAGCAGAACCGTGCTTCTGGAACCGGGGTCTGGCAGAATTTTTCAACCGGGCAATCGTGGAGAAGCTGGAGTGGTGTTGCTTTTGAACGCGTATGCCTGAAACATGTTCTCCAGATTAAGAAAGCACTTGGCATTGCAGGTGTACATACCGAAGAATCTGCCTGGCGGCACCTGCCTAAACAAGCTAAGGGTGCCCAGATAGATTTACTGCTTGACCGCAGGGATTTTGTCATCAATATCTGCGAGATGAAATACTCGGAATCTGAATTTGTAATAGATAAAAGTTACGCTGCGGGACTTGAAAATAAAAGGAATGTATTTAAGCAGGAAACCGGAACAAAAAAATCACTCTTCATTACCCTTGTTACAACATTCGGTGTTAAAGAAAATGACTACAGCCTGAAACTGGTTCAGAACTCGGTAACGATGGATGTGTTGTTTGATTAGAAGAGATATAAAAGGGAGAATGAATTATAAACAGCATTAAAAAACAGCGCTATGAAAAAATATTTCTGGCTTGGCTTTCTGGGTTTATTCTTTTTTGAAATAGCCAATGTCTATTTCATTATGCCGATGCCCGGCAGCCAGCGGATGAACAGTATCAGCCTGGCGTATTTCCTGTACAAATGGCGCTGGGTTTTCCGTGGATTTTTTTTAGTGCTGATGCTTATCGGACTTGTAAAGGGAAACTGGAAGCGGAAATGGATCCCCGCAATACCAATTATCTTATTAGCCGCCGTTGCCTACTTGGCCAATTTTAAAATGGCCGCCGATGCCATGTTTAAACAACCCAAACAATTATTGCTGACAGACGCTGCCGAAAACAAAGTTGACATTAACCGTTTAGTGATTGGCGTAACGGTAAACGGGGAGTCAAAAGCATATCCGATCCGGTTTTTAGGATATCACCATTTTGTACAGGATGTAGTTGGCGGGAAGAATATCATGGTAACCTATTGTACGGTTTGCCGGACAGGAAGGGTTTTTGAACCTGTAGTTAATGGCAAAAATGAAACTTTCCGTTTGGTTGGGATGGATCATTTCAATGCCATGCTGGAAGATGCCACCACAAAAAGCTGGTGGAGGCAGGCGACGGGTGAAGCTATCAGCGGTAAATTAAAAGGATACCAACTCACAGAAGTTTACAGTACACAAACTTCATTGGGTAAATGGCTGCAGTTAAACCCGGCTTCATTGGTGATGCAAGCCGATCCGGCCTTCCTGAAATCTTACGATACAACTTTGAAATATGAAAGCGGGTTAAGCAGGAGCAATCTGACTGGCACCGATACGATGTCGTGGAAAGATAAATCATGGGTGGTTGGCATAAGGCTGAAAAATGGATCAAAGGCTTACGACTGGAACCGATTGAAAAAAGAACGCATTATCAATGATCAGATTGATAATAACCGGGTTGCTGTTGTACTGTCAGACGACAATAAGAGCTTTTTTGCTTTGAAGTTCCCGGTCAACCGCTGATATTAAGTAACGATACATTACTGCTTGGCGGTAAGCATTACTCCATAAATGGTAAAGGAATTGATACGGCGTATTCGTTAAAGCCCGTATTTGCATCACAGGAATTCTGGCACAGCTGGCTGACGTTTAATCCGCAGACAAAGCGGTATTAAATTACTCTATTTTCATTTCCACTTTCAACTGCCCGTTTACGGTATCTGTTACAAACAGTAACCCCCGTTTCCCATCCATCGTTTCAACGATAAAACAACGCTGGTAATATTCGCTGCTGTTGCGGATAACCGCAAAATGGGAAAAGGAATTGGTAGTCAAGTAACCTGTCATCCGTTTTAAGTCAGCCGCCGTTTTGCACTTGTCAAACTGATCCCTGTCAAAACTGAGAGCAACAATTTTTGTAGTAGTGCCGGTGAGCGCGGCAGGCACTTTTTCATTATCCGGTTTCAGGTTGTACCATTCGGTAACGATAAGTTTTCCCGATGGGGTTCCAAAAAGCCCTAAATCGAGATCTGCTTTCACAGCCCCGGCTTCCGCTGTTGTGTACGCCTTTTTATTTTTGATGCTGAGGTAAGACAGGCTGTCGGCATGCATATTCAGTGTAAAGGAATTTAATAATTGTGCATGACTGACAAATGGAATGATCAGTAACAATACAAGGCTTCGTAATTTCATTGATTATAATTTTATTTTTAATTGGTCTCTTTTATGTTTCATTACTCAAAATCCGATGGTACCTGAATTTCTCCCGATCCCTTATTCCGCAACGGATGATTCGTTCATGTGGATACTGACATTCTGGATTTAATAAAGAGTATGCCTGCGGTTTGCCTTAATAGCAGCATGTGTTTATACACTCCCGATACATCCCGCTAAAAATACAAACTCTTTTAATATTATGGCTGCTATCAAAATATCATATTAATACCAGGAATTGACAGGGAACTAACTTCAACTATAGCTTTATATGACACTTTGGGTGTCCATTAAATTTTATAACGGGTATCTGTATTATCTGGGGTTAATCTGCCGGCACTCAAATTACAGGAGAGGATACTTATTAGAAAACCCCGCTTTTGGCAGGGTTTTCTGTTATGTGGTTCTTTGGTCTTAGTTAAGGTACTAAGTATGTCTGAGCGATCTTAAGTAGTTGATTACATCCCAGCGCTGGTCATCGGTCAGTGCTTTTGCTTTGTAAGGCATCGGTTTACGTCCTTCACTGATTTTCCAGAAGAGTTCACCGTCAGTCTGGTTTTGAACAGCAGGGTCGCCAAGGTCGGGCAGTACTTTACCCAGTTTCGGCGCAGCAACACCATCTCCCTGGCCGGTTAAGCCATGGCATCGGGCACATTCCAGTTTGTAGGAATTCTTCCCTCTGGCAACTGATGCATTATCAGCCGGGAAGGGATTTTTTTGTGATTGAACTGATTCAGGTGCATTCCAGGGGGAAGCATGCTGCCCTTGTGCAGTGTTTGAGAACAGGAATGCCAATGATCCGATGAGAAGCGCAGTCCCCAACTGCGGTGCTTTGAAAAAATTCATAGTTCAAATTTTTTTAGGTGTGATGTTACCTTGTAACATCATAAATAATGATTCCAATAAGTGAAGGGGAGTGTTGATGTGACAAAAGGTAACGGATTAGCATTGTGATGAGCATGATTTTCATCAGCAGGGGGTAAAGGGAGGGATAAATGATTTGGATTAAGAGGTTTTAAGCAAGAGGGAGTTTTTCTTAACCACAAAGAACACAAAGGATTAACAACCCTCCTTCGCTTCGCTTCGGCGGGCAAGGAAGGTACACAAAGAGTTTACTATTCTTTGTGTTGTCTTTTAGAACTGTGCAATCTTTAGGGTTCGGCAGCTGAGAGCTGCCCATAGTGGCCTTTTATTGAGCTTCGAACGATTAGCAATTGCGAATCAGCTTTAGACTTCGATTTAAATACGAAAATCCTTAGTGAATCTTTGTGGTTTTGTATTTAAAAAAAACAAAAACCCCGCCCATGCGGGGTATTTGTTTTTGTTTAGGCTATACCTCTGCAAAGTCCTGACTCATTCTGTATTCCCTTTCAGTCAGAAACTTTAAACTATGAATGCTTCAGTGAGCGTAAATAATTAATCACATCCCAGCGCTGGTCGTTTGTCAGTGCATTCTTTTTAAGTGGCATGGGGCGCGGCCTTCGCTGATTTTCCAGTAAAGTTCACCATCTGTTTGATTCTGTGTGGCATCGAGTGACAGGTCCGGCATCGGGCCATCCAGTTTAGTGGCAGCAGGTCCATCCCCTTTTCCCAGGTTACCGTGGCAACGTGCACACTCAATAGCATAAGAGTGTTTGCCCCGTGTCAGGGAAGATTGATCAGCTGCAAACGGATTTTTCTGGTTCTTGGCTGACTCAGGTACATTCCACGGTGATGCGTGCTGTGCCTCCACAGCTAAAGCAAAAGTGATAAGAGCCAGTGTAAGGGTTAATGCCAGTCCCGTCTTTTTCATTGAATTTGTTTTCATAACCCAAAATTTAAATTTGATGTTTTGCAAAACATCGTGAATAGTGTGTTTCAATTGAAGAGCGGGAGTATGAATTAATCAAAAGGTAGTTTAAAAACTATGTAACTGTTATGATTTACATCAGCGTGAAAAGAAAAATGTGATGGAGATTTCTTTGTGAAATGGTATCTTTTTAAAGCAACATTGATTGGGGATAAGAATGAACGGGTGTAAGTTTTTTTACCACAAGGTGCACAAAGAATAAACAAAGAACACAAAGGGTTTTCCTTTATTTGTGCAGTACTAAAGAACTGTGCAATCTTTAGGGTACGGTCACCGAAGGTGGCCCATAGTGCCCCTTTTAGCGTTTCCAAATTAATGACCTTCACGAATCAGCTTTAGACCTCGAACAAAGGATGAAAAACCTTAGTGAATCTTTGTGGTTTTGTATTTAAAATCCCCCTTTTCCTCCCCATTTTAATATTACACTTATTCGTTATTTTAAGTTAAATTTAGAATTGCGTGAATGATTATAAAGCCAGCTTTAACATTCAACACTCAACACTTCAACAACATTCAAAATTTTATGCCTGAAACTCCCCATCCTCTCGGTCTTGCATTGTCCGGCGGCGGTTACCGTGCCACTGCTTTTCATTTAGGTACGCTGAAGAAACTCCATGAAATGAAGCTCCTGGATAAAGTGGATGTGGTGTCTACTATCTCCGGGGGATCTATTACCGGTGCGGCCTGGTGCCTGAGTGATAAGCCGTATATGGAATTCCATGAAGAGATGGTGGCAAAGCTGCAGACGAAGAATGTGCTGAAGTGGGTGTTTACGTCGTTTACATTTTTCAAAACATTGTTATTCCTCCTGGTGTTTCTGGGTGGTACCATTTATTTACTGTTTACCTGCTGGGCACCGTTTTCACCGCTGGTATTCCTGCTGATGTGTTTTCTGTTGTATAAATTCCAGTATAAAATATTCCCGGTGAGTAAAGAGATTGAGCGGGCGTATGATTCTTTCTTTTTCAATAAACAAACGCTGAAAGATTTAAGGGATAAACATATCATTGCCATCGGATCATCTAATTTGCAAACCGGAAGGCCATTTACTTTCTCGAAAAATCACATGGGTGATTCAGCCTATGGCAGCAGTTCTTCCTATAAACCACCCATCTATTTTAAACCGGAACTGTTTCCGGTGTCCAGGGCCGTGATGGCTTCTTCCTGTGTGCCTTTTGCATTTTCACCGGTGCTGATTGCCACTGATTATTTCAAAGAGGCCGCAGATGCCAAAAGAGTGCATCCGCAGCTGATTGACGGCGGTGTGTATGATAACCAGGGCATCCAGAAAATCACCCAGCAGGATAGTTTTTATTGCTGCCAGAATGTAATCGTATCTGATGCCGGCGGTAATTTTTCCGCCAACTTGAAATACCCGAATGCAGTTACACTCTTGATGCGTACCGTTGATTTGTTTATGTACCGCATCAAGGCTTCTTCCATGGTACAGCATATTTACAATAATGTGCACGGCGCGGGCCGGCCGATTGCTTATTTTTCCCTGGGATGGGAACTGATCTGGTGTATTCCCGGTTTTATCAAGAATATGATTGAAGGACAAGTATTGCCTTCCGTTATCCAGGCCCATGGTTTTAAAGAAGAATGGATCAAAGACCCCAGTCACCACCAGGGTGAAATCAAAATCCATCTGGAAAAAGTAACGGGTTATGCGGAAATCCTGAAGCGGAACCTGACAGATGCGCAATGGGAATTTGCGCGGAAAACAGGAACAAACCTGACGCCTTTGTCAAAGGATAATATTGACTGGTTGATAATACAGGCGGAGAATATGACGGAGTTGCAAGTGAAGTTGTATTGCCCGCATTTGTTGCCGAAATAAAAACAAATACAAAACCACAAAGATTCACTAAGATTTTTTCATCTTTAGTTCGTAGCCTATAGCTGATTCGCAAACGCATTGTGTTCGAAGCTCAAAAAAGGGGCACTATGGGCAGCCCTTGGCTGCCGAACCCTATAGATCGTAAATCTCTTAGGAATGCACGAACTATAGGAAACCCTTTATGTCCTTTGTTTTGCCTTTGTGCACTTTACGTGCCCGCCGAAGCGAAGCGTAGGTGGGGTGGTAAAAAACGTTTACATCCATTTCTTCCGCTTCATATCCCAGCTCGTCACCCCGATTTTAAACATCACCGGATTACTAAACTGGTTTGCCGCCGAGCCCACGATGTAAACTCCCAGTTTGAATTTGTACAAGGGATTGAACGGCCATTTGAAAACCCTTTCCACACCCGCAAATAATTCGCCATACCGCAGATCCCGTTCAGGCGCGATGAGGAATCCACCACCGGCAATTTCACGGAGCTGTAATTTTTTAAGGAACGGGATTTTATTAAGCAAGGCGCCGTTGAATTCATGCAGGTAATGCCCCTGGTAATAACGTTTGAACAGGGGGAAAGTGGAATCCAACGCCTGGAATGCTTCATCCGGATTGCCAAAGAAAATCGGATCGCCGCGGCGCTGGAACTGGTAATCCACAAAACGCAAATCTTTCTTTGTTATATAACTGCCGGATTTGATGGTGTAATGTGAAATACCCGTGGTGCCGAGTTTGATTTCCTGCTTCAGGCCATACTCCAGGAAATCAAAATCCACTTTGCTGTTCAGGAGACCGGGAATGCCTTTGCGCCAGGTAATAAAGAAAGTCGGAAATTTGGAACCCAGGATGATTTTTTCCCGTGGCTCCCGGATGAATTTTTGTCCGGGCGTATACTGCAGGCTGATTTTCCCGTAAACTGCATTATACGGATCAAATGCCACCGCCTGGTTGTTGTCGAGCCAGTCGGGGAACAGGCTGTCAATTGTATTTCCGGTTTTATATTTGCTTAAGGAGCGGCGGAAAGCGAGATCAAGATCTGTATAGAATGTAAGCCCGTTCGCCAGTTCTCTCCAATGGCCGAAACCAATCCCGTTGTTTAAATAGAAATTATTGCGTTTGATCAGGTTGATCCAGGCATCCCCTTCATAGATATATTTAAAATCCCTTTCCACTTCCAGCCGGTAAAAAGCACGTGTGAACGGATTATACAATTTCACAAAACGGATATTCCCGTTCACATCATGATTGCGGAATCCATAACTCAGGTCTGTAAACAGGTTTATGTTCTTTTTGGATTTATAGACTTTATTCAGGCTGCCATATATCCGCAGCCGGCCACCGCCAAACTGTACAGGGTTGTACAAAGCAGTGATGGGCATCAGGAAAATCGTTCTTTCTTTTTCCCGGTTATATAAAGTCTGGCCCGTTAACAACAGTTTTTTCAGGGTGAATTTATTGGTCTTCTTGTCTATAGAATCCAGGTAGGCTTTACTGTGTGTAGCGCGGTAAATACTGTCGCGGTACTGGATAAACTTCACCTCTTTACTGGTGAGGGGAATGGTTCTTGATTTTTGCCAGAAGGAACTGTCGCGTTCATATGCTTCCTGTTTCGTGGCACTGACTTCCAGTCCAAAATATTTTGGCGGAAAATTTTTAGCCAGTTCAAAATTCCGGTAGCTGGCAACGGTTTGTCCGGATTGCTTGCCCTTTCCATGTTTGGTGAAATACGTAAACGTTTCACTTGTGATCATCCAGGCTTTCTGGTTAACGAATTCATACTGTTGTTTCACTTCGAAATAATCATAAGCCGGGATATGGAATACCGGTAAAGTATAACGGGCACTCAATACCACCCAGGCGCTGTCCATAATTTTCAGTTCGCCTTCGGTGGTTACATTGCTCAGTTCTTTCGGACGGAAGCCGATCGTAAAAATTTTATGTCCATTGACAGTGCTGATGTCAGTCAGTTTATACCGGTATGCTGCCAGTCCGCCATAACTTACAGGTGAAATAAAAGGCATTTGCGAAACACCCCTGGCCCGGAGCAGGTTATTGTAAATATTGAAATTGCCGTCAGTCAGTGTCAAATAGAACAGGCTTTCCGGATTTCCCCTTTTCACCACACCATCGCGGATTTCTTTTACTTTATCATCTGTTTCATGGTCATAGTGTACTGAAATCTCGGCCATCGACATTCTTCCCAGGCTGTCTGGTTTTTTAATCAGTGAATCGGGCAGGGGTTTTTTGAGTTTGATTTTCGGAGGTAATGAATCCTGCTGGGTGGCTTTGATATATACTTCGCAGGAATAAGGGCCTGAAGCAGCCAGCAGTGAATCTTTGTGGCGGATGACCTGCCGGATATATTCTTCAGATTTATCCCTGTATTTGGTTTTTAAAACCACTTCTTCCAGGTTGAGGTCTTCCTGTTGTTCCAGGATGATATTTTGTATGTAGTCTTTGGTAATAACCAGTTCTATCTTCTGGGTTTTGAAACCCACCATACTGATGATTAGTTCATACTGGCCTTCTTCCAGTAAAAGCTGCCAGGTTCCGTCTTCTTTGCTGGTGGTGCCGGTTTTTTCCCCCCTGACCTGGATACTGGCTGCGAACAGCGGCTCCAGCTTATTGTTCGTGATCTTACCCGACACTTTAAAATACTGGGCAGTTGCACTGTGTACAGTGAATAATAAGACCAGCAGCAGGAGGTTTTTAAACATAAGCAGGGAATGCCTGAAAGTATGAATGGAAACGTTTAAAAGGGGTTATGTATTGCTTAAATTAGGAATGTTTTAACAGGTTCAGAGTCTTAAACACATAGGCACATAAGGCACATAGGAACACATAGGAATACAACGAAGAGAACTTGATTTAGAACATTTCCTATAATAGGGTTCTTTGTATTTGTATTTCTATGTGTTCCTATGTGTCCTATGTGCCGGCGCCTGCCCGCCGTAGCGAAGCGTAGGAGGGTGTTTAAGACTCTTATCACTCACCTGACGCAAGTCCTGATTTTTACGGAAAGTAAACGATATACTTACACTATAAATACTGATTATGAAAATCTTCATCAGTACCATCTTCGCTATTTTATTCTTTTCATTCACCTTACCCGGTACAGTAAAGAAAACCACTGAAACGCTTATTGGTTTTTCAATGAATGATGAAAAGTCGGAAGTAACCATTACCGTTGCCAGCAATGGATGTACTCAAAAAACCGATTTCTCTTTTGTTATTAAAACAAACACGATTACTGTTATGCGCAGCAAACCGGATCAGTGCAAACGCCTGACGGAAGCAGTTAGTTTCACCTACACTTTCAAAGAAACAGGCATTGATTCCCACAAACAGTATAAAGTGCTCAATCCGTTTACTGCAAATGTTTTCGGCGCTATGGTTCATTAAAGAGCTGTTGCCCATTTGTTTTCTTTCATTGATAAAGTTTACAACATGAAAACGGTGTCTCCTGTTTTCCTGCGGAATGTCCGCCGGGATTTTGCCCGTGAATGGGTGCAAAGATTATATCCCTTTATATTTTTCTGCCTTCCCTTGTTTTCATTTACCGGCGCCCGCCCGGATGATATGGGCATGATTCATGCCACCGATGCGCGGGTCAGTGAAGACGGACAGAAGGCCATCATCTTCCATAACCGCACAGATGAAATACTGATACTCGGTACAGATCTTAAAGCCAGTAAAACAACGGGTGTGATCCGGTTTATCCCGTTTCCTGCAGAACCTTCTGTCAGCCTGGCGCCCGACCAGTCGTTTGATATAATGAACGGACTGCTGATAACACATGGTTTGGAATTCATTTCATATTCAAAAGGCAGCCCGCAGACAGCACCGGCGGTTGAATTAAGATTCAACCAGAAAATGGGTGCACATGATATTGCCGTTATCCGGGTGAATGATGTATCCGGTTTCAGGAACTGGGTAAATGATTTTTTCAAAGCAAAGAACTTGCCCATTAAAAATGAATATCCGGCCATTGAAAGTATTGTACATGATTACCTCGCCCGCGGTATGGCCTGGTTTGTGTTTGATTTTGTAACACTCAGCGAGCAGGTAAAATTTATTGAACCGGTTGCTTACCGTTTTAAATCACCATTACTGTATTATCCGCTGAAAACATCAAACACGGTTGGTGGTACAGGGGATATAGATCTTTTTGTTGTTACCAGTGGCACGCTGGGTGATCCATTTGAACCGATTCCTTCCTGTCTGGGTATACCGGGATTGCAAGCAAGTACATCCTCCGGTATTGAAACACGCTCGTTGTTACCGGTGTTGCCGGAAGCTGATTCATTTTTCCGTAACCAGCGGCTATTCCTGCAATTATTCCAATACCATGGCGATTATGCATTTAATAATGATATACTGGCAGATCCGGCGAAGTCGGCCCCAATTGCAATCTGGAACTGGGGTGAACTCGATGAACTGGTGAACGATTATTTCCAGTTGTATGAGAAGCCGTATTATACATTTGAGCCTTATACCACACCCGGGAAATATTTTTCCATGCAATTGCCGATGGGATGGACAAGATCGGTGTATGATTTAATGAAAGATCATGGCCAGTTTGAAATTATGGCACATTTGCCGGGGACAGAAGACATGAATTACCTGACTGTCACGGCAGGTTATTACCGCGATCCGCATGCAACCGCGGCCGGGTTTATTTTCCAGACCTGCAATCCTGCTTTCAAAATACCAGGAGAAGATTATCATGTGGAGCCGGATATGAAAGTATCGGGTATGACTGCCCGCGTGCTGGATGTCAAAACCCGTCGCGCGCCGCTGGCCGGAACCACCGGGCCGGTTATTCCTGCGTTGAAAAGATATGTGATCATCGATGCGCCAGCCGGATTGTTTGTAATTGAATATGACAGCCCTGCCGGTATCGCCAAAAAATATATGTCCGTTTTTAATGACATCGTTAAAACATTCCGCATTTCCGCCATACCGGATCCTGCTGTAAAAAGCCTGCGTGAAGTGAATGCGGATGCGTATGCCGTGTATGAAGGTTTCCTCCGTTTCCGGCAGGAGAAAAAATTTGAATGGCCTGAATATTTTAACCAGGTGATGGACAGCCGGCGTATTTACGGCCTCACACAGCTGGCCAGAAAAACCAGTCAGGCAGATTTGCTGAAACTCCAGAAAATATTTTCCGCTGATTTGCGGGAGTTGTTTGCTGATTATAAACTGAAAAACGCAAAGGGGTATCTGATAAAAGATAAAATACTCCTGACTGATCTGGAGATTATTTCAGAAAAGAAAAGGAAAATGGAACTTTCAGGATCTCCTGTTTCAATACACCAGATCAGCGGCATGCTGTTTTTCTCCCAGCCGGGTTTTAATAAGACAAAAGACAAAGCATTGTTTTATGTATCAAATGATGGTGCACCGCATACGGGGTATTTTGTGTATATGGGCAAGGCGAGCGGTAGTTGGGTGATACGGGATGTGGTGATGTGGGAGATGATGGTAGAGTGAGGGTTTTAAAGTCTTCACCACCCACCTTCGTTTTGCTTCGGCGGGCAGGCGACGGCACATAGGACACATAGGTACACATAGAAATACAATACGCCAGTCGCAAAAGTTAGAAATTTTCCTTCATTAAGAACTCTTCGCTGTATTCCTATGTGTTTCTATGTGCCTATGTTTCTATGTGGTGAAGACTCTCAGTATTTTAATTGACCACAGTAATATATAAGCTTAATGCAGAAACCAACGGAACCGGTGCCCCTGTAACATTCCTGATCACTACATCAACGGTATCGGCGTTATTTACAAAAGCAAACGCAATAACCAATCCCTGTGGCAATGGATTGGACGGCGATACCATAACCGAACCGACCAGTGTGGCTCCAACGAAAGGATAAGAAAAGACGGTGTTGGTGTTTGCTGCGAAATTTCCTGCAGCCAGCGTAACGGTTCTTTTTACCAGTGAGTTAAAGATGGTTCCGTTTGTTCCCAGTATTACTGAGCCGGAAACATCCAGTGCTGCCTGCGGACCATTTGTTCCTATTCCAACGTTTCCCTGAATGATTGCTCCGTTCAAAGGGGCGAAGTTCACGCCTGCATATCCTGCACCAATGGCAATACCTCCTGTCACATCCAGTTTATTGACCGGGTTCACGCCAATGCCAACATTTGCACCGGGTGAGGGATTGATCACCAGGTCGCTCCAGGCAGATATTGCATTATTGTGAGCGCCAATTGTGGCGGAACCATTGAGCAGACCCATCACCACACGGTCGCCGGTAGTGGCACCAAAATTACCTGCGATCCAGTCAAGCGTACCGGAGCCATTATTGGTTGTGCTTACTCTTAATCCACCTGTACCTGATACATCCAGTTTTCTGGCAGCACTGATGCCGATTCCGATATTGCCACTGGTTTCTGTTACTCCGGTTGACACCAATGCTGAACCATCCCATTTGGATAATGTGTTCAACGCATTTACGCCCACTTGCGGATCTGTTTCCAGCGCGGTGATGATGATGGAATTCAGTTGACTGCCATTTACTACCCGGCCTTTTGAGTCTACAGTAACTACATTATAAGTACCTGCCGGAATACCTGTATTGGTAAGTACAGGGTTGGGATAAGATCCGGTGAGGTCACCACCCGCAGCTCCCGATGGGGTAAAGCTCAGTGAGGCAGGATTGACCCAGCTGCCATTACCGCTGGCATCTGATCTGAATAAATAACCGTTGTTGGCACCAGTAGTAAGCTGGAAGCCGGTTGATTTAATGTTTCCTGCCACATCCAGTTTTGCGGAAGGGCTTTGCGTGCCCAGACCAACATTTCCATTGATATTGGAAAGATAAACAGAGTCGGCCTTTTTTGTCCATGTGCCGTTATCATAGATCAGATTCGTTGCCCCGGGAAAATTATTGGTAATGGTTGTACTTGCAAGCGGGTCGAATTCGTAAAAATCACTGAGGGATGACAAAGAATTTACATCTCCGCCGGTTCCAATATATGCTTTTGAGCCGATGGTAAAAGCCGAAGCACCGGCCCTGCCTTGACCGGGAAAAGGACTAATCGGGCTCCATTGGTTGGCTTGCGGAGAATAACTCCAGAAATTATCAGGATATGTAAGGTTAGCAAACTGCCCTAAGCCTGCATATCCTGTATTGTTGATGCTAAAACTTGTTGTCTGGTACGCGGCGAACGGCAAATTTGCTTTGGGAGTCCAGGTATTTAATGCGAGATCATAATATATAAAATAATTAGTGGTCGCCCCGGCTGCAGAAATACCGCCGCCTGCATAACCACCGGAACCAATAGCAAAACTGACAGAAAAAGAAAGTGATGTATTGGGGGATGCTTTTGCGGTCCAGTTGTTCAGCACCGGGTCAAATTCCCAGAAATCGGTTGGATAATTATCCGGGTGTCCAATACTGACAAATCTTTTACCACATCCGACATATCCCTTATCAGATATAGCAAATCCAAATGCACCCCAGCGAGGAGTACCCGGAAAACTGGTTTTTGCAGTCCATGTATTTAAGATTGGATCAAACTCCCAGCAATCATTTTTTACACCAGCTTCAGAAGGAAAATTTGAATTGCCACAGGTAATATATCCTTTTGAGCCGAGACCGAAAGCTGTTGCATAACACCTGCCACCTCCTCCAAAATTGGCTTTCTGGC
This sequence comes from Chitinophagaceae bacterium, assembly GCA_016720825.1. Taxonomy (GTDB): domain Bacteria; phylum Bacteroidota; class Bacteroidia; order Chitinophagales; family Chitinophagaceae; genus JJ008. The sequence continues at coordinate 175,834 of JADKJV010000005.1, read as the reverse complement.
TCCAGGTATTCAATGCGGGATCGTATTCCCACATATCACTCAGGGTTACATTATTATTCACCCCGGTTCCGATATATCCTTTGGTGCCGATACTGAATCCCACACCTCCTATCCGGGGGGATCCGCCGAAATTGGCCCGCTTGGTCCACGTGGTGTCAACAGATAACTGCAAGCCGCAGTTTTTGATCCAGGTGCTGCCGTTCCAGATATCGATACATTTATCATCCAGATTTAAAATCATCAGCCCCTGCGCAGGCGATACGATGGCATTTCGCTGTCCGGTACTCATGCGCGGGATTAACAGCCCTTTAGATGTACTGCTGATATCCAGTTGCGCAGTGGCATCAGGCGTGGTTGTTCCGATACCCACTGACTGTGATTTTGATTGACTCGTGCAAATAAATAAAAGGAAAATGATGATTAACTTTTTCATGTTGGGAGTTATGAGATGATTGGGGAATGATTTTTATATTATGCGGCGTTAGTCCAGCTTTGCATGAACTGCTTTTTCCTGCGTTTGGAAAGCCCTACTGTTTCGCCGTTGAAGAGCAGCAGTTTTCCGGGCAACTGTTGCCTGATATACTTCTGGTTCACTAAATGCGTGCGGTGGGTGCGCAGGAAGGCCATTTCATTTCCTGATTGTGCGGGTAATTTATCTTCAAACCAGCTGAGCAGTTTTGCCACCACCAGTTTTTTATGTTCCCCGAAAAAAACAATGCAATAATTACCCGATGCTTCAATGCGGATGATTTCATGTACCGGGATCTTCACACAACCTTTGCAGGTGGGAATGGCCAGCAAGGTTTCCGGAACAGCTGTTGTACAATTTGGTTTTGATGAATACATAACAGTTTTTCCTTTCAGTTTAATGCATGATTTTTTCCAGTTCCTTTTCTGTTACAGTTGGCGGGTTTTCACCGGCCTTTATTTTCCGGATCACTAAAGCTGCACAGCGTTCGGCCTGTTCTTTTTGGGCAAACCCTTTATTGCCGGTCATACCCGGGATATTGGTTTGCCAGATCAGCACGTTACCGTTAGCGAGTACAGCATAGCCAAATGTTCCGCCTTCTGACCGGATGATGTAAGAAGAGTAACTGATCGCAGGTTCTGTGGCTCTGTTGTTTTTCGGTTGCACCAGTCCGCCGGTGGCGGATGCGGTATTGTTCAGCTGGGCAGAGGCAGGTAATGCATAAAAAGATATGCAAAGCAATAGGCTGAGCATTTTCATAAAAGCATATTTAATGGGTGATTGAACGACGTTGATTTGAATTCCCGGTTGATGCCGGCAATATGCATATCGGTAATGATGACCAGGATAAGAATCAGGATGATGATCAGCAACAGGAGAATGATGTAGTCGCTGTACTTTTTAATTACAGGCATTTTCGTTGGTTTCTGCTAATCTATGTTTGAACAACACCGGTACCCAAATTTGGGGCATGGCAAAAACCTGACAATATTTAAGTGATTGATTGTCAAATAAAAATGAACGGTAAAAACAGGCTGATTTTTTTCAGATCTTACTTAAATATCAGCCAGAATGGCTTCCAGTTCGGAAGTACTTTCCGTGCCAAAACGGAGGCGGAGCCGCTGGCGGGTTTTGTGGACGCTGTCGGGACTGATGCCCTGCATGGCGGCAATCTGCCGGGTGCTGAGCTGGATTTTCAGGAGGGCTGCCATTCTCTGTTCAGCTTCCGTAATGCCCGGGGCTTTTTCGCGGAGGGTTTTAAAAAAGGCCGGATAAGTTTTCTCAAACAGGGATTTAAAATTCAGCCAGTCGGCTTCCGTCAGGATCATCTGCTGGCTCAGTAATTCAATACTACGGGCGTCTTTCTGTTTGTTCTCCTGCACCTGGAGATTGGCCATGAGGTATTCAATCTGGTTGTTCTTGCTGATCATCTCCTCCCTGAACTTCGACAGTTCGGCGGCAGCTTTTACCTGCAGGCGTTGCATTTTTTTGCGCCGGTGATTGAGCCAGAAAATGCCGACGCCGGATAACAGGAGCAAAACGGCAATGCCGGTATTCCGGTAAAAAATAGCATTGTGTGTTTCTTTCGACAATTGTTTCAGTCGCAGCTGTTCCTTTTCGTATTCACCTTTTACAGCCAGGTAATTGCTGTTATAATTCTGACGTGCCTTGTTTACACTGTCGTTGTAGTGGCGTGCAGCTTTCAGGAAGGGATAAGCTTTTTCCGGTTGTCCCAGGTTTTCGTAACAGGTAGCCAGAGCTTCATGTACACGGCCCAGGGCCCGCTGGTTTTTTCCGCCGTTTAATTGTTTGCTTTTTAGCAAATAGGCAATAGCCGCCTCGTAATTTTTTCTGCGAATTTCAATTTGTCCCAGCATTTCAATACCATACATTTCATTATCGGTATTGTGGTTGATTTTGGATTGTTGGATAATCCAGTTTGAAATGATAGTGGCGCTGTCGAGCATACCCAGTTCTACCATACTTGGTGTACGGTTTTGGTATGCAATGTCGGCCAATCCGGCCGTTGTGCTAACGGCGCATATTCTTTAACGCGGTTAAAATAATACAGTGCAGAATCATGCTTTTTCAATCGCCGGTATACAAGCCCCAGGTTATTATAGGTGAACATATACCTGAAGGGCTTTCACCAGCGTATCGTTTTTTGCCAGCTGCAGTCCGTTTTGCAGATAATGAATGGCATCGGGGAGGTAATCGGTTTGCATCAGTGTTTCTCCCAGCCATAAATAAAAAACACTGACAGCAGGGAAATGCCCGAAGCCCAGGTATTCATGCAGTTTTAATGCGCTGACTGCATATTGAACGGCCAGTTCTTTTTTGTTGAGGGAGTTCAGCATTTCGCTGTACCATCTGCCAAACTCAGCCTGCAGCCAGGTGTCCTCCGTTTGAATCGCTTCCAGCAGGCATTCTTTCATTTGGGCTGCATATACAGAATCGCCTTCATTTATATAATAGAAGAAAATCTTCGCTTTGATGGAGCGCCCCAGTAAACGGGCTCTTTTATTTTCTCCGGCAGTGGCTTTTTCGATATCAATTGCTGCCTGTATCCGGGTAAGTGAATCCATTTTTTCCACTTCCTGGTAAATGCTGTAATGTTTGAAAACCTGTTCAGGGCTGTTATCGCGCAACTTGTTCAGCCAGTCGCTGATAGCTGGCTTTTGGGTGAAACCAATAGTGGGCAGGAGAAAGAAAAAGAGTAGGAGCCGGCTTTGTTTCATTCGGGGTTGAAAATATGAATTTCGGGCAGAATTCCTGTAAGAAAATTGGTTATGGAATAAAGTCTTAAACACCCTCCTACGCTTCGCTACGGCGGGCAGGCGCCGGCACATAGGACACATAGAAATACATACGCCAGTCAAAAAAGTTAGAAATTTTCCTACTATAAGAACTCTTCGCTGTATTCCTATGTGTTTCTATGTGTCCTATGTGCCTATCCCGCAGGGCGGGACAAGTTGTGGTAAAGACTCTTAAATCAAGATTAACATCTCCCCGAAGTTTTATCCACAAACGTATTCAAATACTAAGTACCTTGTACACGACGGCATTCTCCCCTATTATTTAATGGCATACCACTAAATTGATTCTGATGATAAAGACCGTCAGTGGAAAATTACCTGTTGTTTATTCCTGTTCCGGATGTTCTGGTGCTGCGCAGATGGCGAATTACCTGGCGGTTCAGTTAAATAAGAATGGCATAGCACAAATGTCATGCATCGCCGGTATCGGTTCCCATCATAAACCCATTGTAGAAATGGCCATGAAATCAAAAATGGTTGTTGCCATTGATGGCTGCAAACTTGCCTGTGCCAGAAACTGCCTGGAGCAACATGCTGTGTCGCCGGCGTTGCATGTGTTACTGACCGATTGGGAATTGCCGCAAAAGCAGGCCATTGATTTTGACAAACAGGAAGCCGACCGCATGCTGGCTGATATTGAAAAACTGATTGCAGAGACGAATGCGATTCCTGTAGTAAAGGTTACAGTGAAATCAAGTACTGCAAAACGTGATGTTGTTTTTGTGAACAATGGTATTGTTATCCGGGAAGCCACAACGCCCCGGGATATGCAATTGTTTGTAGATTTTGCCCATCGCCTGTACGCGGGGAATGCTTTTTATGTACCCCAGTTGAAAAAGGACATGGCGGATACATTCAATAAGAACAAAAACCCGGTATTTGATTTCTGCGAAGCGCGGTATTGGCTGGCGTATAAAGGAAATCGTGTTGTGGGAAGGGTAGCCGGCATTATCAATCATGAATATAACAGGCGATGGGGTAAAAAATATATGCGGTTTGGATGGATTGATTTTGAAGATGAAGAAGCTATTGCTGCGGAATTACTGAAAGCAGTAGAGGCCTGGGCCGGCGAAAAAGACATGGATGCTGTTCATGGGCCGCTGGGCTTTACCAATTTTGATTATGCGGGCATGCTGATCAGGGGATTTGACCAGTTGGGTACATTCGCCACGATCTATAATTATCCATACTATCCGCTGGCTGTTGAAAAAGCCGGGTATATAAAAGATGTGGACTGGGTGGAGTATAAAATCAGGCTGCCAAAAGCAATGCCGGAGAAACTGGAGAAGGTTGCCCAGATTGTTTTGAAAAGAAACCAGCTTCATGTGGTGAACGCCGGATCTGTCAGGGAAATGAAAACCTATGGGCGCGACATCTTTAAGCTGATCAATGCGGCGTATGCCGGTTTGTATGGCATGGTGCCGCTGAACGACAAGCAGATTGACTATAACATCAAAAAATACCTGTCGTTTATCAAACCAGATTTTATTTCACTGGTACTGGATAAAGAAAACCGGCTCGCAGCATTCGGTATTACGATGCCATCGCTGTCAAAAGCGCTTCAAAAAACGGGCGGGAAATTATATCCATTTGGTTTCCTGCATATCCTCAAAGCCTTCCGGAAAAACAACCTGGCCGATTTATGCCTGGTGGCTGTAAGGCCTGATTTACAAGGCAAAGGTTTAAATGCGATCCTGATGCAGCAATTAACGGCTTCCTATCTTAAAAACGGGATTGAATTTGCCGAGTCTAACCCCGAACTGGAAACCAATGAAAAAGTGCAGTCGCTCTGGGAATATTATGATGCAACCCAGCACAAAAGACGCCGGTGTTATATAAAATACCTGCAAGGCGAAAGCTAATCAGTATTGTATTCTCCGCTTTATGTATATAACTTTATAAGTGCATCACTTAATAAACGTTTATGCGTAATAAAATCTGCCTGCTTTGGCTTTCTTTCCTGATGTCAACTTTAATATTTGCACAGCCCTGCACCACGCCGTCACTCCGTACCGCCAATAACCAGTTTGCCTTTGATATTTATAAAGGACTGCTGAAAGGGAGTTCCCCGGTTTTCTTTTCTCCATACAGTATTTATACAGCGCTGCACATGACCGGCGAAGGCGCCAATGGGATTACAGCTACTGAAATGCAGCAAACACTGCACAGCACAGGACTGGTGAATTGTATCAGGCAGGATATACAATACAGCCTGAAGCAATTCAAATTGCTGGAACAAATGGGCGACAGTATCCGCACCGCCAATGCACTTTGGCTGCAGGAAGGTTTTCCGGTCAATCCGGAATTTTCCAGCCTCGTAGCTGATTCGTATCAGGCCGGACTGCACATGACAAATTTCAGTAACAACCCGGAAGTCGGACGCCAGGCGATCAATACCTGGACGGCTGAACAAACCAATAACCGGATCAAAGAACTGCTGGTAAAAGGGGTGGTCACTACAGGAACAAGACTGGTATTGGTGAACACCATCTGGTTCAAAGGGAAATGGGCTGATCCTTTTAAAAAGGAAAATACTGCAGAAAAGATGTTTTATGCAGAAATGGATTCTGTGAAAGTCCCTTTCATGAATAACACCTCGGTGGTGAAATACGCCGAAAATGAACTCGCGCAGCTGATTGAATTACCTTACCGTTCCAATAAATTGTCCATGGTTATTGTTCTTCCGGTGAAAGGGAGAGAGGTTGATTTCGAAAAATCGTTCAACGAAGAAAAACTCAGGGGCTGGATGGATTCGATGCAATCAGAAAAAACCAGTATTCATCTTCCGAAATTTAAAATGGAATGTACTTTCCAGCTTGGCGATATGCTGCAAAGCCTGGGAATGCATTCTGCGTTTTTAAGCTTGCAGATTTTTCCGGAATCAGCAAGACGCCGCTTAAAATCAGTGCCGTAATACATAAATCATTTATAGAAGTGGATGAGGCAGGTACTGAAGCCGCAGCTGCTACTGCTGTTGTAATGACAAGATCTGTTTCCGTTCAGCTGCCGGAGAGACCCCGTAAAGTGTTCAATGCGGACCACCCGTTTATATTTATGCTTTGCGACCGTGAAACGAAAACCATCCTGTTCATGGGTAAGTTAAATAAGCCGTAAGCGGTAAAGGGATTTTCAAATAGGTTATGTATATTGAATATGAATTGCCGGTTATTGGATTCCAGCCAAAGGCTTACATCCCGGCTGATTACCTGCCATTTTAACCATTAACAAAAACCTGTTTTATGAGATATTTATTTTGCATACTCGCTGCTGCCCTGGCGATTTCCTGCAGTTCAGGGAAAAAAGAAAAAGCATCAGATGCCGCAACAACAAATGCTGAGATGCCTATGCATGGGGATACAGATGCTGTCCGTCCGCCCGATACAGCAAGCGCTCCAAAACCAGATATGGAACATTTTGGTCCGGTATTCCTGGGGCAGTCAGACAAAGATGCGGTCGTTGCGCTTGGTGCACCCGATAGTAAATCAAAAGCAGAAGAATGGGGAGCAGATGGCATGATGCATGAAGACTGGACCTATAAATCAGCAGGTCTTGTAGTAAACATGAGTTTTAATAAAACCGGTGAACCGAATAAATCTGTTTTCTCCATCAGTGCAAAAGCTCCCTGTAATTTCAAAACGACGGCCGGTGCTGGTATAGGCAGCAGTTATGAGGACGTGAAAAAATTATATGCCGGGCATACAGATGGGGAGGCCACTAATACTGCGGAAATTGTAGTCGGTTCCGTTTACGGGGGTATCATCTTCCAGTTTACCGGAGGAAAAGCGAGTTCCGTTTTTCTCGGGGCGGCTGCTGAATAAACAAAGGATCAGTGCGCCACTTCCAGTGCGGCAGGTGTTTCACTCAGTTTAATCTCAGTGGTACTGCTCTTCCATAAAATATAGCCGCCGGATAAATTCCAGACTTTTTCAAAACCGTTCTGGCGGAGGATGCGTTGTGCCAGGTATCCGCGTAGACCGGCTTCACAATAGATAAACAGTTTTTTGTCGCGGGGTATTTCATCCAGCCTGTTCCGGAGTTCGTCAACAGGAATATTGATGGCTCCTTCAATACGACCGGCACGATATTCATCCGCACGTCTTACGTCAATCAGCACATCATCAGCCTTGATCTGGTCCATCTGGTTCCAGTAAAAAACGTTCAGTCTTTCAGTAAGGATATTATCAGCCACAAAACCGGCCATGTTTACCGGATCCTTGGCAGAGGAATACGGCGGTGCATAGGAATGCTCAAACTCCATCATGTCATAAATCGTTTTTCCCTGCTGGATAAAAGAGGAGAGAATGTCCAGTCGTTTGTCAACACCATCATACCCGGCAATCTGTGCACCCAGCAGTTTGCCTTCGTCGGGTGTAAATGCAATCTGGATAGTCATCTGCTGCGATCCGGGAAAATATGCTGCATGCGATCCATTATGCGTGGTGGAAACAATATGTTTGATGCCTGCAGCCTGGAGGTGTTTGGAAGCCATGCCCGCAGTGGCGACAGTCATGTCGAACACTTTTACAATTGCTGTGTTGATAGCGCCTTTATAAACCTGTTTATTCCCCAGTACTACATTATTGGCACAGATGCGGCCCTGTTTATTGGCGGGCCCTGCCAGGAAAGTAGAGATGGATTGACCGGAAATGGGATTGGCAAATTCAATGGCATCCCCCACAGCATAAATATCCGGGTCAGATGTCTGCAAATATTCATTGACCAGGATGCCGCGTGCGGGTCCTGTTTTCAGGCCGGCGCCAACAGCCAGTTTTGTATCGGGTCTTACACCGATGGACAGTAAGATAAGATCAGCAATCACTCTTTCTCCGTTTTTCAGGGAAGCTTCAATTTGTTTTCCCTGCTGGGCAAAGCCGGTTACAGCGGTGTTGAGCATCAGCTGAACGCCTTTGGAGCGGATATGCTGCTGCACTTTGGCAGCAATGGGAAAATCAACCGGTGCCAGGATCTGGTTACCCATTTCCACTACGGTTACATCCATACCCAGTTCGAGCAGGTTTTCTGCCATTTCCAGTCCGATGAAGCCGGCACCGATAACAAGCACTTTGCGTACATGTGTTTGCTGGGTATAGGCTTTGATATAATCTGTGTCGTTTACATTCCGCAATGTAAAAATCCCTTCGAGTCCGATGCCGGGCAGGGGAGGCCTTACGGGTTCTGCACCGGGAGAAAGGACCAGTTTATCATACGTTTCTTCATAGGTTTCCCCGGTTACACTATTGAGGGCCTGGATAGTTTTATTGGCAGGATTGACTGACAACACTTCCGTTTTCACGCGTACATCAATATTAAAACGCTGGTTGAATGAAGCAGCAGTTTGTACAAACAGTTTATTCCGGTCATTGATTACATTACCGATATAATAAGGCAGACCGCAGTTGGCATAAGAAATGTATTCTCCTTTTTCAAAGATGATGATATCAGCATGTTCGTCCAGCCTTCTCAGCCTGGCTGCTGTACTGGCCCCGCCGGCCACTGCGCCTATAATGATGTACTTCATGATTTGTAATTTCTGCTCAGGGATTAGTCCCTCAGCAGTTCAAAAGTAAACCTGCCACGGCGCCCGAATTGTGATATTTGTCACTTAACACACTGAGTATATGATGTTCATTGTTAAATATTGAGTGTGTGACCATTGTTACAGAAGTAGCTGGCCGGGATCAGGTACATTTGGGTGTTCATTCTAAATACTAAATATGTTCAGACAATTGTTCAGCAACTGGAACGCCCTCCGGTTCTTCAGGCTTATTCTTGGGGTGACTGTTATTGTGCAGGGGATTTTCACGCACGACTGGATGATTGGCCTGTTTGGTGTGGTTTTCGCATCCATGCCTTTATTTAATTATGGCTGTTGCGGTGTGAACGGATGTGCTGTTCCTATGGCAAAAAAAGACGCAGGCAAAAACCAGGAAGTAGTTTATGAAGAAGTGGTTAAAAAGTAACAGGCTTTATATTTTGGGAGCGTTGCTCGGTGCCGTTGCCGGTTATTTATACTGGCAGCAGGTAGGTTGTGCTTCGGGTACCTGCAGGATTACATCCAAACCCGTGAACAGTACATTGTATGGTGCACTGATGGGTACCTTACTGCTTGGTATTTTCAAGAAAGAGGAGAAGACCGGTAAAGAAACAAAAGACCAGCATGACATTTCCTGAAATCATACAACTCAACAAACTGGTTTTGGTAGATTTTACAGCCGCCTGGTGCGGTCCGTGTAAAATGCTGGCACCTGTACTGCATGAAGTCAAGGAAGCGCTGGGTGATACGGCTTCCATTATTAAAATAGATGTAGACCAGAATCCGGCGATTGCGTCGGAATACCAGGTGCAGGGCGTTCCCACGCTTATCCTTTTCAAAGAAGGCAAACAGGTCTGGCGGCAGAGCGGGGTTTTACCTAAGCAAGCCATCGTTTCGGCCGTACAAAAATTCATTTAATCAATTTCAGGGACTGATTTTTTTCATGGAAACCGGTTGTGTTTCCCGGTTCTTCGTGCATTTACGATTCATCTAAAGGAGGGTGTTTTTACTCGTCAATTTTTTTTTAATTTTTTTTTGAAGTGTTGAATATTGGTTTTCAACGGGTAGTGCTTTAAGTCAACTTCCATTGAGATTCTAATGGTATTTTCCCTATTGCAAGTAAGTATAAACGCTTATAAATTTACGCTGTATTTAATCCGATCCTTATGATGAATTTACTTCCGCCGGGCTGCAAAATTGCCTGCGCAAAATTCCTCAAAGCAAACGGATAAATACAGAAAGGTGTCAGCAGGTTTACCTGTTCCGATGCCGGTTCCAGAACATAATCCACCAGTATCCGGGAAAAGCCAGATTTCTGTATCGCATTGAACAATCACTAAATCCCTACTTTATGAAAGCGGTTTTTACCTTTTTTCGCACTCCCATGTTTGGCATTATGCTGATGAGCCTGGTGGTTCTTGACAGTCCCGCTCATTGCCAGCTTTGCCAGGATCCTTCAGCGGTTATTTATGGTTTAACAAATAACGGTGCTATTTATTCGATTATTGTTAGTAATGCCTCAGTAGGCACAACGGTAAAGTCGAGTTCTTATTCCGGCAATTCTGCAAACAGTTCCAATGGGCTTGGTTATAATGCCACCAATGGAAAGTTTTATTATTTCAAACGTGATGTGAGCAGTTCCCCGCAGGAGTTTGTTTCTTTTGATCCGGGAACTAATTCAGTGTCTATCCTGGCAACCAGTACTTGTAGCAACACAGTGCATACTGGTTGTGTTACAGCCAATGGGAAAGCATATTATACGATTGATGTGTCTGGTAACCTGAACTTTATAATATCATTACAAATACACTGGACTTTTATTACTTCCAGTTTTAAAGACCAGTTTGGGAATAATGTAACTAATGTGATCCAGAACCAGTCTGCCGGTGATATTGCCTTTGACGGAAATGGCAATCTCTGGATTGTAACATCGAGCACCAGCAAGTATGCGTTATATAAATTGCCCAGTCCGATGCCTACTACGGCACAGGCATCTGTTACGGTTACAAGGTTGATTGACCCGAACACCAATACGCCAACCGGAAACAGCATTGCCGGTATTGCATTCAATCCGCAGGGCCAGATTTTCCTGGGAACATTGGGTGATAATAAACTGTACCGGTTGGAAAACAACTTCAGTACTACTTTCCTCGGGAATTTTTCTGTAGCGGGTGTGGGCAATGACCTTACATCCTGTGCCTTTCCGTTGGGTGTATTGCCGGTTAGCTGGGTTGGTTTTGATGCAGCTTTGCAGGAAAATGGAAAAGTGGATCTGAACTGGTCGGTGGCAGAAGAATCTTATACTGTTTATTATGTTGAATACAGCCAGGATGGAAACAATTGGCAAACATTGTCAACTGTAAGTGGTTCTGGTAACGGGAGTGGTATTCGTCAGTACCGTTACGTACACCAGTCGCCTGTAGCCGGCGCCAATCATTACCGGATCCGCATGAAAGACCAGACTTCGCAGGTGTTGTATTCTTCTATAAAAATGGTGGACGTGAAATCCCGCCAGGGTGGGATATCTGTTTGGCCGAATCCAACGGCAGATGTACTGCATATCCAGTCAGCGGGTGCCGGTGGCCAGGTAAAAATCATGGATATGTCGGGCCGGCTGATGCTGAAAAAGCAAATTATACCCGGTGAGCAGGGATTGTCTGTTCAGTCGCTGCAAAAAGGCGTTTATATGCTCCAGTTCACGGGTTCTGATGGTTCGATTCAAAGCAAGACGTTTATCAGACAGTGATTTCAAATTTTGTTTAATCCTTAGCCTTTCATTATAATTTAGCGCAAAGGGGTTGTCAGCTTGACAGCCCCTTTTTTATTAAAGACATCACTTAGAATCCGGAAAACACAGTCCACTGGAGATTAAAAATTTAGGCATTATAAATAAATCACTTTCGATATGTTTTTAAACAGGTTTCAGGCGGAAAACAAGCCCGGGAAAAAAAGCAAAAAAACAGGTGAAAACACCCTCCATGACTGATTTGGATATTTGTTTAATATTTTGATATTTAGGTTGTTAATCGAAGTAAAGAATTAAAAAATTAATCAATGAAAGGGTAGGAAATCCGTTCTGAAATATTATTTTTACAGTACCTGAAAATCCACCGGCAGCAACCTGCCAATTTTCCAACCTGTTTTAAGCCACTAAGAGAAACAAGCCAACGAATAATCATATCGGTTATTCAGTCAGGGTATTGTACCCGCTGAAGCCAGTAGATTCTTCAAGTATATTCTTGTCTCAGTTTAAAGTTTATCCCTGGAAGCCTCTCTCTTTATCCTTTTATAAGACCGCTTAGGTTTTGCTTTGATGTTTATCCAATTTTTTTGATGAACCGGTAAATAATTCCGTAGAACATTCTATTGCCGGAGACCTATGTACTTTATGAAACAGAGAGGAGATTACTCAGTGAAAAGCAGAGCAAGCCATACTAACCTTATACTACCCCCGTGTGCAAACGAGATTCGAAACTCTTGCGCAAAGCCAGCATATAAATTCCCGGCTGTATTCAGAAGGGTTATACTTCCAATTATTTTTTCAGTAGTATTTGCTTTGGGTGGAAAGTCACAAGTTGTGATTAATGAGTTAGGGATAGCGCCAACGTCAAATAATGGAACAGGGGGAGAATTTATTGAATTGTTTAATCCCGGTAACTGTTCTGTAAGTCTGAGTTGTTATACACTCGTATTCAGCAGCACAACAGCATCAAATGCGACAGGGTGGACCGTTAAGATTCCAAATGGTACTTCAATTGCCGCTTGTGGGTATCTAATTATTGGAGGAGTCGCTGGTGCAGGTGGAACGACAGGTGGAACCGGTTATACTAATGGTGGTGCAATGTCTTCTTACAATGGCACAGGAACACCAGTTTTGAATCTAGGTACAGTGGCCATTACAAATAATGCAGTCTACATTTTACAAAACGTGTCAGCAGGATTATTACCAGATCAGGGCGGCCAGGTTTCTTTGTTGAATAGTGCTGGAACAGTTATTTCAAGAGCAGCTTATGGAAGTGGGAATAATACAGGGTCATATCCGCTTAGCGCTTATACTACTTGTAATGCTTCTGGTAACACTCAGGGCTTTAGTAATATACCCAATCCGGGATCAGTTGCACCAACAATAGGGCCTTATGCTTCTTCAGGTGGGGGGAATTTCAGGGGAATGTATTTGAATGCTGCCGGTAACTATGTAACTACAAATACCTTGTCGGCTGGTTTAGCCAATCCGAGTCAAAAAACATGTTTAAGTGCTCTTACTTCTATTCCATCTTCAAACAGTCCTGTATGTTCTGGTTCCACTTTAAATTTAACAGGAGCCGCATCAGGAGGTCTTGCACCTTATACTTACAGCTGGACCGGGCCGAATGCCTTTACTTCAACTTCACAAAATCCTTCAGTCACCAATTTCGCTGCTGTTAATGCGGGGGCTTATATTCTGACAGTTACCGATGCAAATGGATGTACTGCAACTTCAAGCACTACTACATCATTAGCGGTCCAGCCTTCAGTGAATATTTCTTTTGACCAGGGGTCTGACCAAAACACACAAACCATTACTGTTTGTGGTAATATCGGTGGTGGCGGGCAGGATGATATTGATATCTGGAGTTGTAATAACTGTACATCGCCCACTTATCAGTGGGAGTATTCAGATGTAAGTGCGGCTGGTCCATGGACTGTTGATCCCTATGCAGGTGTCCAGTTTTATGTTGGTTCATTTTCTGCCGTTCCGGGCCATTATTATTTTCGTCTCCGCGTTACCTCAAATGGTTGCAGTTCATATAGCGATATTGTAGACCTGATTGTAACAGGAGCGCCGAACACAGCCCCAACGGGTGTGGGTGGTGTAAGATGCGGAACAGGTACCGTTGCGTTATCTGCTTCCGGTTGTGCCGGAGGAACGCTGAACTGGTACAGTACATTATTCGCAGGTTCATTCCTTGGAACCGGTGCCAATTTTACCACACCTTCTATTTCTGCTACTACAACGTATTATGTTTCCTGTACTACTTCCGGATGTGAAAGTCCGCGTACGGCTGTAACAGCTATTGTGGTGAACACCGCTACTCCGCCCGGAGCCATTTCGGGGCAGGCTGATATTTGTGTTGGCGCAACAGGTCTTGTTTACAGTATTACAGCCATGCCGGGTGCAACCAGTTATACCTGGGCTGTTCCTGCAGGATGGACTATTGTATCGGGACAGGGTACGGTTTCAATTAATGTAACTGGCGGTGGTGCCGGCCAGAACGGGAATATTTCTGTTACGGCTACATACAGTTGCGGTACCAGTACGGCAACAACTTTAGCGGTAACAGTAACGGCCCTTCCAGCTGTGAATCTTACCAGTGCCACTGTATGTGTGGGATCCACAACTACAGTAACACCTGGTTCCGGCGGAACATGGGTGAGCAGTAATCCGGCAGTTGCCACGGTTAACAATGCCGGTTTGGTAACTGGTATTTCTGCAGGCACAGCTACTTTTACATTTACCAGCAGTACGGCACCTAACTGTTCTGCCACTACTGCTGCGGTTACGGTGAGTGCCGCGCCGGTTGTTGGTATTACGGGGGCTACAAATATTTGTGTGGGATCTACTACAACATTATCGCCCACAACAGGTGGTACCTGGGTGAGCAGTAATCCTGCAGTTGCTACAGTTACAAATGGCGGTGTGGTTACTGGTGTGTTGGGCGGATCTGTAACGTTTACATTTACCAGTGGTACTGCACCTAACTGTTCAGCTACTACGGCAGCGGTTACGATTACACCAAAGCCTGCTGTCGGTATTATTGGTGCTTCATCTATTTGTATTGGTGGTACTACCCAGTTAACGCCCAATTCGGGAGGTACCTGGGTGAGCAGTAACCCCGGATTTGCCACTGTTTCAGCAACAGGTCTTGTAACCGGTGTAAGTGTTGGTGTTGCTACTTTTACTTTTACGAGCAGTACGGCACCGAATTGTGCAGCTACTACACCCGCGGTTTTCGTGAATGCCTTGCCTGTTTGTTCTATTTCTGGTACAACCAGCACTTGTCCGGGCGATACAAATACCTATTCTGCACCAGCTTCTATGACGATTTATAACTGGACAATAACCGGGGCAGGTACAATTGTTGGTGCGTCGAATGGGCAAACTGTAAAAGTGAAAGCCGGTTGCGGGTCATATACATTATTTGTTACTATTACTAACGCGCAGAATTGCAGCAGTACCTGTAACCAGACATATACTGTTACGGATATTATTTCGCCGACAATCACTATAGGTACATCGCCTGCCGGGTTATGTAATCCAACTGCAGCTACGCTTGAAGCGATATTTGCGACAACGGTTATTTCGGATAACTGCCCGTCAGGTTTAACTATTACAACTACGGATGTTGGGGAAACGTTTGTTGGGAATTGTATTTATTTTGTAAGAAGGAGCTGGACTGTAACGGATGGTTGTGGCAATACAGTTGGTCCAACTCCTTTGACTATTTTTTATAAAAAAGACCTCATTGCGCCTGTGATCACATTGCCGGCGGCAGGTACGGTGCCGTGTAATCCTACAACAGCCCAGTTGAATACAGCATTTGGTACACCAACAGTAACGGATAATTGTACGGGTTCGATTACAACCACATTTACCACATCTGCAGAAACAGGAAGTGGTTGTTCGTATTCAATTACCAGGACATGGACATCAACGGACATTTGCGGGAATTTCACTACGGCAACACGCACGCTTAATTTCACCAGGGATACACAGGTTCCCGTTATTACAGTAAGCGCTTCAACGCCTGTTGGGTGTAATCCTACTGCTGCTGCGATTACAGCTGCATTTGGAACTGCGAGTGTAACTGATAACTGTTCAACTGGTTTGACAGCAACATTTACCGATGGTCCGGAAGTTGGTTCTGGCTGTACTTTCTCGGTTACAAGGACCTGGACTGTTACAGACGCCTGTGGCAACATTGGTACAACTACTCAGACAATCACATTTACAAGAGATACACAAGCCCCGGTAATTACAGTTACACCTTCAACACCTGTTGGCTGTAATCCTACAGCTGCTGCGATCACTGCTGCTTTTGGAACTGCGAGTGTTACTGATAACTGTTCAACAGGACTCATCGCAACATTTACAGATGGTCCCGAGGTTGGTTCTGGATGTTCTTTCTCGGTTACAAGGACATGGACTGTTACTGATGCCTGCGGTAATATTGGTACTGCTACTCAAACTGTAACATTTACAAGAGATACCCAGGCTCCTGTAATAACGGTTAGTCCTTCGTCACCAGTTGGATGTAATCCTACCGCTGCTGCAATTACTGCTGCCTTTGGTACGGCATCTGTAACTGATTACTGTTCTACAGGACTCACTGCCACTTTCACTGATGGTTCCGAAGTTGGTTCTGGCTGTTCGTTCTCTGTAACCAGGACATGGACGGTAACTGACGCCTGCGGTAATATTGGTACAGCTACCCAGACAATCACATTTACAAGAGATACACAAGCCCCGGTAATTACAGTTACACCTTCAACGCCTGTTGGCTGTAATCCTACTGCTGCAGCGATTACAGCTGCGTTTGGAACGGCGAGTGTTACTGATAACTGTTCAACAGGACTCATCGCAACATTTACAGATGGTCCCGAGGTTGGTTCTGGATGTTCTTTCTCGGTTACAAGGACATGGACTGTTACTGATGCCTGCGGTAATATTGGTACAACTACTCAAACTGTAACATTTACAAGAGATACTCAGGTTCCTGTAATCACGGTTACTCCATCATCGCCTGTTGGATGTAATCCCACTGCTGCTGCAATCACAGCTGCGTTTGGTACAGCGAGTGTAACTGATAACTGTTCAACAGGACTCACTGCCACTTTCACTGATGGTCCAGAAGTTGGTTCTGGCTGTTCTTTCTCATTAACCAGGACCTGGACTGTTACAGACGGTTGTGGCAATATTGGTACAAATACTCAGACAATCACATTTACAAGGGATACACAAGTTCCAGTAATTACAGTTACTCCTTCAACGCCTGTTGGGTGTAATCCTGCTGCTGCTGCAATCACTGCTGCTTTTGGAACTGCTTCAGTGACCGACAACTGTTCTACTGGTCTCACAGCATCATTTACCGATGGTCCGGAAGTTGGTTCTGGCTGTTCTTTCTCTGTAACAAGAACATGGACTGTTACAGACGCCTGTGGTAATATTGGTACAAATACTCAGACAATCACATTTACAAGGGATACACAAGCCCCGGTAATTACAGTTACACCTTCAACGCCTGTTGGCTGTAATCCCACGGCTGCTGCGATCACTGCTGCTTTTGGTACTGCGAGTGTTACTGATAACTGTTCAACTGGTTTGACAGCAACATTTACAGATGGTCCCGAGGTTGGCTCTGGCTGTTCTTTCTCATTGTCAAGAACCTGGACTATTACTGATGCCTGCGGTAATATTGGTACTGCTACTCAAACTATAACATTTACAAGGGATACCCAGGCTCCAGTTATTACAGTTACCGCTTCATCGCCTGTTGGATGTAACCCCACTGCTGCTGCAATCACAGCTGCTTTTGGAACAGCGAGTGTAACTGATAACTGTTCAACCGGCCTTACTGCTACATTTACCGATGGTCCGGAAGTTGGTTCTGGATGTTCTTTCTCAGTTACAAGAACATGGACTGTTACAGACGCTTGTGGCAATATTGGTACAACTACTCAGACAATCACATTTACGAGAGATACACAAGCTTCTGTAATTACAGTTACTCCTTCGTCACCTGTTGGATGTAATCCTACAGCTGCTGCAATCACAGCTGCTTTTGGAACTGCGAGTGTAACTGATAACTGTTCAACAGGACTCACTGCTACATTTACCGATGGTCCAGAAGTTGGATCAGGATGTTCGTTCTCATTAACAAGAACCTGGACTGTTACCGATGCCTGCGGCAATATTGGGACAGCTTCTCAAACAATCACATTTACAAGAGATACACAAGCTCCGGTAATTACAGTTACTCCTTCATCGCCTGTTGGCTGTAATCCTACGGCTGCTGCGATAACTGCTGCTTTTGGTACTGCGAGTGTAACTGATAACTGTTCAACAGGACTCACTGCAACATTTACTGATGGTTCCGAAGTTGGTTCTGGCTGCACTTTCTCATTGACAAGGACATGGACTGTGACTGATGCCTGTGGTAATGTTGGAACTGCTTCTCAAACAATCACATTTACGAGAGATACACAAGCTCCGGTAATTACAGTTACTCCTTCAACACCTGTTGGCTGTAATCCTACTGCTGCAGCAATTACAGCTGCTTTTGGAACTGCGAGTGTAACTGATAACTGTTCAACCGGCCTTTCAGCAACATTCACTGATGGTCCCGAGGTTGGCTCTGGATGTTCTTTCTCAGTTACAAGAACATGGACTGTTACAGACGCTTGTGGCAATATTGGTACAACTACTCAGACAATCACATTTACGAGAGATACACAAGCCCCTGTAATTACAGTTACTCCTTCAACGCCAGTGGGCTGTAATCCTACTGCTGCTGCAATCACAGCTGCTTTTGGAACAGCATCAGTGACTGATAACTGTTCTACAGGTTTGACCGCAACATTTACTGATGGCCCCGAAGCTGGTTCTGGATGTTCTTTCTCGGTTACAAGAACATGGACTGTTACCGATGCCTGCGGTAATGTTGGTACTTCATCACAAACAATAACGTTCACAAGAGATACCCAGGCTCCTGTAATTACAGTTACACCTTCGTCACCTGTTGGATGTAATCCTACGGCTGCTGCGATAACAGCTGCTTTTGGTACTGCAGTTACTGATAACTGTTCAACAGGTTTGACAGCAACATTTACCGATGGTCCCGAAGTTGGCTCTGGCTGTTCATTCTCATTAACAAGAACATGGACTGTAACTGATGCTTGTGGTAATATTGGAACTGCTTCTCAGACAATCACATTTACGAGAGATACACAAGCCCCGGTAATTACGGTTACTCCTTCAACGCCTGTTGGCTGTAATCCTACAGCTGCGGCAATTACAGCTGCGTTTGGAACGGCGAGTGTAACTGATAACTGTTCTACTGGTCTGACAGCAACATTTACCGATGGTCCAGAAGTTGGTTCTGGCTGTACTTTCTCGGTTACAAGGACATGGACAGTGACTGATGCCTGCGGAAACGTTGGTACAGCTACACAGACAATCACATTTACAAGAGATACCCAGGCTCCGGTAATAACGGTTACCCCTTCAACACCTGTTGGATGTAACCCCACTGCTGCTGCAATCACTGCTGCATTTGGTACTGCGAGTGTTACTGATAACTGCTCAACAGGTTTGACAGCAACATTTACCGATGGTCCGGAAGTTGGTTCTGGATGTACTTTCTCGGTTACAAGAACATGGACTGTTACCGATGCCTGCGGAAATGTTGGTACAGCTACCAGACAATCACATTTACAAGAGATACACAGGCTCCGGTAATAACGGTTACCCCTTCAACACCTGTTGGATGTAACCCCACTGCTGCTGCAATCACTGCTGCATTTGGTACTGCGAGTGTTACTGATAACTGTTCAACAGGACTCACTGCCACATTTACTGATGGTCCTGAAGTCGGCTCTGGCTGTTCATTCTCATTAACAAGAACGTGGACTGTTACCGATGCCTGCGGCAATATTGGGACAGCTTCTCAAACAATCACATTTACGAGAGATACACAAGCTCCGGTAATTACAGTTACTCCTTCATCGCCTGTTGGCTGTAATCCTACTGTTGCAGCAATTACAGCTGCTTTTGGAACTGCGAGTGTAACTGATAACTGTTCAACCGGCCTTTCAGCAACATTTACTGATGGTCCCGAGGTTGGCTCTGGCTGTTCTTTCTCAGTTACAAGAACCTGGACTGTTACAGACGCTTGTGGCAATATTGGTTCAACTACCCAGACTGTCACATTTACAAGAGATACCCAGGCTCCGGTAATTACATTTACTCCATCATCGCCAGTTGGATGTAATCCTACTGCTGCGGCAATCACTGCTGCGTTTGGTACTGCATCAGTAACTGATAACTGTTCAACAGGACTCATCGCAACATTTACAGATGGTTCCGAGGTTGGTTCTGGATGTTCTTTCTCGGTTACAAGGACATGGACTGTTACAGACGGTTGTGGCAATATTGGTACAACTACTCAGACAATCACATTTACAAGAGATACACAAGCTCCGGTAATTACAGTTGCCCCTTCAACGCCTGTTGGATGTAATCCTACGGCTGCGGCAATTACAGCTGCTTTTGGAACAGCGAGTGTAACTGATAACTGTTCAACAGGTTTGACAGCAACATTTACTGATGGTCCCGAGGTTGGTTCTGGCTGTTCTTTCTCGGTTACAAGAACATGGACTGTTACAGACGCTTGTGGCAACATTGGTACAACTACTCAGACAATCACATTTACAAGAGATACCCAGGCTCCTGTAATTACAGTTACACCTTCGTCACCTGTTGGATGTAATCCTACGGCTGCTGCGATAACTGCTGCTTTTGGTACTGCGGGTGTTACTGATAACTGTTCAATAGGTTTGACAGCAACATTTACCGATGGTCCCGAAGTTGGCTCAGGCTGTTCATTCTCATTAACAAGAACATGGACTGTAACTGATGCTTGTGGTAATATTGGAACTGCTACTCAAACTATAACATTTACAAGAGATACACAAGCTCCGGTAATTACAGTTACTCCTTCAACGCCTGTTGGGTGTAACCCCACTGCTGCTGCAATCACTGCTGCTTTTGGAACAGCATCAGTGACTGATAACTGTTCAACAGGACTCACTGCCACTTTCACTGATGGTCCCGAGGTTGGCTCTGGCTGTTCTTTCTCATTAACCCGCACTTGGACCGTAACGGACGGCTGCGGTAATATTGGAACTGCATCACAAACAATAACATTTACAAGAGATACTCAGGTTCCTGTAATTACGGTTACTCCATCATCGCCTGTTGGCTGTAATCCTACTGCTGCTGCAATCACTGCTGCATTTGGTACTGCGAGCGTAACTGATAACTGTTCAACTGGTCTCACTGCCACATTCACTGATGGACCTGAAGTTGGTTCTGGCTGTTCTTTCTCTGTAACAAGAACATGGACAGTGACTGACGCTTGCGGCAATATTGGTACAACTACTCAGACAATCACATTTACAAGAGATACACAAGCTCCTGTAATTACAGTTACTCCTTCGTCACCTGTTGGATGTAATCCTACTGCTGCTGCGATTACTGCTGCTTTTGGAACGGCATCAGTAACTGATAACTGTTCAACAGGATTCACTGCCACATTCACTGATGGTCCCGGAAGTTGGTTCTGGCTGTTCTTTCTCTGTAACAAGGACATGGACTGTTACAGACGCTTGTGGCAATATTGGTACAACTACTCAGACAATCACATTTACAAGAGATACACAAGCCCCGGTAATTACGGTTACTCCTTCAACGCCTGTTGGATGTAATCCCACGGCTGCTGCAATTACTGCTGCGTTTGGAACTGCATCTGTAACTGATAACTGTTCAACCGGCCTTACTGCAACATTTACCGATGGTCCGGAAGTTGGTTCTGGCTGTACTTTCTCATTGACAAGAACTGATGTTACGACGCCTGGGAATATTGGTACGCTACTCAAAGATCACATTTACAAGGGATACCCCGGCCCAGTTATTACAGTTACCGCTTCAACGCCTGTTGGGTGTAATCCTGCTGCTGCTGCAATCACTACTGCTTTTGGTACAGCGAGTGTGACTGATAACTGTTCAACCGGCCTTACTGCTACTTTCACCGATGGTCCGGAAGTTGGTTCTGGATGTTCTTTCTCTGTAACAAGGACATGGACAGTGACTGATGCTTGCGGTAATATTGGTACTGCATCGCAAACCATAACTTTCACAAGGGATGCCCAGGCTCCAGTTATTACGGTTACACCTTCATCACTTGTTGGATGCAATCCTACCGCTGCAGCGATTACAGCTGCTTTTGGTACTGCATCAGTAACTGATAACTGTTCAACAGGTTTGACAGCAACATTTACCGATGGTCCCGAAGTTGGTTCTGGCTGTTCGTTCTCAGTCACAAGAACCTGGACAGTAACAGATGCCTGCGGTAATGTTGGAGCTGCTATACAGACAATCACGTTTACCAGAGATACGCAGGCTCCGATGATTTCGGGAATTGGCGCTGATACAACGATCAATTGTACAGCATCACCTGTATTCCCGACTGCTATTGTAACTGATTTATGTGATGCTTCACCTGTAGTTGTGTTTAGTGATGTGACTACTCCGGGTACATGTCCTGGTACGTATATAATTACCAGAACCTGGACTGCTACGGATGCTTGTGGAAATATATCAACTGCTGCAAAGACTATCACTGTTTCGGATAATCAACCTCCTGTAATTGTTTGTCCGCCAGCCCAGGTGTTTTGCCCGTCTCCTTTAAATACTTATACAATTCCGCTCCTTACAGTTTCTGATGCCTGTAGTGGTGTAATGACAGTGTTATATACAATCACGGGCGCGACGACGGGCGGGGGGACAGGCGTGAATGCCAGCGGGGTATATAATATTGGAGTTTCAACAATTACCTGGCAGGTTACGGATTCCTGTGGTAATACCGCAACATGTTCAACGCTTGTTACTATTAATTCCCTGATACACGACACTACAAACGTTTCAGTTTGCGCTAATCAATTGCCATATGTTTGGCATGGTACTCCCTATAGCTCTGCCGGCACATATAATATTACACTGGTAAGTACAACTGGCGGTTGTGATACATTGGCTACTTTAAATCTTTCAATCAATCCGCTGTTCACGAGCACGACCAATGCTATTGTATGTGCAAACCAGTTGCCATATATATGGCATGGCAATCCTTATTCTTTAGCTGGAACCTATATTGATACCTTACTCAGTACGACCGGTGGATGCGATACAGTCGCTACCCTGAACCTGGCGATTACGCCGCTGTTTACAAGCACAACTAATGTTACTGTATGTGCAAACCAGCTGCCATACATCTGGCATGGTAATCCTTATGGTTCTGCCGGAACTTATATCGATACTTTGCTTAGCACTACAGGCGGATGCGATACAGTTGCTACATTAAATCTTACAATTAACCCGCTGTTCACGAGCACGACCAATGCTATTGTATGTGCAAACCAGTTGCCATATATATGGCATGGTAATCCGTATTCTTTAGCTGGAACTTATGTTGACACGTTGCTCAGCACTACAGGCGGATGCGATACGGTTGCGACTTTAAATCTTACAATTAGCCCGCTTTTCACAAGTACGACGAACGCTACAGTATGTGCTAATCAGTTGCCTTATATCTGGCATGGTAATCCTTACTCATTAGGCGGTACATATGTTGATACCTTACTCAGCACAACAGGTGGGTGTGATACTGTTGCTACATTAAATCTTACAATCAACCCGCTGTTCACGAGCACGACAAATGCAACAGTATGTGCTAATCAGCTGCCATATATCTGGCATGGTAATCCTTATGGATCTGCCGGAACTTATGTTGACACCTTGCTCAGCACTACAGGCGGATGCGATACAGTTGCGACTTTAAATCTTACAATTAGCCCACTGTTCACAAGCACGACCAATGCAACAGTATGTGCAAACCAGCTGCCGTATATCTGGCATGGCAATCCTTATTCTTTAGCTGGCACTTATGTGGATACTCTGCTCAGCACAACTGGTGGCTGTGATACAGTTGCTACATTAAATCTTACAATCAACCCGCTGTTCACGAGCACGACCAATGCTACAGTATGTGCAAACCAGCTGCCTTATATCTGGCATGGCAATCCTTATTCTTTAGCTGGCACATATGTAGATACCCTGGTTAGTACAACTGGTGGATGCGATACAGTCGCTACCCTGAATCTGGTACAATAACCCGCTGTTCACGAGCACGACAAATGCAACAGTATGTGCTAATCAGCTTCCGTATATCTGGCATGGCAACCCTTATGGCTCTGCCGGAACTTATGTCGATACCTTGCTTAGCACAACAGGCGGATGCGATACGGTCGCTACCCTGAACCTCGCAATTACGCCGCTGTTCACGAGCACGACAAATGCAACAGTTGTGCAAATCAGCTGCCGCATATCTGGTATGGCAACCCTTATGGCTCTGCCGGAACTTATGTCGATACCTTGCTTAGCACAACAGGCGGATGCGATACGGTCGCTACCCTGAACCTCGCAATTACGCCGCTGTTCACAAGCACAACTAATGCTACAGTATGTGCAAACCAGCTGCCTTATATCTGGAACGGCAACCCCTATGGTTCAGCAGGAACTTATGTTGACACATTGCTCAGTACAACTGGTGGATGCGATACAGTTGCTACCTTGAACCTGGCGATTACGCCGCTATTCACAATCACAACTAGTGCTACTCTATGTGCTAATCAGCTGCCTTATATCTGGCATGGTAATCCTTATGGATCTGCCGGAACTTATGTGGATACTCTACTCAGCACAACTGGTGGCTGTGATACAGTTGCTACATTAAATCTTACAATCAACCCGCTGTTCACAAGCACGACAAATGCTGCGGTATGCGCTAATCAGCTGCCTTACATCTGGCATGGTAATCCTTATGGTTCGGCCGGAACTTATGTTGACACCTTGCTCAGCACTACAGGCGGATGCGATACGGTTGCGACTTTAAATCTTACAATTAGCCCGCTGTTCACAAGCACGACCAATGCAACAGTTTGTGCTAATCAGCTTCCATATATCTGGAATGGTAATCCATATTCATTGGGAGGAACTTATGTTGATACATTACTGAGTACGACTGGCGGTTGTGATACTGTAGCAACATTGAATCTTGTGATCAGCCCCTGATTGCAGATACGACCAATGCTGCTGTTTGTGCCAATCAGCTGCCATACATCTGGCATGGTAATCTGTACGGCATTGCTGGAACTTATACTGATACCTTACTTAATACATCAGGCGGTTGCGATACGGTCGCGGTTCTGAACCTGACAATCAATCCGCTGTTTACCAGCACAACCAATGCAAGGTTGTGCGAACCAATTGCCATATATCTGGCATGGCAATCCTTATTCTTTGGCTGGAACTTATGTTGATACTTTACTCAGCACGACTGGTGGATGTGATACAGTTGCAACACTAAATCTTGCAATCAGCCCCTGTTCACGAGCACGACCAATGCAACAGTATGTGCCAATCAGCTGCCATATATCTGGCATGGTAACCCATGTGGCATCGCTGGCACATATGTTGATACCTTGCTTAGTACAACAGGTGGATGCGATACGGTCGCACGTCTGAACCTGACAATCAACCCGCTGTTCACCAGCACAACCAATGCCCAGTATGTGCGAACCAGTTGCCCTATATCTGGAATGGCAATCCGTATTCTTTAGGAGGAACTTATGTTGATACATTACTGAGTACGACTGGCGGTTGTGATACAGTCGCAACACTGAACCTTGTGATCAGCGCCCTGATTGCTGATACTACCAATGCTTCAGTATGTGCCAATCAGCTGCCTTACATCTGGCACGGGAACCCGTACAGCCTCGCTGGTACATATACCGATACCTTGAGTACATCAGGCGGTGTGATACAGCTGCGGTTCTGAACTTAGCAATTAACCCGCTGCTCACCAGCACAACCAATGCCGGTTTGTGCAAACCAGCTTCCTTATATCTGGAATGGTAATCCATATTCATTGGGAGGAACTTATGTTGATACATTACTGAGTACGACTGGCGGTTGTGATACTGTCGCAACACTGAACCTTGTGATCAGTGCACTGATTGCAGATACGACCAATGCAGCAGTTTGCGCCAATCAGTTGCCATACATCTGGCATGGTAACCCATACAGTATCGCCGGTACCTATACGGATACCTTAATTAATACATCAGGCGCTTGTGATACTGCTGCAGTTCTGAATCTGACAATCAATCCGCTGCTGACCAGCACAACTAATGCACAGGTGTGTACGAACCAGTTGCCTTATATCTGGAACGGTAATCCTTACTCATTAGGCGGTACATACGTTGATACATTATTGAGTACGACTGGTGGTTGCGATACTGTTGCTACGTTAAACCTTGTGATCAGTGCCCTGATTACAGATACTACAAATGCTGTTGTTTGCGCCAATCAATTGCCATACATCTGGCATGGTAACCCATACAGTATCGCCGGTACCTATACGGATACCTTAATTAATACATCAGGCGCTTGTGATACTGCTGCAGTTCTGAATCTGACAATCAATCCGCTGCTGACCAGCACAACCAATGCCCAGGTATGTACGAACCAGTTGCCTTATATCTGGAACGGTAATCCTTACTCATTAGGCGGTACATACGTAGATACATTACTGAGTACGACTGGTGGTTGCGATACTGTTGCTACGTTAAACCTTGTGATCAGTGCCCTGATTGCAGATACTACCAATGCTGTTGTTTGCGCCAATCAATTGCCATACATCTGGCACGGCAACCCTTACAGCATCGCTGGTACTTATACCGATACCTTATTTAATACATCAGGCGGTTGTGATACGGCCGCGGTTCTGAACCTGACAATCAATCCGCTGTTTACCAGCACAACCAATGCCCAGGTGTGTACGAACCAATTGCCATATATCTGGAACGGTAATCCTTACTCATTAGGCGGAACATACTTTGATACATTACTGAGTACGACTGGCGGCTGCGATACTGTGCTACGTTGAACCTTGGATCACGTTGCGCGTGCGCCGCCCCTCTGAACACAATTAACCCGCTGCTGACCAGCTAACCAATGCCGGTTGCGCGAACCAGCTTCCATATATCTGGAATGGTAATCCATATTCTTTAGACGGAACATACGTTGATACATTATTGAGTACGACTGGCGGCTGCGATACTGTTGCTACGTTAAACCTTGTGATCAGCTCCCTGATTGCAGATACGACCAATGCTGCAGTTTGCGCCAATCAATTGCCATACATCTGGCATGGTAATCCTTACAGCATTGCGGGTACTTATACCGGATACCTTAATTAACACATCAGGCGGATGCGATACAGCTGCGGTTCTGAACCTGACAATCAATCCGCTGCTTACCAGCACAACCAATGCCCAGGTATGTACGAACCAATTGCCCTATATCTGGAATGGTAATCCATACTCAATTGGTGGAACATACGTTGATACGTTACTGAGTACAACTGGCGGATGCGATACTGTTGCAACATTAAACCTTGTGATCAGTGCCCTGATTACAGATACTACCAATGCTGTTTGTTTGCTAATCAGTTGCCATACATCTGGCATGGCAACCCTTACAGCATCGCTGGTACTTATACCGATACCTTAGCTTAATACATCGGGCGGTTGTGATACAGCTGCGGTTCTGAACCTGACAATCAATCCGCTGTTTACCAGCACAACCAATGCCAGGGTGTACGAACCAATTGCCATATATCTGGAATGGTAATCCTTATTCTTTAGGCGGAACATACGTTGATACATTACTGAGTACGACTGGTGGTTGCGATACTGTTGCTACGTTAAACCTTGTGATCAGCGCCCTGATCGCAGATACTACCTATGCTGCAGTTTGCGCCAATCAGTTGCCATACATCTGGCATGGTAACCCGTACAGCATCGCTGGTACATATACCGATACCTTATTTAATACATCAGGCGGTTGTGATACGGCCGCGGTTCTGAACCTGACAATCAATCCGCTGTTTACCAGCACAACCAATGCCCAGGTGTGTACGAACCAATTGCCATATATCTGGAATGGCAATCCTTATTCTTTAGGAGGAACTTATGTTGATACATTACTGAGTACGACTGGCGGATGTGATACAGTCGCAACACTGAACCTTGTGATCAGCGCCCTGATTGCTGATACTACCAATGCTGTTGTTTGCGCCAATCAGTTGCCATACATCTGGCATGGTAACCCATACAGTATCGCCGGTACCTATACGGATACCTTAGTTAATACTTCGGGCGGTTGTGATACAGCTGCGGTTCTGAACCTGACAATCAACCCGCTGCTGACCAGCACAACCAATGCTAGTTTGTACGAACCAGTTGCCTTATATCTGGAATGGTAATCCTTATTCATTAGGCGGAACTTATTGATACTTTGAGCACCACGGGTGGATACTGCGCTAACCTTGCAATTCCCTTTACAAGTACGACAAGCCCAGTTGCCAACCAGTCCTATATCTGGATGGAATCCTACTCTTAGGCGGTACATATGTTGATACCTTACTCAGTACGACAGGCGGGTGTGATACTGTTGCGACACTGAATCTTGCGATCAATCCGCTGTTCACGAGCACGACCAATGCTGTTGTATGTGCCAAACCAGTTGCCTTATATCTGGCACGGTAACCCCTATGGCTCGCTGGTACTTATACGGATCACATTAATTAGTACAACGGGTGGTTGCGATACGCTGCGTTCATTAAACCTGACAATCAACCCGCTGCTGACCAGCACTACCAATGCCCAGTTTGTACGAACCAGTTGCCTTATATCTGGAATGGTAATCCTTACTCATTAGGCGGAACATACGTTGATACCTTACTCAGTACGACTGGCGGCTGCGATACTGTTGCTACGTTAAACCTTGTGATCAGCTCCTGATTGCAGATACGACCAATGCTGCAGTTTGCGCCAATCAATTGCCATACATCTGGCACGGTAACCCGTACAGCATCGCTGGTACTTATACTGATACTTTAATAAATACATCAGGTGGTTGTGATACAGCTGCGGTTCTGAACTTATCAATTAACCCGCTGCTGACCAGCACTACCAATGCCCAGGTTTGTACGAACCAGTTACCATATATCTGGAATGGTAATCCTTACTCATTAGGTGGTACATACGTTGATACATTATTGAGTACGACTGGCGGCTGTGATACGGTCGCAACACTGAACCTTGTGATCAGCGCCCTGATTGCTGATACTACCAATGCTGTTGTTTGCGCCAATCAATTGCCATACATCTGGCACGGTAACCCGTACAGCATCGCTGGTACATATACTGATACCTTAATTAATACATCAGGTGGTTGTGATACAGCTGCGGTTCTGAACTTAACAATCAACCCGCTGCTGACGAGCACTACCAACGCCCAGGTGTGTACGAACCAGTTACCTTATATCTGGAATGGTAATCCATATTCATTGGGAGGAACTTATGTTGATACATTACTGAGTACGACTGGTGGTTGCGATACTGTAGCTACGTTAAACCTTGTGATCAGTGCCCTGATTGCAGATACGACCTATGCAGCAGTTTGCGCCAATCAATTGCCATACATCTGGCACGGCAACCCTTACAGCATCGCTGGTACATATACCGATACCTTATTTAATACATCAGGCGGTTGTGATACGGCCGCAGTTCTGAACCTGACAATCAACCCGCTGCTGACCAGCACAACCAATGCCCAGGTGTGTACGAACCAGTTGCCTTATATCTGGAATGGTAATCCATATTCATTGACTTATGTTGATACATTGCTGAGTACAACTGGCGGATGTGATACAGTCGCAACGTTGAACCTAGTAGTTACTAGTCTGCTGACTGATACAACAAATGCAGAAGTATGTGCCAATCAGTTGCCATATCTCTGGCATGGTAACCCGTACAGTATTGCCGGCACTTATACCGATACCTTAATTAATACATCAGGCGGTTGTGATACGGCTGCGGTTCTGAACCTGACAATCAACCCGCTGCTTACCAGCACAACCAATGCCCAGGTGTGTACGAACCAGTTGCCTTATATCTGGAACGGTAATCCTTACTCATTGGGAGGAACTTATGTTGATACATTATTAAGTACGACTGGCGGCTGCGATACTGTAGCAACATTGAACCTTGTGATCAGCGCCCTGATTGCTGATACTACCAATGCTGTTGTTTGCGCCAATCAATTGCCATACATCTGGCACGGTAACCCGTACAGCATCGCTGGTACATATACTGATACCTTAATTAATACATCAGGTGGTTGTGATACAGCTGCGGTTCTGAACCTGACAATCAACCCGCTGCTGACCAGCACAACCAATGCCCAGGTGTGTACGAACCAGTTGCCATATATCTGGAATGGTAATCCTTATTCTTTAGGCGGAACATATGTTGATACATTGCTGAGTACAACTGGCGGCTGTGATACAGTCGCAACGTTGAACCTGATCATGCCAGTCTGCTGACTGATACAACCAATGCTGTAGTTTGCGCCAATCCAGTTGCCTTACATCTGGCACGGTAACCCGTACAGTATTGCGGGTACCTATACTGATACCTTAATTAATACATCAGGTGGTTGTGATACTGCTGCAGTTCTGAACTTAACAATTAACCCGCTGCTGACCAGCACTACCAATGCCCAGGTATGTACGAACCAGTTACCTTATATCTGGAACGGTAATCCTTACTCATTAGGCGGAACATACGTTGATACATTATCTAGTACGACTGGCGGCTGCGATACAGTCGCTACGTTGAACCTTGTGTTACCAGTCTGCTGAATGATACAACCAATGCTGTTGTTTGCGTCAATCAGTTACCATACATCTGGCACGGTAATCCGTACAGCATCGCAGGTACTTATACCGATACCTTAATTAATACATCAGGTGGTTGTGATACAGCTGCGGTTCTGAACCTGACAATCAACCCGCTGCTTACCAGCACAACCAACGCCCAGGTTTGTACGAACCAGTTGCCCTATATCTGGAACGGTAATCCATATTCTTTAGGTGGTACATATGTTGATACATTGCTGAGTACAACTGGCGGATGTGATACAGTCGCAACGCTGAACCTGGTTGTTACCAGTCTGCTGACTGATACGACCAATGCGGCAGTTTGCGCTAACCAGTTGCCATACCTCTGGCACGGCAACCCTTACAGCATCGCTGGTATTTATACCGATACCTTAATTAATACATCGGGCGGTTGTGATACTGCTGCAGTTCTGAACTTAACCATCAACCCGCTGCTGACCAGCACGACCAACGCCCAGGTTTGCACGAACCAACTGCCATATATATGGAACGGCAATCCATATTCTTTAGGTGGAACTTATGTTGATACATTGCTGAGTACAACTGGCGGTTGCGATACAGTCACAACCTTGAACCTGGTTGTTACCAGTCTGCTGACTGATACAACCAATGCTGTTGTCTGCGCGAACCAGCTGCCTTACATCTGGCACGGTAACCCGTACAGTATTGCGGGTACCTATACTGATACCTTAATTAATACATCAGGTGGTTGTGATACTGCTGCAGTTCTGAACTTAACAATTAACCCGCTGCTGACCAGCACTACCAATGCCCTATGTTTGTACGAAACCAGTTGCCTTATATCTGGAACGGTAATCCTTATTCTTTAGGCGGAACATATGTTGATACGTTGCTCAGTACGACTGGCGGCTGCGATACAGTTGCAACCTTGAACCCGGTTGTTACCAGTCTGCTGACTGATACAACAAATGCTGTAGTATGCGCCAATCAATTGCCATACATCTGGCACGGTAACCCGTACAGCATTGCTGGTACTTATACTGATACCTTAATTAATACATCGGGTGGTTGTGATACAGCTGCGGTTCTGAACCTGACAATAAACCCGCTGCTGACCAGTACTAACCAATGCCCAGGTATGTACGAATCAGTTACCTTATATCTGGAACGGTAATCCATATTCATTAGGCGGAACTTATGTTGATACATTGCTGAGTACGACTGGCGGCTGTGATACAGTTGCAACGCTGAACCTGGTTATTACCAGTCTGCTGACTGATACAACCAATGCTGTGGTATGCGCGAACCAGCTGCCATACATCTGGCACGGTAACCCGTTACAGCATTGCTGGTACTTATACTGATACCTTAATTAATACATCAGGCGGTTGTGATACAGCTGCGGTTCTGAACTTGACCATTAACCCGCTGCTGACCAGCACTACCAATGCCCAAGGTTGCACGAACCAGCTGCCATATATATGGAACGGCAATCCATATTCATTAGGCGGAACATACGTAGATACATTGCTCAGCACCACAGGTGGCTGCGATACAGTCGCAACGTTGAACCTGGTTGTTACCAGTCTGCTGACTGATACAACCAATGCTGTTGTCTGCGCGAACCAGCTGCCTTACATCTGGCACGGTAACCCGTACAGCCTCGCTGGTACATATACCGATACCTTAGTTAATACTTCGGGTGGTTGTGATACTGCTGCGGTTCTGAACTTAACAATTAACCCGCTGCTGACCAGCACGACCAACGCCCAGGTTTGTACGAACCAGTTGCCTTATATCTGGAACGGCAATCCTTACTCATTAGGCGGAACATACGTTGATACATTGCCGAGTACAACTGGCGGTTGCGATACTGTTGCAACCTGAACCTGGTTGTTACCAGTCTGCTGACTGATACAACGAATGCAGTAGTATGTGCGAACCAGTTGCCTTACATCTGGCACGGTAACCCGTACAGCATTCGGGTACTTATACTGATACCTTAATCAATACATCAGGTGGTTGTGATACGGCTGCTGTTCTGAACTTAACAATTAACCCGCTGCTGACCAGCACTACCAACGCCCAGGTTTGCACGAACCAACTGCCATATATATGGAACGGCAATCCATATTCTTTAGGTGGAACTTATGTTGATACATTGCTGAGTACAACTGGCGGTTGCGATACAGTCACAACCTTGAACCTGGTTGTTGCCAGTCTGCTGACTGATACAACAAATGCAGTAGTATGTGCCAATCAGTTGCCATACATCTGGCATGGTAACCCGTACAGCATCGCCGGTACTTATACTGATACCTTAATTAATACATCGGGTGGTTGTGATACTGCTGCAGTTCTGAATTTGACAATTAATCCGCTGCTGACCAGTACGACCAACGCCCAGGTTTGCACGAACCAGTTGCCTTATATCTGGAACGGTAATCCTTACCATCAGGCTGGTACTTATGTTGATACATTGCTCAGGACCTGGTGGCTGCGATACTGTTGCAACGCTGAACCTGGTTGTTACCAGTCTGCTGACTGATACAACGAATGCTGCAGTCTGCGCTAACCAGCTGCCTTATATCTGGCACGGTAATCCTTACAGCATCGCGGGTACTTATACTGATACCTTAATTAATACATCGGGTGGATGTGATACTGCTGCGGTTCTGAACTTAACAATCAACCCGCTGCTGACCAGCACTACCAAATGCCCAGGTTTGCACGAACCAACTGCCATATATCTGGAACGGCAATCCATATTCTTTAGGCGGAACTTATGTTGATACATTGCTCAGCACCACAGGTGGCTGTGATACAGTCGCAACGTTGAACCTGGTTGTTGCCAGTTGCTGAATACCAATGCCGGCAATCAGTTGCCATACATCTGGCACGGAACCACGCCGCGTACATACGATACTGCTAATACTTGGTGGTTGCGATACGCTGCGTTCTGAACTTCGATCACCGCTGCTGACTAGCACAACTAATGCCAGGTTGTGCCAACCAGTTGCCTTATATCTGGAACGGTAATCCTTACTCATTGGGGGTACATGCCGATACATTAATGAGTACACTGGGTGGTTGCGATACTGTTGCAGTTCTGAACTATCATTCCCCTACGTTCTACCAACGCTGTTTGTGCCAATCAATTGCCATATATCGGTATGGCAATCCTTATTCATCAGCGGTACTTATACGATACCTTTTAACACACGGGTGTGATACAGTCGCTGCTCTGAACCTTGTCAGCCTGACTGACTGATACTACCAATGCCAGTTTGCGCCAATCAATTGCCCTACATCTGGCATGGTAATCCTTACAGCATTGCGGGTACTTATAGCGATACCTTAATTAATACATCGGGCGGATGCGATACAGCTGCGGTTCTGAACCTGACTATCAACCCGTTGTTGACCAGCACGACTAATGCCCAGGTTTGTACGAACCAGTTGCCTTATATCTGGAACGGTAATCTATACTCATTAGGCGGTACATACGTAGATACATTACTGAGTACGACTGGCGGTTGTGATACTGTCGCAACACTGAACCTTGTGATCAGCGCCCTGATCGCAGATACTACCAATGCTGTAGTTTGCGCCAATCAGTTGCCATATCTCTGGCATGGTAACCCATACAGCATCGCCGGTACTTATAACGATACTTTAATTAATACATCGGGTGGTTGTGATACAGCTGCGGTTCTGAATTTGACGATTAACCCGCTGCTGACAAGCACAACCAATGCCCAGGTTTGTACGAACCAGTTGCCTTATATCTGGAACGGCAATCCTTACTCATTAGGCGGAACTTATGTTGATACATTGCTCAGCACTACTGGTGGCTGCGATACTGTTGCAACACTGAACCTGGTTATTACCAGTCTGCTGACTGATACAACAAATGCAGTAGTATGTGCCAATCAATTGCCATACATCTGGCACGGTAACCCGTACAGCATTGCTGGTACATATACTGATACCTTAATAAATACATCGGGTGGTTGCGATACAGCTGCGGTTCTGAACCTGACAATCAACCCGCTGTTGACCAGCACGACTAATGCCCAGGTTTGTACGAACCAGTTGCCCTATATCTGGAACGGCAATCCATATTCTTTAGGCGGAACATATGTTGATACATTGCTGAGTACAACTGGCGGATGTGATACAGTCGCAACGCTGAACCTGATTGTTACAAGTCTGCTGAATGATACAACTAATGCTGCAGTCTGCGCTAACCAGCTTCCGTACATCTGGCATGGCAACCCATATAGTATCGCAGGCACTTATACGGATACCTTAATTAATACATCAGGTGGTTGTGATACTGCTGCAGTTCTGAACTTAACAATTAACCCGCTGCTGACCAGCACTACCAACGCCCAGGTTTGTACGAACCAGTTGCCTTATATCTGGAACGGCAATCCTTATTCATTAGGTGGAACTTATGTTGATACATTGCTTAGCACTACTGGCGGTTGCGATACAGTTGCAACCTTGAACCTGGTTGTTACCAGTCTGCTGACAGATACAACCAATGCTGCAGTATGCGCAAACCAATTGCCCTACATCTGGCATGGTAACCCGTACAGCATTGCTGGTACTTACACAGATACTTTAATTAATACATCGGGTGGTTGTGATACAGCTGCGGTTCTGAATTTGACGATTAACCCGCTGCTGACAAGCACAACCAATGCCCAGGTTTGTACGAACCAGTTGCCTTATATCTGGAACGGCAATCCATATTCATTAGGTGGTACATATGTTGATACATTGCTTAGCACTACTGGTGGCTGCGATACTGTTGCTACGCTGAACCTGGTTGTTACCAGTCTGCTGACTGATACAACTAATGCTGTTGTATGTGCCAATCAGTTGCCATACATCTGGCATGGTAACCCGTACAGTATTGCGGGTACTTATACTGATACCTTAATTAACACATCAGGTGGTTGTGATACAGCTGCGGTTCTGAACTTAACAATCAACCCGCTGCTGACCAGCACTACCAATGCCCAGGTTTGTACGAACCAACTGCCATATATCTGGAACGGTAATCCATATTCATTAGGCGGAACATACGTAGATACATTGCTCAGCACCACAGGTGGCTGCGATACAGTCGCAACGCTGAACCTGGTTATTACCAGTCTGCTGACTGATACAACAAATGCAGTAGTATGTGCGAATCAGTTGCCATACATCTGGCATGGTAACCCGTACAGTATTGCGGGTACTTATACTGATACCTTAATTAATACATCAGGTGGTTGTGATACAGCTGCGGTTCTGAATCTTTCAATTAATCCGCTGCTGACAAGCACTACCAATGCCCAGTTTGTGCTAACCAACTGCCATATATATGGAACGGCAATCCATATTCTTTAGGCGGAACTTACGTTGATACATTGCTGACACTGGCGGCTGCGATACAGTGCAACCTGCCTGTTGTAACCAGTCTGCTGACTGATACAACCAATGCCACAGTTTGCGCTAACCAATTGCCCTACATCTGGCATGGCAACCCTTATAGTCTTGCTGGTACTTATACTGATACTTTAATAAACACATCAGGCGGATGTGATACTGCTGCAGTTCTGAACTTAACAATTAACCCGCTGCTGACCAGCACGACCAACGCCCAGGTTTGCACGAACCAACTGCCATATATATGGAACGGCAATCCATATTCTTTAGGTGGAACTTATGTTGATACATTGCTCAGCACTACAGGTGGCTGCGATACAGTCGCAACGCTGAACCTGGTTGTTACCAGTCTGCTGACTGATACAACGAATGCAACAGTATGCGCGAACCAGCTTCCCTATATCTGGCACGGCAACCCTTACAGCATCGCTGGCACTTATACCGATACCTTAATTAATACATCAGGCGGTTGTGATACTGCTGCAGTTCTGAACTTAACCATCAACCCGCTGTTAAACAGCACGACCAACGCCCAGGTTTGTACAAATCAGCTGCCATATATATGGAATGGTAATCCATATTCATTAGGCGGAACATACGTAGATACAT
The DNA here is from genome assembly GCA_016720825.1 of Chitinophagaceae bacterium. GTDB lineage: Bacteria > Bacteroidota > Bacteroidia > Chitinophagales > Chitinophagaceae > JJ008. Next base: position 139,324 of record JADKJV010000005.1, on the reverse strand, counting down.
TACTCAGCACCACCGGCGGCTGTGATACAGCTGCGGCTAATTTGACGATTAACCCGCTGCTGACCAGCGACCAACGCCCAGTGTAAAATCAGCGCTGGAAGGAATCCATATTCATTAGGCGGAACTATGTTGATACATTGCTCAGTACAACTGGCGGCTGTGATACAGTCGCAACGCTGAACCTGGTTGTTACCAGTCTGCTGACTGATACAACAAATGCAGTAGTATGTGCCAATCAGTTGCCATACATCTGGCACGGTAACCCGTACAGCCTCGCTGGTACATATACCGATACCTTAGTTAATACTTCGGGTGGTTGTGATACAGCTGCTGTTCTGAATTTGACAATCAACCCGCTGCTGACCAGCACTACCAACGCCCAGGTTTGCACGAACCAACTGCCATATATATGGAACGGCAATCCATATTCTTTAGGTGGAACTTATGTTGATACATTGCTCAGCACTACTGGTGGCTGCGATACTGTTGCAACGCTGAACCTGGTTATTACCAGTCTGCTGACGGATACAACGAATGCTTCAGTATGTGCCAATCAGCTGCCTTACATCTGGCACGGGAACCCGTACAGCCTCGCTGGTACATATACCGATACCTTAGTTAATACTTCGGGTGGTTGTGATACTGCTGCTGTTCTGAACTTAACAATCAACCCGCTGCTGACCAGCACAACCAACGCCCAGGTTTGTACGAACCAGCTGCCTTATATATGGAACGGTAACCCTTACTCATCAGGCGGTACATACGTCGACACATTATTGAATACGACAGGTGGCTGCGATACAATAGCTACATTGAATCTTGTGATCAATGCCCTGGTCACTGACATGACCAACACTACAGTATGTGCCAATCAGTTGCCATATATCTGGCATGGTAATCCTTACAGCATCGCTGGTACATATCTGGATACATTAATTAATACAACTGGTGGTTGCGATACGGCTGCGGTTCTGAATCTTACGATCAATCCGCTGCTGACCAGCACTACCAACGCCCAGGTTTGCACGAACCAGCTGCCTTATATATGGAACGGTAACCCTTACTCATCAGGCGGTACATACGTCGACACATTATTGAGTACGACAGGTGGCTGCGATACTGCAGCTACATTGAACCTTGTGATCAGTGCCCTGATTGCGGATACGACAAATGCTGTTGTATGTGCCAATCAGTTGCCGTATATCTGGCATGGTAATCCTTATAGCATCGCTGGTACATATCTGGATACATTAATAAATACATCCGGAGGATGTGATACGGCTGCAGTTCTGAATTTAACAATCAACCCGCTGTTCACCAGCACAACCAACGCCCAGGTTTGCGCAAACCAGCTGCCTTATATATGGAACGGTAATCCTTACTCATTAGGAGGAACATATGTTGATACATTGCCGAGCATCACGGGCGGCTGCGATACTGTCGCAACCCTGAACCTGGTTGTTACCAGTCTGCTCACAGATACGACAAACGCTGTTGTATGCGCCAATCAATTGCCTTATATCTGGCATGGTAATATTTACAACATTGCCGGAACTTATACTGACACTTTATTTAATACATCCGGCGGTTGTGATACAGCAGCTGTATTAAACCTGACCATCAATCCGCTGCCCACAAGTGTAACCAATGCGTCAGTTTGTGCTAACCAGTTGCCATATATCTGGAACGGCAATCCATATTCTGTTGCAGGCACCTATCTGGACACTATACCCGGACCCGTTGGCGGATGCGATACCGCAGCTACCTTAAACCTGGTCATCAATCCGCTGCCCACAAGTGTAACCAATGCATCAGTTTGTGCTAACCAGTTACCATATATCTGGAACGGCAATCCATATTCTGTTGCAGGCACCTATCTGGACACTATACCCGGACCCGTTGGCGGATGCGATACCGCAGCTACCTTAAACCTGGTCATCAATCCGCTGCCCACAAGTGTAACCAATGCATCAGTTTGTGCTAACCAGTTACCATATATCTGGAACGGTAATCCATACTCTGTTGCAGGCACCTATCTTGATACAATACCCGGACCCGTTGGCGGATGTGATACCTCAGCCACATTAAACCTGGTCATCAATCCGCTGCCCACAAGTGTAACCAATGCATCAGTTTGTGCTAACCAGTTACCATACATCTGGAACGGCAATCCGTATTCCGTTGCAGGAACGTATCTTGATACAATACCCGGTGTTCCCGGCGGATGCGATACTGCTGCCACCTTAAACCTGGTGATTAAGCCGCTCACGAACAGCAGCACACCAGTAACCATTTGCAATAACCTGCTGCCATATACCTGGAATGGTAATACTTACAATACAGCCGGAACCTATTCAGTCATCCTGGTTGGTTCCAACGGTTGTGACTCAACCGCAACTTTAGTGCTCACGGTGAGCCAGACCAGCACCAGCATTACAAATATTTCAATTTGTGCCAACCAGCTTCCGTATAACTGGAACGGTAATAACTATAATAATACCGGATTTTATGTCGTTCACCTGGTAAATGCAGCAGGCTGTGATTCTGCGGCCACCCTGAACCTTAATGTACGGCCCGTCAGCGGAAGTACTCAAACCATCAGCACCTGTGCCGCTTCTTTCACATTACCCGATGGCACTGTAGTAAATACCAGCGGAACCTATACAAGTATTCTGGTGAACACAGCCGGATGCGACAGCACTATTGTTACCCAGCTTACATTATTCGCCGCACCACAACTGGTGATTACAGACCCGGCCGCTGTATGTACTCCTTCCACAGTAAACCTTACTGCACCCGCAGTTACTGCCGGCAGCGGGGCAGGCCTTGTATTTACATACTGGCTTGACCCGGCAGCCACCTTACCGCTGGCAAATCCTGCAGCTGTAAACCTGAGTGGCACGTATTATATCAAAGCAACCAATGCAAACGGCTGTATCAAAATTGATTCAGTGCATGCAAGAATCAATGTTACACCAACTGCATTCCTGTCCGGAGCACAAACCGTTTGCGCCGGGAATAATTTACAGCTGAGTGTTAACCTGACAGGAACAGCACCTTTCAGTTTTAGCTGGACGGACGGTACAAACATCCAGACCGTTTCACCGGTTAATGCATCACCTTATATATTAAACCTTACACCATCAGCCAATATACTGTATGGAATTACAGCTGTATCAGATGCAAATTGTTCTGCCACCGGAGTGCTCAGTGCACTGGCTGTAACTGTTGTTCCTGTAACACCCGGTATACGATATCCGCCGTTGGCCACCAGGGCATTCCAACCCCTGCAATTATCGGCCAGGAACCTGGGACCCGGCTATACATATACATGGGCACCACCGGTCGGACTAAACAGCTATTCATCCATCACACCGGTATTTAATTATGACAGGCCCACTGTATACACAATCAGTATTGCGTCACCAGCAGGCTGTCTGACAGTGGATACACTCCAGGTGCGGATTATACCTGAACCAATACCCGCACCGGTTGAGGAAATTTTTGTGCCGAAAGCATGGACACCTAACAATGATGGTCATAACGATAAACTGCGTCCGTTGCTTGAAAATATCAGGGAACTTAAATTCTTCAGGATTTATAACCGCTGGGGACAACTGGTATATGAAACCAATAAAGCAGGAGAGGGCTGGGATGGAATTTTCAAAGGACAACCCCAGGTGATGGATACTTATACATGGGTGGCCGAAGGAGTCGGGGTGACCGGAACAGTTATTAAACGAAGTGGTAATTCTTTATTAATGAGATAAAAAATTGAACAATGAAGTATCGTAATTTTTTATGCATGATGCTTACACTCTGCTGGAGCAGCATAAAACTGGAAGCGCAGGATCCTGCTTTTTCCCAGTTTTTTGCTTCACCGCTGACTGTAAATCCGGCACTCACCGGTGATATAACCGGCAAATGGCGGATTGTGTCAAATTACCGCAGCCAGTGGATCGGACCAGGAAATCCGTACACAACCGGTACGGTTTCCGTGGAGAATAAAATCTTCCAGGACGCAGCCGATAATTACGTGGACGAGAACGCACGGATTGCACTCGGTGGTATGATGATGTATGACCAGTCAATGGCCGGAGCCCTGAAAAGCAATTATGCATCTTTCAATGTTTCAGGTAATATTAAACTGGCCAGCGGAGGCGGGTATGATGTGAGTGGCGCAAGAATCAGGCACTCCAGTAAAATCAAAATGGATGCAGCGGCTGAACAAAGACTCGGTATTGGTTTGGGTGTCATCTACGGAAACAAAAGAGTAGATCCCAATAAACTCACTTTTGAAGAACAGTTCACCGGCAATGGATTTAATACTGCTTTACCTACCGGCGAAGCAGCTTTGTCAAACATGAAACCTTATGTATCAACCTGTGCGGGACTGATGTATTCATATATTACCGAATCTGTGAACTTCGACCTTGGTGTGGCTGCTTTTCATTTTAATAAACCACGTCAATCATTCCTGAAAGATGAAAAACAGTTTCTCGCGCCGCGTTACGTAGTCCATTCAAATTTTGAAGCCTGGTTGTCAGACCAGCTGATCCTGAACACCAACGGTATTTACCAGCGGCAATCCGGAGCCAGTTATTTCTCCATCGGCGGCGCATTGGGTTACCTGATGCCTTCCCAGGAAAAAGAGGTGATCCTGAACGCCGGTTTATGGTACTGGTCAAGCAATGCCATTGTTCCCTATCTCGGATTTACATATGGTAACTTCCAGGTCGGCGTAACGTATGATGTAACTATTTCAAGCCTGAAAACAGCACCACGGACAGCACGTACTTTTGAACTCAACCTGGTGTTAAGGGGGAATAAGCAGCGTTCAAGCGGTATTATCCCATCTCCCTGGAGGTAATAACGAAAAATGACTGGCTGTTGAATCTGTATTAAAAAGCTTTAACCGGAAGACCCAAAACCTGGTTTTTGATCATGTCCTTCACGATCATTTTCCCGTATTCATTTCCCATTTTCTCAATGGAAACAGGGTCTGCAGATTTGCTGCGGGCAGTATAAAGCAGCGCATTCGAATCGAGATTGTAAAAATTACTTTCCCAGAAATAACGGGTGTCATTTACATAATACCCCGGTGAGTATATTCTTTCAGCCACCGTTTTATAATACCCGAAAAACCGGTTATCATGTTCCGGGTTTTTCTGGTCACCGGCAATGTAAAACTGCCTTTGCGACTTTCCCAGCATAACCACAGTCAGCACTGACCCGGCACCCGCACTCTTCAGTCTGGCAACAGCCTGGTCAGGAGTCAGGTTATCAAAAGTCCGGGGATCGTATTCATCACAGGCACATACAGCGTCAAAACCGGCGGTTTTCAGCTCCGCGGCCAGTTGCTGTTCCATCCCGGCACGCAAAGGCTGGTTGGTGTTATCCACCAGAGCGAGTACGACTATCCTTTTTTGTGGAGTTGCGGGCTGGCCTGAATGCCAGGTATTGGTAAGATATGTGCTGGGGCCACAGGAGCTGAGGAGCAGGGTAATTAATACCCAGATAGCTGAGGTTTTCATAATAGGTTGGTGCGTGGTTTTTGGTGAAAAAATATTCCATCCAAAACTTCCCTTGTCAATACTAAATTACCTCAGTCTGGCGCTGGAAACTATGAACGTATACATGTAACCGTATGAGATTGGTCATTAGGCGCTCCGGGCCAGAATCCGGCGACCCCGGAAAATAAGTTTCAGGTTGAAATTAATTTCCCGATACCCGGTCCCAGGCCAGCAACGAAAAGGGTTTCCCCCGTTTAAAATCCCCCAGAGTTGTTGAATTCCTGCTTATTATATATGTCAACCACCACAAACTTTTTGCCTGTTACCAAACTCTCTTTATATTTATCTGCCCATTGCTGCAAAGCAAAACCATTTAAACCAAGACCTATCACTCATGAGAAAATTAACCTTCCTCAGAAAAGGATTTTTCTGCCTTTTTTTGTTCCTCCAAATCAGCAATTTTTCAAAAGCACAAACTACCCTGGTTGCAGGAGATATTGCCTTCAGTGGTTATATTTCAACTGCTGTAGGTACCGAGTCTTTCTCGTTTGTACTCCTGAAAGCTATTACGTCAAACACCGTTATCAATTTTACAGATAATGGCTGGCTTAATACAAACGTATTCAGGGCTGGCGAGCAAACCGTGACCTGGACTTCTTCTGCAGCAATGGCTGCCGGAAGTGAGATAACGATTTCCGGCCCTTCTGCCGGTGCAGCAACCGCTACTTTAACAGGCGGAGGTGCTACCGGAGTATGTACCGGAACAATGCCCAGCCTGTCTACTTCAGGTGACCAGGTTCTGGCATATCAGGGCACGGTTGCAACACCCACTTTTATCAGTGCCATACACATGAATGTGTATGCCGTTGCCATTGGTGATCCGACCAACACAGATGCAGCCACATGGGATAACACCAATTCAAACACTTCTAACGGATCTGCTTTGCCTACCGGCCTAACTACAGGCACCAATGCAATCTGGATTGGTACTTTTGGAGTCAGTACATCTGAGAAGGATAACGCTAAATTTTTATGCGGCGCACTGGATTTGAGTACAATTGCCCTTGCAAGAACAGCATTAAATAACCCGGTAAACTGGGCTACGGAAGACGCCGGCCCCACACTTACTTTACCTTCCGGTTGTAATTTTGTGGGCATTTTCAGTGCTGCGCCTACTATTAATACCAATCCTTCCAATAGTTCAATTTGCGAAGGCACTAATACCAGTTTCAGCATAACTTCTACAGGTGCTACCAGCCACCAATGGCAGGTAGACAATGGAGGCGGTTTTGTCAATGTCACCAATAACGCCACCTATTCCGGCGCTACCACAACTACATTGAATATTACTGCAGCACCGGTTTCTTTAAACGGTTACCTCTACCGCTGTGTTGCGACAAACGGTTCAGGACCCACTAATTCAACGGCTGCAACTTTAACAGTTACTCCGCTACCTGTCAATCCGACATTATTAGCTAAAACTCCTAATACCGCTACTGTTGCAGATGGCACACCTGTAAGCGCAACCGTTAACGCCGGCAGCGGTGGTACAGGTTGTACAGACGATTACAGGTATACAACCAATGGCGGTGCATCTTATTTACCATATACGCCCGGCAGTAATATCAGTACCACTGGTGTGGCCGCCGGTTCAGGCTCTGTAACCATTGAAGGCCGCAGGGCTGCCTGCGCTTCACTTTGCCAGGGCAGTTATACAGTTATTGCCAACTGGGTGGTTACTCCTTTACCACCAGGCGCAACGACATTAAATGCAGGAGATATTGCCTTCAGCGGTTATACTTCCACAACTGCCGGCGATGATTTCTCTTTTGTATTATTAAGGAATATCGGAACCGGGACAGTGATTAATTTCACTGATAACGGCTGGCTGAGCACAAACGTATTCAGGGGTTGGTGAAGAAACCGTAACCTGGACAAGCAACGCTGCTTACGCTGCAGGAACAGAAATCCTGATCAGCGGATTAACAGCAACGCTGGCTGCAGGCGGTTCTGCAGGAACTGTTACCGGGGTTGCACTTAACCTGTCTACTACAGGTGACCAGATTCTCGCTTATCGCGGTTCAGCGGCTACCCCCACATTCATCAGTGCCATTCATATGAATGTATACGATGTTACTTTCGGGGATCCGACAACCACCACTGCAGCTGCATGGGATGGTACAGCGAATACCGCAAGTGCCAGTGCGCTGCCAACCGGTTTAACAACCGGTGTGAACGCCATCTGGATCGGAACACAGAGCGTACCCGCTTCTGAATTTTCAAATTCCAGATACGGAAATTGTGCAGGCCCCGGAACACTGGGTCCCATCAATACACTCCGTGCTGCTTTAAATAACCAGGCTAACTGGATCAGTGATAACAGCACACCTCCCGGATTTGTACTGGCAACAGGTTGTCCTTATATGGGACTTGTTCCTTTACCCGGCATTACCGGCCAGCCCTCAAACAGTGCTATCTGCGAACTGGCGAATACCAGTTTCACGGTTACTGCTTCCGGAGCTACAGGCTATCAGTGGCAGGTTGACCAGGGCGCAGGTTTTAATAATGTTACAAACAGCGCCACTTATTCTGGAGCAACAACTGCTACATTGAATATAAATGCTGCTCCGCTGGCCTTTAACGGTTACCTCTACCGTTGTATCGCATCTAACGGAAGCGGCTCTGCCACTTCAAATGCAGCAACACTTACCGTAAATGCATTGCCGGTTGCACCCACGTTACTGGCTAAAACACCATCAGTAATCACAGCTGCAGATGGAACTCCATTAAGCGCCACATTTAATGCGGGATCAGGCGGAACTGGTTGTACAGATGATTACCGTTATACAACTGACGGAGGCGCTACCTATTTACCATATACACCCGGATCAAATATCAGCTCAACCGGCGTAGCTGCAGGTTCAGGCTTTGTATTTATTGAAGGCCGCAGGGCTGCCTGCTCTGCCGGTTGCCAGGGTACATATACACTGCTTGCAGCCTGGAGGATTACTCCTTTACCAGTTGCAGCAACAACATTAAATGCGGGTGATATCGCCTTCAGCGGATATGCATCCACTCCGGCTACAGATGAATTCTCCTTTGTATTATTGAAACATGTTGGTCCCGGTACCACCATTAATTTCACAGATAACGGCTGGCTGAGCACCAACACACTTCAGGGCGGTGAACAAACCGTAACCTGGACAGCACCCGCAGGCGGATTGCCCGAGGTACTGAAATCAAAATTGCCGGTCTTACTGCTACCCGTTCAGGTCCCGGTGCTGCCGGAACAGTTACCGGTACGTCGCTCAGCCTGAGCACAAGTGGTGACCAGGTACTGGCTTACCGTGGCTCTGCCGCTTCTCCCACATTCCTTGCAGCTATCCACATGAACGTATATGATGTAGCAAACGGAGATCCCGTAACTACTACAGCGGCCGCATGGGATGGTACGGCAAATACATTAAGCAGTTCTGCATTGCCAACCGGTTTAACAACGGGTGTAAATGCAATCTGGATAGGAACACAAGCTGTGGTTTCTTCTGAATTCAATAACTCACATTACGGAAACTGCTCCGGACCTGGCGTACTCGGACCTCTTACAGGTTTACGTGCTGCCTTGAATAACCAGGCCAACTGGATCAGTGATAATAATACACCTCCTGGCTTTACACTGCCTACAGGTTGTAATTACCTGTCTGCACTTTGTCCGACAATCACTGTTACAAATCCTGTTACAACAACAGGTCCTGTTGCAACATTATTCAGCCAGACCTTTACGGCCTCTGGCGGTGCCTCACCGTATACATTTACTACAGTGAGTACATTGCCCACAGGTATTACATTGTCTTCAGGTGGTGTATTAAGTGGTACACCTACCGAAGCCGGTACTTTCAACATTACTGTTACTGCGGCTGATGCCAATGGATGCACAGGTACAAGTGCAGTTTATGCACTCGTGATCAGTTGCCCGGCACCTGTTACAGGAACTGCCACACCGGCATCACAAACAGTTTGTTCCGGTACAGCCATTACGACTATCGTATTGGCCGGCGCGCCTGCTGGTGCAGTATATAACTGGACAAGGGATAATACAGGTTCAGTAACCGGTATCGCTGCAAGCGGTTCCGGAGATATCAGCGGTACATTGACGAACACAACCGCATCTCCTGTAACGGTTACATTTACAATTACACCTTTAAATTATGTTACTTGTAATGGTACGCCTTATACAGCTACTGTTTTAGTGAACCCGACACCTGATGCAAGTGCAACGCCTTCTTCCCAGTCCATTTGTTCTGGTGCGACGATCACAACAATAGCAATAACCGGTACCGTAACTGGTACAGTATATAACTGGACCAGGGATAATACAGGTTCTGTAACAGGTATAGCAGCAAGTGGAAGTGGTGATATCAGCGGTGCGCTGACCAACACGACCAGTGCTCCTGTAACGGTAACATTTACAATTACACCATCAGCCAATGGCTGCGATGGAACTCCGGTTACTGCCACAGTGGTGGTGAACCCGATTCCTGATGCTACTGCAACACCTTCATCTCAGGCAAGATGTTCCGGCCAGAGTTTAACCCCAATCATTATGGGTGGCAGTGTAAGCGGAACAGCCTTTAACTGGGTAAGGGATAATGTTGGAACTATTGGAGGAAGCATTCCTGCAAGCGGTTCTGGTAACATTGCCGGCAACCTGGTAAATAATACAGGCGCTCCAGTTACCGTTACGTTCACTATTACTCCTTCAGCAAATGGTTGCGACGGAACGCCGATTACTGCAACAGTAACCGTGAATCCTTTACCCACTGCTTCAATCAGCGGTGGCGGAGCATACACTTGCCAGGATGCTAATCCTGTATTAACAGCAGGATTTGATGCTAACTATACTTATGCATGGGGCAGGTCATTATTTACAAATCCGTTTAGCCCGCTTGGTACTGCACAAACCCAAGTGATCACTGCTTCAGGTAATTACCTGTTAACTGTAACTAACCAGTATGGTTGTACAGATACTGCAATGACCACCATGAATGTTGCTGATTTCAGGTTCAATGGATCCCTTGCTGTTGGCGACGCAATACAAACAGGCCGTCTCAATCGTTTTGCAGTGATTTCAACATGTGCAGCACCGAAAGCCTGTCCGTCATTTTTACGGCAACAGGCAGCAGGCTTTATGATTCATATACAATAACAAACCCAAGCAGTTCACCTGTTTGCGCAACGATCGGTATTAACTCATTCTGCGCCACGAATATTTTCTGTGCGGCTTACAGCGGAAGTTTTAACCCGGCAAGCGTTTGTACAAATTACCTGGCAGATCCCGGATCTTCATTTACCCAGTCTGGTTTCTATGAAGCCACGATCCCTGCCAATGGAACTATTGTTGTGGTAGTGCACGAAGTAAATCCTAGCACGGGTTGCAGCGGATATACATTAACTGTAGACGTTCCGCGTGAAGCGAATGTAATCACTGTTACACCGGGTAATACCAGCTGTAGCGGTATCCCTGTTACACTGACTGCTCCTGCCGGTAACAGTTACCTCTGGACGCCTGGCGGACAAACCACAAATTCTATTGTTACTAATACCAGCGGCACATTTGGTGTAACGGTTGGTTACGGTAACGCTGGCTGTACGTCAACGCCTCCTTCCGAGACTATCACTATAGCTAATCCTGTGGCTAATGCAGTAAGCAACCAGTATTTCTGTAATGGTTCATCAGCAACTGTTGCATTTACTGGTACTGGTGTTACCACTTATAACTGGACGAATACAAATCCTGCCATCGGCTTACCAGCCAGCGGCACTGGTGACCTGAGCTTTATCGCTACCAATGCAGGTGGAGCACCCATTACCGGAACAATTACGGTAACACCGGTTGCCGGCGCCTGCAGCGGAACGCCAATAACATTTACTATTACCGTAGCCACACAGCCTTCTGTTACTTCTGTAACGGATGATGCCGTATGTGCTCCGGGTGGTGTTGTCAATCTCAGCGCTACCGGCAACGGTACCATTAACTGGTACAATGCTGCCACAGGCGGTGTAGTGGTAAATACAGGTAATACCTATTCTCCAAACATATCCAGCAACACGACTTACTACCTCGAAAGCTTTGTGCCTGCAGGACCATCAACCCTGTTGGGTATGCCCGGTCAGAGCGGTACTTTCCCCGGTAATGTAAGAGGTTACTGGTTTACTGCACCTACTGATTTTGTGATCACTTCATTGAGTGTGCCCACCACTGCTTCTTCTGCTGGTCAGACAATCGCAGTAGTGAAATTCAATGGCAACACGCCTCCGCCGGTATTCTCAGCTACGACCAATGCATTTACTACCCAGTTCTTAACCAGGGATAATGCAGCGGCCGGAAGCATCCCATGTAATATACCGGTACTGGCAGGTGAAGTGATCGGTATCCTCGGGTACCGCGGAACGACCAACTCTTATGCACCCGGTGATTATAATACATCGATTGCCGGATTCCCGATACAGTTACAGCGCCTGGGTATGCAATTCCCGATGACAACAAATGATCCGCATGACATCTGGAGGGAATTTGGTGCGGCTACCAGTATCTCAAGAATTGAATTTGAATATTCAACTGCACAAAACTGCAGCTCTTCACCAAGGGTGCCTGTAAACGGAACTATTGATCCGTTGCCAGTTGCCAACGTTGCTCCTTTAACGCAAACCGTATGCTCCGGACCGATCACAACAATCGTTCCCGGCGCCGACATCCCCGGAACAACCTTTGCATGGACCAGAGATAATACAGCGAACGTAACTGGTATTGCAGCCAGTGGCAGTGGAAGCATCAGCGGTACGCTGACTAATATTACCACAGTACCGCAGACAGTAACCTTTACCATCACACCAACATCACCTGCTGGTTGTGTTGGAACACCGGTAACAGCAACAGTTATTGTGAATGCAGTTCCAACGATTACATGTCCTGGCAATATCACAAGTAATAATGCGCTTGACCAGTGCGGCAACACCGTGATTTATGCACCGACAGTAACAGGTATTCCTGTTCCAACGATTACTTATACATTCTCCGGAGCCACTACCGGCAGCGGCAGTGGCGATGGCAGCGGCTCGTTCTTTAATATCGGAACAACCACTGTTACCATAACCGCAACGAATACCTGCGGATTCGCCAACTGTTCATTTACCATTACTATAAATGATACACAGAATCCGACAATCACTTGTCCTGCACCTGTAACCGTACAGTGCGCCAGTGCCGTGCCGGCACCAAACATTGCATTGGTTACTGCAGGCGACAACTGCCCGGGTGTGGTTGTAACCTTCAGGTCTGATGTGATCAGCGCCCAGACTTGTGCAAACAGATATACTGTTACCAGAACATACCGTGCAACAGATGCTTCAGGCAACTTTACTGAATGCACGCAAACCATTACCGTAAATGATGTAACAGCACCTGTAATGACCTGTCCTGCTCCCGTAACCGTGAGCTGCGCCAGTGCAGTACCTGTGCCAAACATTGCTGCCGTAACCGGTGTGAGCGACAACTGTGCCGGTGTTGTAACCGTTACCCACCAGGGTGATGTAATCAGCGCCCAGACTTGCGCGAACAGGTATACCATTACACGTACCTACCGTGCTACAGATGTGTGCGGCAACTTTACGGAGTGTACTCAGATTATTACCGTAAATGATGTAACAGCACCTGTAATGACTTGTCCTGCTCCCGTAACCGTAAGCTGTGCCAGTGCAGTACCTGCAGCCAACATTGCTTCCGTAACCGGTGTTAGCGACAACTGCGGTGGTGTAGTTACTGTAACGTTCATTGGCGATGTGATCAGCAACCAGACCTGTGCCAACCGTTACACCATCACACGCACTTACCGTGCAACGGATGTGTGCGGCAACTTTACAGAATGCACGCAGATCATTACCGTGAATGATATAACACCGCCAGTACTCACTTGTCCTGCTCCTGTAACAGTGAGCTGTGCCGGTGCAGTACCTGCCCCGAATATTGCTTCCGTAACCGGAGTAAGTGATAACTGCGGTGGTGTGGTAACCGTAACATTCGTTAGCGATGTGATCAGCAACCAGACCTGTGCTAACCGTTATACGATCACACGTACTTACCGTGCAACAGATGTGTGCGGTAACTTCACAAACTGTACACAGATCATTACAGTCAATGACCAGACTGCACCTGTGATTACCTGTCCGTCAAACATTACAGCCACTACGCCGATCGGTTCCTGTACCGCGGTAGTGAATTTCACTGTAACTGCAACGGATAACTGCGGTGCCGTAACCATCGTAAGCGTGCCTGCTTCAGGCTTCGCCTTCCCGATCGGAACGACCACAGTTACTTCAACAGCAACGGATGCCTGCGGTAACCAGTCAGTTTGTACGTTCACTGTAACTGTACTCGATGGCCAGCTGCCGGTAATCAGCCAGCAGCCTGCTACCACTACAGTGTGTGCCGGTACGAATGCATCATTTAATGTGATTTCAACTAATGCAGTCAGCTACCAGTGGCAGATCTGGAACGGTACAGCATTCGTGAATGTGCCCGGTGCCAACGCCGCCACGCTCACCCTGCCAGCCGTAACCAGCAGCCAGAATACAAATACATACCGTGTGATTGTAATTGGTCTTTGTACCAACGTAACATCCGGTGTGGCTACGCTGCGGGTGAATCCGCTGCCGACCGTATCTATTTCATCGGTACTGCCGTCACTGACTCCCGGACAGAACACCACGATCCTGGCTTCTGCGAATCCTCCCGGAGGAAGCTATGCCTGGTTCTTCAATGGCTCGCTGACCAGCAATACAGGTCCCACATTCGGACCGATATCGGTTAATAACCTCGGTGTATACCGTGTGAGATATACAGACCTCAATGGTTGTGTAAGCACATCCAACGATGTTACAATCTCAGGCAGTGTATCCAACGGTCTGTGGGTGTACCCGAACCCGAACAATGGAGTCTTCCATATCAGGTTCTACAACCAGCCGAATGAGCAGATCACAGTGAAAGTGTTTACGTCGCATGGCGCACTGGTTTACTCACGTGCAGTCGCCACCGGTCCGACCACTTACACAGAAATCAACGTGAACCTCAGTCACCAGCCGGCCGGTAACTACCTGGTACAGATTGTTGACGGAGCCGGTGTGATCCGCGGACAGAAATGGATCATCCTGCTGCATTAAAAGAGATAGTATATCTTAAATAAGAAATTGGCCGCTATTAAGCGGCCAATTTTTTTTATGTCGGCTGTTGGCTTTTAGCTATTGGCCATTAGCCAACAGCCAACACTAATAGCCAATAGCTTTATCTCTTGCATATCGGGGAATAAAAATGCAGGTATCTGTCAGGTATTAAAAGGATAATCTGGAATATTTTTACCGTTAGTCATTAACCGTTGGCCATTAGCCAACAGCCAATAGCTAATAGCCAATAACTTTATCTCACACATATCGGGGAATAAAATTGCAGGTACCTGTCAAACATTAAAAGGATCTCAAAAAATTTACGGTTATTGGGTTCTGATACAGCGAAATGGCCAGGGTAGTGATAGCTTATCAGATTATAGTATGTGCCAGTTTCTTTCTCCCAACTTTGGATTTTACTTTTAAATGCATTTAGCCATTAGCCAAAAGCCAACCGCTAAAAGCCAATAGCCATTCTCCTCATATCCTTTCAAGTAACTAACGACCAGAGACTAGTCACAAAAAAACCGGCCTGTTACCAGGTCGGTTTCTCTCATTGTAAATATGAATTACTCAGCGGTAGCTGTATTGTGCTTTACATGCAATCCCGGAACCAGGCTCCGGAGGTTTTTTAAAATCAGGGTAACCAGAATCATCATGGCGACGAGTGTCAGCAGGATCCATTCAGCCCGGAACTGCTGCATCCAGTAAACGGTTATCAGCAGTAAACCATGTACCAGGCAAATCAGTTTGGCCGCGAAACCATGACTGAATCCCTGGTTGGTAAGCAGGTGATGGATATGTGTTTTATCGGCCACAAAAGGAGAGTTTCCTTTCCAGAGACGAACAGCAAATACACGGATCGTATCAAACACCGGAATAAACGCAATGCCTAATACAAATACAGGCGCGTGGCTCAGCACAGGGGAGGGCATCACGCCGTTTATCTGGATCAGCCGGATACAAAGGATGGATACCACAAAGCCAAGCACCAGCGAACCCGTATCGCCCATAAAGATGCGTGCGGGATTGAAGTTGAAATATAAAAATGCCAGGATGCCACCCGCCAGTGCAAAGGCAATCAATGCAGTATTCGTGTCACCGGCAACTGTCAGGAACATACCCAGTGTAATCAGGCTCATAAATCCAAGTCCACCCGCCAAACCATCAATGCCATCAATCAGGTTGAATGCATTGGTAATACCGGTTATAGCGAGAATGGTAAATGTATATTGGGCGCCAAGGGATAAATCATAAATGCCAAAAAGCCCTTCAAAGGATGTGATCCGGATACCGGATACAGCCATCATAGAAGCCAGTCCAATCTGTATAATAAATTTATAACGGGCTGAAAGATCTTTCATGTCATCCATAATGCCCAGTACAAATAATACAATCACTGAAAAGAAAAAGCAGATCTGCGTGGTTTGTGATTCAAACGGGAACCACATGCCCAGAGCCGCAAACATACCGGCAATCACAGCAATGCCACCCATCGTTGGAATAGGAGCCTGGTGCTCTTTCCTTGCATTGGGCACATCATATAATTTGTATTTGCGGATCAGCTGGATAATCTGCGGAATGCAGACAAGCGTCACTATAAAAGCAGTGATCAGGCACAACAAGGCAAACTTATAGTCGGAAAAGTTGAGTTGGATCTCTAACAGGTGGATATAGCTCTTCATGGGACCTTTTTTGGTCTGATATTGGATAATTACTAGTCTAAAGTACTTGGAATACCTGTTTCCTGCAAGGGATAGTTCTTCTTTTTCCCAAAAAATGGGATTTCCCCCTATCCAATCGCAGGATTTCGGGTACTTTCGGGGAAATTTGCCATTAGCAGACCGTATTTTTCACATCACAAATAACCCTTGACAGCCTGCCTGATTTTCTGGATAAGTTTGGGTCTACTCGCCTGGTGTTATGCTGTTTACGGCATCGTATTATTCATGCTGAACAGCGTGGTTTCCCTGTTTGCCAAAAAGACGGTCAATGCTGCCACCAGTGAAATCCCCGTTACACTCATCATCACCGCCTACCAGGAATCTGCGATCCTTCCTGAAAAAATCAGGAACACCGCAGCCATTGATTATCCGGCCGGGCTTTTAACGGTATTACTTGTTACCGATGGCGCTGAAGAAGATCTTTCCGCGCTGCTGAAACCTTACCCGTTTATCCGGCAACTGCACCAGCCGGAACGAAAGGGAAAATATGCTGCCCTCAAAAGAGCCATTCCTGAAGTAAATACCGCTGTTGTTTTTTTCAGCGATGCCAATACAATGCTCAATGCGGATTGTATCCGCAAAATGATGGTTCATTACCAGGATCCGAAAGTCGGAGCTGTGGCCGGTGAAAAAAAGATACAGCGTACCTCGCCTGTACTGGCACTGGGTGAAGCAGAAGGGCTTTACTGGAAATATGAATCCTTCCTGAAAAAACAGGATGCCGGTTTTTATACTGTTGTTGGTGCAGCGGGAGAATTATTTTCTATCCGCACTGAATTGTTTAAACCACTAGATGCAGATATCATCCTCGACGATTTTATCATCTCTATGCAGGTCTGTCTCAGCCGCCACCGCATCGCTTACGAACCAGGTGCCTTTGCCACCGAATGGCCTTCCGCATCATTGCATGAAGAAGCCAAAAGGAAAATCAGGATCGCGGCAGGTGCTTACCAGTCTATGACCTGGCTCTGGCCCAGCCTGAATATTTTTAAATACCCGCTCCTGGCATTCCAGTTTTTTCCCGCCGGGTCATACGCTGGTTTTTTTCTCCATTTTTATTACCGGTAATCCTTGCGGCCAATGCCTGGATCGTTTGGGTAGAGACTGCATCCCCGATGTATGTCTGGATACTGATTTCTCAAGGTATTTTTTATCTCTTTGCTATGGCCGGCTGGGCCATGGTGTACCGCGGCAAACCAGCAGGCATTTTCACCATCCCGTTTTATTTCCTTTTTATGAATTACTGCCAGGCCAGGGGTTTTTTCCGCTGGCTCGGAGGAAAACAATCTGCAACCTGGGAAAAATCCCTTCGCCAGGTGGTGGAACAGGCACCCTGACGCTTCCCTTTTTCAGGTATTTTTGTTGAAAAGCCATTTATCGCATTTCACGCCAACATATTAAACAGCCCGCTCGCTTACCTCAAAGGGGTGGGACCCCAGCGCGCAGAAATGTTGCAGAAAGAACTGGAACTTTTTACGTGGATGGACCTGCTGAATCTTTTCCCTTACCGCCACGTTGATAAAACAAAGATTAATGTCGTTACAGATATCCGGCCCGATACTGAATATATCCAGCTTGCCGGCGTATTGCAGTCATTGGAAATTGTTGGATTGAAAGCCGGCCGGAGACTGGTAGGCCGTTTGAAGGACCGCACCGGTGAAATAGAACTCACCTGGTTCCGGGGCATTACCTGGATGCAGAAAACACTGGAGCCCGGCAGGTCATACCTGGTTTTTGGTAAACCCGGTTTGTACCAAGGGATACCCGCAAATGATCCATCCGGAATTTGAAATTTATACACCGGAGAAAAAAAGACGGAAAACTGCATCTTGAACCAGTTTATCCCAGCACCGAAAAACTAAAAGCACGCGGACTCGGTGGCAGGCAGTTAAGCAAACTCACCGAAACAATTTTCGCGCAGCTGCAGGAAAAAGATTTACCGGATAATATTCCTGCGGGGATTTTATCCAGGTTAAAACTCGTCTCCCGTTTCAAAGCCTATAAGCAAATCCATTTTCCCGCATCACCGGAAGAATATGCGGATGCCGTGAAGCGGATTAAATTCGAAGAATTCTTTACAGCGCAGGTACGTATGCAAAGACTGCTTGCGGGCCGTCATCGTTTTTCAGCAGGGGTTGTATTTGATAAAGTAGGCGATTACTTTAATAATTTTTATAAGAATCATCTTCCATTCGAACTGACCGGCGCGCAAAAAAGAGTGATTCGTGAAATCAGGACTGATACCGCAAAGGGCCACCAGATGAACCGCCTGTTACAGGGTGATGTGGGCAGCGGTAAAACCATCGTGGCGGTACTGAGTATGCTCCTTGCATTGGATAACGGTTACCAGGCCTGTCTCCTGGCACCCGCACACATGCAGTAATAGAGGATTCAGTTGTGTTTAAAAACCTGGGCTTCGCGGTAATTGATGAGCAGCATCGTTTTGGCGTGGCACAAAGGGCCCGGTTATGGGAAAAAGCACCCACGCCACCCCATATCCTGGTGATGACAGCCACACCCATCCCGCGCACGCTGGCTATGACTGCTTATGGCGACCTTGATTACAGTATTATTGACGAATTACCGCCCGGCAGGAAACCAATCACTACGGTTCATCGTTATGAAAATAAGCGTTCCCAGGTCATGGATTTCATACGGAGCGAAATTGACCTGGGGCGCCAGATCTATATCATATTCCCGTTGATTGAAGAAAGTGATAAACTGGATTACGAAAACCTGATGAAAGGTTACGAAAATGTAAAGGCTTACTTCCCGGAACCCAAATACTGGATCAGCATGGTCCATGGCAGGCAAAAAGCCGACCAGAAGGAGATGAACATGAAGCGGTTTGTGGAGCACGATACCCAGATCATGGTGTCAACCACCGTGATAGAAGTCGGGGTTAACGTGCCGAATGCCAGTGTGATGGTGATAGAGTCGGCCGAGAAATTCGGGCTTTCCCAGCTCCACCAGCTAAGGGGCCGGGTGGGCCGGGGGGCAGAAAAAAGCTATTGTATATTAATAACCGGCTCCGCTTTGGGTAAAGATGCCCGGGAACGCATCAGGATTATGACGACAACCTCAAATGGCTTCGAAATAGCAGAAAAAGACCTTGAATTGAGGGGGCCGGGTGATATTGAGGGCACAAGGCAGAGCGGGGAATTAAACTTCAGGCTGGCAAGTATAGTCCAAGATCGAGCAGTGCTGGATATCGCACGCCAGCTGGCGGCAGAATTGGTGGAAAATGACCCTGAGCTGCTTTCGGCCGAAAATTTGCAGTTAAAAAGGTTCCTGGAACAGGAAAAGGGCGGAATCGCCTGGAGTAAAATCTCATGAAACAAATAGATATGTTAGGACGTTATTAACAGTAGAATTAAAACCAGGTACGGGATTATTTAGTTACTTTAAAACAACCATGTTGAACCTGAAAAAAGCGATACTGCCGGCCCTCCTGATGTTCCTTGCCCTTGATGTGGCGGCCCAGTCATTCAATAATATCGAATTCGTAGAAAATAAAGGCCAGTGGGATGACCGCATCCGGTATAAAGGCGTGGTGAGTAACGGCGCTTTTTTTATCACCGAAAACGGATTCACAGTTCTCCAGCATAACCCCGGCGACCTCGCCGATCTCCAGGTTTTTTTCCATGGATTCATGCCTAACCACCAGCCGGTAACGCCGACTGATAAAGTGGTTCTTCGTTCACATGCTTACAATGTGGAATTCCTGGGTGGTTCAAACAATGCTAAATCTGAGCCGGACAAAATTATCCCAACCGTCAATAATTATTTCCTGGGGAATGACCAGTCCAAATGGGCCAGCAGCTGCAGGTTATACCAGGCTATCGCAGTAAAAGAAATTTATCCCAATATTGATATCCGCTATTATACTGATAACGGATTCCTGAAATATGACATCATCGTTAAACCCGGTGGTGACCCTTCCCGTATTGCACTGAAATATGATGGCATTGATAAAATGCAGGTGAAAAATAAAGAGATGGTGCTTTCCACTTCTATTGGTGAACTGAAAGAATCCATTCCGTATTCATACCAGTATGACGGCAGCAGCCGCACACCGGTAACCTGTAAATACACCATCAATGATCATGTGGTGCGCTTTGATGTTAAAGGGTATGATCCCAAAACAACATTGGTGATTGATCCGCAGGTGATCTTCTGTTCTTTTTCAGGAAGTACAACGGACAACTGGGGTTTCACCGCAACGTACGGGCCAGGCCAGACTATGTTTGGTGGTGGTATCGTCAGAGAGACGAATGGCTTCCCGGCATCTCCCGGCGCTTTTCAAACCACATTCCAGGGAGGACTTAATTCTGGCGCATCCGGCGCAACAGATATTGGTATCATAAAACTTTCTTCAGATGGAACAAGCAGGGTTTATGCCACTTATGTTGGCGGGTCAGGAAATGACCAGCCGCATAGCCTGATTGTGGATCCGCAGGGTAATCTGGTGATTGCCGGCAGGTCCAATTCTTCCAACTACCCGGTGAATGCAGTGGGCGGACAGGAAGGCACTGGTGGCGGTTATGATATCGTGGTTACAAAACTTAACGCCGCCGGCACGGCACTGATTGGATCTAAAAAAATAGGAGGCTCCGCTGAAGACGGCGTGAATATATCTGAAATCAGGAACCTGAATTCACTGCAAAGGAATTATGGTGATGATGGCCGGAGTGAAGTAATCCTTGATGCAGCCGGGAATATTTATGTGGCTTCATCCACACAATCCGGCAATTTCCCGATGCGGGGTTCTCCGTTCCAAAATACATTCGGGGGCAAACAGGATGCGGTCTTACTGAAATTTACTCCCAACGTCGGAACTATGACATTCTCATCCTACCTCGGCGGATCTGAGAACGATGCCGGATATGTTTTGTCACTCGCACCCAATGGTGATATTTATATGGCCGGTGGTACAGAAAGCCCTGATTTGTTTACACCAGCCCAAACGGCCGGAACAATCGGCCCTTCATTGCAGGGACCTATTGACGGTTATGTGGCAGTGATTAACAACAGTGGAAGTAACCTGATCCGTGGTACTTTTATCGGCACTCCGGCTATTGACCAGGTATTTGGTGTGCAGTTTGATGCAAATGGTTTCCCTTATATCATGGGACAAACAACCGGTAACTGGGTGGCCCAAAATGCTGCATACAGTAATGCTGGTGGTAAGCAATTTATCAGCAAACTCAGACCGGATTTGTCTGCGAATGTATATACAACCATGTTTGGCAGTGGTGCCGCCACGCCTAATATTTCACCCATTGCATTCCTGGTAGACCGTTGCGAAAATGTTTACATCTCCGGGTGGGGCGGGTATTTTTTCAATTCCAATAATTACCAGAGTGCAGGTACAAACGGGCTGCCGATTACTGCAGATGCTTTCAAGAATTATACAGACGGAAAGGATTTTTATTTCTTTGTGCTGAAGAAAAATGCCACACAGCAATTATTCGGATCTTTCTTCGGAGAAGATAATCCGGCGAATGCAGGCAGTGATCACGTGGATGGTGGCACCAGCCGTTTCGATTCCCAGGGAAGGATTTACCAGGCGATATGTGCCAACTGTAAATTATCACCAGGCAACCCGCCACTGTTTCCATATTCACCGCCCAATGCATGGTCCATTACAAACAATGCCACGAATGGCGGAGGCTGTAACATGGCTATGCTTAAAATTGATATGGACCTGGCCGGGGTAAAAGCCGGTGTGCAGTCAGCCATTGATGGTGTAATCCGTGATACAGCAGGTTGTGTGCCTTTGTATGTAACATTTTCGGATACATTAGCCAACGGCGTTACGTATGAATGGAATTTCGGTGATAGCCCTGCCTGGGGTACCACCACACATCCCGATACTGCCCATACCTATTTAGCGATCGGAACATATACTGTTACACTGGTTTCGGTTGATCCAAACTCCTGTAATGTGAGGGATACTTCCAAAATGCTGATAAAAGTAGGCGCCACCAAGGCCCTGCCTGTTTTTACGGCTACCAGGCTTGATCCCTGCGAGTCTTTTATCTACCAATTTGATAATACCAGTGCTGCGCCTCCCGGATTCCCGTTTGCGCCAAATACATTTACCTGGGATTTTGGTGACGGCTCACCCAAAGTAACCACCGGTTCCGGATCAGTGAACCACCAGTATGCTGCCGCAGGCACTTATAATGTAACACTATTACTGAATGATGACCGGTATTGTAATTCACCGGATGATACTGTATTACAGCTGAACGTGGCCGCCAATGTACTGGCCCGTTTCACAGCGCCCAATATTGTTTGTATCAATAAAACAGTGCAGTTTACAAGTACCTCTGTTGGTGCCGATACTTACCTGTGGGATTTTGGTGATGGTTCACCTACATCCACTGACCAGAACCCGATCCATACCTACACAACAGCGGGACCTTTTACTGTAACACTTACTGCCAGCAACCTCGGGACCTGTAATAAAACGAATACGACCACTGCAGTAATAACCGTATTTGATACGCCAACTGCCAGCGCCACTTTTGCGCCTGATCCGCCAGTAACGAATACGCCAACTGTGTTCAATAACCTTTCCCTGAATGCCATCCGTTATAAATGGTTATTCGGTGACGGTGATTCAACGCTGACGAATTCACTGATTTCAGTCAGTCACCAGTATAATGCTACCGGCAGTTTTAATGCCCTGCTCATTGCTTATAACCAGGCCGGCTGTACCGATACATTCCCGATGACCGTTAGGGCGCTTATCGAACCAGCACTGGATGTACCCAATGCTTTTACGCCCATGAGTAATGATGTAAACAGTGTGGTGATGGTGAAGGGTTTTGGGATTGTAAAGCTTAAATTCACCATCTGGAACCGCTGGGGACAGAAAGTATTTGAAACATCGAACCGCAATCAGGGCTGGGATGGAAAAGTAAAAGGAGTGGTTCAGCCGATGGATGTATATGCTTATACCCTGGAAGCAGAATACTTTGACGGCAAGAAGCTATCCAGGAAGGGAGATATTACGTTAATAAGGTAAGCCATGCCCGTTTGGCATAAATGTGAAAAGTTATGAGGGTAAAATTGGGAAATATAACAGCAATCATCATCTGCCTGTGTTCACTCCAGCTGAACGCACAGGATCTGCATTACTCCCAGTTTTTTAATTCCCCGCTGGTAACCAACCCTGCTAATACCGGCTTTATCCCCGATGGTGATTACCGGCTTGGCGTGAACTACCGCAATCAATGGTCATCTGTAATGACCATTCCCTATAAAACGTTCAGTGCTTTTGGCGATGCCCAGGTGATGCAAAACAGCGATAATACAGGCTGGATGGGTATCGGCGGCGTAATCCTCCGGGATGTGGCCGGCAGCGGTAACCTGACATCCACCAAAGTGTATGGCTCCGTAGCCTATCACCAGATGATCAATCTCGGGAGCCTGCTCAGCCTTGGTTTTAATGTTGGATGGGCCAACAAACAAATCAATGTAACCAACCTGAAATTCCCTGACCAGTTCGATGGTAAATTTTTCGACAGCCATTTGCCAACCAGTGTCAGCCTCGACCGGAATAATATTAATTACCTCGATATGCAGGTGGGAATGAATTATGCTTATTTCCCCACCAGTGATGTTTACCTGAATGCCGGATTCTCTGCCATGCATCTCAACAGGCCACGTGAATCTTTCTTCAATGCACAAGATGGAATTGATAACCGCATCCCCGTTCGTTATACCGCTTTTTTAAATGGCAGTTTCAAACTCAACGACCGGGTGATTGTAAATCCCAATATCTACGGATCACTGCAGGCGAAATCCTGGGAAATTGTAGGCGGTTTGAATGCACACTATAATTTATCCGGTGATGGTGAGAAAATACTCATCGCCGGATTGTACTACCGCCACCAGGACGCCATAATCCCGATGATCGGGCTGGGTTACCACGATATCAATTTCACCTTCAGCTACGATGCTACCATGTCTTCCCTCCGGAATTTCAACAATACCCGGGGCGCTTTTGAATTCTCACTCATCAAACAGGGCATCGTGGACAAATACCGGGGAAACCGCCGGGAATCCATGTGTCCTTCTTTCAGAAACTAACAGGATATCCAAACGGCTGTTATGCCTTTTTTTTCGGACTTTTACGCCCGAAACTTTAAATTATTACTAAGTGGCCGAACCCCAGCTCAGCACTGCGCATGTAGCAGCTTTCAAAAAATTGTGGGAGATCATTATGTGTTCGCTGATGAAGAATCACTGGACAAATATGCCCATGATGAAACTGAGAACCTGTACTACCGTCCCGAGATTGTTGTAAAACCCCGTACGGCAGAAGAGATCAGTGAGATCATGAAGATCTGTCACCGGGATAAAATACAGGTTACTCCCCGAGGTGGCGGTACCGGCCTAAGTGGCGGGGCGCTGCCGCAGTTAGGCGGCGTGCTGTTGTCAACCGAAAGGATGAACACCATCCTCCAGATTGATGAAAGGAACCTGCAGGTAATCACCGAGCCTGGTGTAATCACGGAAGTACTGCAGGATGCCGTGAAAGAGAAAAAATTATTCTATCCCCCGGACCCCAGCAGCCGCGGCTCCTGTTTTATCGGCGGGAATATTGCCGAAAACAGCGGTGGTCCCAAGGCCGTGAAATATGGCGTGGTGAAGGATTATGTACTGAATCTGGAAATCGTATTGCCAACCGGTGAAATCATGTGGACCGGTGCCAATGTTCTTAAAAATTCCACCGGCTATAACCTGACCCAATTAGTAGTGGGCAGTGAGGGTACTCTGGGAATCGTAACAAAAATTGTATTGCGGTTAATCCCGCTGCCTGCTTTTGATGTCTTAATGCTGGTGCCTTTCCGTAACCTGGAGCAGGCCGGCGAAGCAGTCAGTGCCATTTTCAGGGCAGGCTTTGTACCCAGTGCCATGGAATTGGTGGAAATTAACGCGCTGAAAATTGTCAGCAAATTTGTGGAGAGTTCCGCCATTTCCATTCCGGATGATATTGCCGCACACCTGATCATAGAAACGGATGGTAATAATATGGATGTGCTGATGCAGGACATGGAAGCGATTGGCAACCTGCTGATGAATTATGACATTGGTGAAATTTATTTCGCCGATGATGCCCAGCAGAAAGCAGAGCTCTGGAAGCTCCGCCGCCGTGCAGCTGAAGCCGTTAAACTGATCGGTTATACTATTGAAGAAGATACCGTAGTGCCCCGTGCTGAGTTACCTGCGCTGATCCGTGGTGTAAAAGAACTGGCTGCCAAATTCAATTTTGATGTGGTTTGCTACGGACATGCCGGCGACGGAAACCTGCACGTACGCATCCGCAAGGAAGGGATACCCAATAGTTATGGTAATGAAGAGATGCATACGATTTTGAGTGAATTATTCGTTTTGGTAAAAAGCCTGGGCGGTACCATCAGCGGTGAACATGGAATCGGTTTGATACAAAAAGGGTTCATGAACCTCGTATTCGAAGAACATCATATCAGGCTCATGCGGGAAATCAAAAAAGCGTTCGACCCGCATAATATCCTGAACGCAGGAAAGATTTTTGATTCGAAATAAAAAAAGTACAGCTATGAATTACAGGAAATCCCTGCTGGCATTGGCAGCAACAGTATTAATCGTATCAGGATTGCAGGCCCAGCAAGATGAGGAAAAAGAAAAAGGGTTTAAAAAGCAAAACCTCTTTACCGGGGGCAGTGTAACCGTTTCTTTCTTCAATCACCAGACTTTATTAGGTGCCAATCCGCATTTCGGTTACAAGCTGAATGATTTTATGGATGCCGGCATCACCTTTAACTATGTGTACAACGGTGCCCGCGATTACCTGGCATTTAATGACCGGATCAGGCAGACAGTTGTCGGTCCCGGTGCCTTCCTGCGCGTATATCCTGCCAGTGTGATTTTTTTACAGGGACAAATTGAGCATAATTTCAGCAACCTGAAGTATTATACCTCACCCGGTTCAAGCCCGTCAGAAAAAATAAAAACAGATGCCACTTCTTTCCTCGTAGGTGCCGGACTGGCCCAGGGACGTGAGAAGGGCAGCACCACGTTTTTTTATATCTCCCTGTTGTTTGATGTGCTGAAGAATAAAAATTCACCGTATGTGGATGTGAGTTATGACCCGAACAACCCTGCCGTGCAGCGGATTGATATGGTTCCGGTCATCCGGGCCGGTATCAATATCGGTTTATTCCAGCACCGCTATAAAAGGGAAGAATAATCAGCCGAGATAAGCCACCAGGTCTTCCGGTTTTTCCAGCACAAAAATGCGTTTGGCCGGGTCTTCATAGAGCAGGCCTTCTTCATACATTTTGCGGATATGTGCCACGAGGTGGTCATAGAATCCTGCTGTATTGAGGATGAATATTTGTTTATCGTGTATGGACAACTGGTTCCACGTAAGCATTTCAAATAACTCATCCAGCGTACCATGTCCGCCTGGTAATACAATGGCTGCATCACATAAGCTATAGAGCATTTTTTTGCGCGAGTGCATGTCCTCGGCAACAATCAGTTCCGTAATATCCTTGTGGTATTTCTCCCAGGCCAGTAATACTTTCGGGATCACACCGGTTACTGTTCCACCGGCAGCCATAACCGCATCTGCCACTTTACCCATGATGCCCACTTTACCGCCGCCGTAAATCAGCTTCACCTGGTGTTTGGCCATGAGGGTGCCCAGTTCAATGGCCGCACTGGCATATGATGGATTATTCCCGTCGTGTGACCCGCAAAAAACCGCTAATGAACCTACTGCCATAATCGCTTAATTTTGGCTCAAAGGGAAACTAAATTTGTATATCTTCAAAATCCGGAAATTCACATTGTTTGCCGGACGTATTGCTTAAAAGAAACCCATATTATGTCGCCAATCGTACTATTCAGTTTTGTGATCGGATATTTTTTGCTGCTGCTGACCGTAGCCTGGTACACATCCCGGAATTCAAACAATGAGTCATTCTTTATCGGCAACCGGAACTCCAACTGGATGCTGGTGGCGTTTGGTATGATCGGCACTTCATTATCGGGTGTAACTTTTGTCAGCGTACCGGGAACGGTTGGTGCCCAGAATTTTTATTATTTCCAGCTGGTGCTGGGATATATTTTCGGCTACATGGTCATTGCCTTTATCCTGATCCCGCTGTATTATAAAATGAACCTGACCAGCATCTACACCTATCTCGAAAACAGGTTCGGTGTCAATGCGCATAAAGCAGGCTCTTTCTTCTTTATTTTATCAAGGGTTGTGGGAGCCACAGCCCGTTTGTACCTGGTGATTAATGTACTGCAGATTTTTATCCTCGATAATTTTTTCAAAGGATATCATATCCCGTTCTGGCTTACGGCACTGGTTATCCTCATTCTGATCCTGCTGTACACATTTGAAGGTGGTGTGAAAACCATTGTCTATACAGATACGTTGCAAACAACCGGTATGCTCGTCGGTCTGGTCGTTTGTATCATTGTGATCATCCGCGCGTTGCACATGGATTTTTCAGGGGCACTGGATGCAATGGGTGAAAAAAATTACACCAAAGTATTTAACTGGGATTTTAAATCGCCCCTGTTTATTGTGAAGCAGTTACTCGGCGGTATGTTTATTGCCATTGCCATGACCGGGCTTGACCAGGAAATGATGCAGAAAAATATCAGTGTGAGAACCCTGAAAGGTTCACAGAAAAACATCATGACGTTTACGGCTGTGCTGGTATTTGTGAATTTCCTGTTCCTCTTCCTGGGTGGTATTCTTTATTTATATGCCAATGCGAATGGCATTACGGTAAGCCCCGATGACCTCTTCCCAACGATCGCATTGAGCAATGCCTTTTCCGGTGCCATTGGTATCATCTTTATTATTGCGCTGATCTCTGCCTTGTTCCCCAGTGTGGACGGGGCTATTACATCCATTACATCCAGTTTCTGTATTGATATACTCGGTATCAAGAAAAGTGAAGCTTCTGAAAAAGTTAAAAAAGAACCCGCCTGAAGGTGCATCTTACGTTTACAGTCGTGTTCTTCATCATGGTGCTTATTTTCAAAGCAATCAATGATAAACTCATCATCAACTTCATCCTCAAATTTGCCGGAGTAACCTACGGGCCACTCCTGGGTATGTTTGCCTTTGGTATCCTGACAAAACGTAAACTGAAAGAGAGTATGATCTGGACCGTTTGTATCATTGCGCCATTGCTGGTGCTGTGTCTTGATTTGCTCAGCAACCCGGCTGCTTATGAATCCATCCTGCACACCAAACTGGGCATGAATGGCATCTCAGAAAGTATTTTCCATGGATATAAAATGGGCAATGAACTGATCCTGATAAACGGTATTGTAACCTTTACCGGACTTTGGCTGATATCTTTTAAAACGGAAGCGAAGGAAGGCGTACTCCAACCCGCCTGATAGTTTTATCTTTGCCAAAATTTTCCATTTGGAACTGATCAATCCACTGGCAGAACAGTATGCCGGCGCATACACATCGCCTGATGAAGCACTGCTGCAGGAAATTTGTGACTGGACTATGTCCAATCACAAAGAGTCCATCATGCTCAGCGGGCATGTGCAGGGAAAACTCCTGCAAATGATCAGCGCCATGATCAAACCCCGGCGAATCCTTGAAATCGGCACATTTACCGGTTACAGCGCATTGTCGCTGGCTTCCGGTTTAACAGCGGATGGCCTGCTCCACACCATAGAACTCCGTGAGGAGGATGCGGGAAGGGCACAGGCCTATTTTGACCGTTCTGTTTACAAAAACCAGATCCGGCTCCACCGGGGAAATGCAGCTGAAATCATTCCCACGCTGGAGGAAGACTGGGACTTGGTGTTTATAGATGCAGATAAACCGGGATATATCAATTATTTTAACCTTGTTTTTCCAAGTCTCCGGAAAAACGGGTTTATTTTAGCAGATAATATATTCTTCCACGGACAAGTATTCGACCAGCCCGTGAAAGGCAAAAGCGCCATCGGTATCCAGGCGTTTAATGATTTCATCAAAGAGAGAACCGATATTGAAAAACTGGTACTCACCATCCGCGATGGTTTGTACCTGATCCGAAAATTATAAACAGGCATGGCAAAAAGAGGATTCATATTTTTTAGTTTTTTATTAGTACTGACAGGTCATGTGTGTGCCCAGAAAAAAGAAGTGGTACAGGATTATATCAACACCTGGAGGGAAACAGCAATTGCAGAAATGATCCGTACCGGAGTGCCGGCTGCAATCACATTGGCCCAGGGAATACATGAAAGCGGTGCGGGATTAAGCCAGCTGGTACAGGAATCCAAAAACCATTTCGGTATTAAATGCAAATCCAACTGGACAGGCGAGACTGTTAAACACGACGATGATGCCAAACAGGAATGTTTCCGCAAATACCCATCCGCTGCTGAATCATTCCGTGATCATTCTGATTTCCTGAAAGCCGGCCAGCGCTATGCTTTTCTTTTTACCTACAACCCTGAGGATTATAAGGCCTGGGCCAAAGGATTAAAACAGGCCGGTTACGCCACAAATCCCAAATACCCGGAAGTGCTGATTAAACTGATTGAAGATTACAACCTGCAGGAATATACATTGATTGCACTCGGCAAATCGCCTGATCCGCAAACAGAACAAAAGCCAGTGTTTGCCAGCCAGACGGATGCCGCGGATAATACAGTACCGCCGGTGGAAGATAACAGCTACAAAGAAAAACCGATACCTGTTGTAACACCTGCCTATCCGGATTACGTTTTTAAAATCAATGAAACCAAAGTGGTGTTTGTGAAGAAGGGCGTTTCTTATTTATCCATTGCGCAGCAATACAGTGTTGATTTGGGAAACCTCTTTAAGTTCAATGATATGGAACCGGCAGAAGCAACAGCATACGACCAGCTGGTGTACCTGCAGCCCAAACGTAAAACCGGGGATCATGACCACCATGAAGTAAAACCCGGTGAAAGCCTGCTGGATATTGCACAAACAGAAGCTATCCGCATGGAGTCACTGCTCGAATACAACTGGCTCAAGCCTGGCCAGATGCCAGCTGTGGGTGAGAAACTGAGCCTGAAGAAAAAATCAGATAACATGCCGAAGCTGGCATTGAAGGATAATTATTCCATCATGAATAATACTCACCGCTAAAACTATTTTATGGGAATTGTAAAAGTCCACGATAAATCTTTTGAAACTTATCTTACTGAAGAAATGATACAGGCCAGGGTAAAGGAAATCGGCCAGTCCATTGCGGAGGATTATAAAGGCAGGAAGCCCCTTTTCATTGTTATCCTTAACGGGTCATTTATGTTCGCAGCCGACCTGTTCAAGCACCTTGATGTGGAAGCAGAGATCTGTTTTATCAAACTCGCGTCTTACAAGGGCATGAAATCCACCGGCAAAGTGGTTACCTCCATCGGATTGGATGAGGACCTGTTTGGCAAGGATGTCATTATCCTGGAAGACATCGTAGATACGGGCAAAACCCTGCATAATTTCCTCCCCAAACTGCTCCACCAGCAGCCCAAATCGCTCCGGATTGCTGCCCTTTTGCACAAACCGGAGGCCACGGAATTCAAGCTGACACTGGATTACGTGGGTTTTTCTATTCCGAATAAGTTTGTTGTAGGCTACGGTCTTGATTATGACGGTCTTGGACGCAATCTGAAGGAGATTTACCAGCTCGTTTAATACAATTGACCAACTGAGGGTTTTTTCGTATTTTTTGACCGAAAATATCCAGTTGAAGGCCATCCATTTTATATTGCTTGCATTTGCTATGCATTCGTCCGTATACGCCCAGCAATTCTATGTGCGGGGAGAAGTAAAAGACGAAGCGGGTAATATATTGCAGAATGTAACCATCCTCCAGCACAAAACAGGCTATGTCTTCCGCAGCGGTTCCTCCGGCACTTTTGGTATTATTTCCAACGAACAAATGGATACACTCAGTTTCACGATGGAAGGTTTCCGTCCTGAAAAACTGATAGTGGATGCTGATAAATATGTTACCGTCCGGCTGAAACCATTACCGGCCAGCTCACTCAATTCCAAGCGCGATAAACTTTCTTCCTGCACCAAAGACCTCGGAAAAGATGAGCAGAAAACCTGGATGAGCGGCGATGAAACTTACATGAGCCTGCTTGAAAACCATTTTGTCAATGCTCGCCGCTTTCCCACAACGGGCATGTCGCTCAATATTGACCGCGCTTCCTACAGCAATGTCCGCCGGTTCATCAACCTCAATGCCATGGTGCCACCCGATGCAGTGCGTATTGAGGAAATGCTGAATTACTTCAATCTCGATTACCATGAACCCGAAGGCAATGAGTGTTTTCATGTAAGCTCCACATTGAGTGATTGCCCCTGGAATCAGGATAACCAGCTTTATTATATCAATCTCTCTGCCCGCAAACTGAACCTGGATACATTACCACCCAGTCACCTGGTATTCCTGATTGATGTTTCCGGCTCGATGGACATGACCAACCGCCTGCCGTTATTAAAATCGGCGTTTCGTTTATTGGTCAGCAATCTCCGGGCAAAAGACAGTGTTTCCATTGTTGTGTACGGAGGTGTTACCGGTGTGATGCTGAATTGTACAAGCGGTGCAGAGAAAGAAAAAATCCTGAAAGCCATTGATGAACTGGAGCCCGGCGGATCCACGCCCGGTGAATCAGGTATCCGGCTTGCTTACAGTGTGGCAAAAAATCATTTTATAAAAGATGGTAATAACCGGGTGATCCTGGCAACAGACGGTGATTTTAATGTGGGATTAAAAACGGAAACAGAACTGGATGAACTGATCACAACCCAGAGTAATTCGCATATCTATCTCACCTGTCTCGGTGTGGGCATGGGCAATTATAAAGACTCAAAAATCCAGACCCTCGCACAACGGGGCAATGGCAATTTCGCTTACCTCGATAATTTCAAGGAAGCAGAAAAAGTGCTGCTGAAAGAATTCACACAAACTTTGTATTCAGTAGCTGATAACGTGTTCATGAATGTGGACTTCAATCCCGAATATGTAAAAGAATACAGGTTACTGGGATTTGATAACAAAGTAGGCGCACTCCGCGATTCTTTGTCAACCATTGAAGGCGGTGAAATCGGTTCCGGTAATTCCATGATCGCCGTTTTTGAACTGGTTCCTACAGAAATCAACAAAGGAGCCATCAAGGATAATTTTACATCCGGCAAACTCTCCGATATCCGGGTCACCTATAAAGAACCGGAGAAAGAAGAAACCCATGAATACAAATTCACGAGCCATTTTGATTTTACTCCTTTCGAAGAACTCGATAAACCTTTTCAATTCTCTGCGGCCGTTGCCCTCTTCGGTTCCATTCTCCGTAATTCACCTTATGTAAAAACTGCAGGCTGGAATGAACTTATGTCCATGAGCCAGCATTGCCAGTCAAACGGCGACCTCATGCAAAAGGAATTCTTTGCCATCGTCCAGCAGGCAAAAAACCTGTATACGAAGGTGAAGAAGAAGAAGGGGGGGGGACAGGATTGGTAGCAGGTGGCAGGTTGCAGGGAGCAGGGAGCAGGTGGCAGGTTGCAGGTGGCAGGTTGCAGGTGGCAGGTTGCAGGTGGCAGGTTGCAGGCAACCGGAAACTGGTAACTGGCAACTGGCAACTGGTAACTGGCAACTGGTAACTGGTAACTGGCAACTTTACGAAAACATATCCCTTATCTTATCAAAAAAACTCTTCCCGTTCTTATCCGGGTGTGGTTTGAAATTGGGTGATTGTCCCAGTTTTTCCAGCATGGTTTTTTCTTCAGCAGAAACATTTTGGGGAGTCCAGATATTGACCTGGACAAGCTGGTCGCCTTTTTCGTATGAGTTTACACCGGGGAAGCCTTTGCCTTTTAAGCGGAATACTTTGCCGCTTTGTGTGCCCGGGGGGATTTTGATTTTTGCGCGGCCATCAATGGTGGGTACTTCCACCTGAGTGCCGAATACGGCATCGGAGAAAGAGAGATGCAGGTCGTAAGCTACATTCAGTCCTTCGCGGTGCAGTTCTTTATGAAGTTCTTCCTCAATTAAAATAATAAGATCCCCGGCGGGGCCACCTCTTTCACCGGCATTGCCCCGGCCGCCAACAGTCAGCTGCATGCCTTCCTGTACACCGGCGGGTATTTCAATGCTCACGGTTTCTTCTGCATACACACGGCCTTCTCCTTTACAACTGGTGCATTTTGCAGTTACCGTTGTGCCTTCACCATTACAGGTGGGGCAGGTAGTAACGGTTTGCATTTGCCCGAGGAAAGTATTCTGTACTCTTCTTACCTGTCCGCTGCCTCCGCAGGTACCACAGTTCTGTACACTGCCTTTGTCTTTGGCACCGGAGCCGCTGCAGGTGGTGCAGGGTACATATTTTTTAACCTTGATATTCTTTGTAACGCCTTTCGCAATTTCCTCGTAATTCAGTTTCAGTTTTACGCGGAGATTACTGCCGCGCACACCGCGGGCTCTTTGTCCGCCACGTCCGCCGCGCTGACCACCGCCAAAAGTTTCCGAAAACATCATCGCCGAAAATATCACCGAACTGGCTGAAGATATCTTCCATGTTCATGCCACCGCCACCTGCACCACTGAAACCACCACGGCCTTGCCCGCTAACACCGGCATGTCCGTAACGGTCATACTGTGCTTTCTTATCCGCATCGCTGAGGATTTCGTAAGCTTCGGCTGCTTCCTTGAATTTTTCCTCCGCGGCTTTATCACCGGGATTACGGTCGGGGTGGAATTGCATGGCCACTTTGCGGTAAGCTTTTTTAATTTCTTCCGCGGTGGCGCCTTTGCCCACACCCAGTATTTCGTAAAAATCTCTTTTTGACATAATTGATTAAGTGGAATCAGCGACTGTTGTTTATTTCCCCACCACCACTTTGGCGTGACGGATGATTGTATCGTTAAGTGTATAACCCTTCACCACTTCGTCCACCACTTTTCCTTTGAATGAATCATCCGGTGCGGGAATTTCGGTGATGGCTTCATGCAGGTCGGGATTGAATTCCTGCTTCACGGTTTCCATCACCTTCAGTCCTCTGGCCTGTAAAGTACTCCTGAGTTTATTGAACACCAGGATCACGCCTTCGCGGAGGGCCTGGATATCGTCACTTTTTTCCATTTGCAGCTGGGCTCGGTCGCTGTCATCCAAAACATCCAGTAGGCTGGTGATCACATCACGGCCGGCTGTCTGGATCAGCTCAATGCGTTCTTTGGCATGGCGGCGGCGCATATTATCCATTTCCGCAATTTTACGGAGCAGGTTGTCTTTTGCCTCATCCAGCTGGCTTTTGAGTTTTTCCAGTTCAGATTCCTCACCAACAGGCTCATTCAGGTGTGTAGTGCCACCCTGGTTTTCGTCACTGTTCAGGTCCGGGCCGTTATCAAATTCGGCCCCGTTATTCTTTGCATCGTTCATATCGGGAGTGCCCATTTTTTTTATAAAATTGACTGCAAAGGTAAGCCTGTCAAGAATACTGCCAACGCAGGTTTTCAGGACAAATTGACTGTATTCCGGCGGGGGCTGATGGGCATTCCGTACCTTGCAGGCCTGTATGACAGCTATTTATCTCAAAAGAAAGATTACCCCCCGGGTCCAGAACGGACACCCCTGGATTTTCAGGAATGAAACGGCCGATGGTTCAGGTGAGGGCGTAGAGCCCGGAACCACCGTGGATGTATTCACTTACGACAAGAAATTTGTAGGCCGGGGCTATATAAACCCCAAATCCCAGATCCTGGTAAGGCTGCTCACGCGGGATAAAAATGAACAGATTGACGCGGAATTTTTCCTCCGGAAATTAAAAAAATGCTGGGAGTACCGGCAGCGTACCGGTTATACAGAAAACTGCAGGCTGGTATTCGGGGAGGCGGACGGACTGCCCCAGCTGATCATTGATAAGTTCAATGAATATTTTGTGATACAGACCCTGGCACTGGGTATTGACCGCTGGAAGCCGGAGATCGTGGCAGCACTGAAAACGATTTTCAATCCCAAAGGAATTTATGAACGCAATGATGTGCCGGTACGAGAACTGGAAGGATTGACGCAACAGAAAGGCTTCTTAACGGATCCCTTCGATACAAAAATCATTATTAAAGAGAATGGCCTGCAGTTCCATGTGGATATTGACCAGGGGCAGAAGACCGGTTATTTCCTCGACCAGCAGGATAACCGGAAAGCTATACAGCATATTGTAAAAGGGGCTGATGTACTGGGTGCGTTTACGTACACGGGTACATTTGAAATCCATGCAGCGGCTTACGGAGCTAAATCAGTAATTGGAATAGATATTTCTGAAAACGCTGTTGAGCAGGCCCGGCGCAATGCAGTACTGAACAACGTGGATAATATTTGCAAGTTTGAAACGGCCAATGCGTTTGATGTTCTGAAACAATGGGGGAAAGACGGAAGGCAATATGATGTGGTGATGCTCGATCCGCCTGCTTTTACAAAAAGCCGGGAAACAATACAGAAAGCCATAACCGGTTACAAGGAAATCAATTTGCGTGGAATGAAACTGGTGAAGCCCGGTGGATTCCTCGTCAGTTCATCCTGCACCAGCCTGGTGCATCCTGAATTATTTATGCAGGTAATTGATATGGCTGCAAAGGATGCGCGCCGTAATATCAGGCAGGTGTTGTTCCAGACTCAATCCGGTGATCACCCTGTGATCAGGAGTATGGAGAATACACAATACCTCAAATTCCTGATTGTTCAGGTGCAGTAAAAAACAATAATAAATAAAGGGATTATTTGGAGACCTGGAATTTACCAGACTCGATCAACTTGCCTCCGGGATCAACAAGCTGGTAGAAGTAAATACCGCGGATGAATTCGCCGAGGTCAATGGTTAATTTGCCACCCAGGTTTTTGCTTTCATACATTTTCTTTCCTGCCAGACTGTGAATCAGTACGGTGGCTCCTTTTTCTACTTGTTTCTGGAATTCAAATGTGATGAAGGCTGTTGCGGGGATGGGGTACATTTTAATAACACGTTCAGTTCCATCTTGTGACGGGCTCATTCTTGTGGTTTGCGCCTGTGAAGTAATGGTACTCAACAGAATAATGGATGCTATTAAAAGTAGCTTTCTCAACGTATCAAATTTACTTTTATTATTCGAAAATTAGGCCGAAAAAATTAAAAAGCAAACGTAAAACTACGATAGCACAGAATTATTTGTAATTCATTGATTTATAGATATTAAAAACGCTTGTTTTAACTCAATTTTAAGTCAGTTTGGCCAGTGCAGCCTCTATGGCAGCAAAATCTGGCTGGTTTCCGGCGTTTTCCAGCACTTCGGCGTAACGGATGATGCCTTCCTGGTCAATTACAAACGCGGCTCGTTTTGAAACACCCTTCATTCCCCATCCAAAAGTTTCATAAATGCATTCATAACTGGTGGATGCTTCTTTATTGAAATCACTGAGTAAAGAAAAGTTGAGTTGCTGGTCTTTTTTGAAACGATCCAGTGATTGTAATGCATCAACAGATATACCAAGCACTCTTGCATTGATCCTGTTATAATCTGCGATATGATCTCTCACCTGGCAGAGCTCTGCTGTGCAAACGCTGGTGAATGCAAGCGGGAAGAACAGCAATAATACCGGCTGGCCTTTCAAAGCTGATAGTGTTACGGGGTTTTTATCGCTGTCGTATAAAGTGAAGTCGGGGGCGGGTTGTCCGGGTTGAAGTGCCATAGTAAAAAAAAGATTTTAATAGTAACAATCTAAAAAGGGATTGGTTTAGTGAGGGAATTTTTTTTTACCACAAAGTCCACTAAGTAAAAACAAAGGACACAAAGTAGTTCACCTTAGTGATCCTTGTTCTTTGCTTTGTGCTCTTTGTGGTTATGTATTTAAAATCTCGGGCACAAAAGATAATCCTCCGTCTTTTTCAGGAATCCCAGATAGGAAATAGAAATTTCAAACCCACCTCTTCCATAACTCGAAGGTTTCAGTTTTGAAATATTCACATCATAGCTGATAGCTACAGAAAGCGGGTTGTAATCCAGTTTGATTACCGGTATCAGCGCATCATTCCATCTCAGGAATGCACCGGCATGTAAAGTGTAAGCAGGGTTATCCGGATCGGGGCCTAATTTTAAGCCGCACAGTGCACCGCCAACCGTTTCATTGAATGCACCCTGCCTGGAGTGATCGGCCTGGATAGTTAAATAAGCATTTTCTGTGATGCCCATTTTTATGCCTCCCGAGAAAACCCATTTGGGAGCGAGTATAGCCCGGTTATCACCAAAGAAAGAAACGCGTGGTTCCGTAAAATGATGATAGGCGGCACCGAAAAAATAATTGTTCTGTGGGTTTTCGCCAATGGAAGAGTTGAAACTCATCCCCACGGCTGCATCCCAGTAGCTGTATTGTGCCGATGCCAGCGGTTCGCCATTGCTGCCGGTTTCATACAGGTTATTCGTTGTCATTTTGGAAGCATCAAACCTTCTTTGTACAAATCCGCCCATCATACCCAGCGAAAGATATTTCACGTGATCATCACTCAGTGATTTGTGATAGTTCAATGCAGGCAGGAAATGGGTGGACGTCCACCCAATGGTTCCTGAACGATCATACAATAACTGCAAACCTGTTGTGATGAAATCATGTCCCTTGCCCACCGGTTTTTTCACTTCCGCATTCAGGGATCCGGTGCGGTATGCATCTGTAACGCTGTTCCATTGGTCGCGGTATACCGCCTGCACCCGCACATCACCGGTAAAAATCCCGGCCAGTGAAGGGTTCCGCCAGAGCGGTGCTTCAAAAAACTGGCTGAAGTGGATATCCTGCGCGTGTAAAGACATTCCACACAGGATGAAGCCAATCAGCAGCGGTATGTTTTTAATTTTTTTCATGTCAGCGCAATAATGAAATATTGCCATTGAGTTTGATGATCTCGCCATTGTCACAATACACTTCCGCCTGGTATACATATACATCTGCCTCAGGCTTCCGTCCTTTATAAGTCCCGTTCCATCCGTACAACGCATTATTCACCGGGAAGTCTTTGCTCTCAAACACCACTTCACCCCAGCGGTTGAATATGCGCAGGATTTTCACTCTTTCAAGTCCTTTCCCTCTCGGATAAAACACATCATTATTCCCGTCACCGTTGGGTGAAAAAGTATTGGGTATAAAAAGATTTGCGTTTTTACAGATGACCGACACGGTGATATTGCCTTTATTGGTACAACCGAAAACATCCCGGAAGAACACTTCGTAGTAGGTATTGAATTTCGGGCCTGCATCGGGGTTCGGGCACTGGAAACAACTGAGACCTGTGGCCGGCGACCAGATCCAGGCATTGGTATTAGGGCTGTACTGGGCCGGTATCGTAACCGGGAACCCGGCCTGTATTGTCATCTGGCCCGGCATCGTTACAGTGGGCAATGGTTTCACATGCAAATTCCTTCGCGTGGTATCAGCACAGCCTTCAGCATCGGTGACGATGGAAAGTATGGTGTAGTCACCCGGAACAGTGTATATCTGTGCCGGCGGATTTTGCACCGTTGATCCCGCACCGTTGGGAAAACTCCATTGCCACTGTACCACTGCTGTATCCGGAACAAGGAATAGTCCCTGGTGTACCAGCGATGTATTCACGCATACAATAGTGTCGCCAACAATATCTGTTTGCGGACTTTGCACCACTTTAATAATATTCGGTAACCTGGCAGTATCGCGGCAGCCAATCGCTGTTTCTATAGCGAGTTGTACCGTGTAGTATCCCGGTGTGTTATACTGGTGTACAGGGTTCTGCAATGTGGAAACAGCACCATCACCAAATGACCAGTTAAAACTCCGGATCGGATCATTGAATGTGGTGGAATCTGAAAAAGTAACAAGACCCTGGTCACAGAAGAATTTTTTATCAAGACCGAATTTTGCAGCGGCACCCGTTACATAAACAGTATCC
The DNA here is from genome assembly GCA_016720825.1 of Chitinophagaceae bacterium. Lineage (GTDB taxonomy): Bacteria > Bacteroidota > Bacteroidia > Chitinophagales > Chitinophagaceae > JJ008. The sequence goes on along the minus strand of JADKJV010000005.1, from coordinate 99,920 downwards.
AGCCCTTCTAAAGGAATCAGGCAACCCGATGGATCCTGCATGATCACTTTGGGAAGGAAATTGCCAAAGGTTGAATACAAGTGCGTGTTCACCGGATTGAATGTTGTATCCGTATATCCGTCACCGAAATCCCATATATATGACGCCATCGGGCCGGGTGTGAATGCATCCAGGTCAACAAACAAAGGTTTACATCCGTCAATCGGGAGGTAATGAACCCTTGAACCAATAGTATCATAAATATGAACAATACGGAAGGCTGAATCCATACAGCCACCCGGACTGGTAACCAGCAACCGCACATTGAAAGTGCCGGGTGCGGAATAATAATGTACAGGATTGGGAAGGGCTGAATTGCCCTGGCCGGGTCCGAAATCCCAGTTCAATGAAGCGAAATAATGTGATGTATTGGTAAACTGCACTTCAATCGGAATACAGGAACTGATGGTATCATTAATATTAAAGGAAGCCCTGGGCAGATCAATTGTTACGTACAATGGCTTTACCAGTTGTTCCCTGCAGCCAATCGGATCTAATATATCCAGACTGACAGTATATTGGCCGCTATTGGCATACACATGGGAAGGGGCGGCGGCAGTAGACGTATCACCATCCCCAAAATGCCATAAATAAGATACAAGACCTGCAGATGATAAGTTGGTGAACTGCACCGCAGCACCCGGACAACTGAGTGAGTCGGCCGTAAAAAAATCTGTTACCGGGTCAGACGTGGTAATGTAGTTTATCCTGAGCAAACTGTCTTTGCAACCCACCGCATCGGTGATGATCAGTTTTACGCTGAAGAGATTGGCCGTGGCATATACATGCTGGAAAGGCGGTGCTGTAAAATTCTGGATGGTGCCATCCCCGAAATCCCATTGCCAGTTTACAATCGGGCTGCCTCCGTTAGGTAAAGAAAGATCGTTGAAAAATGCATTGTAACCGGCACAGCCCTGGGTGGCAGGGGAATTGAAGTTTGCGGTTGGTCCGTTAACCTGTATGTAATTTGTTTTCGTCAGCGAATCCATACAGCCGTTAATATCTGTTGTAATTAATGTAACAGTATAGCTGCCGCTGGTCATATACAGGTGGCTGGTGAAAGGTGTGAGCGAGTTCACGCTGCCGCCATCACCAAAGCGCCAGAAAAAGTTCACCACGTTTGACAGGTTTACATTGCTGGCTGTGAAATTGATCAGGGCCTCTTTGCAGGCAATCCTGCGATCGGCTGTGAAGTCAGGATTTTCATTCACCATTTGTAAAGTCTGGTTGGCGGTGTCGGCACAGGAACCATTGGTGACAATCAGCTGTACATTGTAAATGCCATATGTGCTGTAAGTATGAACCGGGTTTTGAATGACTGATGTATTTCCGTCGCCAAAATCCCAATGCCAGGTTTGCGGGTCGATGGATTGATCGGTAAACCCGGCCCAGAGCCTGTTGTTACAGTCGAGCTGGCTGTTGAAGATGGCAATCGGCGGCAATACGCGTACGTAGTTCAATTTCACCAGCGAATCCCTGCAACCATTGTTATTGGCCACCAGGGTGATATTGAAATAACCGGTATCCATATACTGGTGAACCGGATTGGCAAGATTTGATGTGCTGCCATCGCCAAAATCCCAATGCCATAATGTGGCGGGTGAAGACAGGTTGGTGAAATAAACAGGTTGCTTGCCGCAAACAGGAATTGGTGTGGCTGAAAAATTGGCCAGCGGATGGGTGCCCACTTCAACGGCTCCTCCAACAATAAGTGTATCCCGGCAGCCAGAGGCTGAAACGACAGCCAGCTGAATGGTATAGGTTCCCTGTGTATTGTAAGTATAAACCGGATTGGCCAGTGTGGAAGTACCGCCGTCGCCGAAATCCCATTGATAACTCACAATGGGATCAAATGAATTAATCACCGGTGTGGGTGATAAAGTGAAAGGCACGCATCCTGCTGCCGGTAATTGCGGAATACTGATTTGTGCCCGCTGGATATTCACATAAGCGGCCCTGACCAGTGTATCCGCACATCCTGTTGCATTTTGTACAATCAATGTAACCGTATATGCACCCGGTGCAGTATAAGTATGGAAAGGGTTTTGCTGGTTGGAGGTACCGCCATCACCAAAGTCCCAGTTCCATTGCTGCGGACTGCCTGTTGTCAGGTCCTGGAAATTCACGGTCAGTGGTGCCTGGCAACTGCTGGTCACCGGCGCACTGAAATCAGCTACCGGTGCGGGGTTCACCACAATATTCTGCGAAACAGAATCCCGGCAGCCGCTGTAATTATTATACAGCCATACGGTGTAATTGCCTGCAGTGGTATAAACATGCGAGCTGTTAATGAAATTATCTGTGCCGCCATCCCCGAAACTCCAGCTGGCTGTCAGCGGCAGCGGATTGGATGTATTAGCAAATATCACCGGCTGGTTGATACACACATTGGCAGTTACAGTGAATGCGCTGGTAAATCCGCCTATCAGGAGCGGATTGCTTCTGACGGTGTCAATACAACCGGCCGTGCTGTTTACGACCAGGGTAACGATATAACTTCCATTCGCCGCATACGTATGTGAAGGGTTCAGCTGGGTGGAAGTATTGCCGTCGCCAAAATCCCATTGGTAACTGAGTGTCGGGGGACCGGTTGATGTATTGTTGAAGTTAATCAGCGCAGGTGCCGCGCAAACCAGCGGGGCGCTGTTTGTAAATGAAGCACTGACACCATTGGTTACTGAAATAAAATTATTCCGGCTGGCGGTTTTGGTGCAGCCTTTATCATTCGTCACTTTTAATGTAATGGTGTAAAAACCTGCAGAGAGATAAGTTGTTTGGGGGTTTTGTGAAGTGGACGTGGTCCCGTTTCCAAAATCCCAAAGCCAGCTTACATTGGTATTGCCGGCCCCGGCAGTTGATAAATCTGTGAAATTTACACGGAGCGGAAAACAACCGCTGGTCGGACTGGCACTGAAATCCGCCACCGGCGGTTCATATACCGTGATATATTGATTCCGGGTGAGAGTGTGATTTCCGTTTGCATTGGTCACAGTCAGGGAAACCGTATAGTTTCCCGTTGTGAAATAGCTCGCTGTGGGGTTTTGAAGTGAGGAGGTATTGCCATTACCGAAATCCCAATGCCATTGGATGGGATTACCAGTGGATTGGTCCTGGAAAACCACAATCAGGGGGGAGCAACCACCCAGCGGACTGGCTGTAAAATTTGCCACAGGGAGCTGTGCCGATGCACCCAGGGTGCCGGCAACAATACACAGGTATAGCGCTAACAGTCTCGTAGAGATATTGTACAATCTGACCTTCAATATGTAATTAGAAATATTGGTACTCTCTGAAAAAAATAGAGTTGCAAAAATTGTTCCCAAAGCATGTTTAGGGAATTTCTTTTTGCCGGGGGTGCAGATTAAAAGCCTTTTCCTTCTTGCCGGTATCAAAACCGGTATTTTTTCAGGAACAGGTTGATTTATATGTGATGTTTATTCTTTATCGAGACGCATGGTCTTGGTTTCTGTGCCAACCGTTTGGGTGGCGACCACGAAAGTCCAGCTGTTATTGTCAATATGCCATGTGCCATTAATCAGCTGAAGGGGGTAAGCCGCACTGTTGAAATTAGCGGAGGTGGACATGCTGTTTGCATCCCCATCCCAGGTACCGGTTTTCTCAACAGTGCCATTGTTTATGGCATCTACTGTTTTGTTGCTGTAATATTTAAAACGGTAGTTGGTGAAATCAGCCGAAATATCCACGCCATTCCTGGAGAAGCTGGTCATTTTCCAGCGGCCATCGGTCATGGCCTGGACAACGAGATCAAGTTTTACTTCATCCACCTTTTTCTTACAGGCGAATCCGGTAACAAATAATGCGGTTATCAGTAGGTATTGTTTCATGCGGGAACTTTGCTGGAACAAAATAGGGAATGTTTGGCGTTAAGTCAAGGGTAATTTTATTGAGAGTCTTTACCACATAGGAACATAGGCACATAGGAACACATAGAAATACAATACGCAACTCAAATGCTTTGAAAAGTTGCTTTTATAGGAACTCTCCGTCTGTATTCCTATGTGTTCCTATGTGCCTATGTTCCTATGTGGTGAAGACTTTTAAAAACCCGGGCACAACAACGACTGATCAATCTTGCGGATAAAACCGGTATAAGAGAGAGATAATTCAAACCCACCGCGGCCATAACTGGTAGGTTTCAGCTTGGAGATATTTACATCATAGCTTACAGATACAGATACGGGGTTGAAATCAAGTTTTACTACAGGTATCAGTGCATCATTCCACCGAAGGAATGCACCTGCATGGATAGTATACTGCGCATTGTCGGGGTCTGAACCCAGTTTAATCCCGCATAAAGCACCACCAACTGTTTCCTGGTGACCGCCCTGGCGGCTGTGGTCGGCCTGGATAGTGATATAGGATACATCAGATACATTCATCCGCAGTCCGGCAGAGAACACCAGTTTCGGTGTCATGCTCACCGTATTGTTTTTATAGAATGAATTGCGTGGTTTGGCAAAATGGTGATAGGCGGCACCCACAAAAAACTATTGCCCTGGTTATAACCGAAAGAAGCATTGTAGCTCAGGCCAACTGTTGCATCCCAGTAACTGTATTGTGTAGCTGCCAGCGGTTCACTGTTGCTGCCTGTTTCATACAGGTTATCAGTGGTCATCTTGGAAGCATCAAATTTTTTCTGCACCCAGCCACCCATACAACCCAGTGATAAATATTTCATACGATCGCCGCTTAATGATTTATGGTAATTCAGCACGGGCAGTGCATACGTGGAAGTCCAGCCAATCGTGCCGGATTTATCATACAGGATTTGCAGGCCTGTTGTTATGAAATCATTACTCTGCCCGATTGGTTTTTTTATTTCGGCATTGAAAGAACCGGTTTTATACGCATCTGTTACACTGTTCCACTGGTCACGGTACACCGCCTGGATACGGATATCTCCATTAAAAATACCCGCCAGCGACGGATTCCTCCAGAGGGGAGCTTCAAAAAACTGGCTGAAATGCATGTCCTGGGCAAAACTGTTTGCGCTGATCAGCAGGTAAGTGAAGCATAGGGTTAATATGGATTTACGGTTTTTCATTATTGGAGCAGGGCTATATTCCCATTCAGTTTTATGACTTCGCCATTATTGCAATACACTTCAGCCTGGTACACATATACATCAGCCTGTGGCTGTCCGCCTTTGAACCGGCCATTCCATCCATAAGCCGGATTATTCACCGGGAAATCGCGGCTTTCAAAAACGATCTCACCCCAACGGTTAAAGATGCGCATCATTTTTACTCTTTCCAGGCCTTTTCCTCTTGGGTAGAACACATCATTTTGTCCGTCACCATTGGGAGAGAATGTATTTGGTATAAACAGGTTTGCATTTTTACAAATTACTATAGCTTCCATCTGTCCGCGGTTGCTGCAACCATATTGGTCGGTAAAATAAACCTGGTAGATAGTGTTGAAATGCGGATCAGCCATGGGTTGTGCAATCCGGAAATTATCGAGACCGTCGGCCGGTGACCAGATCCATGATTGTGTGCCTGCAGAAAACTGTGCGGGGATTTTCACGGGGAATCCGTTTTGTACAGTCATCACACCAGGCATACTGACAGTAGGCAGCGGTTTGATATGGATATTCTTTGTAGTCGTATCTGAACAACCAACGGCATTGGTGGCAATAGACAATACGCTGAAATCACCTGCTGTATTGAAATGCTGTACCGGAGGATCCTGTACGTTATAATGGTTTCCGTTCGGGAACACCCATTGCCATTGCAATGGCCCGGTATCCGGTGTATTGATCTGTGGTGTATGTTTCAGTGTATTGTTGATGCAGATAAGTGTATCGCCAACGATATCCGTTTTCGGTCCGGCATGGATGGTGACCAGGCTTTGTTTGGTCATCGTATCACGGCATCCTAATGAGGTTAGTATACTCAGTGAAACAGTATAGGTACCCGGAGTGTAATAAGTGTGTGAAGGACTGTGTTGTGTAGACGTGTTCCCGTCGCCGAAATTCCAGCTGTAACTGGTTATCGGGTCATTGAATGAAGTGGAATCACTGAACTGCACAAAGCCTTTATCACAGAAAATACGTTGACCCAGTCCGAATTTGGCTTTGGCGCCGGTTACATATACCGTATCTAAACCCTGCACAGGAACGAGACAACCAGCCGGGTCGCGCATAATGACTTTCGGCAGGAAGTTCCCGAAGGAAGCATAAAGGTGATTGTTCACCGGTGTTTCGGTGGTATCCGTATAACCATCACCAAAATCCCACAGGTATGAATTAACCGGGCCGGGTGATAAAACATTCAGTGCCACTTGTACTGGTTTGCAACCATCAATCGGAAGGTATTTCACGGTTGCTCCCTGGTGGTCAAAAATGGAAATCGTTTGTGAAGTGGAATCTACGCAGCCGCCCGGACTGATTGCATACAGGGTAATGGTATGGGTGCCGGGAGTTGAATAAAAATGCACCGGGTTGTTCATATTGGTATTGCCCTGGCCGGCTCCGAAATCCCATAATACAGAACTGGTATATAAAGATGTATTGGTTAATCGGATCTCAACAGGTATGCAGGAAGAAATAGAATCGTTCAGTGAGAAACCAGCTACCGGTTTACCTACATGGATATAATCGGGTTTCACCAATGTGTCACCACATCCGTAGGTGTCTGTAACAGTCAGGCTTACTGAATAAGTGCCGGTATCGCTGTAGCTGTGTACAGGTGATTGCTGGGATGAACGGGCGCCATCACCAAATAACCATTCACTGGTATAACCTGCCGGTTGTGTAAGATTGATAAAATTGATATTACCACCCGGGCAATTCAGGGTATCAGATACTTTGAACCCGGCTGTTGGTTTTGTTGTGTGGATATAGTTTGGTCTTAACAGACTGTCCAGGCAACCTGCTGCATCTGTTACAACCAGTTTTACAGAGAAGATTCCGTTCGCAGTGTAATTATGGGCATAAGGAGCGGCTGTAAATTCTTCGATATGACCATCCCCGAAATTCCATTTCCAGCCGGTAATCGGATTAACGCCGTCGTTTAATGACAAATCATTGAAAAGAACCAATGACGGGGCACAACCGCTGGTCTGGCTGGTAATAAAGTTTGCAACAGGGCCATTCACGCGGACGTAACTTGTTTTTGTAACAGAGTCCAGGCAGCCATTGAGGTCCTTTGTAATTAATGTAACGGTATAATTGCCGGGAAGACTGTATGCATGGTTAACCGTGCTGCTGTTGGATGTAAAAGTCTGACCGTCACCAAAACGCCAGGTATAAGTCCTGATATTGGAAGGAGTCACATTCGTAGCGGTAAAGTTCAACGCAGTCTGTTTGCAGGTAACCTGGTTGTTTACTGTGAAATCGGGGTTCTCATCAATTACATAAACACCCGTGAGGGTTGAGTCAACACAACCGCCGTTTGTTACGTGCAGGGTAACCAGGTATGCTCCGTATGCGGCATACGTATGTGAAGGGCTTTTTGCAGAAGAATGTGTGCCATCCCCGAAATTCCAGTCCCAGGTTTGTGCGGCAACAGAATAATCGTTGAACACAACAGTCTTGCGGTCTGTGCAGCTCATGGTAAAAACAAACAGGGCAATCGGCGGGTTAATCTGCACATAATTATTGCGGATCATCGTATCGCGGCAGCCGTTATTATTTGCAATCAGGGAAATGTTGAAATAACCGGTGTCCAGGTAAGCATGGGAAGGATTGGTTTGAGAAGAAGTGTTTCCGTCCCCGAAATTCCATACCCAGGTACAATTGGCAGGTGTACTCAGGTTGTTGAACATCACGGGAGTCTTTCCGCAAACGGGTATGGGTGCAGCGGTAAAGTCAGCATGTGGTTTGGTTCCTGTTCTTACTGCATCAGCCATCGTTACTGTATCCGTACAGCCGGTATTGGTAGTAATTATCAGCTGAACAGTAAACGATCCTTGTGTATTATAAGTATGAACCGGATTCTGGAGTGTGGATGTACCGCCGTCACCAAAATTCCATTGGTACGCTATGATGGGTGCAGAATTGGTGATAACGGGAACCGGGGTAATGGTAAACGGTACGCAACCTTCTCCTGGCAGGTTATTGATACGGATAGAGGCTCTTCTGATAACTACCAGTCTCTCTTTGATGATGCGGGAGAAACATCCACCGGCATTGTAAACAGTGAGTGAAACATTATACGTGCCGGGTGTATAGTAAGTGTGACTGGGGTTTTGCAAAGTGGATGTGTTACCATCCCCAAAATCCCAGGCCCAGCTGGCGGGTGATCCGGTTGATAAATCCTGGAAACCCACGGTTGCAGGAATGGTACAGAACGTTGTGTTGCCTGATGTGAAATTGGCTGTAGGCTGGGGTAATACTGTCAGGTTTACTGAAACAGAGTCTTCGCAATTATCAAATGTATTATAGAGTGTAACTGTATAATTGCCGGGAACTGTATAGTTAAAACTGGCGTCAATCCCGGTTGAGTAAGATCCGTTACCAAATGTCCAGAAAGCACTCACTGGTGCAGGAACAGTTGCGTTGGTAAATACTGCGGGATTGTTTACACAAACCGGGTTTGTAAAATTGATGGCTGAATGTACGCTGCCAATGACCAGAGGTGATAAGCGGAAAGTATCGGCACAGCCTGAAGGACTGAATGCTACCAGTGTAACTGTATAAGTACCGTTTGCATTATAGGTATGTGCCGGATGCTGGCTGGAAGAAGTGGTGCCGTCACCAAAATCCCAATGCCATCCCATCACGCCGGGTCCGGTTGAAGTATTATTAAACTGAACGGTTGAAGGTGCGGCGCATTCCTGGGGATCGGTCTGGGTGAAGCCTGCGATCACACCTTCTGTTACATCTATATAATGCTGGCGGTTAACTGTGGCAACACAACCTTTGTCGTTCGTTACTTTCATCGTCAGCGTATAACTGCCGGCAGTTGTATAAGTGGTTGCAGGGTTTTGCAGGGTGGAAGTGGTTCCGTTGCCAAAATCCCACAACCAGGTGGTATTGGTATTTCCGGCACCGGCAGTGGAATGGTCGAAGCACTGTACATGCAGCGGGAAACAGCCTGTCAGCGGATTGGCATCCATAGCTGCCGTAGGTGTTTCATATACTGTAATGTATTGGTTGCGTGTGAGTAAGTTACTGCCACTGGTATTGGTTACAGTTAATGAAACAGAATAAGTGCCGGTGGTAAAATAGGTAGCTGTAGGGTTACGCAGTGTAGAGGTATTACCATTTCCAAAATCCCAGCTCCACGATGTGGGGTTGCCGGTTGATAAATCCTGGAAACTAACTACGAGGGGGGAGCATCCTGCGGAGGGCGTGGCTGTAAAATTGGCCAACGGCGCCTGTGCGGAGGTGCTGAATGTGTTTACCAATACTAATGCAATAGCAATTAGCTTGGAGTGGATATTGGATGGTCTGGCTTTCACGACTGATTGGATGTTGGATATTGGAAATGACCAGTATTACTCTTTAACGAAGGTAGAGCGGGTATCGTTTGTTAAAAAAATCTAATTCGTAAGAATAGGTAATAACACTAAATCAGGTAAGTGGGTAAATCTGTAAGCCGGAAAAAATAATTGACATTTTGGGCCAGATTGTTAAAGAAGGAGCGGTTGATGGCATTTCGAGAATTAGCCAGTAATTTCATATACCATTAAAGCCATGAAAAGAATCATCCCTTTTTTATTACTGTGTTTTGCACTCTCCGCTACTGCACTCCGGGCCCAATCACCGGAAGAAAAACTGGCCCTCCGCTCACAGGTGATACCCGTGGAAAAAGCCTACCTGCATTTTGACCGCGATAATTACCTGGCAGGCGATGCGGGTTATTTCAAAGCCTATCTTATGTCGGGCTTTGTTCCTGATTCAATCAGTTCAGTGCTGTATGTTGAATTACTGAATAAACAGGAAGAATTACTCAACCGGCAGGTAGTTCCTCTTTTTAACAGCACAGCTGTTGGTCATGTGGAGTTCCCCGATACTTTATCTACCGGCGATTACCTGATCCGGGCTTACACACCTTTGATGCTGAACGACAGTTCAGGGCTTGTCTATAAAAAACAGGTATTTATTTACAGTGCTGCCCCGGGAGTGAAAACAGAAACACCCAAAGCGGCGGAAATGGTGAAGATGGGTTTTTATCCGGAAGGCGGGAATATGGTCGCCGGTTTCAGGAATACGATCGCTTTCAAAGCTGTTGATGAATCAGGACTCCCGGTGAATATAACCGGTTTGGTGGTAGATGACAGGAACGATACACTGATATCATTCAGTTCAGTACATGATGGCATGGGGATGTTTGATATTGATGTGGTAACCGGCCGCCAGTATTTTGCTTTAACGTTCAACGGAACCACTGTAAATAAATTTCCGCTGCCCGCTTCAACTGATAAAGGCATTGCGCTGACGGTGATCCCGCATCCGGAAGGATATTTTTTTGAGATACAGCAGCAACAGGCTGATGAAAGGTTTATGGCAGCTTACATGATCGGGCAGATGCAGCAGGAGAAAGTGTTCAAACAGGAATTCAAAAAAGGCGCGAAAACGGTACAGGGCGTCTTAAATACAAAACGCCTTTTGTCAGGCATACTGCATGTAACCATATTTAACAAGGACGGAATGCCGCTGGCTGAGAGGCTGGTTTTTGTAGACAATGGTGAATACCGGCAGCATTCAACACTTATGCTTGATACGGTCAGCTTCAAGTCCCGCGCAAAAAATGTGTACCGGATTACATTGAAAGATACCATGCAGGCGAGTATTTCTGTTTCAGTGACTGATGCAGGCTTTTCTTTATTCAGGGAAAAACCGGATAATATTATCAGTGCTTTCCTGTTGACAGATGACCTGCCCGGAACAGTGCACCATCCGTTATATTATTTTTCATCCGCGGAAGATTCAGTAAAAACGGCATTGGACCTGCTGATGATGACACAGGGCTGGCGTCGTTTTAAGTGGACCGACCTGCAGGCTGCTGCACCGCCGGTTAAACATTACCAGGATCCTGCATGGATACATTTATCGGGACTGGTAAATATTATCGGAACACGCATTCCATTTGCTAACAAGCCGCTGATTGTATTCATGGCTGGGGCAGATTCATCCCGTTCTATCCAGATGCTGCAAACAGATGTGAATGGCCGCTTCCGGATTGACTCCATGATTTTTTATGGCAATACCCGTTTCCTGTTCAGTGATATCCATGGCAGGAAAAGCAAAGTGATAGAGGTGCACATGGATAAAGATTCATTATTCAATTCTTTTTACCTGCCGCTTGCGGGCTCCAGCTGGTTTACCCCTTCTTACAGGAAGTTCAAAGGTGCAGCGGTACTGGCCATGAATGATATGGATGAAATTCTCCGTGCGCAGGGAAAGATGCTTACAGGGGTAACGGTCAGGGCAAAGAAAAAATCAGTCATTCAGGAACTGGAAGAAAAATATTCCAGCGGGTTATTTGCCGGATTTTCAGAAAGGACCATGGACTTAACGCATGTGGATGCGCCTATAACAGACCTGACTATTTTTGATTACCTGATGTACCGGGTGCCCGGACTGCAGGTGCAGCGGGATGGAATTGATTACCGTATTTTCTACAGGCAGATGGCTAATGCCAGTTCGATGGGAGAGATCCCTATGACTTTATTCCTGGATGAAATGCAGACAGATGCGCAGGTGATTTCGAGTATCCCGCCCAATGATATTGCCATGGTGAAAATATTCAACAGTTTTGCCGGGGCTTCTGGCAATGGTGCCGGCGGTGTGATGGCTATTTATACAAAAAAAGGATCTGATCAGTATGATGCATCAAATACAGAAAACCAGATCAGCTACAGGGGATTTTCACTGCATAAAGAATTTTATGCACCGGATTATGAAAAAGACCCGGAAGCCCTGAACAGGCCTGACCGGAGAATCACCCTGCAATGGATCCCTGAGATCCTGGTCAATGGGGCGGATGCAGTGATACCCTTACAGTTTTATTCGAATGATTCTGCCAAAGCATTCAAGCTGGTGGTGGAAGGTATGACGGCAGACGGTAAGCTGATTTATATGGAGAAGAACATTTTCCCTGCAACAAAATAGGTAAGGTAAAAAAATAGCCCCCGGTCCTTACGGGAACCAAGGGGCTTAGGTTTTTCAACCCTTGAGGCGTTTATTGTTCGGGAGCTGGAAAGTCGGGATGTATCTTCACCTCATTCATCTGTTGTGTATGCCTGTTGCTGTGAGCAGCAATCATGAGCGTCAACTGGTAACAATCTATCCAGCCAAAGGGCATTTGCACAAAATGACCACGGAGATCTTCCGTAGTGGTTTTAATATATTCAATATGCTGAGCCCTGGATGATTTGAAATCAGCAACTGCTTCATCCAGGCTTTTATAACCTGTGTTCTGCGGTTGCAAAGGTTCCACGGCTTTAAATTTCTGTGAGCGGTCTTCAACTGCGGACACAACCTGTTCATCAGTCATTTTAACTTCTGATTTTTTCTCCGGATTGGCCGGTCCCTTCATCGCACCTTCGAGCATTCCCCAAAGCATTTTTTCTGATGCGGCAATATGGTACATGCAATCTTTCACAGACCATTTATCCTCGGCAATCTTGAATTCAAGTTGGTTGGGAGCTAAAAACGGGTGGCATCTATGGCTGCATCGCGGGTGTCTTTCATCAATCCCATGGAGAACTTACGCTCTTTATTAGTAAGCGTGTTGTCATTTATGGTACCGGCAAGACCGGTAATCACGAGCGAGGTCAGCAATAAACGCCCCAGCATTCTTTTACGCATGGCAAGCAATTTTAAGGTTAAAGAATAGGGATGTTCAGAAGGGGAGGGATCGAATAGCCACATAAGGTACAAAAATTCCGGTAACTCCAAATCAATCTGTCAAACTTATTGAGTATGTCTTTTTTTCACCATACCTCCGCGGGTATCGCGGATGCTCTGCATAACCACGAAAGCATTAGGGTCGATTTTATCTACTGCCGTATTCAGTCGGCTGATTTCCAGCCTCGTGATTACCGTATAGATGATATCTGTCTGGGTATAGGTTTCCCCGGTTTTACCATACCCCCGCTTGCCGGAATAGATGGTCAGGCCGCGGCCCATTTTAAACTTGATGAAATCGGCAATTTCATCAGTATGCGGGGAAATGATCGTTACACCGGTGAACTCTTCAATACCGTCCAGGATAAAATCCACCGTTTTGGAAGCCGCCATATAAGTGAGCATAGAGTACAAGGCAATCTCAACCGTAAGCAGGTAAGCTGCCGCTGCGAAAATGAAAATATTAATGATCAGGATAAAATCGCCTACTGAAAGTGATTTCTTCCTGCTCAGGAAAACGGCCAGGATTTCCGTTCCGTCAATCACACCTCCACCCCGGATACAAAGCCCGATACCAGCCCCGACAAAAAAACCACCGAACACCGCTACCAGCAGTTTATCATTTGTAACAGTCGGGTAGGGGAAATAAGCCACAGCAACCGCAAGCAGGGAAATAGCAATAATGCCTTTGATACTGAACATATGGCTCACCTGTTTCCAGCCCAGCAATATAAAAGGCAGGTTAAACAGTATAATAAGTAATGGCAGGGAAAATTGGGTTTCCCGGTTCACCAGCAGCGAAATGCCCATCACCCCTCCGTCAATCAGGTTACTCGGCAGCAGGAATCCCCTTAAACCAAAACCGGCTGCCAGCACGCCTACTATTAACAGAAAACTGTCACGGATCCCGCTCTTCACCGATTTGCGCATCCGCCAGGCACCCTTGGCCATCTGGTAACGGGTGAGGGAGTCCGTTTCTTTTTTACCGAGAGATCGTTTGATCTCATTAATAATAATGCTCTGCTGCTGGGGGTTGAATGCCATAGCTGCTCAGTTTGGAGTGATAAGGTTTGTTTCAATGCGGTTCAACCGAATTTAATGAATAAAATGCATTTTACCACAAGGGACACAAAGGAATACACGAAGTTCACAAAGAGATTCTGCTTCCTAGTGTCCTTTGTGTATTTCATAGTGATCCTTGTGGTTAAATCACTCCACATTATCTTTATCCAATGAAAATTTCTTCCATCATCCAGGCACTCGAATCCCTCGCACATCCATCATTACAGGAATCATATGATAACGCAGGATTAATTACAGGAGACAAATCAGCTGAATGCACCGGCATCATTTGTTCATTGGATGTAACAGAAGAAGTGGTACAGGAAGCTGTTTCCAAAGGATGTAATATGATTGTGGCTCATCATCCCATTATTTTCCGCGGACTTAAAAAAATAACCGGCAGTAATTATGTGGAGAAGACCATTATCGCTGCTATCAAAAATGACATCGCTATTTATGCCATACATACCAACCTGGATAATGTAATCCATGGTGTGAGCGGGAAAATGGCGGAATTGCTCCAACTGCAATCCACACGCGTTTTATCGCCGGCAGAAGGGCAATTGAAAAAACTGTACACGTTTGTTCCTGCTGACCATGCTGCAGTGGTAAGGCAGGCATTGTTTACAGCCGGGGCAGGCCATATTGGCCAGTACGATGAGTGCAGTTTTAATACGTCCGGGGCAGGCACTTTCAAAGGAAGTGAGGCGACCAAACCATTTGTGGGGGAGCCGGGCAAGCCACATAACGAAAATGAAATCCGCATCGAAACCGTTTTTCCGGCCTGGCTGGAAGGCAGTCTGGTGAAGGCCCTGCTGGCTGCCCACCCTTATGAAGAAGTGGCTTATGATATAATTTCCCTGACCAATAATCTGCCGGGAACGGGGTCCGGACTGGTCGGCGAATTGCCGGTTGCCATGCCGGAAGAAGAATTCTGGCCTTGCTTCGGTCTGTTTTCCAATGCCCGGTGATCAGGCATAGCCGGATACTGAACCGGCCGGTCAAAAACATAGCCCTTTGCGGCGGTGCTGGTAGTTTTCTCATTTCCAAAGCTTTAGCGGCCGGTGCAGAGGTTTTTGTGACCGGCGACCTCAAATACCACGAGTTCTTCGATGCCAATGACCGGCTTTTACTGGCCGATATCGGGCATTTTGAAAGTGAGCAGTTTACGATCGACCTGTTGCAGGAGGTATTAGCCCAAAAATTCCCTACCTTTGCCGTCCTAAAAACCTCGGTAAAAACCAACCCGGTTCATTACAGCTGAGGCTAAAAAAAATTTCAAATACTGACATGGCACACGTAAAAGAATTCTCTGTTGAAGAAAAACTGACCGCCCTGGTAACCCTGCAGAAAATTGAAAGCAAACTGGATGAGATCCATATCCTGAAAGGTGAACTTCCGATGGAAGTGGCTGATCTGGAAGATGAGATCCAGGGACTGTTTGCCCGCCAGACCAGGATCGAAGAGGAAATCAATGGCGTTACCGAGTTTATTGACCAGCGTAAGAACGCGATCAAAGAAGCGGAAGCCCTGGTTAAGAAATATGAGAAGCAGAGCAGCAATGTGAAGAACAACCGCGAGTTCGAAGCCATCAATAAGGAAATCGAAATGCAGCAGCTGGAAATCAAGCTGGCTGAAAAACATATCAAGGACGCGACTGAAGAAATTTCAGAGAAAGCCGTGAACCTGGAGAAAGCCAAAAAGAATATCGCTTCTAAAGAATCAGTCCTCGCTACCAAAAAAGGCGAACTGGAAAAAATCATCGCTGCCAACGAGAAAGAAGAAAAACATTTCAATAAACTGGCTCTGGATGCCCGTCAGCATGTTGACACCCGCCTCCTTGCCAGCTACGAAAAAATCAGGAAAAGCTACCGCAACGGTTTGTCTGTTGTACAGGTAGAGCGCGATGCCTGCGGCGGTTGCTTCAATGCGATCCCTCCCCAGAAACAAAGCGAGATCAAACAGCATAAAAAAGTAATGGTTTGCGAAAACTGCGGCCGTATCCTGGTGGATGAAGCGCTGCACGCTGCGATCGAAGTGAAATAAGAATCAACTTACCCAATTATATAAAAGAGGCTGTCTCAAAAGAGGCAGCCTCTTTTTGTTATCTGATCCCCGGGTTTTAACCCGGGGCAAGTGTTAGCCCTCTTCAACGACTTATATTTTTTGATTTCTTTCTCTTGAAACTTAGAACTGGGGCTAAAGCCCCGCAGCAGTTTTCAACAATTTTTGATTAAAGAAGAAGTCCTCCGGGACTTTAGTCCCCCGGATACTTTTGCAACAGAGCAGTTATTTATTGTATTCAGTAAGAGGTTAGTCATATCGTTCTTTTGTTAAAGTAGCTTACCGGCTTTGGGTTGCCCCGGGTTTTAACCCGGGGTAACTTAGAAGCTTGCAGTTGTCATTTTAAAAAAAGATATTGATAACAGGCACATTGAGCTTATTAATATTTCCCCTGTGGTTTATTCGATAAAAAACCGGCTTTTGAAACACCCTCTTTTTGTTATCAGATCCCCGGGTTAAAACCCGGGGCAAGTGTTAGCCCTCTTTCAACAACTTGTATTTTTTGATTTCTTTCTCTTGAAACTCAGGACTGGGGCTAAAGCCCGCAACAGTTTTCATCAATTTTTCTGATTAAAGAAGAAGTCCTCCGGGACTTTAGTCCCCGGATACTTTTGCAACAGAGCAGTTATTTATTGTATTCAGTAAGAGGTTAGTCATATCGTTCTTTTGTTTAAGTAGCTTACCGGCTTTGGGTTGCCCCGGGTTTTAACCCGGGGTAACATAAAAGCCAGCAGTTATTATTTTAAAAAATGATAATGATAACAGGTGCCTGACTCTTACTAAAATCCCCTCTGTGGGTTTTTCAATAAAATCCGGATTCTAAAACAGCCTCATTTTTGTTGGGAGGAATCAGTGCTGATTAGTTAATTTGCAATACACAATTTTTCCTCCTGATCCGCAAACTGACCATACAGAACTACGCCATCATAGATGAACTGGATATTGAATTCCCGGGTCATCTTCATGTGATCACCGGTGAAACCGGCGCGGGTAAATCCATCATCGCCGGGGCGCTGGGCTTAATCCTGGGCGACCGTTCTGACAGTTCTGTGCTGGTGAACAAAGAGAAGAAATGTATCGTGGAAGGTTTGTTCCCTTCTGAAGGCAGGAAATCTGTCCGCGACTTTTTTAAAGAACATGACCTGGAATACGAAGAAGAGGTTGTACTCCGCCGCGAAATTGCCGTAAACGGCAAGTCGCGCGCCTTTATCAATGATACACCTGTAACACTTACGCAGATTCAGCAACTGGGCTCACTGCTGGTTGATTTGCACCGCCAGTTTGATACACTGGAACTTGGTGAATCTGATTTTCAGCGTGAAGTGGTGGACGCGATTGCCGGTCATGATACGCTGCTCCGCGAATACCAGTCTGTTTTCCATCAATGGAAAGAACTGGGTGTTGTTTGTGCTGAACTTTCCGCCCGCCAGCAACAACTGGATAAGGAAGCCGGTTTTAACCAGTTCCAGTTTGATGAACTGGAAGAAGCGGCGTTCCGTGACAATGAACTGGAAGATGCAGATGCGGAGCTGAAAATGCTGAACAACGCAGAAGGAATCCGTGCGGCATTAGATAAACTCAGCTGGTCGCTCGAAGAAGGTGAAACACCCATGGTGCAGCAGCTCAAAATGCTGATCCAGCAATTACAGCCCTGGTCATCCATGCACAGCGGGCTTGAGTCAATCATCACCCGGCTGACTTCACTGCAAATTGAATTAAAAGATATTGCCGGTGAAACGGCGCATATTTCACGTGCAGTAAATAACGATCCGCAAAAACTGGAGCAGCTGAATGAAAGGTTATCCCTGGGTTATAAGCTGATGAAAAAACATGGCGTGCAAACCACCCGTGAACTGCTCGGTATCCGCGAAGCACTGGCTGTAAAATTGCAGGATGTGCAGAGCCTGCAGGAACAGATCGCTGAAAAGGAAAAAGAAAGGAAAAAACTGGAGGCTAAAGCACTGGCACTGGGAAAAGATATTGCAGAAGGCAGGAAAGCTGTGCTGAAACCGCTGGAGAAAAAAGTAAATGCCTTACTCGCGCAGGTCGGCATGCCTAATGCAAGGCTGAAAGCAGAAACAAAAACAGTGGCATTGTATGAATATGGGATTGACCATGTTGATTTTTTATTCAATGCCAATATGCCTGCCGGAAAAGAAACCACTTCCCATACATTCCAGCCATTGGCTAAAGTAGCCAGTGGTGGTGAACTCAGCCGGCTGATGCTGTGTATTAAATCCTTGGTGGCCAGTTCGGTTGACCTGCCTACGATGATATTTGATGAAATAGATACCGGCATCTCCGGCGAAGCCGCACGCCAGGTTGGTATCCTGTTGAAAGAACTTGCTGCGCGCCGCCAGGTTATCTGTATCACCCACCAGCCGCAGATTGCGGGGAAAGCCGATACACATTTCTTCGTGTTCAAGAAAATTGCAGGTGATAAAGTACAAACCAGCATCCGCCAGCTCACCACCGATGAAAGAATTGTAACGATTGCCCAAATGCTCAGCGGTGAAAAACCAACAGCCGCTGCTTTACAAAACGCCCGCGAAATGGTCATGAATTAAACGGGGATTCTTCACGTAAAATTTCACGGACTTCTCTGGATTGCCTGATCGTACAATCAGGAATCACCGCTGTATAACTGCTTCGGAAATACGCTGCTTTGGCATTTTGAGCACGGTTATTGTGAAATTTAATGTGAGTTTTACAACAGAGCTCATCGATCCTAAACCCTAAATCCGAACGTATGAAAGCACCTAAACCACTCTTATTACTTCCGCTCCTGTTTTTTGCCTGTTCACTGTCTGCTCAGGTACAATGGTACCAAAACCAGGATGGCTCTAATGGGTCTTATAATCCCACCATGGCCACGCAGGTACTGCCGCTGAGCAATTCCAGTTTTGCAGCCTGTTATTACTGGTCAACCAATAATGACCAGATTACCTGGAAAATTTCAAAAACAAACGGAAGCGGTACAGAAGTAAAGACCCTGATGCTGACCGGCACCAATGCGCAGGTTGACATCCGCGCAGGTCATCAAAAATCAATGTATGTATTAATGCGCGATTTCCCGGTGGGTGTGAATCCGGTTTATACAGTATATAAACTTGATACCTCCCTGGTGATCCGCAAACAGTACAGGCTTAACCTGCCTGCTGATTTCAGCGTGTTAAACCTGAATGTGTTTGAAGTGGATTATTTTGATAACATCTACCTCGCCGGTTCAGGACAGTACCCCGACGGTCCCGGTTACCTGCCTGCTTCATTCCTTGTAAAAACAAATAAAAACCTGGACTGGAGATGGAATCGTTTTGATTCCACACAAACGGCCTACACCGGTCTTCATGTAAATGCATTTGGCATTATTACACTGGTTGCTGATTTCTATAGTTTCTTCCCCGACGTCCATGTATCACGCATCAGCGGGGATGGCCGACTGATTGGTACAAAAACAATAACTACAGATCCCGGCAGGAGCAGCCTCGCTTCTGTTCAGGATGATGACGGGTATGTGTATCTCTACGGCGGACGTATTGACGCCAACGGATCAGCCGGAATGTACCTGTATAAAATATCCAGTATCACCGGACATACTGCATACCGGAAAAATTATTTTACAGGATCTGATATCCAGGTAAATGACCTGAAATATGATCATGAAGGGAATTTCTTCAGTCTGGTAACATTATACAATGATCTCGGACAGCAAAGCCGTGTATCGCGTATCAGGACTTCATCCGGACGTCTTGAATGGAACCGTGTTTATCTTTTTAACCGCGACAGTTGTAACCTCACCAGACTTGTGCTTGGCAGCAACGACCGTTTTTATGCGGTGGGTGAGCAGCGCAATGTGCTCAGCTTTGCCCGTGCCTTTGCACTCAGGCTCCGTTCAAGCGGACAGGGTGATGGCGATTTCCCTGCACCTGACAGTGTGGGCTATTACCGCAATCACTCCCTTTGTGATGGTGTGATTGACAGGCAAAACCGGTTAATTGCCATTGGCAATACCTATGATATGGATTCATTTACTTACCAGTCTACATATTACCGTTCTTTCGCAGTGAAATATGGTGACAGGAATAATGGTAATTGCGGCCGCGGGGAAATCACTAACGATGCCGGTGAAACATCTGAAGCCGTGCCCGGTGAAGAGACTGATGAAGCACTTACCCAAAAATCAGCCGGCAATGAGCTGCCGGTGAGCCCGGCCCTGGTATTCTATCCCAATCCGGCAACCGACCTGGTTACATTAAGCAACCTCGATCCGGATATTTATGATCACCTGACGATTTATAATATGCAGGGTGCAAGTTTGCTCAAACAGTCTGTAAATGGATCATCCGTGAAAGTAGATGTGCGCAAGTTACCGGCTGGGGTGTACTTGTTATCACTCAGTTCCACTCAAACAGCAAAATCAAGTACGATGAAGTTTGTGGTGAGGCGATAAATGATGCTCTGTTGAAATATAGAATTTGCTATTATGAAAAAGCAGGAGACCCGGCGTTACAGGTGTACGCCGGGTCGCTTTTGTTAATATCCTTCTCAGCCGGTCTCCCGTCAAGTATAGTGTAATTGCAATTATAAAAGCAGGGGGGTGCGCCCACGCGGGGGGGAACTGGCGTGAATGGTATACGCCGGATTCCCACAGTAAAGAATTCCTTTTCGCATCACTCAGTGCGGGAGACCCGGCCGGAAAAGGATAACTTTATAGAACCATTTTAAACCACCAGCATGAATCATAACGAGGAAACATTCCAGACCTGGAACAAGGTTGCCCAGGCGTACCAGGATAAGTTTATGGAACTCGAACTCTATAATGATTCATACGATTCTTTCTGCAAAGCCATCCATAAAGCAGATGCCCGGATACTGGATCGAGGATGCGGCCCCGTGAATATTACCAGGTACCTGTTGACCAAAAACCCCGGCTATAAAATTCTTGGGTTTGATATTGCGCCTAACATGATTAAACTGGCAAAACAGAATAATCCCGGCGCCAGTTTCCAGGTCATGGATATCCGTGAAATCGGGAAGATGGAATCCCAGTATGACGGAATCATTTGCGGCTTCAGCCTTCCTTATTTATCACCGGAAGAAAGCTTACAGTTAATTTCAGATACCTACGACCTGCTTACTGAAAAAGGAGTGCTTTACTTAAGTTTTGTGGAAGGTGATCCGACGCAATCCGGTTTCCAGACTGCCAGTACCGGCGACAGGAGCTATTTCCACTATCACAACCTCTCAGGTTTTACGGAACACCTGCAATATTGCGGATTCCATGAACTCGTTACTTTTAACCTGGAGTACAATAGGAGTGAAACGGAAAGGGAAATTCACACGATTATTATCGCGAAGAAATGAATCTAGTTAGCCGGAATCTGCATTACTCTTTCTCAGCCGGGTCTCCCGTCAAGAATTAAGTATTTGCAAAGATGATGAGCGCAGGGGACCGGCGTCAGAGTATCCGGTCCGGTTAGCCGCGCACGGGTCCCCTAAGAATAAGATTCCTGTTCGCTTCACTCCGATCGGGGAGACCCGGCTATAAAGTACTTCGATTTGAAAGGTGCTACTGCTCCCGCTGCAGCCACACTCCCGGATTCACTCGCGCAATCTGTTCAAAATCCAGGTCACTTAACCCGCCGGTCATATCTGCCAGCATCTGCTTATCGCTTTTGTGATTTCTCACCACAAAAAAGTCAGTGCCATACAATACTTTTTTCCGCAGTCTTTCATCGGCCAGGGTTTGTTTCAGCAAGGGCAGTATTTCTGCATCGTTGTGCAGGATATAACTGATGTCGGCATAAACATGATCATATCTCATCATCATACTGCTGATGATGGAATACCAGTCGGTATGCCGCCAGAGATTAGCTACGTTGCCCTGGCTGAAAGGAACATCTTTTTTATAATCGAAGAATTTTATGCCTGTTCCTTTTTTTATTAACTGGTTGCTGAGCGGGTAACGGTCTTTTTCAAAATACTCAATCCACTGATCACCGCCACCGTAATGGCCGATACAGATTTTTAAATGACTGAGTGTATGTTGCAGGGGTGTGTCAGGGTTTGTAAAACCAAAAACTTCTTTCAGTTTCTGGTCGCCGGTTTTTTCTATTGCCTGTTGAACGGTTATCCTGAGCAGCGGTTCTTCCAGCAGGCAAAGGAAATTCATGGGATGTGTGAAGTTGGCCGTGAATTCGGGATTACCGGCTTCGGGCAGCTGTAGCTGCACCATTCTTGACCCGGCTAAATCGCTGTCATCATTTTCTTCGGTTTCTTTTTTCCTGCCCACCGATTCCATGAAAATAGGATGCTGGTTCCATTCCGTTTTTTTAGAACCGCGGTAGTACATAGGCCCCCTGACGCAATGTGTCATAATGGGAATGCCTTTATCAGCTGCATATTTCCACAGTGCCAGCAGGTATGGATCAAATGGGTAATAACCCAAAGCTGGATAAATTTTAATACCGCTGAATTGTTTGTCTTCCAGGAATTCTTTCATTACACAATCACCCAATGTCACTTTTCCCGCACTGGCCAGGTAGCTGAAATAGATTTTTTCCCCGGGTTTGATCCGTTTTTCTTTCATGCCTTCCTGAATACGTCTCGGGTCAGCAAAAATAAAAGGCAGTCCCCGGCCGGGATGATTGACCCGGATTTGATCCAGGCCTGTTAACTGGTCGCGGTAGCGTTCGCCCGCATTACCGGCGCCCATATACTCCATATCCATGGGTAATAAAACAAAGGAAGAACCTTCCGGATGCTGTGCCTGCAGGTTACTGAAATTGGTGCGCTGGGAAATCCGGAATGTGTACCGGCCAATGTATAAATACCGCCGCAGGGTTTCTTTGGTTTGTTTTCCGGGCAGTTTTTTCATCATGCCCCAGAAATTCTTTGCAATAAAAATGATGAGGTTCCTGCCGGAGCGTATGAACAGGAAAACGGCAAGCGCAATCAATACCTGGAACCAGATGGAAGGTACATTCCATAAAACATGGTATTTGTCCAGCCAGTCAAACACCTGGTTAATCTTTGCTGCAATACCCGTTGCCGGTGTTTTACCCATGATCCAGTGGAAAACAAAATGCACAGCCTGGAGGCTGATATAATATCCAATCAAAGAACGCAACGGGCCAAACTTCCCCAGGAAACTATGGATGGAAGTAAAAAACATCTGCATCCTTTTGTACCAGCCTTTGTATGGAATTCTCGCCGGATGTTTATACCACCAGGAAATCAAGGCGAGTACCGGCCTCACGGGCACAAGGTAAAAGAAAGGCCAGGGATCATGCTGCGGCTGAGGAAATTGGGGACATGCTTTGCCGTAAACACATGGGTATGACAGTTGGTTACCGGTTTCATGTTGGTTAAGTTAGGTCAGTGCGAAATGGTATTGATCAGGATTTTTTCAATCCGTTGAAATTCGCTTTCACGCTCAGGAATCCGAATACATTTCCTTTTTTAGGATCGTATTTGAAATCGAGTGGAATCCAGATGTCCTGTATAATCCGGATACGGAAGCTCCCGTTAAACATAAACTGGTCCCTGCTTTCATTTTTATACAGCGTTCCGGAGATATGCCTGTACTCACCGCTGATTTTAAATTCAACGAGTGACTGCTGGTTGGCTTTTTCTTTCAGCACCCAGTTAAGCCCGGGCTCCACACGCAATACATTTCTTTTGAGGTCACGGCCTTTTCGGGCAGTATCGTCCAGGAAATTCAGCGAGGCGCTGAAATCAATTTCCAGGTTGGAACGGCGGTTGGGGTTTACAATACCTTTTAAAACCCTTGTGCTGAGCACCACATTACTGAACATGAACTGGTCTTTATACGTTGTATCATTCACACTCACTGTCCACAAAAGCCTGTTCTGGAAATATTTTTTTACGGAGTCGTAATTTTTAAAAGCCAGGTTGTACACGTTCAGCTTGCTGTTATTTTTCAGCGCGGAGGCAATCCCTTTTAATTGGTTGTTGGTGATAATACTGTCAACAACTTGCCTCACATCCGGACTGAGTTTGTCGTACGTTAATCCTGAATTGCTGAGCAGTTTATGGGTTTCATCCCTGAATTTATCCCTGAATGCCTGGTTCTCGATTGTCCTTGTTACGGTGGAGATCAGGGTCTGGAGTGTGGCGTATTCCCCGTTGCCGGCCAGTACGGCATTGATGAATTCATGATATACTGAATAGTCTCTTTTATTGATCAGCGCATAACTGACGCCGGATGAAAATCCGTTGAAGTGGTAATTGGTATCCAGTTTAAGCCCGAATCCGAAATTCAAATTACGCCATCCTTTGAGCCTGGTATAACTG
Organism: Chitinophagaceae bacterium; assembly: GCA_016720825.1. Lineage (GTDB taxonomy): Bacteria > Bacteroidota > Bacteroidia > Chitinophagales > Chitinophagaceae > JJ008. The sequence continues at coordinate 75,619 of JADKJV010000005.1, read as the reverse complement.
GTGTCAACCGCCAGTTCCGGATTACCCCTGAGCATAATGGCATAGGGATTGGAGTTGAAGCGCAGTTCTTTCTGGCTGCCGGTGAGTTTGTCGAAGGCCAGCTGGAAAAAACTGGTCAGCACATCTTTATAATTGCCGCTGGCCAGTGAATCGGCTGTAAGCAATGGTATTTTTTTGGCTCCCTGGGCATGAAGCCGGTCTGCCTGCAGTACAAGCAGACCGGTGATGCATATTGCCACTATTATTTTTCGCATAGATTGTTTAATGGTTTATACCAAGGCTGTCGAATATCGGGCCTTCGGGATAATGCCGCGGTGACAGGGCACCTGATGAAGGTGTTGTATTGCGGTTTGTTGTCAGTGTGGCTGTGCCTGAACTGGCACCACTGATAGATAATTCATCGCCCTTTTGTGCATTCGGGAAACTCAATGTTCCGGAATGGGACGCAGTTTGAACTTCATTGCCATGATTGGTAACAAGTGTGGCAGTGATTTGTCCCACACCGCTGAAAAACGTTACATGCACATCCAGCGGTGTTCCCTGTGCCGGTGGCGGCGTTACTTCTGCAACAACAACTGCAGGGGGCGCAGGTATCACAACAGGTTTTACTTCTGTAACAACTGGTGCCGGGGCTTTTGGTTTCGCAACCGGCTTTTTAGCTACTGGCTTTTTTGCAGCTGGTTTTGGTGGAGCCGCTTTCTTAACCGGTTTTTTAGCAACTGCTTTTTTCTTGGGCGTTATTTTTTTCTTTGGTGCGGCCTTCTTTTTTGGTGCAGCTTTCTTCACCACTTTCTTTTTTACTACTTTTTTCTTTGCTGCTTTCTTTTTGGCAGGTGCTTTCCGCGGCGCTGCTTTTCTCACTGTCTTTTTAGCGGCTTTCTGTTTTGTAGGAGCGGCTTTTTTCTTCGGCGCGGGTTTTCGTTTTTTAGGCGCGGCCTTGCGGGTTGGTTTTTTCCGCAGGGGTGATTTCTTTTTTGATTTTTTACGGGTTGCCATATAGATGGTTTTTTGATTTGCGGAATTACTGTTTCTTAAGTTACGGATAAAGTTCCGGAATCCTGATGCAAACTCATTCGGGTTCCCGAATTGGTGAAGAATCCCGGTCATTTTAAACGAATCGTTAAAGAAAAATCCCGGAATACCATAAAGATTTATCTTTCAGGACAAATTCCTCCCGGGGAATTCCTCACCCAAAATTGAAATATGAAAACAAAACGGACCATTTTATTTTTATCCTGTTCATTATTACTGTTTGCCGGAACCAGTTTCGCCCAGCAGGATCTGAAACTGAAAGAAAGAGCTGCTCCCGTCCAGCGCCAGCAGGAGCTGAACCTGCTCCGGAATGAAGTGAAAACCCGCGGACTGGACTTTACCCTCTCATATACCAAAGCCTTTGAACTGGGTATCAGGAATATCGTTGGTGGTAACCAGCCCCAGATTTCCCTGGAGCAGGCCAATAAAATCACCCGGGATGGGAAAACCCGTTTGCAGAAATACAGGCTGAGCATTGAAAAAGCATCCGCTGTTAACCCGGCTATCAGGGATATCTGGAAGGACTACCAGGTGGCCATGGCCTGCAATACTGCCGGCAAAACTTATGATGCCCGTAACCAGGGCTGGATGACTGCTGCCCGTAACCAGGGCGGCTGCGGCAGTTGCTGGGCTTTCGCAGCAGTGAGCATCCTCGAAGCCGGTTACCTGCGCGTGAATAAAACAAGTATTGATGCTTCGGAACAGGAATTACTGAACTGTGCCTGGGGTTATGGAAGGGATATGAATTGCGCCAAAGGTGGATGGCTTGATAAAGCCGTGGCTTATATAGCTGATAACAGTGTAACTGCTGAAACAGTATTGCCTTACCAGACAGCAGATAAAACCTGTGTGATGCCAACTAACAAACCTTATGGTGCCATTAGCTGGGGTTTTGCCAGTGAAACAAATCCGGGCACGCCTTCGCAGGCTGAAATCAAACAAGCCATCTGCGAACACGGCCCCGTTGGTACCTGGATGTGGGTGTACAGCGGTGCTTTCAGTGCTTATGATGGTGGCGGAAAAGTATACAGCGAGACTTTCCCTGCAAACACACCCGATAGCCTCAAGGCAGGTCATTTTGTTACCATTTGCGGATGGGATGATAATAAAGGCGCCTGGCTGATAAAAAATTCATGGGGTGATGACTGGGGTGACAACGGCTTTGGCTGGCTGAAATATGGTTCCAATGGCGTGGGTTCCTGGGTGATCTGGATTGAGCCGGAAGTGGAAAGACTTCGCCCCTGGAAATCCTGGATGAACGAACTGATAAAAAGACCAATACAGGAAATCAATACCAGGCCGCTTGACCAGTTGCTGAAACCGGAAGACCTGAATAACCTGAAGATGGAAAAACCTGTTCTCAATACGCAACCTATACGTACAAACAGAGCTGTAATACAGCAATAATAACCCAGATTTCAAAAGTGTAAATTCCAAATTCAAATCCCAATCCCGATAGCTATCGGGACCAAATTCCAAACGTCTAAACTGGGAATGCAGGGTGATGTTTAGGGAATTACATGATTTTTCAAAAGTGAGGAAGCTTTAAGAAACAAAGGAACCCCGTCTGCCTTACAGACGGGGTTTTTGTTTTTATAATAGTTACCGAAATCAGGCGCTTAATTCGACTTTAAAAGCAAGGCTGAAATAGGAGAAGAAATGACCGATGAGGTTACGGGAATCCGCATTCCATTCGTGTCCGAATGTAAACGGCTTGCGTGTATTCGTGGCAGCTTCACCAAGGCCTACCATTGCTTCGCCGGCAGAGTTGATGCGGAAGCCATAAGTTGTGCCTTTGCGCAGGTCAACCGGAGGCAGGCTGAAACGGATCCAGCGGGCGTTATCGTTTTTTTCGATTTCAAAGGTTGAACTGGCAATGGGGTCACCCCATGATTTTAATTCAGTATTAAATTCGTGCAGGGTCATCTGCAATTCACCTTCATGGTGAACGGAAGCAGAGTATACCTGGATATTGTCTAATTGACCTTCAGAAGGGCAGTTAAATGTCTGACCTGCAAAATGATCATCAGGATCGTTCTGGAAATGACCAACCCAAAGGGTGGTGTTGTTTTCTGTCTGAGTCAGAACTGGTAATGGGCGGGGGCTGATTTTCGGCGTTTCCATAAGTGGATTTTTAGGGGTTAACCGGTCTGGCAGTTGGGCTGCCGGGGCCGGCTTTAATATGATGAAGTATGACCTTCAACTGGATTTCCATATAAAATTAACTACAGGATTGCGATATTATTGCTGGAACTGACGAGAATCATCCGGTCTTAAGGGTTTTAATAACATACTGTTAGGATATTTCCCCGGAAGAACCCTCGTTTTGGCGTACATTCAGTAGGCCAGTGAGGGGCTGATAATGTGGATAACCCCGGTCAGGGCGGTGAAAAAATGGTGCAGAAAGAAAAGGGATTTTAAAAATCCACTGAATGAAATAAGCCCCTATTTTCGCCTGACTGACTGCTGGGAACATTCCGAACGTGCAAGGATTTTTTCTTACAACAAGGCTGGAAAAAGGCACCCGCGTCATTGGTATTGAATCAATGGTTTAACTTTTTATCGCCTTAACTGAACAATGGACTTTACTAATATCAACAAAGACAGGAAGCAAAGAAGGAAATCAGCCGTAGACCTCGGAACAATGGTGTATGGTAAAGTTCCTCCGCAGGCCAAAGAACTGGAAGAAGCCGTGCTGGGTGCGATCATGCTTGAAAAGAACGCATTCGATGTGGTGATTGAAATCCTCAAGCCCGAATGTTTTTACGTGGAAGCACACCAGCGTATTTACCGGTGCATGCAAAGCCTGGCCAATAAAAGCCAGCCTATCGATATTCTTACAGTAGCAGAAGAACTCCGTTCCAAAGACGAACTGGAAACCGTGGGCGGCCCTTACTACGTAACCAAGCTTACGAATGCGGTGGTTTCAGCTGCACACATTGAAGCACACTCCAGGATTATTCTGCAAAAGTTCATCCAGCGTGAACTCATCCGCATCAGCGGTGAAATTATCGGCGATGCTTATGAAGACAGCACCGATGTATTCGACCTGTTGGATGATGCCGAAAGCAAATTGTTTGATATCACCAACAATCACCTTCGCAAGAATTTTGATACCATTGACTCCGTACTGGTGAAAACCATCCAGCGGATTGAAGACCTGCGTCATAAAAATGAAGATGTAACGGGTGTGCCGAGTGGTTTCCCCTCGCTCGACCGTGTTACTTATGGCTGGCAGAATACGGACCTGATCATACTCGCAGCACGTCCTGCCGTGGGTAAAACCGCCTTCGCCCTGAACCTGGCGCGTAATGCGGTCATGCACCCCAGCAAACCCACTGCGGTTGCCCTGTTCTCCCTTGAGATGAGCGCCGGACAGCTTGTTCAGCGTATCCTCGCAGCTGAAAGCGAAATCTGGCTGGAGAAAATTGCCCGTGGTAAACTGGAAGAACATGAAATGAAGCAGCTCTATGCCCGCGGTATCCAAAGGCTGGCAAAAGCTCCATTATTTATTGACGATACCCCCGCACTCAACATCTTTGAATTAAGGGCGAAATGCCGCCGTCTGAAAAACAAACACCAGATTGGACTGATCATCATTGACTACCTCCAGCTCATGAGCGGTACCGGCGAAAACCGGAACAGCAACCGTGAACAGGAGATCAGCAATATCTCCCGTAACCTGAAAGCACTCGCCAAAGAATTAAGTGTTCCTATCATCGCCCTGTCCCAGTTAAGCCGGGAGGTGGAGAAACGCGGTGCAAAAGACGGCAGTAAAATGCCACAGCTGAGTGACCTCCGTGAATCGGGAGCGATTGAACAGGATGCGGACATGGTAATGTTCCTCTACCGCCCCGAATACTATGATATCACCACCAATGAAATGGGTGAGAATAACCGCGGTGAAACACACGTGCGTATCGCCAAACACAGGAATGGTTCGCTGGAAACAATTAAACTCCGCGCCCTCCTGCAAATCCAGAAATTCACAGAAGATGATGGCAGCGGTTTCGGTACCACCGGCCTCACCGGAAACTGGAAACCTGTCAGTGATGTTGACGGCGACGGCGGCCCGAAAATGTTTGTACAAACCGGCAGCAAGATGAATGATTTGCCGGCGGAAGATGACACGCCGTTTTAGATATTAGATATCAGATATTAGATATCAGAGATTAGATATTAGTTGGTGGACTAAAGTTAGAATAGCCCTAAAAATTTGCGCAACTAAGTTGTTTGTATTCTATGTGTTTCTATGTGATCTATGTGTCTATGCCTTGCCCGCCAGAGCGAAGCGTAGGTGGGTGGTAGAGACTCTAATTCATTTCTCTATGAAGAAAATCACCTTACTTTCTGCCATCACCTTCCTTTCCCTTTTTTTACATGCACAATGTGATACAACACGCCGCCCGGTGGTTTTCATCCATGGGTTTTTAGCCAGTGGTGATACATGGTCCCCGGCGATACAGCGGTTTATTGCCAATGGGTATTGTGCTGACCGGTTATTTGTGTTCGACTGGAATTCTTTGAATGGAACAAACAAAAGATCTGACAGCCAGATTGTGGCTTTTGTAAAACAGGTATTGGCCAAAACCGGCGCCACGCAGATTGATTTGGTAGGACATTCAGCAGGTGGTGTAATGGGCCGCGGATTCCTCGTGGATGCGGAATCAGCAGCCATGGTGGCACATTATGTAAATATCGGAAGCCGAAAATGGTTTGCGGATTATGAATGGTTCCCCAATCTAAAATGCCTCAATATATATTCTTCCGCAGATATGGTGATGGGTAAAATGGGCGGCAATATTGAACATGCCCGCAATGTGGATCTCGTGAATAAAGACCATTATGAAGTGGCTACCTGTGAAACCACCACTGAAGAGATGATTGTGTTTTTATCTGACTACCAGCGCAAGCCACTTTCGCCAACCAATACAATTATTGAACCCATACAGTTATCAGGAAAAGCAGTTTTGCTGGGTACCAATGAGCCCATGACTGGTGCTGCAGTCAATATTTATGCTGTCAATCCCCGCAATGGAAAAAGATTAAAGGCTGTACCGGATTTTGCAATGACCGCAGGAACGGATGGCCGCTGGGGTCCCGTTACTGCAAAGCCCGCAACAAATTATGAAATGGAATTGCGGCCCGCAGATACGTCGCAAAGAACCATCTCTTATTTTTTTGAACCTTTCAGGGTTTCAGATCCCGCAGTGTACCTCCGGGGATTTCCTTCGGGTAATATGGTGGCTATGATGCTGGGACAAATCCCAAACAGGACGACCAGTCTGCCCTGGTGATTTATTCTTCCGCCCATGCCATTATCCAGGGAAGGGATTCTGTTGCGGTGAATAAAATACCGGTTACTTCTGCGCTGTTAACGCCTGCTTCCAAAACAATTATCTCCACTTTTGTATTTGACGACGGAGATGGTATCAGCAGCAGTAAATCCATGAAACAATTTGGTGCCGCACCATTCCTGGGTGGGGTGGATATTTCATTACCTGCTTCGCCCAAAGGCAAACACACTATTTATTTTAACGGCCGTACTATGAACCTGCCCGCCAGAAGTTCAAAAGATTGTATTTTACTGGCCGTATTCCGATAATCATGGCCTATCCATTTTTCTATATCATCGATTTTGATCCCGATCAGTCTGTCATAACCCTTGACGAAGACCAGTCGCGGCATATTGTACAGGTACTGCGCATGCAGCCCGGTGAAAGACTCAACCTCACTGATGGCCGGGGGAATCTCATTGAAGCAGTAATCCTGGATTCACATAAAAAACATTGCACCGTTACAGTCCTGGAAACACAATTCACAGATGCCACCGTGAGGTATGCCACCGTTGCGATGTCGTTACTGAAGAACACCAACCGTTTTGAATGGTTCCTCGAGAAAGCCACTGAACTTGGTATACGTGAAATTGTTCCGCTGATCTGCAAGCGCACCGAAAAAGAAAAATTCCGCCACGACCGCATGAAGCAGACCTGTATCAGCGCCATGCTGCAAAGCAAGCAGGTATGGCTGCCCGTTCTGTCAGAGCCGGTTGAATTTGATGAATTCATCACCCGCCCTTCAGCACCATCAAAATATATTGCGCATTGTATCGAAGGGGAGAAGGAAAGCCTTTCATCTTCCCTGGCAGCAAATGACCATTCAACCGTCATCTTAATAGGACCCGAAGGGGATTTTACTCCCGAAGAAGTTTCCCTGGCAACAGCCAATGGTTACAAGCCGGTAAGTTTGGGTCAAACGAGGTTAAGGACGGAGACAGCTGGTGTAGCGGCGGCGGTACTAGTCGTTAGTCTTTAGTCAACAGCCGCCATTAGCTATTAGCTGTTAGCCTTTAGCAGTTCAGTATAAGCTACCAGCATCTTCTCATTAGCCAACAGCCAATAGCTAATAGCCAACTGCTAAATCTGATATCTATTATCTAATCTCTAATATCTAATCTCTACTATCTACTTCTTCTTCTCTTCCAGCCTCGGCTCATTCAACTCCACAACCCTGGCTCTCCTGCGTTTGGCCCTGCCCATCATGGTCATGTTGAGCATTTCAACAACGAAGGAGAATGCCATACCGAAGTAGATATAATTTTTCAGGTGAAGATGTTCTGCTGTTTCACTGTCCCAGCCTTCAATGATCAGGCTTAAGCCGATCATGACAAGGAAGGAGAGAGCCAGCATTTTCAGTGTGGGGTGTTTATGGATAAACCCGGAGATGGCCGGGCTGAACATGAACATGATGATCATGGCGATTACAACAGCTGCAATCATAATCTCCACATGTTTGGCAGTACCACCGGCGGTGATGATACTGTCGAAAGAAAATACAGCATCAATAACTATAATCTGTCCAATGGCCTTGCTGAGTGATAAAGGTTTTTTCTGCTGGCTGGATTCATTGGGATCTTCCCCTTCCAGTTTATGGTGGATTTCCATCACCGATTTATAAATCAGGAATAATCCACCCGCAAGCATAACAATACTGGCTAAATCAAATCCCTTGCCGGCAATGGTAAATACGGCTTTGCCTTTCTGGGCCAGTAACCAGCCAAGTCCCATCAGCAATACACTGCGCATCAGGATACCCACAACCATCCAGGCACGGCGGGCTTTGGACTGGTCTTTATTAGCTTTCAGCCGGTTCAGGATGATGCTGACGAAAATTACATTGTCGATGCCCAGTACGACTTCCAGGATGATCAAAATAAAAAAACTGATCAGGCTTTCCGAGGTAAACAAATAATCCATGACGCTTAAAATGATTTATAAATTTTTTTGACAATGAGTGGCCCAACATAAATAAAGCCAGTCCATACCTGTACCAGGCAGGCGCCGGCTTCCATCTTTTCCCTGGCATCGGCCCCGGTGAAGATACCACCACTGGCCATAACCGGGATTTTTCCTTCCAGGGAAGTGCAAAGATATTTCTGTACTTCGGTACTTTTCGACTGGACGGGCTTACCGCTCAGTCCGCCGGCACCGATTTTTTTGATTTTTTCCGGAGCCGTGGTCAATCCCTCCCGGCTGATGGTGGTATTGGTTGCCACCAGGCCATCCAGGCTGATTTCTTTTGCCAGGCTCACCACATCATCCAGCTGTTCTTTGGTAAGGTCCGGTGCAATTTTCAGGAAGATGGGACGGGGCTGCGGGATTTTTTTATTCTCTTCCTGCAGCGACACAAGGATTTTCCTCAACGAATCTTTCTCCTGTAATTCACGCAAACCGGGTGTGTTCGGACTGCTCACATTCACCGTAAAATAATCCACCCATTCATGCAGGGCAAGGAAGCATTTTACGTAATCCGTCCAGGCATCTTCGTTGGGAGTTATTTTGTTCTTGCCGATATTCCCACCTATGATTAGCCGGTAGTCGTTAGTCTTTAGTCCGGAGTCAACAGCCGCAGGTGTATTGACTAAGGACTGACGACTAGCGACTAACGACTCGCAACCAGCCTTCCATTTCTTTAAGCGTGCAGCAACCACTTCCACACCTTCATTATTAAACCCCATCCGGTTCACCAGCCCTTTATCTTTTGGTAAACGGAATACGCGGGGTTTTTCATTGCCGGGCTGGGGGAGTGGTGTAACGGTACCAATTTCCACAAAACCAAAACCGAGTGTATCCAGTTCGCGGAGATAGGAAGCGTTTTTATCAAATCCGGCACCTAAACCAACCGCATTGCGAAAAGTTAATCCGCAAACTTCAATGGGTTTTGTGTTTTTGGGAAGGAATATTTTCCGCATGATGCGGCGGATGAATCCTATGCTGGCCATCAGCCTGAACATCGTCATCGAAAACCGGTGAACCGGTTCAGGCGGAAACCAGAAAAAGATCGTACGCAGTATTCCGTACATGGTAATTATTTATAAGTGGCGATCTTATCCATTATTTCTTTGGAAAAAAGTTTTTCCATCATTTGTTCCCCTTCTCTCAGGTTCACAAATGTCCATTCTTTGGATACATCATCTTTGGCCGCAATCATTTTGCTGTGTACAATGATGTGGATGGCGTTGCCTGCATCATCGCGGCGGACATTTTCTTCCCCGAATTTTTCATTGAAGACAGGGATGTAAATATCTTTTGCCGAACCTGTGCTGTCTTTTTCATTTAAAATCATCCGTATCACCATCGAGTAATCCACTTTGGCATATTGTCCTTTACCGGCTTTGAAAACCGGATAGAGGGAATCAATATGAAGCGAATCGGTTTTCATCTGGAATTCAGGGGTGGCAAAAGCCTCTTTCATGCTCTGTTCCAGCGTGGCTTTTGGAACCAGTTCAAACAATTTGGGGTAGGTATAGTCGAGTACTTTCTTGAAATCCTGCTTCTGGTTGGCCTCCAAAAAATCCTGCATTCTTTGTTTCAGGACTCCCAGATCATCAGAACCACCGGATTTACAGGCAATGAGGGCAAACAGGGCTACACAAAACGATAATATTCTCATGTTCAGTTTTTTCAAAGAAAATCCATACCCGCAGCATCACAAAAAATTTTTTCAAAGAAGGGCGAAAACTTAATTTTGATACAGAAAGTTGCATAAACAACTTTATGGTATATTTGAACCTCAAATCCGGAATTATGCAGGAAGCTTATATCGTAGCCGGTTACAGATCGGCAGTTGGAAAAGCCAAAAGAGGCGGTTTTCGGTTCTATCGTCCCGATGACCTTGCCATAGATGTTATCCGCGGGGTGATGGCCTCCGTTCCTTCTTTAGACGCCAAAAGGGTGGATGATGTGATAGTAGGCAATGCTGTTCCGGAAGCAGAACAGGGTTTGCAGGTAGCGCGTATTATCTCAGCCCGTGCGCTGGGTTTTGATGTGCCGGGTTTAACGATCAACCGGTATTGTGCATCCGGACTCGAAGCGATTGCCATTGCAACAGCGAAGATCCGTATGGGTATGGCTGAGTGTATTGTGGCCGGTGGTACAGAAAGCATGAGCCTGGTACCCACTGCAGGATGGAAAACAGTTCCTGCTTATTCCATTGCCAAAGAAGATCCTGATTATTACCTGAGCATGGGCCTTACCGCTGAAGCCGTTGCCAAAGAATACAGCATTGGCCGTGAAGCACAGGATGAATTTGCATACAACTCACACCAGAAAGCCATCAACGCTATCAAGAGTGGTTATTTCAAACCCGGCATCCTTCCCGTAAATGTGGAAGAAGTGTATCTCGATGCAAAGGGTAAAAAACAGAAGCGCACACATATTATAGATACAGATGAAGGTCCCCGTGCAGATACTTCCGTTGAAGCACTGGCCAAACTGAAACCGGCTTTTGCATTAGGTGGCTCAGTCACGGCAGGTAATTCATCCCAGACTTCTGATGGTGCTGCTTTCGTGATTGTAATGAGTGAGCGGATGGTGAATGAACTGGGTTTGAAACCCATCGGACGCCTGGTAGGCAGTGCCGTTGCCGGTGTGCATCCCCGCATCATGGGTATCGGTCCCGTGGCTGCGATTCCCAAAGTACTCAAACAAACAGGCATGAGCCTGTCGCAGATAGATTTAATAGAACTGAATGAAGCCTTTGCTTCCCAGTCGCTGGCGGTGATCCGTGAAGCGGGACTGGATCCTTCAAAAGTCAATATCAATGGTGGTGCAATTGCATTGGGTCACCCGCTGGGTTGTACCGGATGCAAGCTCACCATCCAGAATCTCCATGATATGAAACGGCTCAATAAAAAATACGGAATGGTATCCGCCTGTGTGGGCGGTGGCCAGGGTATTGCCGGTATTATAGAGAATATTAATTGATTTATAAATCCACTGCAGAAAAAGTCTTCCGGATCTCCAACCGGATTTGTATCTTAATGCCCGAGGCTTTGACCAGCGGGAATCTACCCGTTGTGAGATGAATTTTTACTTTCCCGGGTTTTCGGGCTTAATTTTTGCAACTGCATTAAACGCATTTGAATAATATCGTTCACAGGACCAGCTGAACCAAAATCATCATTATGGACAGACGTGAATTCTTCCGCAAGGCAGGGAAGGCAGAGACCGTGCAGGCCAGAAAGGCTACCGGTGCCAGAACCAATTCGGGCCTGAATTTATATGCAGGACCCTGGACCAAAAACGAAGTGCAGCACTTGCTGAAGCGCACGATGTTTGGTTCTAAACTGGCTGATATCAATTATTTTGCCGGGCTCACCATGGGCCAGGCGGTGGATGAATTACTCTCGCCATCGGCACCCATGCCTTCACCCCCGGTGAATGATTACAGCCCGGGTACCGCAGACCCCAACGTTCCTGCCGGCAGTACCTGGGTGAATAATTTTTCAACGGATGGTACCATCAACAGTGTTCGTCGTTCATCATTTAAAAAATGGTGGACAGGCGTGATGATTAACCAGGACCGTAGCATACGAGAAAAGCTCACCCTTTTCTGGGCGGATCATTTCGGGACTGAAACGGATACGATTTCCTACTCACAGCTGATCTATAATCACCACACCCTGCTGAGACAAAACTGTCTCGGTAATTTCAAAACACTCATCAAAAACGTAACGATAGATGCGGGCATGCTCCGTTACCTGAATGGTTACCTGAATACGAATTCGGCGCCCGATGAAAACTATGCGCGGGAGCTGCAGGAATTGTTCACGCTGGGTAAAGGCCCGTCCGTTACATATACAGAGGATGATGTAAAAATCGCGGCCAAGGTATTAACAGGCTGGAGAATCAACAACACGAATTTCTCAGTGTACTTCGACAGTACCAAGCATGATACGACTACCAAGCAATTCTCTTCCTACTACGGCAATGCCTCAATTCCCGGGCAAACGGGTGCCAATGGTGCCCTGGAAACCGATGCGCTGATCAATATGATATTTAATAAGGAAGAGGTTTCCAAATACATCTGCCGTTCCTTGTACCGCTGGTTTGTATATTATGAAATAGATGCTTCTGCGGAAACCAACGTGATTGAACCGCTGGCTATTTTATTCCGGAATAATAATTATGATGTTAAACTGATTCTCCAGACGCTGTTCAAGAGCGAACATTTCTTTGATGTGCTCAACCAGGGATGTATTATTAAAAGCCCGGTGGACCATGTGATCAGCTGTATGCGTGAGTTTGGGGTGATCTTCCCCAATACCGTCAGCGAATATGCAGATGCATATGGCATGTGGAATTATATCCGTGGATGGAAAGCTTCGATGAACCAGGATATCGGTGATCCGCCCAATGTATCCGGCTGGCCGGCTTACTACCAGGAACCCCAGTACCATGAACTGTGGATTAACTCAGACACATTACCCAAGCGTAACCAGTTCACGGATATATTTATTACAAACGGCTACACCCGCAACAATAAAAAAATCGTGATCAACGCGGTAACGTTTACACAAACATTGCCGAATCCGGCTGATCCGAATGCACTGATTGATGATGCCTTGTCTGTTCTTTACAGGGCTCCGTTATCAGCAGCATCCAAACAAGCCATCAAGGAACAGATATTGCTGAGTAACCAGACACAGGATTATTACTGGTCCAATGCCTGGAATGCCTATATCGCCAACCCGCTTGATACAGCGAGTTTCAATATTGTAAACAACAGGCTGAAATCATTATACCAGTACCTGATGAACCTGGCCGAGTATCAATTATCATGATCAATTAAAACAGGAACATGAAAAGAAGAGATTTTTTGAGGAACTCCCTGCCTGCTGCAGCAATGCTGCCGGTAATGATTGATGGTTATTCAGTGAAAGCCTTCCCGGCCAATTCACCTTTGTTGCAGGCGTTAATGGCGCCACCCATAGATACCGACCACGTACTGGTGATCATCCAGCTCAGTGGCGGTAACGACGGACTGAACATGGTGATTCCTATTTCCAATTACAGTGATTATTTTAATGCAAGAAGCAATGTGGCTATTGCACAAAATAGAATCCTGGCATTGAATAATGCACCCAACACAGGTTTGCATCCATCTATGACCGGTTTGCAGACTTTATTCAATGAAGGAAAACTGAACATCGTGCAGTCGGTGGGTTATCCTTCTCCCAACTTTTCACATTTCAGGGCTACGGATATCTGGATGAGTGCATCAGACAGTAATACCATTGTGAATTCAGGCTGGGCCGGCAGGTATCTCAACACGGAATACACCAACTATCCGGTTGGTTACCCGAATGCCACAATGCCTGATCCGCTGGCAATACAAATTGGGTCAATCACATCCCTCACCATGCAGGGCCCCACAATGAACATGGGGATGAGTATTACCAACCCTACCAGTTTTTATAACCTGTTAAATAATACACCGGATCCGGCACCCAACACGCCGATGGGACATGAACTGACTTATGTGCGTACCGTGGCCAATCAAACCAACCAGTACACACTCCGGATCAGGTCTGCCGCCAACCTGGTAACACAACAAGGCGCTTATCCCACAAGTAATTCCCTGGCTGATCAATTGAAGATTGTTGCCCGTCTCGTTAAAGGCGGATTGAAAACAAGAATCTACATGGTGAGTTATGGCGGTTTTGATACCCACTCATTACAGGTAAATGCCGCTGATACGTCTACAGGCGCACATGCCAACCTGCTGAAAAATGTATCAGATGCAATCAAAGCCTTTATGGATGATTGCCTGTTCCTCGGTGTACAGAACCGTGTGGTGGGTTTGACTTTTTCTGAATTCGGACGCAGGATTAAATCAAATTCCAGTGTGGGTACCGATCACGGCGCTGCTGCACCGATGTTTGTTTTCGGCGGCGGCGTTACCGGCGGCGTAATCGGGAATAACCCGGCTATACCGGTAAACACAACGGTGAACGACAACATCCCGATGCAATATGATTTCAGGAGCGTGTATTCATCCATCCTTGAAAGCTGGTTCTGTGTACCATCAGCAACATTGCGTGCGATCCTGTTCCAGAATTTCCAGAGCCTGTACCTCTGCAATGATGCTTCGTGCAGGGCAACCGGAACCGGCGGGCCTAACCAGTCGGGTGATAACCTGATCAGCAATTATCCCAATCCATTCACTTCTTCAACAACCATAAAATTCACCACAAAAGGCGGACACACCCTGGTTCAGATTATCGATATGCTGGGCCGGGTTATTAAAACGCCTGTTGACAGGGATTATGGCCCGGGTACATATAGTATCACATTCGACAGCGGTCCCCTGCCTGCCGGTGTATATTATGCCCGTTTCCAGAACGGACCCGTACAGCAGGTGAAGCCGATGCTGAAAGTCCGGTAATCCTGAATTCCGGCCCTTCAAATATTTTTTGAACTATGGTTGCAAATTTTTATAGATTTGCACTCAGTGAGGAAATACGCACCCATACATAAATGGTGTTCATTCATCTTGCTGCTGGTTTGCCTTGCCAAATCTGCGGGTGGTCTCATGCTGCATAACAGTTTGCATGATGACGCAGACAATCCCGATTTTCATAAATCCACCGGCCATGCACAACTGCATGCCGTGGGTTGTGGTTGTATGGATGATTTTTTCCAATCGGCTGGTTTGACTGAAGAACCTGCTGCTGTTGTTTCTCCTGTTTTTTGCATTCCCGCAACGATTGTATTACCTGTTTCCCCGGTTCAGTCTTTCCACCGGGTTTCTCCGCTCCGGGGGCCGCCTGCCTGCTGATTTTTTCCAGGCGCTCAACCCCATTTATTACCCAGGTAATCCCTGCATTCATTTATTATGAAATTCAAATTTCTGTTCTTCAGTATTATACTGGCTATGATCAGCCAGGCACAATCCGGTATCCGGTTTTCCGGAAAAATCACAGATCAAAAAACAGGTGAAGCACTCGTAGGGGCATCTGTTTATCTTCCGGATTTACGGCGCGGCACTAACACCAATGCGAATGGTGAGTTTGTTTTTACCGGGTTAAGCTCCGGTCAATATCTCCTTGAAATCAGTTACACCGGGTATTCCAATATCATTGAGAATATTGAATTGAAAAGTAACCAGGTAAAAAACTTTTCAATGGCAGCTGCCATTATTGAAAACGAAACGGTAACCGTAACCGGTGTTTCCCGTGCCACTTCTGTAAAGCGGACTCCGGTGCCAGTGACCATTATCCGAAAAGAAGACCTGTTCAGGAATATGTCAACCAATCTCGTTGATAATATTGCCAAAACACCGGGGCTTTCACAGGTTTCAACCGGGCCGGCAGTATCCAAACCATTTATCCGCGGACTGGGTTATAACCGGGTGCTGGTGGTAAATGATGGTATCCGCCAGGAAGGCCAGCAATGGGGCGATGAACATGGTATTGAAATAGATGAACAGAATGTAAGTAAAGTGGAAGTGCTGAAAGGTCCCGCTTCCTTGATGTATGGCAGCGATGCATTGGCTGGTGTTATCAATATCATTTCATTCCTGCCTCCGTCAGAAGGGCAAACCCGCGGGAACATAGCCCTGGGATGGATGGATAATAACCGCCAGCGCAACCTGCATGCAGACCTCGGGGGTAACCAGCATGGGTTTGTGTGGGGATTGAATGGTTCATTAAAAGCAGCTGGCGATTATAAAAACAGGTATGACGGATACGTTTTCAATTCCAAATACAATGAAAAAGATTTTGGTATGTTTGGCGGGTTCAATAAAAACTGGGGCTTTACCCATTTTTATTTTACGCGTTTTGACCAGCGTCTCGGATTAGTGGAGGGGGAACGCGATGATGCTACCGGGGAATTCCTGAAACAAATAAACAATGGGGGTGTGGTAGAAACGGTGCTTGCTACAAAGGCAGATTTTAAAACCACGGATCCCTTTCTCCCGATGCAGCGCATACAACATAATAAATTTGTTACCGATAACAGTTTCCGGTTAGGCCATAACAGGCTGACCATGGCCCTGGGTTACCAGCGTAACCAGCGCCAGGAATTCGGCAATGTACTGCAGCCGGAAGAAAAAAACTTATGGTTTGACCTGGGCACATTTAATTATAACCTGCAGTATCACCTCGATGAGAAAAAAGACTGGAAGACTACAATTGGTGTGAACGGGATGCAGCAGGCCAGCCTGAATAAGGGAACGGAAGTCCTGATCCCTGAGTATGATTTGTTTGACATCGGTGCATTTATCTACACACAGAAAAAAGCAGACCGCATCACTTACAGTGGCGGTATTCGGTTTGATAACCGCCATCTGCAATCGAAAGAACTGGTGGAAGGCAGTACCATCCGCTTTCAGCCATTCACCCGTGATTTTTCAAATATCTCCGGCAGTGCGGGATTGAGTTTTGAAGTGAACAAATCGCTTACCCTGAAATTCAACCTGGCCAGGGGATTCCGTGCACCGAGTATTCCTGAACTGGCAAGCAATGGGGCCCATGAAGGCACCAACCGGTATGAGTACGGAAATCAAAACCTGGTGTCTGAAACCAGCTTGCAGGCAGATGCAGGGATTGAAGCTGCGACTGAACACGTATCAGTAAATGTGTCGGTGTTTTATAACTCCCTGAAGAATTTTATCTATTACCGCAAACTGGCATCCGTCAACGGCGGTGATTCGATGATTGTAAACGGACCGGATGAGTTTTTCGCTTTCCGGTTCGACCAGCAAAATGCAAAATTGTATGGCGTGGAAGCTAACCTCGATATCCACCCGCACCCGCTCGACTGGCTGCACCTGGAGAATAGTTTTTCCTGGGTGAGGGGTGTGATGGCTGCATCCAAGGATGGCAGCCGCAACCTGCCATTGATCCCGGCGCCAAGACTGATCAGTGATATTAAAGTGGAACTGGCACAGAAAGGGAAAAAGCTCAGCAATGTTTTTTATGAAACTGGAATTTGAAAACACATTCAGCCAGTCGAAGCCGTTTACGGGATATAATACAGAAACAGCCACGCCTGGTTATACCATCATCCACGCCGGGGCCGGGGCTTCATTCATGCATCATAAGCAAACACTGTTTAATTTGTATGTAGGTGTGAACAACCTGACCGATAAAGCTTACCAGAATCACCTGAGCCGGTTGAAGTATACGGCTGAGAATTTGGTGAGTGGCAGGACAGGTGTGTTTAACATGGGCAGGGCATTTAATGTGAAGTTGAATATCCCGCTTTCGTTTAAACAGCATTAATGGCTCTGTGTTTTGTAGTTTTGTGTTATGGAACTATCCATCAACACCCCGGCCTTATTATTCCCGGCCATTACTTTATTGTTACTGGCGTATACCAACCGTTTCCTGGCGCTGGCCAGCCTGATCCGGAAACTGCATGATGAGTATGTTAGCGGGAAAAAAAGTAAAGTGATCCTGCACCAGATTTATAACCTGCGCCGCCGTATCCGGCAAATCCGCCTGATGCAGGCATTGGCGGTGCTCAGTTTCCTCTGTTGTGTGATTAGTATGTATGCGATTTACCGTGACTGGATGGAGGTTGCCGGATTTATTTTCGGTAGCAGCCTGCTCAGTTTGCTGGCTTCATTATTATTTTCACTCGCAGAGATTTTTATCAGTACCCATGCACTGGAACTGGAGCTGAGTGATATGGAAGAACTGGAAAGTTCGGGTATCATCAATGAAATGATTTCCCCTCCTGAAAAGCAAAAAGAACCTTAGATTTACAGGATGCCGGGTGTAACCAGACAAATAATATATTTCTGCCTGCTGGCTTTCTTGTTGCCTGCCTGTTCCAAATCTGGTTCTGGCGGGAACGGGAACAATGATCCGCATGAAATTAATTACAATGATGTTACTGCCCCAGTTGTGGAAATTAATTCACCGGTTGCCGGTGAATTATTCCTGAGCGGGAATTCCATTGTAGTTACCGGTAAAATAACAGACACTCAGGGTTTGTACCGCGGGCATATCAAAGTCACCAGTGATGCAAATGGCGCGGTGTTGAAAGACCAGGCATACGATATCCATGGATTGCTGTTGTATAATTATAATCTTTCTTATCTGGTAAACACGGCCACTGCCGGCACATACACTGTTTCAGTTGCGTTTGAAGATCATGGACTGAATATGACAACCAAAACGGTAAAAGTCAGTGTGGGCCCCTGATGAAACTCAGATGCTTTTGTAAATCAGGTAAAGTTTTTCCCAGTCGCCACCGTTGTATACATCTTTCTTGCCCATTTTTTTGATGGTAGCAACAGCCTGTGCGCTGCGGTCGCCGGAATTACAGCAAAAGATCACGGGTCTTTTGATTACCAGTATCCGTTTGGCATCCGTGGCAATGCGGTCAACCGGAATGTTGATGGCTTCGGGTAAACGGCCGCGGTCAAATTCATTGGGTGTGCGTACATCAATGATGACAGCGCCTTTTTGCAATAGTTCCCTGAGGCTGGGGCCTCCTTTCAGAAAAGAAAATAATCCCATATGGTTAACTGACGGTGAATTTATTTTTGCGTTCGCCGATCTGTTGGCGCCACATGGCGTAGTACAGCCCTTTTTCAGCGAGCAGGGTTTCGTGGTTTCCGGTTTCCACCACATCGCCTTTTTCCAGTACATAGATGCGGTCGGCATGCATGATGGTTGACAACCGGTGCGCGATCAGGATGGTGATCTGGTTTCCGGCGGTGGAAATTGAACGGATGGTATCAGTGATTTCTTCTTCCGTGATTGAATCCAGCGCAGACGTAGCTTCATCAAACAATAACAATTTGGGCTGGCGCAACAATGCACGGGCAATGGATAAGCGTTGTTTTTCACCACCCGATAATTTCAATCCGCCTTCCCCGATCATGGTTTCGAGACCTTTTTCTGCGCGGGATAATAAATTATCACAGGCTGCTTTGGTCAGTACATCCCTCAGTTCTGCTTCATTGGCTTCAGGATTTACAAACACCAGGTTCTCGCGGATAGTGCCGGAGAATAATTGCGTATCCTGTGTTACAAACCCGATCTGGTTGCGCAGGTCTTCAAAGTCAATGCTGTTTTCATCAATACCATTGTAAAGGATTTTTCCTTCGAGCGGACGGTACAGACCCACCAGCAGTTTCATCAGTGTGGTTTTGCCGGAACCGGATGGTCCGACGAATGCAATGGTTTCCCCTTTTTGTACAGAGAAACTGATATCGTTGATGGCTTTGTGGGACACCGTCTGGTGTTTAAATGCCACGTGATCAAACTCGAGGGTCTGTATTGTTCCCAGGTGTTTGGGACTGGCTGGCTGTGCTTCCGGTGATTTTTTCATCAGGTTGGCAAAATTCTCCAGCGATGCCTGGGCTTCGCGGTAGGAGAGGATGATGTTGCCAATCTCCTGCAATGGTCCGAATACAAAGAAGGAGAAAATCTGCATGGTTACCAGCTGGCTGAAATCCATCTGGCCCCGGTATATAAACAGCATCAGCAGGAACAGGATGACCTGGCGGAGTGTATTTACGAATGTACCCTGTACAAAACTGATACTGCGTATCCGTTTTACTTTAGTCAGCTCAAGTCCCAGGATTTTAAATGTGTTTTTGTTCAAACGGCTTACCTCCTGCTGGGTGAGGCCAAGGCTTTTTACCAGTTCAATATTGCGCAGTGATTCGGTAGTGGCGCCGGCCAGGGAAGTTGTTTGGGAAACAATTTTCTTCTGGATGGTTTTTACTTTCTTGCTCAGCACATTTGAAATGACTGTCAGCAAAAAGATCCCGCCAAAATATACCAGCGGCAGGCTCCAGCTGATGGTGGTTGCATAAACGGCAACAAAGAAAATACCGACAATAACAGGGAACAGTATATTAATAAAGGCCGCGACAAATTTTTCTGTATCGATCCTCACTTTCTGCAATACACTGAGTGTTTCCCCGCTGCGGGCGTCTTCAAATTCCTGGTAGGGAAGTTTCATCGCGTGTTGGAGGCCCTGGGTGAATACCGTGGCGCCGAATTTCTGGGTGATCAGGTTCAGGAAATAATCCTGGAAGGCTTTGGCGATCCGGCTGATCATGGCTACTGAGATAGAGGCAATCAGCAGCCAAACCACTCCATATATAACAACAGATTTTGAGGATGTTTCCTGTACCACTACTTTTGTGTACATGAACTGGTGCATGCTCATGCCTTCACCATCCGCTTTTTGCAGGATTTGGTGATGACCAGCGAGTTTGATCAGTTTACCGAAAATGATCGGATCCACGAGTGAGAAACCAATATTAATGGCGGCCAGTGTCAGCACAAGTGCCATCAGCCATTTATACGGTTTCATGTATTTTACAAGCGTCTTCATAATCTTTTTTATAGTAGTTAAGTCCCCGTTTACCGAATATACGAATTGTGATGCGTACCATCCGGCAGCATATCATGCAGGAAAACGGCGGGATGAACAATATATCCTTTCAGCCAGTGATTTGTTGAGGCGTGTGCCAGCAGGTTATCGGCGATATATTGAATCGGTGTTTGTTTCTCTGCCAGTTTTTCCGCAGCATGGCGGTTAATTGCATAGGCAAACGTGTAATCATGGAAGCCGGCAATTTTAAGCTGGCCTGAAAATGGCCGTGCAGTGCCGGATCATCCGGTCGTCCCATTTGAGTTTACCAGCCCGGTGCTGGATATGATAAAAGAACTGTTTAAAACGCCCGGCAGGATTCCTTTCCCCGTTTTTTGACCATCCCCACCAAACCAAATCTGCATGCTCCGGGATTTCATGCAGTATAACAGGTATTCTGGCCATTTGTTCAGGATCAGGCAGGGCATCATCTTCAAAAATCAGCACCTTTTCATATCCTTTTGCCAGCATCTCTTCGTACATCATTTTATGGCTCCAGGAACAGGCAATCTCACCATGTTTCATGCATTTATCGTACCGATGGTGCTGCCGGGCCAATTTGTCATTATATATATTGTCAGCAGTAACCTGCTCAATGGTGAATTGATTCTTATCGGCACCATAAAAAAATTCATAATCCAGTCCCTCAAACTGCCGGGCAAAATTCTCCCTTCTGTCTGCTGCAGCCTGAATGGTGAGCACCCAGATTTTGTCGTAATATTTATTTAATAGCCGGAAGGAATCCTGCATAAGTTTTCAAAGATAATGATATGCTTTTTTTTAACGGAAAAGGGAGGTTGAGTGGCTTTTAAAGCGATTTTCGGGGCCGGATATGGGGGGCTCACACAGATATGTTATTCAGGGCTTAGTCCTGCCACTTTCAGTTCACCTTTTACACATCTTCATGCTATACTCCCGCTTCTTGTTGAATCGGATATTTGTTTTATTCTTTCATTTTAAAAAGTATAGTCATGAAAACAAAAACCTTAACCCTGGCCATTGGCCTGCTGGCATCTTTTACAGTTTTTGCCGGCGATCCTCCCATTGAAAAAAAACTGGCTTTGCAGAAACCTTTTACAGCCCTTGAAGTAAACGGGAACCTGCAGGTATTCCTGCGCGAATCAACAGATGACACTGTTGTAATTACTGGCAGTGCAGATGATATTGCCAGGATTGCAGTGGAAGAAAAAAGCGGAACGTTTACCGTACGCACCACCCGTCACATCCGGAAGGGGGCAGTACAGGTTTACATTCCCGTCAGCCGGCTTGAATCCATTACCGCAAGGGGCAATTCAAAGTGACATCACTCAATGAACTGATCACGCCCAGGTTGTTACTTAATCCGGCCGGTTCAGGAAGCCGTATTGCTGTAAAGTATTATGGTCAGTCAACCATTGTTGGTGAAGAGGGCATTGATTATGATATCAGCCGCCAGCGGGAATACTATGTAAAAAACTAAACCGCCTCCTTTAAAAAATCAACTGTATGCAACCCAACCGCTTTAACCCATTCCGGCAAATCCATAAAGGGCTCCGGGCATTATTATACGACAGCTCCCTGCGTTTGCAGCAAACAGATTTTGAGCAGGAAGAAAAACCTTTGATGGCGATCAAACAGGTGCAGCAGGCCCTGATGCTTTTCGATGGCCATGCGGAAGTGGAGGATCAGATGATTCTTCCGTTGATCCACCGGTATAATCCTGCATTGATTGAAAGTTTTAATGCCGAACACCATGAAGACGAAAGGCTGGCAAAAGAAATCTGTGAAACTGTTTCACTCTGGCTGGAAGCAAACACGGAGGTAAATAGAATCCGGGCCGGTGCAGAATTATTGCTGCGTTTTAACGGCTTTGTGGCTTTTAACCTGGCGCACATGAACCGGGAAGAAAGGGAATTGAATCCGGTTTTGTGGGCACATTATTCAGACATGGAACTCCACCAACTGGTTCAGGAAATAGCTGCCAAAGTACAGCCGGAGAAAAACCAGTATTATATGCAGTGGATGCTGCGCGGAAACAGTCCGGGTGAAATTGCACAGTGGATGAATGCGGTAAAACGGACAGCCCCGCAGGAAGTATTTGAAAAATTATACATATTGGCTGCGGCGAATCTGGAGGAAGCGGAATGGCAACAGGTAAAGGATAAACTGGAAACAGGGGAGCGGGTAACTTTCTTTCCGAATTAGTGAGACAGATGCCTGAAAATGACCTGCAGATGGGCAATCTGCGGGTCATCTTTTTTTATATTGATTTCTGCTATCTTCCCCGCTTTGTGAAAATAAAGGGCAGCAGATATGAACACAACTCATAAGAAGGTCTGGCGTACTCTCCAGGTTGCAGTTTGGTTAGTTGGTTTTGCAATTTTTTCCAGTCTGTTATTTTTTCCAGCTGTGGGGATTATGCTTTTCTGGAATATCCTGATTCCGGTGGCGCCCTTGCTGATAGTTGTTGCCGTAGGAGTATGGCGTAATGTTTGCCCGCTGGCTACCATCAATTTACTGCCAAGGCATTTAGGTATTTCCAAACGCAAAATCATGACACCTGAGCTGCAGGCAAAACTCGGACTGATCAGTGTGCTTGCCCTTTATATTATTGTGCCGCTGAGGCATGCCATATTCAATACGAACGGCCAGGCAACAGCCATTCTTATTTTTTCAATGATTGTGTTAGGTCTGTGGATGGGTTCCAGGTATGAATGGAAGAGTGCCTGGTGTTCCACTTTATGTCCTGTGCATCCGGTTGAAAGATTGTACGGCAATAATGTTTTTGGCGCTGTAGGGAATGCACATTGTGATAAATGCCAGAACTGTGTAGTGCCTTGCCCGGATTCAACACCGAATATGAATCCAAGGCTCGTTAAAAAAAATATATTCAGCCAGATCAGTGGTTTGCTGATCACAGGTGGCTTGCCGGGTTTTGTGTGGGGCTGGTTCCATGTGCCTGATCACGATGGTATTTCAAGCGGCTATGATTTATTCCGGGTGTATGAAATGCCCCCTGCTGGAATGGTTGTTACTTTGACTGTATACCTTGTGCTGTTGAATGCACGGTTGGTCAGGGAGATGTGGCTGGTGAGGGTTTTTTCAACGGCAGCAGTGTCCTGTTATTACTGGTACAGGATACCATCATTGCTGGGGTTCGGTCAGTTTGAAACGGACGGCGTGTTATATAATGCGAAGAATGTAATTCCTTACTGGAGTATTGAAGTAATGATATCAGCAACAACACTATTTTTTATTTTATGGTTGCTGATCCGTAAGCCGAATAAACAAAGTTGGGTGGTGCGGCCGGCGTTTGCGGAGAAGAGAGAAGTGGGGGTTAACTGATTTTTTTTCACAAAGAATCAAAGGTAAACAAAGGCCACAAAGTTTCTGACTTTGTGGCCTTCAGTGACCGACGAAGCGAAGCGTAGTCGGTTGTTTTATTCTTTGTGTTCTTTGTGGTTAATCAACAGTTATTACTGTCCGTTTATTTTTACCTGCATCCCCGGCATCACCGTAACAGATGCGCCGCTCTGTATTTCAAGCCGTTTAATTTCCACCGCCTGTGAAATAACCGGGTAGTTGGTTAATCCGGGTGGTATGATAACATTTGTATTAACCCCCGGGGTTGTTCCGCAATTCCAGTTGGCCGGGTTATGCCAATCGGTATTCAGGTTTCCATTCCAGTAGAAGTCCATTGCACAATCTGCAATGCCTGTAGTGATAGCAGAAATATTATCTCCTCGACCACTGCCTCCACCATATAATATCAGCAGGTTTTCGCCGGAGAATATGGATTGATTTAAAAGAATGAGTGCATCGCCTCTGCCCATTCCACCCCGATAAAGCAGCAGTACATTTTCACCGCTCAGGGTAAAATCGCTGATTAAAATATTGAAATCACCTCTTCCGGTTCCGCCCGTGAATAAGACTCCGGCATCTTCTCCGCTGTTAGCGATAGCTGATTTGGTGAGTTGCGCATCCCCTCTGCCAGTTCCGCCACTGAACAATTGGTTGATATTTTCATTGCTGAATACAAGGGCAGGGTTGTTGAAGGTTACATCCCCACGGCCAGCTCCGCCATGGAAGAGTATGCTGGTGTTTTCTCCGTAGGTAGTAACACCGAGGCGTTTGCCAGGTACATCGCCTCTCCCGGGACGCCCCGGAAAACGGACTAGATATCTTCCCCCGGAAAATACCGTAATAAAGCGGAAGCGATTGATCACCTCTGCCTATACCTCCGGCAAATAAAATATCGGTGGATTCATTCTGCAAAGTATATGAGTTAAGCGTTTGCTGTTGGTCACCACGGCCGGTTCCGCCACTGAAAACCACATTCAGGTTTTCACCGCTGAAAATACCAATGCCGTTAGAGCGGTTATGATCTCCACGGCCCTTACCACCGGTAAATTGTGCAAACGGTTTTAAAGTTGAGAAGCACAGTAATATAATCAGTGAATACTTTTTCAAGGTCTAAAAACATTTTGATTATGGTGCTGTTCTGGTACCACGTCCTCCATATGTAGGGAAACGAAAACTGACTGTTGCTAAAACATTCAGGCGGTCGCTGATTCTTAATGAAGAAGCTGTTGAAATGGCATGCCCGCCCCGGAGTCCCGCACCACTGCTGCCTCCGTCATTCGGCCAATCTGAATTGGTATAAATTCCTGCAGCACTCAAACTGCCGTTACCATGTGTTCCAATATAGTTACTGGGTATAGCCATTGTAACAACGAGTTCTCCTGCATTGCCACTTAATTCCATGTTTCCATAATAACCTGCGCCAGCCTGCTGCCTGTTGGTTCCGCTGCCTGCAAATGATCCGACACGAACGGGTCCGATTTCTCCAAATTGAAATCCGAACAATGTATTGGCACCGCTATTTGGCGTTTCAGCAGGTAGTCCCGGGCTCAGGATAGTTGTTAATCCTGTAATGTTTGTGTTGCCCCAGGCGAATTCGCCGGCCAGGGGTGGCACTGGTCCGCGAGCCGCTTTTTCAAATTCGGTTTCAGTCATTGGCCTTAATCCAGTCCAGTCAAGATATGATAATACGTCATTCCAGTTTAAATAGCCGCAGGCGATGTCTTTTCCATCTGTGGTTTCACCCGGAATGCCGTCACCATCAAAATCGCAATAAAACGTAACAGGAGAAGATGCGGGAATGGTTGCATCGCATCTAATGCCGTTCCTTGTATCTATGGCTACAGAATTTGATAATACATAGCGGTTCGTAACACTGGTTGTGCCTGCCGGTATAGCGGTGGCCACTCTTGCAGCCTGTTGTGTGCGGGTCAGGGAATTCAAAAAATCAGCATAACCCTGCTGGCTGATTTCATACTTCATGCAGTAAAATGCATTAAACCCATTTGGCCAATTTGCGCTGGTTGGCGCACTTGCACCAACCGGATAACCACCATTGGTTCCGCCCAGGGCGCCAACACCGCCCAGCGATGAATTAGCTACAGCTGTGTTAATGGTCGTAATACCAAACTGTTGACCATCTGTAAGACCATCACCAGCCGCAAACATGCCTTGCGGGATAAACACCTGTTCAATGCCATACAGCTGCACATCTACCACCGCATTATCCGACAAACCATTGGCGCCATAGTTCCATTGTAACTGCGCATTTGTAACAGTGAATGTACCGTTACCGGGTGTACTGCGGAAAAGAAATGCACCAATGCCAGGATTGGTTGTTGCGTTAAATGCAGTCCCGGGGGTTAATAATCCTGTATTGATGGAGCTGCCTGATGGAGCCACATGGTTTGCATCCGGGTTGAGGTAGGCATGCTGCCAGGGGCCGCTGCCCAAACGGTATTTTACAAATACCCATGCAGCATCCCAGTTAGCCGGTCCGCCGGCGATACGCCAGCTGTTTTCCCAGCTAACGCTGAACTGTACCTGGAACGGTGTGTTGGTGGTGTTCTGGCCGGTAAGACTGATGCCGGTAATCTGGATATTATTTGGGTAGATCAAAGAAACGGAAACAGCAGCAGGAACCCGAACAGTTTTTTTTATTTGCATAAAATTTATTTTAGCTGAGGGAGAAATGGGCAAAAGCTAAAATAGTTCAATGATTAGTTTTCTGGCTGTAGAATACGGGTTTCGGTGTATAACTTAAGTTATACAAATTGTGAAATGGGCAATTTTTTTAACCACCCGACTACGCAATGCTTCGTCGGGCAAGCAAAAGGTGCACAAGGATTAAACAAAAGCCACAAAGTCAGGTACTTTGTGGCCTCCCGTGACCGACGACGCGAAGCGTAGTCGGTTGTTTAATCTTCGTGATCCTTGCGGTTAAATATACACTCCTGGCGTTTCCTCAAACACCAGTTCATTATTATTTTTCCAACGCTTCAATTCTTTTTTGCAGTTTTTCCCTTTCCACTTTTTCTTCTTTCAATGCTTCAATCAGCAGCGGCAGCAGTTTGACATAATCCACCGCCTTATACCCTTTATTATCAGTAAAAACCAATTGCGGGAATACTTTCTCCACCTCCTGGGCAATCAATCCCACCTGTGTGGCAACGGGGAATTTCATGTCGGGGAATTCATCCTGCCGGTAGTTACAGGTAAACGCCATTGAGTTGCTGCAGTTTTTCAAGCGGATGATCAATCAGTAAAATATTTTTCTTATAGCGGGCATCGGAGGGGTGATGGTGCTGGTGGCGAAAATATTACCAACAACGTGTAAGGCCTGGGGTGGGGTTACTGGTGCCGATACCTACACGACCGGTTCCTTTTATCCGCATCAGTTCAACTGAAGATGTTGTTGAAGCGCCTGCGTAAAATGCATGGTCTGTAGTGGTACTTGCCGTTTGATACCTTACTGCGTCATTATTAATACCTAGTCCGCTAAACTGGTGGTCGTTATTGTTGGCATCATATAGAACGATTTTACGGTTTGATATGATATTTGCAAGTTGAAGTTGTGCCGTGGGAGAACTTGTGCCAATCCCAATGTTCCCATTTCCTTTAATCCGGAAAAGTTCATTGGATGCAAACGGTCCGTTGCCTGCATAGAATACATGATCTGCAGTAAGGCTTCCAACCTGATATCTTGTTGCCAGATTGTTTATGCCAAATCCGTAATACTCGTTATCATTATTGCTAAGTTCATATAAAACTATTTTCCGGTTTATGGGTGTATTGGTAAATTGAAGTTGTGCATTAGGTGAGCTGACGCCGATACCCACATTCCCATTTCCACTGATCCTGAAAAGTTCATTGGATGTTGTTGGAGAAGCACCTGCAAAAAAGGCATGATCAGCAGCCGTGCTGGCCGTTTGATATCTTACAGCGTCATTATTTATACCTAATCCGCTAAACTGATGATCATTATTGGCAACTTCATATAAAACAAGTTTTCTGTTACTGGCTGAGTTTGCAAAGTGCAGCGGTGCATTTGGTGTAGCTGTACCAATACCTACGTTGCCGGTAAAAACGGATTTTAATGGTTCAATAACGAGGGTGTTTCCTGAACTTGAAATTTTGTTATTATTCTTTGTCCAGATCCGTCACTAAACTGATAGATACTGGGCGGAATAGCGGATACAAAGGCAGGAACCGTTGTATCTGTTGAATTGTATTCCCAAAAGTATTTGCCTGGAACACCCAATACATTCCCGGTGCCTACATATCCCTTGTTTCAATACTGAACGCAGTGGAAGCAGATAAAGACTCAAAATAATTGGCTTTTTGTGTCCATACATCTGCAACTGGGTTATATTCCGAAAAATCTTTAAAATACTCTGAAGAACCAGATCCGGTACCCACATACCCTTTTGATGACGTACCAAAGCCGATTGCCCCGATTCTTCCTCCTGCGGGAAAATTGGCTTTTTGAGTCCAGGAATTTGCAGCCTGGTTATATTCAAATAATTCGTTTTGATAGCCTCCTGACCAGGATGCTCCCAGTGTGATATAGCCCTTATTGCCAATACTGAATCCGGCTGCCAAAACCCTGTCTGAAGCAGGAATGTTGGCTTTAGCCGTCCATGTGTCGGTTAAAGGATTGAACTCCCAGAAATCACCGAGGTAACCACCCGCAGATCCACCTGTCCCGATATAACCTTTACTGCCGATTGAAAATCCTACCGCTGATGTTCTCGCTAATCCGGGTAAACTGCTTTTGGCTGTCCATGTATTCAATGCCGGATCATATTCCCAAGTCATTAAGATAATTACCTTCTCCGAATCGGGTTCCGGCATATCCTTTATTACCTATGGAGAATCCGGTTGCAAAATACCTGCCGGTATTGCCCATATCTGCGATTTGTGACCAGGAGTTTGTGCCAGGCGAATATTCCCAAAAGTCCTTTAGCAAATCCCCATAATAACTGACTCCTGTTCCAATATAACCTTTAGCACCAATAGAGAATCCGATGGCATTAAACCTTTCAATACCTCCAAAATCGGTTTTTTTAGTCCAGGTATCTCCGGGCACGATTACACTACCTTCTTGTTTTAAACCACAGTTCTTGAACCAGGTGGTGCCATTATATGTATCGGTACACTGGTCGTCGGTATTATAAATGGTGAGTCCTGCAGCTGGATTTACAATCGCATCCCGCTGTACAGTCGTCATCCTGGGTAACAAAACCCCTTTGCTTGTACTGCTGACATCCAGTATCGCACTACTGTTGGGCGTGTTGGTTCCTACGCCGACACTTTGTGCAGTTGCGATATGCGCGAATGATAATAGCATAAATAAACCCAAAACATTATTCTTCATAAACTTCATTTTATATTCATTTTTTTTAAATCAGCCACCGAGATGGTTGGTGGTATTTCCCCGGCTTTTATTTTCCGGATGGCAAAGCGAGCAGTCCTGCCGGCAGATGCAGTATCAGCAAAACCCCGGTTGCCCTGCAAGGAGGGTATGGTTGTTTGTTGTATATATAAATTACCATCGGCGTAAATGCTGTAACCATACCGGGCACTGTCTGCATGGATGATGAAATACTGAAACTGTGTTTTCGCGGCTTTTTTAATATTGGCCGCTTTCATTTTCGCGAGTTCCTGTTTGCTGGGCTGACCCGGGGGCTGAATGTTTTTTACGGAAGAATGCTTCAGGCTGTCTTGTGCCTGTGCTGCTGCAGCGGAAATGCATAGGGAGAATACGAGGATGAGATGTTTCATTACTAATAGATTCCTTAATTTAATTCAATACTTAAGTTTCTCGCGGCGCGCGCGGCGGAGCTGCGCTTTCGGGGAATCTGTTGTATCAGTGGTTTGCCGGGTAGGTTACCACTTCCTTCAATTGCTGCCTTGCTGCCATTTCTGCTCAAATATTTTAGCGCATTGTCATACAGGATTCTCACCGCATTGAGTGTGTCCGCCGTCTCCGCCCATCGCTACACTTCGTCTGCCGTGGTGGGTGTCCTCACCCACCACATTACTTCACTCCCCATCTCATTTTTTATTCAATATTTTTTCAACCAGTATTTTCAATGCTTCAATTTCTTCCTGTTGTTTATTTACTTTTTGCTGTAATGTTTCTTCTTGTTTTTGCTGAGCCTTAGCTGTTTCAATCAGCAACGGAATCAGCTTCACATAATCCACCGCCTTATATCCTTTATCATCAGTAAATACCAGTTGCGGATATACTTTCTCCACCTCCTGTGCAATCAATCCCACCTGTGTGGCAACGGGGAATTTCATGTCGGGAAATTCATCCTGCCTGTAGTTATAGGTAACGCCATTGAGTTGCTGCAGTTTTTCCAGCGGATGATCAATCAGTAAAATGTTTTTCTTATAGCGGGCATCGGAGGGGGTGATGGTGCCGGTGGCGAAAATATTGCCAACAACGTGTAAGGCCTGGGTGGGGTTACTGGTGCCTATGCCAACAAAGCCAGTTCCTTTGATGCGCATGCGTTCGGTGAAATTGCTGCTGCTTCCGTAGCCAAATCCGATATCTGCAGATATTACATCACCATAAATCTGTAAAAGCCCGCTAACTACCCCCATTCCATATTGAGAAGTGGTACTGTTTGTGTATAAGGCTATTTTATTTCCAAGAGTATTGCTGAATGCCAGTGGTACAAGTGGATTAGAAGTTCCGATTCCCATATTGCCGTTCGCTTTAAAACGGATCTTCTCGGAAAAACCTAAAGTGTAATCATCAATTCCAAAAGTGATGTCCGCATTGGGGTTATCTGCGAAAAGACGGAATTCATTGGGATAGATTCCCATCCCTGCATCGCCGCTCCCGCCGGGGTATAAGGAGATTTTTTTCCCTCCAACTCCCGGGAAAGACAAAGGTACCAGAGGGTTACTGTTTCCAATGCCAATGTTCCCATTTCCTTTAATCCTCATCAATTCAATCGAAGTAGAAGGCGAAGTAGCAGCAAAAAAGGCATGATCTATAGCGGTGCCTGAAACCTGATATAGCAATGTCATTATTTATACCAAAACCGATAAACTGGTGGTTATTATTCTCTACTTCATAAGAACTATTTTGCGGTTGGCAAACCGTGTTCGCCAATTGTAACTGGGCGTTGGCGATCTTGTGCCGATACCGATATTGCCATTTATCCCGAAAAGTTCTGTCAATGAGTTTTCCAAGGGCTAAATCGAATAGATGCCATCTGCATTCGGGGAAACGCTTGATATTTGAGTGTATTTATTCACCAACATCCGTAGATCCAGGATCATTATTAAGCTATTGGTGCCATGTTTCCCGTCTGGTATTGGCAGATGAAGTGGCTATTGTTGGCTCGTCCAATTCTGGTTACCATTCATTAAAACTGTCAAAGCATTTTTCCGGATCGAAGGAGAACTGCCATTACCGATTTCAAATACGCTGTTCGTATTTGAAGTATCGTTGTTTTGACCAATGACCAGGCTATTAACAGATTTTGCTAAGGTATTGCTTCCCATGCTGGTTGCGTTGGAGCCACTGGCCCGGGTAACAGAGCCTGTACTAAATGAATGAATTCCGCTGGCATTTGTACCAAACCCGGCAGTGAATGAATTTAATCCACTTGCATGTGTAAGAGAACCTGTGCTGAATGAAACCTCCCACTGGCATCACTTGCCAGTTGAAAATTAAATCCCAGGCAATTGTTGACTATGCCTAACTGCGAATACCCCCGCTGGTGTGGTAACATTCCCATGCTAATAGATCCATCCCCCGTTGCTTTTGAATTTAATCCGGTTGCAAATGAAAAGTAAGACCCTATGCTTTCCTTTATCCCATTGTGTAGCTCACAGATTCCTGCCTGAATGCAGCTTTTTGAGGATACCAAATCATCCTTGTCCCCGCACCAGAAGCAGGCGGGTTGTATGTTGTCGTTGCGGGTACTGTCGGCGGTCCCGTAAAAAAGTACAGAGCTATCAGCTACATGCAAAAGTGCAACAGGGTTGGTAGTACCTATACCCACATTCTGCGCCTGGATTTGAAAATAAAAAAGGAAAAATAAAGTGGCAAGTAAAAACTTTTTCATGTACATATTTTTGGTTCTGGCCAAACGGAACGAGGCCATCCGGAGGGGAGTTTAGAACCTTCCAAAACTAGGGATAGCGGGGGGGGCGGGGAAATAGGACAAATGTCCTATTGGCCTGTCTGGTTTTACAGGTAACTTCTTTAATACAAAGCGGAGTTTCGGATCATGGTGCAGGCTGAAGCGCATAACCCTTGATCTGGTGAATGATATTATCCACAGCTTTCAGTTGTTGTATGCTGTCGGGATTAATGCCACTATTCACAACCGTTTTTATGTATAACTAGGGGTTATCAATTAAAAAATTGCGGGTTTTATATGGATAATGTAAGTCATAAATATTAGTTGTAATACACGCCAATTTTACGCACTGAATCATTTTATTCGATAACTAATTCCGAGCTAAAAATCCAATGCTATGAAAACAGTAATACGTTCTCTGCAGTTTGCTTTTATTTTTTTATTCGCAGGGCTAAACAGCCTGACGCTCTCCGCTCAAAACCTGGGTATCAACACCACCGGTGCCGTACCGGATGCTTCTGCCATGCTGGATGTGGTTAGTGCCAGCAAAGGTTTGCTGATTCCACGTGTTAGCCTTACATCGCTTTCCGATGGAACAACAATTTCCAACCCCGCTACCAGCCTGCTTGTATTTAATACAAATGCGGCCCTCGCTGATGGAACCGGTTTTTATTTCAACAGCGGTACTGCAGGATCACCTGCCTGGACAAAACTGGTAACCAGCAATACAGGATGGAAACTGAGCGGCAATGCAGGGACTACTGCAGGTACAGATTTCATCGGCACTACTGATGCGCAGGGATTTGTAATTAAAACGAATGGCTCACAAAGAATAAATATTTCCAGCAGCGGTAATACCGTAATTGGTGATGCGACAAACCATACACTGATTGAATCAGATGGTACAATCATGCTGGAAGGCAGTGCCACTGCCTTTAATGATATTGTGGTGCCTTTGTTTAACAGCAGGCTGGGAAACGACCGGCAGGCAGTATGGTCACAAATGAAAAGCGATGGCAGCGGCAGCCGGGGTGTTTATACTTTTACATTTGAAGACCAAAACAGTTCTTCAGATGAGGAGGAAGTGTTCTTTTCAATTCAAATGCCGCATAACTGGAAAGAAGGAACAACTATTTACCCGCACGTACATTGGGCACCGCAGGCTTCAACGGCCGGTAATGTTGTATGGGGACTGGAATATACCTGGGTCAATTATGATGCCACTACGCCAATTGCTTTTTCCAATACAACTATTATTACTGCCACTTCTGCTGATGTGGCATCAGGAGACGCAGATAAACACCTGATTACCGGATTTTCTTCCATCACACCTTCTGCCAGCCAGAATAAAATCAGCAGTATCCTGATGTGCCGTTTTTTCCGGAAATCAGCTGATGGTAATGATGACTATAATGGAAATGCAGCCGTATTGTCATTTGACCTGCATTATGAAATAGATGCAGTAGGCAGTCACAGCCAATATGTAAAATAAGATAACCGGGTTACAGAACTAATATCTGATATCTAATATCTAAGTATGGAAACTATTACAAAATTAAAAAGCTTAGTGGTTCTTGCGGTTCTTTTGACCAGCAGCCACGTGGTTGGCCAGGGTGGCGTAGTGATCACTGCCGGGAATAACCTTGTCGCATCGGGATCTGTTTACCTTGTACTGAATAACGGGGCGATTACCAATGATGGTGTTTTCACACCGGATTTGAGCACTGTGAAATTCACCGGGAATACCGGAACGACTGCCGCATTTATTGGGGGCGGTGCAACTTCCACTTTCTATGACCTGATGCTGGCTAAATCCGCGAATGGAATTCAATTAAACCATAACATCAATGTTAACCACCAGCTGATATTCAGCAGTGGCGACAGTGTTTTTTTAAATAATTATATTTTAGACCTGGGGACTACAGGCAGTTTGTCAGGAGAAAACAATGCAAGCCGGGTGACAGGTATGACGGGTGGTTATATTCGTGTTTCCAGGGTAATGAATGCGCCCACTGCTTTGAATCCCGGAAATATTGGCTTGTCAGTAACCAGTGCAGTAAACCTGGGTACTGTTATCATTCGCCGGGGTCACCAGCAACAGGGGAGCGCATCTGTTTATCGTTATTTTGATGTGATACCTGATAATAACAATGCTGCAGATGCTACACTTGATTTTTATTATTTTGAGTCAGAGCTTGCTGGTGTGGGTGAAGGGAACCTGAGTTTCTTTACCAGCGAAAATGCCGGCATACATTGGAGGAATATTGGAGAAGAAGGTATGGACCCTACAGGGAATATTGTAACCAAGATTGGTGTGGATACACTCAACCGGTTTACGCTTGCCAATTCCGGTGAACCCCTGGCTTTTTCATTGCTCTACCTCAAAGCAAATTATCAAAACAGGCAGGTGCGGTTGAACTGGGCTACTGCTTCAGAAACAGATAATAATTTTTTTGAACTGGAACGTTCATCCGATGGCAAACAATTCAATACACTTGCCCGTGTTCCGGGTTCTGGAAACAGCCAGACCAGGCAGTATTATGAATATGCAGATATACAACCGCTGCCAGGGATCAATTACTACAGGCTGAAACAGGTAAACGATGCCGGCCGGCCGGTGTATTCATATATCGTGGCCGTAAATACCAGCGACCCCGGATCAGCCAGTATGCGGGTATTCCCTAATCCTACCAGCGGTAATATCAGCCTTGCTTTTACAGCTCCGGCGGAAAACAATTATTTCCTGCTCGTGAATGATATGAGTGGCAGGACCA
Organism: Chitinophagaceae bacterium; assembly: GCA_016720825.1. GTDB lineage: Bacteria > Bacteroidota > Bacteroidia > Chitinophagales > Chitinophagaceae > JJ008. The sequence continues at coordinate 40,678 of JADKJV010000005.1, read as the reverse complement.
TTCAACGGAAACTGATTCACTGTATGCAGGGGCTGAACCAGGTCTCTATTGACCTCGGACAAATGCCTTCAGGAATATATTCACTGCGAATTGCAGATCTGGATATAAAACCATTGCAGGTACTGAAACAATAATTTCAGATTAAATTAAACTATTCAAAGGGGCTTTCGCCCCTTTGTGCTTTGCGGGAATTGATGAAAAAGTTCAAAAAAAACTGCCGGGTTAACCGGCAGTTTTAAATATACCTTCTGGTAATAAATCAGTTTTTTGATTTTTTCCGGCAAGTTTTTACCTGGGCCCTTCAATGATCACTACATCTCTCCATTCGCCCGCCGTTTTTTTAATCAGGATGATTCCGCAAACGATCCCACTGCCATAATTTGCATGATGAAATGTGGGGAAACCTCCCAGGTATCCATTTCTCACCGCGTAGTCATTGGCCGATCTGAACCTGGCACCAATATCATCCAGGGGAGGATTGCCTAATTCAGCAATGGGTACATCACGCCAGTCTGCTGCAGCAGGCCCCAGTAAAACCGTACCGCACACAATACCGCTTCCATAATTAGCATGGTGATAAGTTGGGAAACCGCCGAGGTATCCGTTTGCCACTGCATAATTTTGTGTGGCCCGCATCCGGGCTGCAAAATCATCAATAGAAGGATTGCCTAATTGCGCAAGGGGAACATCCTGCCAAACCGCAACGGTTGATTTTATAAATATGGTACCGCCAACCGTATTGATTCCCGCTTTTGCTTCATGGAAATTGGGAAAAGCTCCCGCAAAATGTTCCTTACCGGCAATATCCGCTTTCTGCCTGAAAGCGGCCATGGCTGACTGCGAAGCTGATGGGTAAATACCGGGAAACTGCATCTGCTGACGATTGGGGTTGGGGAACGGCGAGTTGCAGGGAAACCTGCTGACCTTATTGTAAAACTTGTCTATGCCATCAATATCTTTTTGTGTAAAACTGGTTCGGTTTCCGAGGCAATCAGGGCAGGGAACCGGCAAACCGTTTATCATGCATTCAATGGTTGCATTCCCGTTTTTAGAAAAAGCCGTAGCACTGTAATGCATAATGGAACAGTAGTCATAAGTACTTTGTGCAGTGCCAACTTCAATCTGGAACTGGTTTTTCTTATCATCCTGCATATTCTCCTCATGTAATTTGATAAAATTGTCCCTGTCAGTCCTGCATTGTTCATGATAAAACCCTGCAGCATGCATCAGTTCATGCATAACGGTTCCGATTGTTGCACTGGAACCCAGCTGTAAAGGTTGCCCGCCGCCCTGCCTGCCGAGTTTGGAAACACCCGCAGCTGTTCCCAAATTCATGGAGAAACTGATATTGACATAATCATCCTGGCTTGTTCTGGGAACCAGACACAACTCAGTCTGGCTGTTGAAATTTGCAATGGCGGCATGAACAATATCGCCCATCCCGTTTGCATATATGGAGGGATCAATTACAATGGGCATAGTTGCATTTGCCCATTGGAAACTGATAAAAGAAAAATCAGGCGTGGAATACGCCATGGTTTTCGGAAAATCATCTCCTACAATTATATCGCCGTGCAGGATAAAAAAATGACCGGTTTTCTGTACCAGGTAAGTTTTCTCTTCTGATGCAAATGGAAGCCGCAACTTCATACTTGTATATGCATTGGGGAAATTGATAGCTTCGAGAACGGCTGATTTCTTATTGGTTTCTGTTGCAGAAGTGGAAATTTTAGCCGGGAACTGGTTTTGGGTTGCCGTTACCCGTTTTGCCCTGACCTGCTGTGTTACCTGGGCCTGCATTGAACTGATAACAGTTACAAACAGGCTCAACAATATAAAACTTGCTTTCATGATAAATAATTTTGATTAACCTACTTTAATTATCCATTTCATAAATACCAGATTGAGCATCTGACAGGGATGAGTTAGCTGACGGGGGGCTGTTTAGCCTGGCTTTCGCAGAATTGAACAAAAACTAAGTCGCGTGATACTGGTGGGCTGAAAGAGCCCGGATTATTAATTCTAAAGAAGGCTGTTGCAGGCATATCGGTTTCTTGCCTGTACTCTTGTCATTCAAAAACTTAAGTCCGGGGATTCAAAGATCCTGCTGGTGTATTGGGCTTCTGTAAAGAAATTAGACTAGATTTATCAAGGCAGCTTTTTTGTGTTTTTTCCCGATTATATCTGGTAACAATGTCATTCAGCAATCCGAAGCATATTCTTTTGGTAATAGTATCAGCAGGAATTTTCATCTTACTGAATATCAGCGGCTGTGCCAAAGAATACAGTTTCGAAGGAGCAAATACCCGGCCCCGGGATACAGTCATCGTCCCGCCGCCGCCACCACCATCGGCCAGTGAATTACCCCATTGCTCCAGCTGTGATCACCTGACTACTCCGGTCGATCTCAATCACTGGAGTCTGAAGGCCCAGCAGGCACAGGCCTGTGGCACCATTGATACTGCTATTATCACGCTGGAGAGATCTTCCTTTACTTTTTTCGGTCCTTCTTCCTGTTCCCGGGACACCGGCATGGTTATTACCGCCTACCTGAACGAAAGCCTCGACAGGGATAAAACCAATATCCAGGTTGACCGCGTGGCATTTTATTATTATGACCGCGTAACGCCGTCCTATATATATATCACTTACCCGACCACCCCTTTCTTTGTACATATTGATACCTATAACCACCAAACCAAAATCGCTACCGGCACCTTCGGTGGCAGCGGGGTGAAAGTGAATGGAAGTAATACTGTTATTTCGGAGGGGAAGTTTAGTATAAAGCTGCTTTAGTAATGAAATTCCAAATCTCAAATTCCAAAATCCAAACGTGATACCTTGTGTCCTTTGTTTAAACTTTGTGTCCTTTGTGGTAAAAACGCCAACCCGCGTTTTCCGCTCTATATCTAATCTCTGATATCTATTATCTAATCTTTATTATCCCTTATCTGATCTCTTTCTTCATCCTTTCAGTCTTACAGTTAATATTCTGATTCTTAAGCTGTTATTTTTTTTACAGCTGGTGGATTTACAGATACTGGTCACAACATTAAAATGTGTGAATTGTATAAATTATTTAAGGAAACGCATACTTGTATTGAATCACGATAAGACTACCTTTTCTGCATCTTCGATTGACATCGCTAAACCCAAATTCATTCATGAGCCAAACAAAACTTACAGCCTTTCCAAAAACACCAACTGGCATATACGGACTCGATGAAATAACAGGAGGTGGTCTTCCCAAAGGCCGCCCAACGCTTATTTGCGGAAGTGCTGGTTGTGGTAAGACTGTTTTAGCTATTCAATTTCTGATTAAAGGGATCACAGAATTTAATGAACCGGGGGTCTTCATGAGTTTTGAGGAAACGGCCAAAGACCTGACAGAAAATGTAAAATCGTTTGGATTTGATCTGGGGAAATTATCCGGAGAAAATAAGCTCAGGATTGATCATGTCAGAATTGAAAGATCTGAAATTCAGGAAACTGGTGAATATGACCTTGAAGGGTTATTTATCAGGCTTGGTCATGCCATAGACTCGATCGGGGCAAAAAGGGTAGTGCTGGACACTATTGAGTCGTTATTTTCCGGTCTGAGTAATACCACAATACTTCGTTCGGAAATCCGGAGGCTATTTCAATGGCTGAAAGAAAAAGGTGTTACAACCATTATTACCGGCGAACGGGGCGATACAACGCTGACCCGTCAGGGCCTTGAAGAATATGTTTCTGATTGTGTTATCCTGCTTGATTTCCGGGTAATCGAACAAATTGCAACCAGAAGATTAAGGATTGTTAAATACAGGGGGTCAACACATGGTACTAATGAATACCCATTCCTGATAGATGAAAACGGGGTTTCTGTTCTCCCCATCACATCCTTAAAACTGGAACATGTCACTTCCACAGAAATAATTTCCACCGGGCTTCCGGCACTTGATAAATTGTTTGATGGTAACGGTTATTTTAAAGGGAATTGCACATTGATCACTGGTTCCGCGGGTACGACGAAAACTATCATTGCAGCCTATTTTGCATTAAGCAGTTGTAAGCGGAAAGAGAAAGTTCTTTATTTTTCTTTTGAAGAATCCCCGAACCAGCTGATCAGGAACATGCAATCTGTTGGCATGAATTTAAACCCTTATGTAAAATCAAAACTGCTTCTGATTCATTCTTCCCGCCCTTCATTGCATGGCCTGGAAATGCATTTGTTGTCCTTGCACAAGTATATCAAGGATTTTAAACCCCAAACAGTAATTATAGACCCAATCAGCAGTCTGGTTTCAGTGGGAAGCCGTGGTGAAGTGAGAGCGATGCTTGCCAGGCTGATGGATATGCTGAAAATGTACCAGATTAATGCCTTGTTTACGTCACTTTCCCAGGAGCAGCCAGGCAGCCAAAATGATTCAACCGAAGATGCTGTCTCATCCCTCGCCGATACCTGGATAAAACTGAGAAATGAAGAGAAAAACGGAATCAGAATCCGGAGCCTGTATATAGTGAAATCACGGGGTATGGGGCATTCAAGTGAGATTTGCAGTTATTCTGTAACTAATCAGGGGGTTAAAATTGTTGACGAATTAGCAATAAAAAAGCAAAGTCATAATGGCAATGGGAGAGCGGCTGTTTATACGGCAAAAGTTTAATCTAATTAAAAGACAACTGAAATGGCAAAAGAGGAATACTGGGAACTTTGGTTATATATAGCCGGGCAGACTCCTAAATCTGTTCTCGCCCTGGAGAATATAACAAAGTACAGCAAAGAACATCTCCGGGATAAACATACCATTGAAGTGGTTGACTTACTGAAAACACCGCATTTGGCTGAACGGGATGAGATTTTCGCAATCCCTACGTTAATAAAAAAAACACCGAAGCCCCTGAAAAGGATTATTGGCGATCTGTCTGATAAAGAAAAAGTACTTAGTGGATTAAATATGCATTCAATTGTACGACCTGATGGCAAATAGTTTTCAAATTGATAGTGAGGAACGGGAAAAGATTGTTCTTCAATTATATATTACGGGTATGTCTGACAATTCAAGGCGTGCCATTCAGAATATTACACGACTATGTGATCAGTACCCTGAAAGGAGGTTTGATCTCGAGATCATAGATATATATAAAGACCCTGCACTGGCGGAACAAAGGAAAATTGTTTTCAGCCCCTCGCTGATCCGGCTTTTCCCGTTGCCAAGGAGAACATTTATTGGAGATATGTCAGATACAAGGCAATTAGTGATTGCCCTGGGGATTAACTTCAAAGAGTAGCTTATGCATACGGCACCATCATTTAATTTATTGTCAGAAATTGAGAGCCTTAAATCCGAACTCCTGGAGGCACAAGATGCAATATCCGCTATTAAAAGCGGCTCCGTCGATGCTTTTGCTATCAGAAAAGGAGGAAGATCAGAAGTATTTACCCTGCAAAGCCTCGACTTTGCATACCGGGTGCTTATTGAGAAATTCAGCGAAGGAGCCCTGAACTTAACACCGGATGGCCTGATCGTATACAGTAACAGTTATTTTTCAGCACTTCTGGGCCTGTCCAATGAAAAAGTAGTCGGCACAAATTTTTTTGATTACGTCGCCCCTGAATCGAGGGAGATTTTCCGGGATCATTTTACCCTTGGACTTGAAAGTGTTGGCAAAACAGAGATCACTTTGTCTTTTAGCAATAAGAATATTCCTGTTTATGTTTCTCTCACGAGCCTCCGTCCGCAGTTGGCTACTGTAGGTATGATCATTACTGACCTGACAGAGAAGAAACACAATGAACAAAGAGTCATTTTACAGACCGAAAAAATGCGGCAGAAGAACCTGGAACTGGAACATTTGAATAAAAGCCTGGAACAATTTGCGTCAATCGCATCACATGATCTGCAGGAACCACTGCGAAAAATACAGACTTTCACGAGCCTGCTTGAACAGCGGTTTGCTGTGAACCTGCCAGCGGAGGCGAAAGGACTGGTTGCGAAAATTAAGGGCTCCTCTGAACGGATGTCATTACTTATTAAAGATGTACTCAATTTTTCAAGGGTTGTCAATTCAGCAGATTTGTTTGTGGAAACGGATCTGAACCGGGTATTAAATAATGTTCTCGGTGATTTTGACCTGATTATTTCAGAGAAAAGGGCAGTTATTATAAAAAATAATTTGCCGGTTATTGAAACAATACCCGTTCAGGCCAATCAGTTGTTTTATAATTTGATAAGTAATGCGCTGAAGTTCACGAAAGCGGATACAAGCCCCGTCATTACGATTTCCTCCAAAGAACTTTTACCGGAAGAAGTTGAGAAAGATAGTAAACTAAACAGTCAGCTTGCTTATACTGAGATTTGCTTCAGGGATAACGGTATTGGCTTTGAACAGCAATTTTCAGAACAGATATTTTCCATATTTGAATGCCTGAATGACCGGAAACAATATTCCGGGACAGGAATAGGGCTGGCTTTGTGCCGGAAAATTGCTGAACATCACCAGGGCAGCATTCATGCAGAAGCTGCGGAAAACAATGGCGCGGCATTTTATATCCTTCTCCCTTTAAAACAATCAAACATTCCTGCTGCGGTTTAAGAAATGAAAAACAGCTTGGTAAATATTCAGATTACGTCAGAAAAAAATAATAATATGAAAGAGAATATGAGGCTTTTTATTATTGACGATGATGACGATGATAAAAAATTATTCATAGAATCAGTTAAAGAAATAGATGACAGCATCGTGTGCAGTACGGCTTGTGATGGACTCGAAGCCCTGAAAATACTGTCCGACGCTGAAAATCCACTGCCTGATTTTATTTTTTTAGACCTGAGGATGCCCCGTATCAGTGGGAAACAATGCCTGTTAGAGATCCGGCAGATCGAAAAGTTGCGAAATGTCCCTGTGTTTATTTATACCACAACTACGGATGTAAATGATTCAATAGCGCTTAAAAGTATGGGGGCAGTACATTTTATCAGTAAGCCCACAGACCCAACTGAATTGTATTACATTTTATCAGAAGTGCTCAGCGCAAAATGGGATTGAGGGTAAATTATTTCCGTCAGGGAACTACCCCGCCCATCCCTCTCTGTCCAGACTCCTGTATTGTATCGCCTCCGCCACATGCTCCGGCAATATCACATCACTGCAGGATAAATCTGCAATCGTCCGGCTGACTTTCAAAATCCGGTCATAGGCCCTTGCTGATAAATTCAGTTTCTCCATCGCGTTTTTCAGTAACTGGCTGCAGGCGGTGCTGATGGTGCACACATCTTTCAGTAACCGGCTCCCCATTTGTGCGTTGCAGTAAATGCCGGGTTCCTGCTGGAACCGCAACGCCTGTTTTTCACGTGCAGCCATCACCCGGTTGCGTATGGTTGCTGAATTTTCCTGTACGGTTTGTGATGATAATTCGCGGAAAGCTACGGGTGTCACTTCCACATGCAGGTCAATCCGGTCGAGCAAAGGGCCGGAAATTTTATTGAGGTATTTCTGCACGGTACCCGGCGGACAACTGCATTCCCGCTCCGGATGGTTGTAGTAGCCACAGGGGCAGGGGTTCATAGACGCCATCAGCATAAAACTCGCCGGGAATTCAACGGCGATCTTCGCACGTGAGATGGTAACCTTTCTTTCTTCCATCGGCTGCCGCATCACTTCAAGCACTGTTCTTTTGAATTCCGGTAATTCATCCAGGAATAAAACACCATTATGGGCTAACGAAATTTCGCCGGGTTGCGGGTTGCCCCCGCCGCCTACGAGTGCTACGTCGGAGATCGTATGGTGGGGATTCCTGAATGGCCTCCTGGCCACCAGCGCTGCATTTTCAGGAAGCTTGCCGGCCACTGAATGGATCTTCGTTGTTTCCAGAGCTTCCTGTAATGATAACGGAGGAAGGATGGTTGGTAACCTTTTTGCCAGCATGGTTTTGCCTGCACCGGGCGGACCGATTAATATGGCGTTATGCCCGCCGGCGGCTGCAATCTCCAGCGCCCGTTTGATATTTTCCTGTCCCTTTACATCCGAAAAATCAATATCAAAATTATATTGCGATTCATAAAATGCCTCGCGGGTATTTATTACCACAGGAGCGGGGCGGGGTTGTTTGCCGGTAAAAAAATCAATTACTTCCCGGATATGCGACATGCCATATACATGCAGCCCTTCCATCAAACCGGCTTCACCTGCATTGGCGGAGGGCACGATCAAACCCTTGTATCCTTCTTTCTTGGCCTGGATGGCAATGGGCAGGGCGCCGCGTATCGCCCGGATTTCACCATCGAGGGATAATTCGCCCATCACAACATATAATTCCGTGTCTTCAACAGTAAGTATTTGCTGCGAGGCAGATAAAATACCAATCGCAATCGGCAGGTCGAATGCGGTTCCGCTTTTGCGGATATCAGCCGGTGCCATGTTAACCACCACCTTGTTCCGGGGCATACGGAAACCAATAGACTTGAATGTGCTTTCTACCCGGTGCAGGCTTTCCCTGACGGCATTGTCCGGCAAACCCACAATCATCGGGTCCTTCCCATTTTGTTCAAACCAGCTTACTTCTATGGTGATGGTGATGGCTTCCACGCCATAGACAGCACTGCCAAAAGTTTTTACGAGCATACTATAATCCTTGATGCTAAACTAACCAGAATGCAATCCGGCTGAACAGTATTAAAACGGTCAAAAAATGTTTTTTCCGGCAATTTTTTCGTTTTTCAGGGCAACAACTAAGTAATAACAATTATCAAAGCGGAAATTTTGAACGGGTAATATGATTAAAATCAGCAGAAATAAATGGCATTTTTCTGACCTTACTGTCAAATCCACCGTATGAAAAAACTCTACTTACTGCCAGTTCTGGCATTCGGATTCTCCACCGCCGTAGCACAAACAGAAAACAAACCCATTCCCAAAACAACAGTACTGATCAAATTTGCACCCGCAACCGTTTTTGCAGGGAAAATCGGATTCGGGGGTGAAATCAATGACGGCGATAAGTCTTCCTGTACCGTATATGCCGGCATTCCCTACGCCAGTTCATTTAACTGGATGATTGACGGGCAAAAAAGAACGTTAACCACAAAATCTTATTCTGTGATGGCCGGTTACCGTCTTTATCTTGGTAAAAAAAGTTTACAGGGATTATATTTTGAACCTTATTTCAAATGCCTGGATAATAAAACCAGCACACAGGCTGAATACATGATTGGCAAATCCACCATGAATTTTAATGTCAGCAGTAATTACCATGGTATGGGAATCGGTGCCCAGCTTGGTTACCAGTTCCTGGTGGCCAAAAAAATCAGTGTTGACTGTTACCTGCTCGGACCGGAAGCGAATTCATGCAAATATGAACTGATTGCACATCCCGCAGGTGAAAGCATGGCGTGGGACGAAACCGCCTCCGCAGATGCAAGAGAAGAATTTACCCGATTTGTACGCGACATTCCGGTGATCGGTAATAAGACAAGTATCAATGTAAATACTGACCAGCGCAGGGTGACGGCAGAATACCGTGGCTTTATGCCTGGGTTCCGTACCGGGATTTCACTGGGATTCAGATTCTGATATCCAGTCAGGAAAATATTTTAGCTAATGCTTAAGTAAAAATTCCAAATTCCAAATTCCAAACGTCTAACCTGGATATGCCCGTTAGACGTTTGGGATTTGGAATTTGTAATTTGGGATTTTAATTTTTCTTATCCCCACCCAGCAAAAATCCCAGTCTGAATCCAAAATAATGACTCTTCATTTTTTCGTTATCCACCGGACTGGGTACTAAATTGCTTAACCCGATGTTATAATTAAAGCTGAACATCAGACCGCTGGAAAGCCGGTAACCGGCGAGCAGGTTTGCACCCAGGTCAAGCCCTTTGAGGTCATCATTTTCTGTGTTGCCGAATTTTAAATCGATTGTTTCATCCGGTGAGCCGTCAGTGTAAGTTGTTTTTCCTTTTCCGGAAACACCAAAAGCTACTGAAGGTCCGGCACCAACAAAGAACCCTCCGCTGTTAAAAAGGAAATTAACCGGCAACTCAATCAGGCTGACTGATGTTTTGTATTTGGCAGTAACACCGCTGCCACCGAAGTCATCTGAGGTGACCATTCCTTTCTGCACAAAGTTCAGGGCTGGTTGCACACTGAATTTTTCAGAAACAGGGATGTCCACCAGCGTACCAAAGGTGAACCCGAACTTGTTGTCACCGGTAATGCTGATATTATCCGCTGAAATCTTGTAACTGGCCATGGTGCCTCCGGCAGTAAATCCAAACCGGGTAGTCTGGGCAGTTGCTGCAAAGTGGATTGTGAGGATAGCTACAAACAGTAAAAAAGCCTTTTTCATGTTTAATCGTTTTAATTTCTGTTCCGGATGCGCTCCGGACAATGCGCCGTACTATGTTGGGGATGTTCCGGTTTATCCCTTGCTGATGCCAAACTAATCAGCCAGCCCATTTTGGAATAATTGTATTTTGCCTGACATCCGGGATTGTTTGCAGTTTTTGCAACTGGGTGGTGCCGGAATAATTAGTTACCGTTATAACTGCATATAAGAATGGATTTCTTCCCGTTTTTTAATCCGGCAAAAAGAAATGGTGCTTTAGATGTGATTAAGGTTTAACATTTTTTTTGGTGACCCGGCTCTTCAACGGTTACGATGTAAGGTTCCATGCTGACTAAAGATGTAATAGCATGTACTTATTGTTTGATAAGTAGAATACCTGTATGTAAATTATTTACTGCAGGATTCCAGGCTGCATGTATGATGTATATCAGAGTAATTACTGATCTGTTGACAGAACTTTAAAGCACAAACCACTTACTATGAAAAAAATCCTCCTTTTCCTCTGCTGCGTTTTAATTATGTCCCAATCCCGTGCACAGGATGAAGAAAAAACATCTTTTAAAAAACACGTTGCACTGAAATGGGCACCTGCCGGTATATATTTTGGAAAGATTACTGTTGGCGGGGAGTTTAACCTGGCCCGTAAATCTTCTTTTACACTCAACTTCGGATTCCCGGCGGAAAAAACCATCACCCGCAATATTGATAATAAAGACCGTACGCTGTACATGAAGTCTTTCTCCGCCATGGGCGGCTACCGTTTTTATTTCGGTAAAAAAGGAATGAAAGGTTTGTATTTCGAACCGTATGTAAAATACCTCGACAATAAAGCCACTATTAATACTGATTTCTCCATCGGCGGAACAAACCAGGCCTTCCTGCTCAGCAGCACGTACACCGGGATTGGTGTTGGCGCACAGCTGGGCGTTCAGATATTGATCGCTAAAAGAATTGTGATTGACTGGTACTTCCTCGGTCCTGAAGCGAACAGTTCCAAACATGAACTGTCTGCCCAGCAAACCAGCGCCGGCCCGGCCTGGGATGCAGAAGCGGCCGGTGATGCGCAGGATGAGATTTCAAACTTTATAAAGGATATTCCGATGATTGGCGATAAAGCCACAGTAACCGTTGATGCTGCCCAAAAAAGGATGGCCACCAATTACAGCGGTTTCCTGCCGGGTTTCCGGTTCGGGATCTCTGTGGGTGTAAGGTTCTGAAAACAGACTGCTTCAACTCAGTAAAGCATAAAAAAAACGAGGCGTTCCTTCCGTGGGGCGCCTTTTTATGTTTACCTGCATCAGCCCTAAACGGGCCTCCGCCATTGTGTGAATCCTGTAACAAAACGCGCTGTTTCTGTAAGAAAATAAGGTATGTATTTGAACAACTTTGTATGTGACAGGATTTGCAGTTGCAGCCCGCCGGACCGGCAATTGAATCAAACATCACGGTAAGTTCATGAAGAAGGTGTTATTCCCTTCAGCCCCCTGATTGCATTTATCAGTTTTAAATGGCCCGGTTGCCAATTAAACTGGCTTTATATGCGACGCAATTTTTTAAAATGGATTCTATGTTTTGTCCTTCTTCCAGGTTCATTGTATGCGCAGGATACGGTATTCGCAAACCTGCCATCCCAGTGGAGACTGGAAGACTGCATTTCTTATGCCAGCCTCAACAATATTACCTTAACCAGTCTCCGGCTGAGTACCCGTTCTGCAGAAGAAGATTACATGCAGTCAAAAGCTGCCGTCAATCCTGATCTGTACGCATCCGCTTCCCAGTCATTCATGAACAGCCGAAGCCTGGATGTAAACACAGGCAATTATAAAAACCGGTTTAATGTATCCGGGAATTACGGTGCCAATTCTTCCATTGTTCTATATCATGGCGGTTTTCTGCGCTATGATATACAGTCGAAAGACCTCTTCATACAGGCTGCAAAGCTGGATGTGGAAGAAACAACTAACAGTCTTACACTGAGTATCACGCAGGCATTTTTTAATATCCTGTTAGCGCGGGAAGTGATGGTCAGTTTTGAAGCGTTACTCTCCACCTCCGAAGGACAGTTAACACAGGGACAGCAACGTTATGATGCCGGATCCATTGCCAATAAGGAATTACTGCAATTGCAATCACAGGTGGCCGGTGACCGCTATAACCTCATTCGTGCCACCAATAATTTCAGGCTGAATACTGTTATCCTGAAACAATTATTGTTTTTACCCACGTCAATTGATTTTGCAGTAACCGTACCCGGGAACTTCCCGGTACCAACAACGGTATATCCTTTGCCGGATGCGCAACAGGAAGCTTTGCAATCGAGACCGGAGATAAAAAACAGGGAAGTACTCGTGCGTATTGCGCAAACGGATATGCAGAAAATGAGGGCAATGTTCAAGCCCACCATCAGCATGCAGGCCGGATTAGGAACCGGTTATTCAGATGCACAAAGCGCCAAATTCCTTTCACAGCTGGGGAACAATGTCTACCAGTCGCTCAGCATCAGCCTGAGTGTTCCCATTTATACACGGCGGGTAAACAAAACGAATATCAATAAATCGGATATCCGTTTGCAGCAATCCCGGTTATTGCTCTATGAAGCGAAAGCCATCCTGAACCAGCAGGTGGAGCAAACTTATATCAACCTCCAGAATGCCGTTGCGGAATACGATGCGGCGCAAAAGCAGTTAACATTCAGTGAGCAGATTTATTTCATCACCAATGAACAAATGAAACTGGGAGCCGTAACCACACTTGAGTTGTTACAGCAGAAAAATATTTATGTGCAGGCGCTGCAGGTGTATACACAGGCCAAATATTCACTCCTGCTCTATGAGAAAATATATGAATTCTACCGGGGCATACCAGTCAGGTTTTAATTCCGGTTAAAAAATTTATTCATGAAAAAGAAAAAATGGATCATTTGGATATCAGTACTGCTCGTGGCAGCTGTAGCTATCTGGTTCTGGAAGTTCAGGAAGGCAGAGGATGTAATTATCCTTGAAACGGAGAAAGTGCAGTTGGGAACCGTCAGCATTTCTGTTACAGCCACCGGTACACTCCAGCCCGTGGATACCGTAGCCGTGGGCAGCCAGATTTCCGGAACAATACAAAAGGTGTATGTGGATTTCAATTCAGTAGTGCATAAAGGACAGCTGCTGGCACAACTTGATAAATCGCTGATGGAAGCACAGGTGATGCAGTACACGGCTTTATTGCAACAGGCCCGCGCCAACCAGTTTTACCAGCAAAGCAACCAGGAGCGGCAGCAAAAATTATTTGCAGTGGGTGCATTAAGCAAAGCTGATCTTGAAACAGCTGTTTTCCAGCTCAGCAGCGCGCGTGAATCCGTAAACAGTGTTTCTGCACAGCTGAAAACAGCCCGTAAAAACCTGGGTTTTGCAGATATCTATTCACCGATTGACGGCATGGTTTTGTCGCGCAGTGTGAGCGAAGGACAAACCGTTGCAGCCAGCCTGAGCACACCCACCTTCTTCAGTATCGCCAAAGACCTTACCCACATCCAGGTGCCGGCCTCTGTGGACGAAGCCGATATCGGCAATGTGAAAAAAGGACAGCGTGTTATTTTTTCTGTAGATGCATTTCCTGCAGACACTTTCCATGGTACCGTGAAAGAAATCAGGCTCCGCTCATCTGTTTCAGCCAATGTGGTTACTTATCTCACTATCATTGAAGCCCCAAATGATAATATGCAACTGAAACCGGGCATGACCGCCAGCATCACCATTTACACCAATGAAGTGAGTAATGTATTAGTAGTTCCGGCCGCCGCTTTGCAGTTTAAACCCGATTCATTGCTGATTGTAAAATTCCATCTCAGCCCGGGAGAAAATAAAAACCGAAGGCGGGGAGCGGGGAAACGGGAAGTGCAGGCTGCAGTTGGGAAAGACAGTCTGGGAAACAAAATCACCAGCGGAACAGTATGGATCAGGGTGGACAGTTTAACGATTGTACCAAGACCCCTAACCATTGGGCTGGATGATAAAACCCTGGTGCAGATCATATCCGGATTAAAAGCAGATGAAATTGTAGTAACAGGGTACAAAAAAATTAAAAAAGGCACAGCAGGCACTGCAGCAAAAAGTCCATTCCAGCCAACGCGCGGCGGCGGAGGAAGGGGACAGGGGCAGCCCAGGTAAGCAGGCTTGCCCCGGATAGTGAAACTTATTCGGGGGAGCAGGTAGCAGGCAACAGGTGGCAGGTGGCAGGATGCAGGAAGCAGGCTTGCCCCGGATAGTGAAACTTATTCGGGGGAGCAGGAGGCAGGTGGCAGGTGGCAGGTGGCAGGTGGCAGGTGGCAGGATGCAGGTAGCAGGCTTGCACTGAATAGTGAAACTTATTCGGGGAGCAGGGGCAGGTGGCAGCGGGCAGGCGCTGCACTGAATAGTGAAACTTATTCGGGGTAGCTGGCAACTGGCAACTGGTAACTGGCAACTGGCAACTGATTACAGGTAACTGGAAACTTTATGACAGAAATCAACAAAACAAAAATCCTTGACATCACTGAACTGAAAAGAGATTTCAGGATGGGTGTTGAAACGGTGAAAGCACTGAAAGGTGTATCCTTTTCCGTAGAGGCCGGTGAGTTTGTAACGATCATGGGCAGCAGCGGATCGGGGAAAACCACGTTGCTGAATATTTTGGGGTGCCTCGATCAGCCGACAGATGGAACTTACCTGCTGGATGGTGTGCATGTAAAAAATCCTTCGCGCAATGAATTGGCGCACCTGCGTAACCGGAAAATCGGATTTGTGTTCCAGTCGTATAATTTATTATCAAGGACCTCTGCTTTGGAAAATGTGGAGCTGCCGTTATTATACAATGCAGATGTACCTACAAAGGAACGAAGGGAGAAAGCCATGCATGCGCTGGAAGCTGTCCGCTTGCAGGACCGGATGGATCACATGCCAAATGAATTATCAGGCGGTCAGCAGCAACGTGTGGCCATTGCCCGTGCGCTGGTCAATGAACCAGTCATGATACTCGCCGACGAAGCAACCGGAAATCTCGATACAAGGACATCTTACGAAATCATGTCGCTGTTCCAGGAATTAAATACGCAAAAAGGCAAAACAATCATATTCGTTACACATGAGCCGGATATTGCGGCATTCAGCAGCCGGACGGTAACATTAAAAGACGGACGTGTGATCAAAGATTTGAAAAACCCGAAAGTGCTTTCAGCCAAGGAATCACTGGCGGCTTTACCAGTTGATAAAGACGATGCGTAAAAATTATTCTATATGGATTTTTTAAAACTAATCAGTCTCGCCTGGAAAGCATTGCTGAGAAATAAAATCAGGACCTTTCTCACCATGCTGGGGATTATCATTGGTGTGGCAGCGGTTATCACCATGGTATCAATCGGTGAAGGATCCAAACAGAGTATCCGCAGCCAGTTATCTTCTATGGGTTCGAATATGATTACCGTCAGGCCTTTCAGCAACAGTACCGTCGGCGGCGGTGCCCGGCTTGGTTCTACCGGATTACAGACATTGAAAACCGAAGACGCAGTTTCTATACAAAGCCAGGCGGTGAATATTACCTATGTTTCTCCTGCCGTTTCCACCCGCGGACAGGCCATCAATGCTTCATTGAACTGGCCAACTTCATTACAAGGTGTGAGTCCATCGTACCTCGATATCCGCGATTGGGCTCTTTCCTCCGGCGTCAGTTTTACGGATGCCGATGTAACCAGTTCAGCGAAAGTTTGTCTCATCGGGCAAACGGTCATCAAAAATATATTTACAGACGGGCAGTCGCCCATTGGCAGCACCATCCGTTTTAATAAGATTCCTTTTAAAGTGATTGGTGTACTGGAGATGAAAGGCGAAAATACTTTTGGCCAGGACCAGGATGATATCATCCTCGCACCATACACAACTGTCCAGAAACGGATCATGGCCATCAATTATATCCAGAACATTTATGCATCTGCTGTGGATGAAAACAGTTCGGCTGCTGCCACTGCAGAGGTGACTACAATACTCAGGGCCAATCACCAGCTGAAAGCAGGAGATGAGGATGATTTTTCCGTGAGAACACAGGCTGAACTGATCAGCACCATGAGTTCTACCAGCCAGTTGCTGACTGTTTTGCTGACTGCTATCGCTGCCATCTCATTATTAGTAGGCGGAATTGGTATCATGAATATCATGTACGTTTCAGTTACCGAGCGCACCCGTGAAATCGGCCTGCGTATGGCAATCGGTGCCCGTGGTATTGATATCCTGCTCCAGTTTTTAACTGAAGCCATCCTCATCAGCGTGACCGGTGGCTTGCTGGGTGTGGTGTTGGGAATATCTGCCGCCAAACTCGTCACCCTGCTGTTACAGTGGCCCACCCTGGTATCACAATCCTCCGTTTTCCTTTCATTTGCTATTTGTTCCATTACCGGGGTTTTCTTCGGATTTTATCCCGCCCAGAAAGCATCCCGCCTCGACCCGATTGATGCACTGCGGTATGAGTAAAATACTTTTTGGTAACCGCTCATTCCGTTCAGGGGTACCTGCTTTATAATTTCTCCGTTATTTGAAGACCTAAACGGCTTTTTCCCAATGAAAAGCCGGTTTTTGAAAGGTGATTTGCAATCAGGCTTTTCCTGTTAACTGCTCATTCTGGCTATCCGGAACCGGGCATTGAAGTATTTTAAATGCTGTTATCAGTACAAAAACACCGACAATGAAAAAATACGCTATCCGTTTTTAATGATCATTCCGGCAATGGCATTTGCCAGGCAGCCTGATTCTGCCCAGCACAGAAAATGTGAATATCAGCAACAATATTTTCCTGTCAATCCTGACACTTACTCCCTGTTCCAAGTTATCAAAGATGATCGGCCAGTCAGGTGAGTCCGGCAGCATAAAATTTACCTGACAATAAGAAAAACCAGTTAAGGCACGTCCCATAAATGCGAAAGCCCCTCCTGAAAGGGGCTTTCCTTATATGTTAATCAGGTGAATAGATGCCGAATATCATCAGGAAGCCCGGAAAAATCAGGTAATTTAGCAGCCCTTAATAGCAGGAGCGTGAAGCTGAAAAAAATCGTACATATTCCGTTGGTTTTGATGATGATACTCCTGTTTTCAACCATTGAATCAGGCGCGCAATTATGTACCGGCAGTTTGGGTGACCCGGTTGTAAATATTGATTTTGGAAACGGCTCCGGTTCCGGCAGTTCCTATTCGCCTCCCGGTTATACCTACACATCTTCCAGCTGCCCCAACGATGGTTCATATACTATTACTTCATTCTCATCCGGTTGCTTTGGCAATGCCTGGCATACGGTGAGTGCAGATCATACCGGTGGTGGTGCCTATATGCTGGTGAATGCTTCATACACACCCGCAGATTTTTTCCTGACAACAGTTACCGGTCTTTGCCCCAATACCACCTACCAGTTTTCTGCCTGGATCATGAATGTGCTGATCAGCCCCACGGGCATCAGGCCAAACGTGACTTTTACCATGGAAACACCGTCCGGAACCGTACTGCGCCAGCTCAATACCGGTGATATTATTGTTACCGCTACAGCCGAATGGAAAGAATACGGATTTTTCTTTACCACCACCTCAGGCACAACCGATGTGGTACTGCGTATCACCAACAATGCACCCGGTGGCAACGGCAATGACCTCGCACTGGATGATATCACTTTCCGCCCCTGTGGCCCGGTGATCACTGCTGATATACAGGGCAATAATAACAAGGTTGAACTTTGCGTAAAAGAACAGGATGATTACCAGCTGAACGCATTTGTATCTCCCGGATTCGTTAACCCGGTTTACCAATGGCAGGTAAGTAAAGATTCAGGAACAACCTGGATTGATATTGCAGGAGGCAACACCCTCAGTTACTATCGCACGCCTACCAGCCAGGGTAAATTCTGGTACCGGCTTACCGTTGCAGAAAACGGGAATGCAGGTATCCCCTCATGTCGTGTTTCTTCCAATAACCTCGAAATAAATGTGCATCCCAGTCCGGATGTAAATGCCGGACCTGACCGGATCGTGATCACCGGCACCAGAGACACGCTGCATGCAATTGCAAGCGGTGAGAGCATTACGCTGAACTGGCTGCCTTCCAGTTATCTCAGTGATCCGGCTGTTGTCAATCCATTGTTTACTGCGGGACATGATACCTATTACCAGTTAACTGCTGTTTCTTTTTTTGGATGCAAAGCATCAGACTGGGTGTGGGTGCATGTGGTGGATGATGTATTTGTGCCAACTGGTTTTACACCCAATAATGATGGCAAGAATGATTACTGGACGATTCCATATCTCGATCCGGATTGGAATGCAACGGTGACATTATATAACCGCGGCGGACAATTGATTTACCAGGTAAAAGGCGCACCCGTAAACTGGGATGGAAAATACAAAGGCGTTGAACAACCCATGGGTGTGTATGTGTACATCATCCATATTCCGGATGGCAGTCCTGACCGTAAAGGCACGATGACATTAATCCGCTGATTATTTTTCCCGCTTCAGGAAATAACGGTCATCTTCATCAGTATCAACCGTAAGGATGCATGCATCAGGCATGAGATTGTTTACATTGAAGATCCATATTTTCTTTGCACCAGATGGATACAATACTGCATCCAATCGCAGTTTGCCGGCATCAATCTTCCAGGTACCTGCCGCACTGTCTTCCGGAGGGAAATGATAACTCATTTTTCCATTCTTGTCCAATGACAGCCTTCCTTCCCCTTCACGCCAGATTCCTGCAATCTGGTCTGCCCGCAGGTTCTGAACCGGCATGAGTTGTAAAGTAGGGTTCTTCCCGTTGCCGGAAAGTAATTGCAACCGCTCTTGCAATACGGTCATCAGGGAATCATTCGATTTCATCCGCGCCGGTGCAATCTGGATGATCAGGAACTTTTTCATGTCGAAATGAGAACCATATCTTTCCGACAACCTGCCGGCGATAAGTTGAATGTCATTTATCGATCTTTCAAAAGCTGTTTTGTAATATTCGGTGTACCAGGTCATCAGGCTGACAATCTCTATCGCTTTTTCAGTTTCAGGTTTGTTACTGGTAGCTGCTTTTGTCAGTTTTTCATAATATGCCTTTACATCTTTCAGTGTGGTTTTTTCATTTTCCAGCCTGCGGTCAAATACATTCAACAGATCGGGGTCCACATCTTTTTTTTGTTTCAGGGTTTCTACATCCTTCACAAATTTGGAAGACTCTCTTTCGAATTCCGCGAGATATGGATATGTGGCATCTTCTTTCAGTTTCCTTTCAAACAATAAAGCATTAGTAGTATAAAGATTTTCATACGTTTCATAAGAGTCCCAGGCGTCAATGGTTGATTGTTTTACCACCAGCAGGTTATTGCCTGCATCTGATTTCGGCCTGTTCAGGTAAGTCGTGAGATAATATATAATCAATGAACTTGCTACAGTAATAGCAGCACTGATCAGTAAAGTGCGGTGATTGGGTCTGGATGGCCCTGACGGTGCCGGTGGTTGCTGGTATGAACCACCCGTATAACCTGTGCCGGATGAACCGGACTGGCTTTCTAATGATGATGGCACCTGCGGATGTGAAGAAGGAGGACCTGGTGATCTCAGACTGTCGGACATGGCTGCTTGTTTGGTTCCCTAAAATACGAAATTGCCTGAACCACTCCAGCCAAATTACCGGATTTCAGTTACCTGGGATTTGAACAGCAATTTGACTTCAGGGTCAACAGCCAGTTTCCCGGGCTTTTCTTCACACGGAAAACTAAAGGTTTGTGTTTTATTGGACACCTGCATGGTTTCTACCCGGCTGGTATTGCCTGATAAGCCAATTTCAAGCGGGAAAACATAAGGTTTGTCCTGCAACTGGTCAACCGTAACCTGCAATTCTTTTTTACCGGCATCCCATTTCCAGCTGATTTTCAAATTAGGTACACCGGGTCTTTCCAGCCATTGGTTGAAAAATACAGTAAGGTCTTTTCCCGAAACGGTTTCCATCACTTTCCGGAAATCACTGGTGCTGGCTGTACTGCCGGCATAAGTAGCATAATACTGGCGGATCCCTTTCCGGAAAATGGAGTCGCCTGTTTCCTGGCGCAGCATGTGCAGTACCCAGCTGCCTTTCTGGTAACTGTTGGGGTTCAGTAATTTTAAATAATCAGGATTATCATCCACCACCGGCCGGTTTGATTGCTGCGCATACGCACAAACAATATCACGGTCACCTCTCAAGATGTCTTTTGCATTTTCAACCCCGTATTTATTTTCAAAATAAAGGACTGTCATATAGGTTGCAAAACCTTCACTGAGCCACAAATGCGCAAATGTTTTTTCCGTGGCCATATTGCCAAACCACTGGTGCGCAATTTCATGGGCAATCAGTTCTTCATTTTCGCGGGTGCCGCTGATGGCAGATTCAGAATAGAAAATAGTATTGGCATTTTCCAGTCCGCCGAAAATGGTTTTCGATTCCACATTCGCCAGTTTTTTATATGCATAGGGGCCAATAGCACCGATATAATAATTCAGGATGTCAATGGCCTGCGCATAATCATAAAAACCGGCGTCACGGTCCTGCGGATATACCCAGCTGTACACGGGCATGCAATTATTCACCATACCGGATAACTGCACGGCAAATTCAGCCACACCAATCACCATCACTTTGGGGGAGACCGGCACTTCTTCCAGCCACTCGGTATATTTCATATTACCGGGCAGGGTTGATTCTTCCATCTGCACACCATTCGCCACTACCTGGTACTGGCGTGGGGCGGTGACGGCAAATTCTACTGCGGCTTTATCCCAGGGCACATCATGACAGGGAATCCAGTTATGCCCGCGGTTGGGCCAGTTGTCTGCAAAAAATGTTCTTTGCCCGAATTTATTTTTGGAGATGATCAGTCCGTCGTTCGGAATGCCTTCATAAGATAACAACAGGTTGAGTGTATCCTTACTGCTGATTGATTTGCGGAGATGCAGTAACACCCGCTGGCTTTCCTGGGTGATCGTTACAGGAATCATGTTACTGCCACTGCTTAATGCCGCATTGGTCACTTTCATTCCTTTTTTACTGATTGGCAGCGGGCCGGTCAGGTCGAATGCCAGCAGGGAATCTGCCTGCGTAATGGTAAAAAGAATCCGGGCCTTGCCGCGGATACTGTCATTCTTATCATTCAGGCTTATTTCAAAACGGTAACGGATCACATCCGGCTCAGGCTGGGCGGATACGGACAGGGATACCATTAAAACATACAGCAGCAACCATTGACGCATGACACTTATTTAGTTTACAAATTTCAGCACTTTTGACTTCTGATTATTGGCATTTATTATTTTCATGAAATAAACTGCTTTAGGCAGTGTTTCAAAACTCAAATTGAAAAAATTCGGGCCGGGCAATGCATTAAACTGCATTTTACGTAATAACTGACCGGCACTGTTCACCACCGCAATATCCAGCACCGCATTATCCGACGACATCACCCATAATACCGGCCTCGTGCCCGGTGTATTGAATAACTGGGCTGAGTAACCATCAGTCAGCAATGCTGAGTCAACTGTAACCGAAACGCTTTTCGCATCCTGGGCTTCACAAACGCCATTATTATAGGTGTAAGTAATAATGTGTGAACCCAGACCTGCAATCCGCGGATAAAAATAATCATTGATCACACCATGCCCACTGAATGTGCCACCGCCAGGCTCCCCGGTCAGTTTTACCGCCGGTGCAGCATGGCTGTATTGTGCATTCACACCTGTCAGGTGAACAGCAGGTGCAGGTACAGTCATCACCGTAACCGGTTTACGGGACCCGTCATTACAAGCCATCGAGATCACTTCCACATCCCAGTTGGTGAAATAGGGATAGAGCGCATCACCCGATGAAGAACCCACGATATTTCCGATCGATTTCAAAGTAAAAGGGTATCCAATATTTCCTGAACTCACTGTATTGGACAGCAGTGAAGCCACCGGGCTTGATGATGATAATCCCAGCTGGTGGTTCAAACCGGCCGGAACAAAAAAATCAACGGTTACATCCTGCTGCCCTGCAGTGAGGGTAACCTGTTTCTGCTGTATAAGATGACCATACTGGTCGCGGAGTTGTATGATCCTCACTCCGGCTACAGAGGCATTGACTGTTAATTTTTTCAGTTTAAACGGAAGGAAAGCGTTAAAAATGAGATAATCGTTCCGGGTGCCCGTAAAATTGGTGTTGGGAGTGAAACCCGGACCTGCGGGGCCGAGCCGGCCACCCAGTACTGAAGGCTGGTCAATTACATAAAAAGTGGTGTTGGAATATAAATTACCGGTCTCGAAATTATTCCCCGTAAAAACCAGATTCCCGTTTACGGGTGCATCATACCACTGTGCATTGCCGCTGGCAAATAAAAATGCATGTTCGCCGGCACAGATCGTATCCGCCCTGGTTATTGCAGGAAATGAACTGTTGCCGGTTTGTATAATATTCAACGTATCACTTGTTGCAATGCCGCAGGGTGTGGTGGACCTCACCCAGTATTTTCCGGGCTGGGCAATATTAATCTTTTGCGTAGTGGCGCCGGTACTCCACACATAATTGCTGGCACCACTTGCTTCAAGCTGGATACTTCCGCCCTGGCAGATGGTATTCCCCATTTTGCTGAAGATGTATGAATAGGGACCTGTGTTTGTTGCTCTTTGCTGGGTAAGTGTAACAGGTGCAGAGAGCCAGTTATTGTTATCACTCATTTCCAGGAAGTGATTATCGGGATCCACCTGCACCACCACCTGGTAATTACCACTGCAGGCTTCATAAGGGATCTTTACAAAACTTTCATCCAGCCCGCGGTGGTATATATCTACTTTGCCCACACTGATTCCCTGCTTCACATCATTGCAACCATAGCCGCCGCCCAAACCGTAGTTCGGGAAATTATTATTCAGCATCGTATTGCCATTTGCATCCAGGCAATCTCCGGGGCTGCCGCTGCAGGTGGTGAGATCAATCAGGCAGAAACTGACTTTGATACCGCTGTTTACTACGGGCCATTGCAACGTGTCGGCCACTGACGCATCACGCATTCTCAACGTATATAATCCCCATCCTTCAATATGGATATGTCCGTGTGTTGGATGATAAACCATCCATCCGGCATCACGCAGGGTTGACGTAAGCGTATTCCCGTTTTTTTCATACACTCTTTGTTTGATCAGCCGTTTTGGAAACGATCCATCCGGGCAAAGGAATCCGGATGGAGGTGTAAAGTTGCGCAGGGTATCTGTTCCGCAGACATAATCACTGGTGGCAATTACTTCCACTGGTCCCCAGCCAGTATTCGGCGTGGATACGTCAATACGCAGCAGGCCTTTGTTGGGGGAAGCGGCAGACTGGCTGTATTCAGTCCACCCCGTTGCTCCGTTGAGACTGTGTTTGCCGGCACGGATATCTGGCAGCAATACACAGTTTTGCTGACCGGGTACCGGACACAAACAGGCCGCAGGGTTTGTGAAACTGCATTGTGCCGACAGGTTAATACTTTGGTTCAGTAAAATGTACAGGGTTATCAGCCCTGGAATAAAGGGAGTTTTTTGGAGTCTCATGCCGTTGGTTTTGGGACAGGGACTCTAATATAACAATTCCGGGTTAAAGCAGGGAATTGTCAGAGCTTTTCAAGCATATCCACCACCTTTTCCCGCTTGAGGATCACATAGCCGATACGGTCATTGCTGATGCCTTCTTTTAACTGGTAACTGAACTGGAGCAGGTCCTGGTCCACATTCGTCTCAAAATAACGGAAAGATATATTAGGATAATCTTTCAGTTCCTCGCCAATCTCGTATAGATGCGTGGAGAGTATAAACAAAGAGTTTTTAATTTTAATAAGACCGCGCACCACCGTCAGCGAACATTTCATGGCATCCTGCACATTGGTGCCTTTGAATAATTCATCAATCAGCACCAGCCATTTTTTTCCGTTGTTGATTTTTTCAATGGTCTGTTTGATGCGCTGCACTTCATTGAAAAAGTAACTTTCGCCTTTCGCGATATTATCCACTACGTTGATGTTACTCAACAATCCGTCAAACAACGTCAGCTTCATGGCTGCGGCCGGCACACCCATACCGATATGCGCCAGGAATACGGCAGAGCCAATGGATTTGATCAGCGTGCTTTTCCCCGCCATGTTGGCGCCTGTCAGGAACAGAAAATGATGTTCGGGATTCATCTGCAAATCATACGGCACCGGTTTGGGTAATAATAAATGGTACAAACCTTTTACATCCACCAGCGGTGTTTCCTGTTCAACAAATTCGGGGAAGGTGAGCCCGTATTTTTTTACCGCCACGGCCATGGAATACCAGGCATCAAAACGGCTGAAAATTTCAATCAGGTCAAGCGTGTCGGTTTTGAAGCGACCGCGTAAATAAAAAGCAAAGTATAATTGTTTGCGTACGGAAAATTTCTGGCCGGGTTTTGAATCAGCCAGTTCTTCCAGCGGCGCCTCTTTTTAATAATTTACGGATGCTGTCGGTATAAAAAGGATACTCTTTGGTAATTCAAGTCCGTCCAGCAATTCAGCAATCTGTTTCAGCCCGCGGAAAAAATCAGCGAAATGCGTTACTGAATAACTGATCATGGAATAATCTTCCCGGTGCAGCCATCGGTATATCCAGCAACCAACCGGTCCGGGGCTTTCAGGAACCGGGTCCAGCGAATAATCGAGGAATTTATCCATCATCATCACCGTGCCGTTGGTAACTGAATCGGGCCAGTCTTCCACATGTTCCATAAAGGTGCGGATGATCCGCTGGGTGCCCAGGATTTTGGACAGGTCATTATGGGGTTCACTGAAAAACTTCCGCAGCCATTCGCGCCCGCCGGAGGTGCGGGTGAAATTCAGCCGGTGGAAAATAGAATATTCTTCTTCCGGATGGAAAATGGAAATGTCATTGAATGAAATCGAATCAATCTGCATACAGTGCTTGCTTAATTCCGGTTAAAAGCCAGTCGCATACCACGGACATCCTCATCAAAGGAGCCCTGGTTGAAAACACGCCGGCCGCTGACAAATGTCTGTAATACAGATGCAGGAAACTCAAAATTCTCTAAAGGACTCCATCCGCATTTATAATATATATTGTCAGGGGTTACTTGATGGGGCCGGTTCAGGTCAGTAATCACCAGATCCGCATAATATCCTTCGCGGATATAACCACGGTCGGCAATCTGGAAACAATCCGCCGGCGCATGGCTCATCTTCTCGGCAATTTTCTCCAGACTGATTTTACCCAGCCTGTTGTAATGAAGCATCAGCAACAGCGGATGCTGCACCAAAGGCAGTCCCGCATGCGCTTTTTCATACGGCTCATTCTTTTCAGCCACTGTATGCGGCGCATGGTCGGTGGCAATGATATCAAGCCGGTTATCCAGTAAAGCTTTCCACAGTTCCGGTTTATGTTCTGGTCCCTTGATAGCCGGATTACATTTGATTTTATTTCCCAGCCGCGCATAATCATCTGCGGTGAAATGCAGGTGATGCACGCAGACTTCCGACGTGATTCTTTTTTCTTTCAGCGGCATCAGGTTGGAGAACAGCTGCAGTTCATTGGCTGTGCTGATATGCAGGATGTGTAACCGGGTGTTGTATTGCCGCGCGATCTGTATCGCATATAAGGAGGATGCATAACAGGCTTCTTCATTGCGGATCAGCGGATGGTCTGCTGCGGTGAGTACACGGTTTTCCGCTTTTATTTTTTCCAGGTTCTGCCGGATGATGCTTTCGTTTTCACAATGGGTGGCAATCAGCACTTCGGATTCCCTGAAAATTTTATCCAGTGTGTTCGGGTTATCTACCAGCAGGTTTCCGGTGGAGGCGCCCATGAATATTTTAATACCACAGATATCTTTCTTTTTGTCATTCGTGCGCAGCACTTCTTCTGCATTTTCATTGGAGGTGCCCATGAAGAATGAAAAGTTCGCCATGGAACGGGCTGCGCCAATCTTGTATTTATCTTCCAGTAAATCCTGTGTGAAGGCAGGCGGGATGGTATTCGGCATTTCCATAAAGCTGGTAACACCACCGGCTACAGCGGCCCTGGATTCTGAATGGATATCGGCTTTATGGGTAAGCCCCGGCTCGCGGAAATGCACCTGGTCATCAATACTTCCGGGGAATAAATGAAGTCCTTCACCGTTGATTTCTGTGATACTGCCTGCCTGGTTACCGATTTGCCCGGCGATTTTTTCAATACGGCCGTTCTTAATCAGTACATCTGCAATAGTTATACAGCCTTCGTTGACAACCTGTATATTCCGAATCAGATAATTTTGCATATTTTGTCGCCTGAATTGAATCCAGGACTCATGCAAATTAAACAAACCCTGCTAAGATTTTTCCTCATTCTTTTACCCGCTGTTTCCGCAGGACAATCCGCTTATCTCCAGCAGGATGACAAAGCATATATATTGCTGGACCGCATGGAGATCAAATCCCGTTCGGATTCATTTTTCAACTATTCCAAAATCAGGCCTGTGAGCCGCCGCCACCTGGCGTTGGCTACCCAGCATTACCTCGCGGTTAATCCGGCCTCCGGTTTGTCAAAAGTAGATGCATACAACGCCCGCAGTGTAATGATCAATAACCTGGAGTGGGTAGGTGCCGGAAAAGAAAAAACGGGCTATGCTTCCCGCAAACCCATTGGCAAACGGTTTTACCAGACCCCGGCCAGTATGTACGAAGTGCATATCAAAGATTTTGACCTCGTGGTCAATCCCGTGATCCAGGTGTATGCTGCCAAAGAGAATAACAATTCACAAACACTGTATCTCAATACCCGCGGCGTGAATGTGCGCGGACGCATCGCCAATAAGATCGGGTTCTATGCCTATATCACCGATAACCAGGAAAAAGACCCGCTGTGGGTACGCAACTGGGTGGATCTCCGCAAAGCCGTTCCCGGTGAAGGTTTTTACAAACCCTTTAAAGTGGGGGGCTATGATTATTTTGATGCCCGTGGTTACTTCAGCTTTAACGTGACCAAATACATAGACGTAACATTCGGATACGATAAAAATTTTATCGGCAACGGTTACCGCAGTCTCTTCCTCGGAGAAGGCAGCAGTCCCAATTTATTCCTGCGACTTAATACGAGGATCTGGAAATTCAATTACCAGAACTTATTCATGGAAGTGCAGTCGGCGCATATCCCCGGCGGCGACCGCCTGATCGGCAAGAAATACGCGGCCATGCACCACCTCGATATCTCTATCAACAAGTGGCTGAATATTGGTTTGTTTGAAGGCGTCATCTTCGGCAGAAAGGATCATTTCGATTTCGGTTACATCAACCCCGTTATCTTCTATCGTTCGATCGAACAGCAGAATGGTAGTTTTGATAACTCCGTGGTGGGATTGGATGCCAAAGCCAATCTCGCGAAGAAATTCCAGGTATACGGACAGTTCTCCCTCGATGAATTTGTATTGTCAGAAATCAAAAAGAACCGCGGCTGGTGGGCGAATAAATTCGGCATGCAGATCGGTGCGAAATACATTGATGCATTTGGTATCGCCAACCTTGATCTGCAGTTTGAAGCCAACCGCGTAAGGCCGTTTACCTATTCACACTCTGATTCAGTAGCCAACTACACCAACTATAACCAGCCCCTGGCGCACCAGCTCGGCGCGAACTTCAAGGAGTTTATCGGTATTGCCCGTTACCAGCCCGCACCCAAATGGCTGGCAGTGGCCAAGCTGATTTACTACCAGCAGGGTCGCGACAGCAGCGCAGTCAGCTTTGGAAGCAATATCACATTACCCAACTCCATCCCGCCACGCGGACAGGATTTCGGATACAGCATCGGCAGCGGCTGGCAAACCAATGTGTTTTATGCCTCGCTGTTGTTATCGTATGAATGGAAAGAGAATTTCTTCCTGGAACTGAATGTTGTGGCGCGTAAGCAGGATACGAAAACGCCTCCAATCACTTCTGCCAATACATCCGTGGTATCATTCGGGCTGCGCTGGAATATGCACCGCCGCGAATTTGATTATTGATTGGCCGCTTTACGGAAAGCATACACCAGTTCATCTTTCAGCTCACCATTTTTAATGATGGTGTTGGCGAATCTTCCTTCCAGCGTATAGCCCGCTTTCTCCAGTGCTTTTTGTGAAGCGATATTTGTGCCGAAGGGTATGGCATAAATGCGCGTGATCTCAAAATTTTTAAAAGCATAAGCTGTCATCTCCGCGATCGCACGGGTGATGATGCCCTTTCCCCAATACGATTCTGCCAGCCAGTAACCCATTTCTGCGTTGAGCCGGTGTATGTCAGATTGCGGAAACACACCGATACCACCGGCCGCTTTTCCGTCTACTACAATGGCCATAATATTCCGGGGTTCTGTCTGCATCGTCATTTCAATAAAACGCACCGCGTCTTCAAAAAATAAGGATGCGGGAACATATCTCGCATGTTGGCTGCGATGAGCGGGTTGTTGGCTGCTTTTGCCAGATCATCGGCATCACC
Source organism: Chitinophagaceae bacterium (assembly GCA_016720825.1). Classification (GTDB taxonomy): domain Bacteria; phylum Bacteroidota; class Bacteroidia; order Chitinophagales; family Chitinophagaceae; genus JJ008. Next base: position 11,846 of record JADKJV010000005.1, on the reverse strand, counting down.
GGGCTCCCAGGGTCTGAGTTTAAAATCCATGTTACTGAAGGTAACAAAAAAACAGGGGAAGGCTTATCCTTCCAGGTGAATCGTGAAGATGATCTGCCTGGATTGTATTTTATCAAATACACTGGAGAATTTCAGGTTCGGGTCACGGGAATGGATATTGCGCATCCCGTTGCTGATCCTGATTTCAGGGGAGAAGATAAAAGTCTCGAAGAAAAAGTTGAAACCGATGCCGAATTCAGGACCATAATCAAATCCGTCAATCTTCACCAGGTCTTCCGCCCTTTTCTTACGGGCATTGGATGCCATATCAATATCGGCCTTGAAACCGGCGAGGGTGTAGACCCTGAAATTGCCGATCCGGTCCGACTGGAATTTAAGTTGTAAAGGAAACGTCATGATCACCGACTCCACTTTCTTGGTAACCGAAGTCTGGTTATCCATATCCGGGTACTTGAGTTTATAAAAGATATTCCTTTCAATAAACATCAGTTGCGGATTGAAACGAAGCTGGAAACGGTTGGATAAACGCGTAGTGGCATTGAGACCGAGTGTAAAGCCACCGGAGTTCACTGGTTCTGCTACGTACACACTGTCGGATAAAAGGAATTGCGGGTGCAGATCAACCTGGAAACGCGCCAGGTTAGCACCGAGGGTAATACCAAAGTAATAAGGCTTGGTATCATGATCAGGCATATTCAGTTCCACCTTGCTGAATTGCGCTGCAGAAAGTAAGGAGCAGCATAAAGCAACAGCTGTGAGACCGGGTCCTGAGATTAATTTTTTCAGGCAGGCTTTCTTCCGGAGTAGATGCAACATATTCCTAAACTTAGTGGTTCAAACCCGGTTTCGGTATATCCCACTTTTTTTAAAATATCAGTAAATAAATTCCGGTCCGGAAAAGCTTTGGCAGATTCACCCAGGTACAGATATGCATCTTTATTCTGTTTGAACCAGCGAGCCACACGGGGTGCTACAATTTTCATATATAAATTGTAAGCCCCTTTGATCATATTCCGCTTTGGTTTGGAAAATTCCAGGACGATCAGCCGGCCTCCTGGTTTGAGGACTCTCATCATCTCCTGCAAACCGGCTTCCAGGTTTTCAAAGTTCCGGACTCCAAATGCGACCATCACGGCATCAAACGTATTTTCACGATGTTTTATTGTTTCAGCGTCCCCGGTTTCGAGCGTGATTTTGTCTGTAAGTCCTTCTTTTTCAACTTTCTTTCTCCCCAGATCTAACATGCCTGTGGAGATATCTATGCCGATGATTTTTTCGGGCTGCAGTAGCTTATAAGCCATGATGGCCATGTCGCCGGTGCCGGTAGCCACGTCAAGCATCACCTTAGGATTGTCTTTTTTGAATTTGCGGATGGCTTTTTTGCGCCAGCCGATATCGGTGCGGGCCGACAAAAAGCGGTTCATCCGGTCGTAATTGCCGGCAATGTGATCAAACATTTCAGTCACCTGTTCTTTCTTTCCTTTGGAGGAGTCCTGGAAAGGGGTGATATGATCGTGGGGGAGGGGGTTTGACATGGGCTGCAAATGTACAGCGGAAGCGCCATTCCACCGAAGCTTGTATAATCTGGGTAGTATTTAACTTTGAATTGCTGTTTATTCTTTATGCGGTATGATTCTTTGGAGACGGGTAAACCCCTGGCGGGGCCCACCCACAAATAAAGGGGATCTAAGCAGCTCACATGATAAGCCCATAGAAACGGTAGCCACGCCCACCCGAGCCCGCCTGCACACCTTCCTAAATGAATTATGTAGTTTTCTTTATTGCAATAATGCAAACCTAAGACGCATTACAAAACCAGCCATGTGAAAAACACCACCCGGGAATGTTATTTTTCCCGCAAATCCGCTGCAAAATTGGTTTTGAAGCAGCGCATTTCAAACAGATGGACTATCATAGTCTAACCGAGTCGGGGATATTGGGTAAGTTTGCACCCATGGAAATCAGTAAGGCCGAATATGTCATCAGCAGTGCCACGTACAAGCAATGTCCTGCAGCCGATAAACCCGAATATGCTTTTATCGGTCGAAGTAATGTGGGCAAATCCTCGCTGATCAATATGATCACTAATAAGAGAGGGCTGGCTAAAACCTCGGGCACACCGGGGAAGACCCAGCTGCTCAATCATTTTATCATTACAGGCACCGATAAAAAGCCCTGGTATATGGTGGATTTACCGGGTTATGGCTATGCCACGGTAGCCCAGAGCGCCCGCCGGAACTGGAGTAATATGATTGAATCCTACATCCGGAAAAGGGAAAACCTGGTTTGCCTGTTTGTGCTGATCGACAGTCGCCATACCCCGCAAGCCGTTGATATTGAATTTATTAATGAACTTGGCGCCTGGGAAACGCCGTTTGTACTCGTTTTTACCAAAACCGATAAAAACAAACCCGGCGCCACCACCCGTAATGTGGATGCATTTCTCGCGGCACTGGCTGAACATTGGGAATCACCGCCCCCTTACTTTCTGACTTCAGCTGTAAAAAAAACCGGGAGAAAGCCCATTCTGGACTATATTTACACCCTGAATAACAGCTTCACAAGGCTGCCTCAGTCCTGGAAACCACTCTGATTTGTAGTTCTCGGCTTAACTATTAACACCTAGCTGTTTATGAAAGCAATTTTTTCAGAAAAGAACATTGTGGTGGTTTTATTTGTCATGGTTCTGGTCACTTTTGCCCTGGCCCAGGAAGACACCAAGAAAATGGAACGTTTATATTCTGGAGCCGGCAATACAGCCGTTTCTGAATTGTTTACTTCACCGGCTACCAAAGCACTGGTGGAAAAATCAGGAACCGTTTATACTGCAACACCCCAATCAGCCCGTCAGTAATTTTTCTTTACATGGTTAAGATGCATACACGCAACAGTCTGCGCATAATTCTTATATGTGCCTTTTTATGTTTTGGGCTGCATGGAACTTCCCAGCATGTACGTGTGAAGAAACTGCTGTCCAGCGACACGGCTATTCAGCAGTTAAAAAAATTCCAGGATAATACGGCTTTCAAAAGGGCTTACGACAGTATTGAGATCCGCCAGAACATGGGATCGCAGGTTCGTGAGCTGATCAATGAGCAACAGCGCAGGACATCCAGGCAGAAAACGGGTGCGTATGTGCGGATCGGGATAGGGGTGGCGATGCTGGTCGTGCTCATTATCGGTTTGAGACGACGTAAAAAAACTACTGCATAAAACAATTCCCGGTGTCGCCGGGAATGCTATCAGTTTACAACCTTATTGGCACAGCTGCTGCTGGCAAAGGCTTCCGGTTTGGCTTTAAAAGCAAAACCCATTCCGAGGATATAGCCCATGGCTTCCCGGAGTGCATCGTTGCTTTTGAAAGACGGATTGGTGTTGATGTCGGCATGTACTTCCATATCCACATCGTACTCGGTAAACAGGTTGCAGAGTTCGTAGGCAATGTCAATGCTCTTTGCCACTTCCATCAGCATGCGTTCTTTGATGGTGTATTGCTGCCGGGTTTTTTCATTGTGAATGAACATAAACCCGCCATGGCCTTCGCGGAGGAAGACAATGACTGTAGCAAATTCTGTTTCCTGTCCTTTGACTTGTGAATCGGTTCCGATGCAGACTTTCAGCCGGAATCCTTTGGCTCTTTCGCGCTGGATGGCCTGTTCTACGGCATCCCTGATCGGGAGATCGATGGTGTCACCGTTAAATTTTCTCCATCTCATATGAAAAGAGGTTTTCCCAAGTTATGGAAAAACCTCTGATTCGCAAAAGGGAACGGATTATTGTTCGGTTAAAAACTAGAGACTCTTTTACTGGCGGAGCAGCTTGTCGGTCCACTGTCCGCTGGTGTTACTGAATTGAATGATATACATACCGGCTGACATAACCGGGATAGAAATATTGTTTAAGCCATTTACAAGTTGTCCTTTGCTGACACTCCTGCCGCTGAAATCAACCACATTGTAATTGAATGCACCGGGACTTGTAACAGTCACCAGGTTTGTGTTAAGCAGGTTGCTCACCAGTTTGGGGCGGTCAACGGTTCCGGTATTCCGCAGGGTAACGATGTTGGAATATACCTGGCGTCCGTTATCGAAGGTTACGTTCAAACGATATTGCGCTGTGGTAGTAACATAAGGACGATACAGGAATGTACGGGCTGTGTTAGTGGGTTCGGTAACCGGGCTGAAATTCCTGCCGTCGGTAGATACTTCAATGATTTGTTTAACCACCTGCTCATCGGCATCAATATCCCAGTTGAGTTGGTGTTTGTCGCCTTGCAGTGCACCACTGAGTTCTACTTTACGTACTGCGAGTGTTCCTCCGTTACCGAAGGTGCCTTGCAGTGAGTATGAACCCAGGCTTGCATAGTTGGGGGCGTAAATATTTCCTTTTCCTTCTATTTTGATGTAGTAAGTACCTGCAGTTAACAGGGCGGTATCAATGACTGAGTTCAGCAGTGAACCGGGATTGAAAACATTCAGCAGTGTTTGTGCGCTGTTGTATAAGCTCACCTGCATGTCGAGGTCAGAACCAGAGTTACCGGTTCCTACATTGTACGGTGTGGCATTCAAACGGAAGCGGCCACCGCCTGCAGGGATGGTGAATTTGAAGAGATCCTGGTCGGTACTTCTTTCAATCACACCACTAACATTAAACACGTTGTTGGTGAAAGGAAGGGTAGTGGTACCGGCGAAGGCAGCACCATAATCATCTGTACGGAAACTGAAACCATTATTCAGGGTAATGATGTCGAGGTCACTCTGCAGGTTGGCGCAACCATAGGAGTTGGGACCATTGTTCCAGAGTGTCAGGTTCTGGTAGTAGCCAACGCCCATGATGGGAGCCCAGCCAATTTCACCGGAACCGGTACCGTAATTGTAATCAGATGTTTTTACACAGTTCACATCATAGGTAGCCTGGTGGAATAAACCCAGGGTGTGACCGGCTTCATGGGCGGCTGCTTCTGCAATGTTTTTCTGGTTGTAGTTAAGCAGTGCGGTGAACACGAAACAGGGTGTGTCGTCGCCCCATACAAAGGAGTTGACGAAGGATACGCCACCGGCGTTACCGTACCAGGCAGAGGTGACAGTCAGGATGACGCGCATTCTTTTTGCCAGCGGGGCTGCCAGGAACTTGGTGGAGTCTGTGGTGACGTTCACGTTGAACGGACGGTAATCTTCAGCTACCCGGTTAAATACGTTGGTAATACCATCGTTGGTGAGGCCGGAGCCGCCGCAGAGGATATCGCCGCTGAAATTCCAGCTGGTGCCGCTTACTTTCTGACCATCGAAGTCAAGAAAGATGACAGCTTGTGCTGAGGGGTAACTGTTCAGGATTGGAACCTGTGCTTGCGCATACTGGGCAAAGGGTAATGCCAGCGCAAGGATTAGTGTACGGAACAGGTTTTTCATACTAAGACGGATTTGATTGGTTTTTCAATAGGGTCGAAATGGATACGGATAGAAAACGGGCACTATTCAAAAAAAGTAAAACGGATATTATTCATTGACGAGGTCATAGAAACCTTTTTTCGCCAGCACATATTCTGCGCCTTGTAGTTTCAGTTCAAGGAGGTCGCCGTGCTGGATACTGAGCAGGCGTCCGGTGTAGGAAACGTTTCCTTCCTCGTTGTGAACACGCGAAATGGTGAGGGTGGCACCACTGAAATTGGTGGAGCGGATCACCACGGTCTGGATGCTGTTGGAATACTTGGTGGAAGCGGAGATCACTTCACCGTTGAACTGTCCGGCTGCGGAGCCTGTTAATGTAAAGCTGACGGGATCACCCACGGAGAGTGACAGGAGGCTTTCCATGCGGTCGGTTCCGATAACCATGCGGTCGGGCAGGTTATTGAAAAGCCGGGGCTTATTATAATTAGGCTGGTTAACGGGAACATCGTTCTGGGCGTTTACTCCCAGGGTCCCCAGCGCCAGTACAGCGCATAAGATGGCGGTACGAAGGTTTTTCATCTGAACTCTTTTTAAAAGTCAATAGGATATTGTTCGGCAGATGTGGATTTATTTCATCTGCACTTTCAGAGGGGACGGTGAACAAAGGTTTCAAAAAGAATAACCGAATTCCTAATTTTTTGAAGTGTTATTCATCAAATTAAGTGTTAGTACAAGATTTGCCATCGTAAAAATTCGTAGTGCGGATCGTAGATTAGTACTGGCCGGTGCCAAGCATCACGAGTGTGCAGGCTTCTTCCACGTCAATGTTATGATCGGCTGCAAGCCGCGCCAGTTCCGGGTTTTCAGCGCCCGGGTTGAAGATAATACGTGCCGGTTTGAGAGAAAGGATATAGTCGTAATATTCCGTTTGGTGTTTTGCCCCCAGGTACATCGTTATCGTATTGATCTCAGTTAAGTTTACCTGTTTATTTACTATTTCCACATCATCTACCTGTCCATTCTTTGCGCCGATAGCTACAACGGGGTGTCCATACTGGCGTAATTTTTAATAGCCAGTAGGAGTAGCGTGCGGGGTTGGTGGAGGCGCCGAGGACGAGGGTTTTTTTGGGGGAGGGCATGGGGCAAAGGTAGCTGAAAGGCGGGGATCTGTTTTTAATGGCGGGGACAGGGAAAAAATAAATAGACAGCATGCAGTATTTTTTTATTTCCACAACTAATTGTGTGGGTACCCGCCCCCGGCCATAAATGCGAATCATTAGTGGGCCTGCGCCGGAAAATTTCATAAATTAGATCGTCCTGCGCCAAGCCCCTACGTTAGCGGCAATTTAATGAAGAACATCCATTACATAATAGCCTTTTTATTCTTAGGTTGTAATTCTCCGACAATACAACCAGAAAAAGTTCAACAAATTGATTCTACCCGCAAATACTACATTTAAAAATAATATTGACCTCTCAAAATATTACACTGATAAAGACACGATAACAATTACAACTGAAATTGGGGAAAATTAAAATTTGCAAAAGCTTATTTCAATTCAATTGTAGATAAACATCCTGAGTTTTTTCAAACATACCTTTGAAAACCCCGACCACGCATTTTATAATCCCAACGAAGAAGTATATTTTTTCAGTGAACTTGGACAAGACACATATTACGAGCTATATGCTTACTTTCTTAAACAAAGAAATGGAATTGAAAAATACAAAATACAACGTAAGAAACTTATAGACATTTATTCCAACATTAATTCATTATTTCAAATGTTTGAATACGGAGGGACATACTTTACTCACCAATGGGGGCGTATTTTGGGTTACGCTGAGTATTCGGTTTACTTGCTTCCAAAGAAAGCTTCAGACATTCGCAAATCATATGATATTACAAAACAAAAAGAGCTATACATCAAATCATTGCGACAGCTTATAGACGACGAGAGCAAAATTGATTTTTATAACTTTAAGGAAGGCAAAATTCAAGAAAAAATGAACTAAATAAATTAGTTGATGAACTTGATAAATTAATAACAGACAATTTTTTATTTACGAGAAGCTCAAGAGTTTCAATATGAACATTATGAATACTATTGATGAGAGAAAAGCTGCCGCTAACTTCGGGTTTGGCAATGGGCCGGCCTTACGTTACCAGTCAAATCCAGGATTTCTTTGTAAATTTATTCTAAAGGGCAAGCGCCGGGGTGGACAAGACCGCCCACTGCGCCAAGCCCTGCACGTTGTATGCAATCAATGAAATCATCTAAATGGACGATATTAATTACTTTATCGCACATAGCGCTTATGATTTCAGTTTATTTAATTGACAAATCAAAATCGAATTGGGCAAGCGGTCCAAGTTTTCTTTTTCTCGGGTGTATTGCTTTACCAATTTATTTCATTTTTATATTATCATCTTGGAATGAAACAATCAAAAGAGTTAAAATATTTTCCATTTTAAGTGGCGCAATTTTGGCGATTTTTGTACTTTTTTTCATTAAATATATAACAAGTACCACATGAGACAACTGCATACAACAGGGTTTGGCGAAAGCCTCTTGCGTGCGTGCTCAGCCATAAATACAGACGAATCATTAGTGGGCCTGCGCCGAAAATTACTTAATTTAGATCGGCCTGCGCCAAGCCCTACGTTGAGGGTCATTTAAACCAGGTTTCCCATTGTAAAGATGCCAAGATTTAAAGCAACTTATTTCCTACTTATCATTTTATATTTTTCCTCTTGCCGACACCTGTGGTGACAATGATTTAGGCGACAATTTCTCATTATTAGAAGGTGACAGAATTGAAGACAGAAATAATTGTATACTGTACCGGACGTAGTGGCGGTGCATGTAACGCAGGCACTCCTATTCTCCCCATTTATTCAAGACAGTTTGACAACGAAGGACACTACGCTGAATATGTAGAAACCGCAAAATCAAATGATAATTTTATTATTGCAAAAACAATACAGGTAAAGAATAAAAAGAAAACTATTGGATTGTCAATAAAGATTTCAGTCTTGCTAAATCTGACAATATAAGTCGCGATAGTATTATTCAATCTCATGTGTTTGGACCACTCCAAGCATAGTACTTTCAAAGGTTAGCTCATAGAGCTAAAAGTAAATTTGACATTTGACAATAAGTAGGTATAAAAACGAACGCACAACACGGGGTTTGGCGCAAGCCTCATGCGTGCTGGCTCGGCCATAAATAAATGCGAATCATTAGTGGGCCTGCGCCGGAAAATTTCTTAAATTAGATCGGCCTGCGCCAAGCCCCTACGTTAGTTTCATAACGGGACTTCTTCTTTGTTATTCTTGCAATAATAAACCTAGTGGGCGGACTGACACGCTATCTTCTGTACGCAAATCGACTCAGACAGCAAATATTGAATCTTCTCTTGTATTTAATTATCACACAAATAAAATTTCCTACTGGAGAAGTAATAATTGATAGCTTAATAAACGCTTCCATTTTTGAGTATGATTTAGACTCCGACGGAAAGAATGAGCAATACCTGTTTGGACACAGAAATTGTAGCCAAGAACTGGTGATTTTGCGGACAAGAAAATGAAAGGATGTACGAACCGGTATTATTGGGTTTGGCGCAATGGGTTGTGCGACGGAATCACTTCAGGTTCACGTTTTTATAAGTAAATTTGTTTACCGCCGGTCGGACGACGGGGCGACGAGGCGCCCACTGCGCCAAGCCTTGCACATTGTAGCCAATGGAATTAAGCATCTCAAAACATTCAAAGAATTATGTACTAAGGCTACTTTTACGCATCTTTAAAGAAAAAAGGATGCACAAATTATATTTCATACTGCTATTATTCTTAACGTCAGATTCGTTCAGTCAAAGGCCGCCAAAGAAAGACAGTGTTATTAGTGTTTTCTCCACCGATTTTTTAAAAACAAGACGGATTGTAGATTCCACTTTGCATCCTATTAAATATGCAAAGACTTTGGATGAACTTCTATTTCTCAGTTTTCCTAAGAAAACATGGTCTGAAAGCAATTGGGAATTTTATTCAGGTATTGCAAACATTGAAAAAATAATCAAGCCAGCTGTAAAAGCAGTAATACCCAATTTCGAATTTTATAAAATTAGAATGATCTCCCATTTAAGCTATCAAATTATTCAAGGAAATTGTTTGGTGTTGGTTGATAGTTTAAACTCAAATACGATATTGGCCTCACCTTTATGGTATACTACGAAAGACAAGACCTTTCTTAAACTTTTTTTTGAACCAAAAATTTAGCGATAAAAACTCCTTATTAGCGTTTATAACACAGCTAAATGAACTTCTGCAAATTGGTTCAGGACATGAATTCAGGCAGACGTCATATTCTGACTCTCTTATAACTTATGACTTAGTGCATTTAAATGGGGACAGTTTTAATAGAAGTTATTCTAATAAAGAAAGTGTCTGGCGGAAAATAAAATTGAAATAAAAGATTTTACTGTTATTCGATTTAATATTATAAATCCTGAAATGAATGACGTAGAGATTGTTGAGTGACAGTGATCCACTACATACAACATCGGGTGTTGCGCAATGGGCTGCGCGACGGATTCCCTAGTTGTCCTTAGTGTTCCATCTAAAACATTTGAGTCTTCTTATAAAAGTATGTTCAGATTTTCAACCCAGTTGTCTGTAGTGTTCCAACTTCAAATTTGAGTCTTCATATAAAAGTATGTTCAAATAATCTCAAGCTTTTCGAGTGTTATGCTTAGTCTGTGACTCACATTGGCCAGGCAGGGCAGCTTTTTAGGAAAGCTGGTGAATTAGGAATCTTCATATTTGGCCCCTCACCTGATCCTCCTAAGGAGGAGCAGTTATGTCATTATTCTTTAATCAATCATTAAAGGATAGAAAAAAAGCAATTGGGATTTTAAGTCCATATGGAATTTCAGAAAAACCCAAGAGATCGGCAGTTCACTAAAGCCATTTGTGGCCTTGTGGCCAGTGCTTAGTTGCAAACTAAGCACTGCCTTCGACTATTAAGATTATTCTCGTGCAGTCTTGTACTCGAAGAGAAAAATTGTTAAATTGGTTGGAGACTAAGCGATCCGGGAAGACTAAGAAGAACAGGGAAATTATTTTTTTCTCGGTTACTTAACGTATAAGTAAACAAGTCCCCTTCTTCTCAATCACCTGATTTTTTATTGTAGTTGCTTTTACAACCCAGATATATACACCTCCATCCTGTGTAACCCCATTGATGGTGCCGTCCCAACCTCTGTCAGTTAGTGTTGTTGAAAACACCTGTTGTCCCCAATCGTTATAAACCCTCAAAAACGGTTGATTTCCTAATACCAAATGTATAAGGCATTAGGAAGCCGTTTTCGCCATCTTATTAGGTGTAAAACCAGTTGGAACAAAAACATCAAAATATTTAACTACCGTAATTTTAACTCCATCTGACCCAATGCAACCTTGAGATGTTATGACGGTCAAGGTGAAAATCTGATCTTCACTCAACGTGGCAACGGGATTGGCGATAGTAGGGTTATTGAGATATATTCCAGGCGACCATTGGAAGGTAGCCCCACCGGAACCGTGCAACTGAAATGGCTGACTATACAAAGCAATGGTATCTGGACCTGCGTTTGCAATAACTCGTAGCCTTATTGATTGTTGAAATCGTGGATCAGTGGTACATCCGTTTACTGTAGTTACGGTAAGTGTAACCGGGGTAACCTTCTCTGAAATAAATAAGTGACTGGGGTTTTGCTGTGTGGAATGTTGCCATCTCCAAAATTCCAATTCCATTGATTGATATTTCCAAATGAAACGGACGATTGATTAATAAAATTGACCGGCTGATTCAAGCAAAAGGCATTTTCAGTAAACCGAGCTACAGGTTTGTCTTCTATGGAAATGGTTTTCAACGTGTCATCAGAGCAACCATGCAGACTGGTAACTGTAAGACGAACCGGATAGTTCCTAGAAGTTAAGAAACGTATACATAGAGGACTAGGTAAATTAGCCCTGTTACTTCCAAAATCCCAGTTCCATAGTGAAACCGGTCCGGCTGTATTGGAAGACTGATCGGTAAAGGAGATTGGCTGATTGACAAGACCATCCTGAGCCCGAAAGGAAGCAGGTAGGCTTGCTGTCAACAAATGCCCGTTTGAGAATACTGTCAGCCCGATACATACCACCGGTTGATACGACCAGTTTAACATCGTATGCACCCGACCGGAATAACTATAAGCGGGATTGGGGTTAAACGGCAGTTCCTCCATCTCCAAAACTCCATGAGATATCCGGTAATGCTTTTCCGGCCGTTACAAACGATATTATTATTAAATTGATACGCGGTATTAACATAGAGCCAAACTGCGAAAAGTCCACACTGAGTACATTTGAAACAGTAATTGCGGGCCACAACCACCGTCAGTGATGGTTCCGCAAGCGGTAATCAGAAAATA
>JADKJV010000004.1 GCA_016720825.1 Chitinophagaceae bacterium | reverse complement strand
ATATATATTGTATTGTTAGCTGTAATTGTATAATTAAAAGTTTAAATGCCCTTACATGCAACATTTTGTAAACATCTCAGCAATACAAAATTATCTTGAAAGGATATATAAAAGTCAAAAAGGTAAAAATGGACAAACCTTATTAAAAAAGGAGTTAATAAGGCAACTTCAATTTACCGAAGAGCAAGCACAACTATATTCTTCTACCGTGCTTACGAAGAATTCAAATGACTCTGCAGATTGGGTATATAGGAATGCAACTAAAATGTTAGGCAGATGGGTGCATATTGACCAATACAGTAGTGCTGGCTATATGAATAATAAAACAGACACCTGGCATTTTAAAGATGACCTTACCTATCAACATAAAATTGAAAAGTACGAGTCCTCGTTCAGCACAGGCCCTTTCCAGAGCTTTTCAATGACATCCAACCCAACGCCTACGATTACTTCAGGCATATGGGCACCTTCCGATAGGCTTGAACAAACGATAAATGTTGTAATAATTTCATTTTCAGGATATGCTTCCAGACTTAAAATAGCTTGGCCGGATGAAGAAGACACTTTTTTTAACTCATGTAAAATAGATGATGTACAATATGCTAAATGAGTATTAATAAAAAATAACTACAGCTAACATTGAATTTTGCGCAAATGTGGCTGGACAAACAAACATCAGCCAATTGCAAATCCAGGCTGTTGTTCTGGCGGGAGAAACACCTTGAACTTTAGTTCTTAATTTCAGCAATATATTTTACTCAGCATCTGCTATGGGCTGAAGGAATGCTAATGCCACGCTTACCTGCTATCCGTAGTGTTCTTGCGACAAAACATACAGACTCTTCAAAGCAAGTGATTTTCTCGAAAGTCAACCTCTTCAAAGGATATTCTTAGACACGCATCAAATCCAGGATTTTTTGTAAATTTATTTTAACAGGCTAGCGACCAGGTGTACAAGGCCGCCCTCGGCCCAAAGCCCTGCACGTTAACCGCAAAACGTCATCGGGACATAGTAAAACCTGCAAGGGATATTCTTGCAGGTTCGTTTTTTGAAATTGTTAAAGAAGATAATTAGCCAGGATAGCCCAATTTCTTAAATGCTAATTTCCAGAAATCATCCCAAAAGGACATGGCATTTTGGAAAGCTTCAATGACTTCAAGCCTTGAGTATCCTTCTTTGGCTTGCATTTCGGTGTTTTCCATCCAATCGAGCGCATTCCCGTGCGACCAAATAATATGATTTGGTTCTACATCGATATGAATCGAAAGATATGGATCAGTAACCAGCATTTCAGGATAACCGCAAAGACTTGTAATTGTGGTGAAATAATCAGAAATATCTAATGCAGGATGTTCAATAGCTGCGACATATCCAGTTGCCTGAGCCGGCGTCATACTGTCCAGAGATTTATGGAATTTAGATACCAAAGCTTCCGCTTCCGCGTCAATACTAAGCTTCCCTCCCAGTTTTATGATCAACTCTTCAAGTAAATCATAATGGGGGTAGTCTCCGGGCTTTGCATGACCATCTTCTTCGACAAGATTATCATGTATCAATTTCCTATCTTTCCATTCAGGATATGCAGCAGCTATTCTGAAAAGAATTTGAGGCTGGTGTCTGCTGACAGGATACCAGAAGTTAAAAAACCGGTAAAACTACATCAGGTGAAAGTTTTGGATTTGACCTAAGCCAGTTTAAGTAAGGATTTAATGCCCGGTGTTTGTAGTTTGTAAATTGCGAAAACCAATCAAGATATGATTCAGCTTTCAACTGGCGTTCTGTTAATGTTTTTGGCAAAGAAGTATTTGTACTTATTTGCTTTTTTTCGGTTTGCGTTGTCATAATATGTTTTTTTAATTGTGAATAATTACAAGACAAACTTATTCCACTTCCCCTATCGCAAATAAGTTTGCGAAAAAGCGATAATAAATGTTTAGACTCGAAAATTCATTCTGGGAACATCTTGAAAACAGGTACAGGAAAAGTCCTGTAAAATCTCCATTGACAGGTAAATCACTAAAGTTTTCAGTTAATAATCTTACAGAGTCTCTTCAAGATTTTATTGACAAGAATCTACAAGGTTTAGACCCGGACTTATATCGAATTATTAAACAACGGAACAAGAATATTGGCTATAAGAAAGACAATATTTATAGATTATTTAAAACTACTAATCCCGAATGGAATCCATATCGGGAATTAGTTGATCTCCTTTGCTTATACACTTTTAATACCCCTTATGAAGAAGCCGTAAACAGGGGGTTCGTCTCTAACAATCTCCCACAATTCATTTTACTGAAATCAGAAAGAATAGATACTACCAGTGAACAGAAAACTTTATCCGAAAAATAGAAAACAAACTCCTAAGCTCCTATCAAAAGATTATAGACTTAACTATTAATTACATAGATGATTTTGATTTGTCTTTGGTATCATTTGATAAGCATGATTTGGAGGTGTTAAAAAGACTTCAGCCACTAAAAAGAAAGTTTAGGAGAAATTCATTGGGACATTATTGAAAGCAGATTCTTTGTTAACCCAAACATTGTCAGAGGACTGAAAATTATTTCGCCTGACAGCAGCTATATCGTTGGCTTTTACATCATGTACCCAATTACAAAAGCTGCAAATCAAAAATAGAGAAAGGAGAAATAACCAAAAGTGATGATTTCTCTCTGGTTGATATTTGCAAGGATTTCAAAAATGTCGCAGGCAATTTACATTTCTTTAGTTTTTGCAATTGACCAGGCTATCAAAAGCATTTCTTTTACTTAAACTCAGAGAAGAACTTCGTTCAATAATCATAAAATACCCGAATATAAAATCAATTTACGTTAGGCCTGTAACAGATGATGGCCTGAGAAATGTTGAAAGGCAAAAGTTTTCCAAAATGAAAACCTCACCCACACTATATACACAAGACACAAAATATTTAACTGACTTCTAATTACTTAAACGGAGTTAAATATCCAGTTTCACTTAGTATTCTCTTTAAATTAAAACCGGTCAATACTTAGTCGAAGTAATAAGAATAACGTTCGCATCCCCCGCCATTACCCGCACTTAGCTGAACTTTGAAATCAAAAATGTATAGCTGAAAAACTTCGGACTACTTGGGTCTGTTTGAGTAATACAAACATCCACCCCTATCCTTCCAGGGACTGAAGAGAAAATGTTGAAAATCTGTTCACAATTGCCAATAGCCATCGCCACTGCCGGCACTTGAATAATATATTTTTGTCACGTCGTTTCCGCCACCTCGGTCTTTGTTTCACCCTATACTTTTAAACTGTAAAAAATGAGTTTGTTATCCCGGAAATTAGTATTCCTCTTCGTGTTGGTTTTTATGTGTACTGCAGTTCTTTCACAGCAAAGCAATAAACAACCCACGTCACGGATACTGAAAACCGCCAACACCCTGCTGGAGGCGCAGCAATTTGAAGCCGCAGAAGAATATTACAACAAGGCCCTGCTGAATGCCAAAGCAGCAAAGAACAGTTATTACCAGGCACAGGCTTATGAAGGATTGGGAAACCTGTACAGCAAAACCAAACAACAGTCATTGGCAGCAGACGCCTATGAGAAAGCGATTAAACTGTACAGGACACTTGGTTTAAAAGTAGTAGCCGATGTACTGAGCAGCCAGTTGAAAAGTGTACAGGGCATTGGTGAACTGTATGCCGGAGTTGAAATTGGCGCAAAAGGTATTAAACTCAGTGTGATAGAAGTGAAACTAACAAATGGCGAAAATGATTATACCCTGAAAGCCGATACGTCTATCAATACGGATGCAGCTGCATTATCTTACCAGAGCGAAAAAGAAACTTTAGATGCGGTTACTGTTCTCTATGACATCATCCGGAAAAAATACCAGATACCTTCTTCAAGAACACATATCGTGATCAGCAGCGGACTGAAACAGGAGCTGGACAAGTACAAAAAGGTGGAATATTTTGCCAATGTGGTAAGACCATTGGAACTGGACCCGCAGATAAAAATTCATTATATCACCGTAGATGAAGAAGCACAACTGAGTTTTAAAGGCATTGTGCCCCAGATAAACCGCATGACGGCCAACCAGCTGGATGTGGGCAGCGGTAACACCAAGGGCGGTTATATGGATGCCGGCAGGAAATTTGTTCCGGTCACCTTTCCGTTGGGTACCAAATCCTTTCAGCGCCTGGTAGAAGCAAGGGCAGCGGGCAGCCAAAATATAGAAGACTTTCTTAAATCAGCAGAGAAATTAATCATTGACAGCCTGGGCAGGATGATCATATATGAATTCAGGGATAAAACAGATTTTAAATCAAGGGATGTGTTATATATCTCCGGCGGCATTGTGTGGTCAATAGCTTCTCTGATGCACCCGGAACTGATCAGGCAAAACTATGTGGAACTCACCCGCCAGGATATTGCTGATTTCCGCAAAAAGATATTTACTAATTATAATGAACTGGTAAACCCTGATCTGCACAATAGCATGAGCTCTGAAGATGCAGCAGCTTCACTGGCCAATATAAACCGGGTGGTAAAAACGTATGATCAGAAAGCCTTGCTGGCCGGTTCCATCTGGCTGGATGAAGTGCTCAAACAAATAAACACAGAGAACCCCAATAAGAAATTAATTTTTCCACGGTATGCTTATGTAGGCTGGATAAGCGGGTTTATCATTGACAAGATCAGTAAACAATATACTGAGCTGTCAATGAAATGAAATATAATTTTTACCACTAAGGCCACGAAGATTAAACAAAGGTCACAAAGGTTAGACTCTTTGTGTGCTTTGTTTAAGCTTAGTGATCTTAGTGGTTATGTATTCCCCTCCAACTCCCCCACTTCCACCCCTTGCATATCTTTCCACTTTCCCAATACCTGTTCAACAACAAGTTTTGGAATGCCCACCTCCAGCACACAAAACAACTGCATATCCTGCTTCACCACTACCCCATCGAAATGCTTCACCACCCGCATCACCTCATTCATCCGGGTATAATCATACTGCAACCGGAAATATTCCAGCACCGGTTTTTCGATGATGGGATTATTGCTCAACACATCCGCCGCCACGGTTTTATAGGCGTTAATCAGTCCGGGTACACCGAGTAAAGTGCCGCCGAAATAACGGACCACCACAATCAGCACATTGGTTAATCCCTTGCTGTCTATTTGTCCCAGGATCGGCCGGCCGGCTGTACCGGAAGGTTCGCCATCATCACTGGAACGGAACACATCGCCGGTAAACCCGAGCCGGTATGCAAAACAATGATGCACGGCTTTGGGGTGTTCTTTTTTCAGTGCGGCCAGTTTCTCTTTAAAATCATGGGTGTCTTTTAAAGGATAGGCATAGGCTATGAAACGGCTGCCGCGGTCGCGGAATTCAGCTACGGAAGTGGCTTCAATGGTATGATAACTGTTCTTATCCATGCAGGGGACGGTAGTATAAAATGGTATCGTCGAGTATGTGGCGGTCGCCGGCCAGGGCCGCATTGTTTAATATGGGAGCCGTTACGCCGGGTACATTCAATTCTTTTTCATTCACGATTACACGGGCTTCATCCCAGCAGGAGGCCTGGATAAATGATTGCAGCGTCCGGGCACCGCCTTCCACCAGCACACTGAGCAATCCGAGTTTGTGGATAGCCCGCATGAGTTCATCAATCAGCGGCTCATCCGGTGAGATTTTATAAAACTGGATATTCCCGTTCTCCCCCTGTTTCCGGTAATTGAATACCACCACCCTCCGCCGGTTGTAAATATCCGGTTGGATAGCGGCACCCGGAGGGAAGTATCCAGCAGCAGTTTCACGGGTGAAGGACCATTCCAAAAACGGTTGTTGAGTGAAGGGTTGTCGCGGATGGCGGTTTCTGTTCCCACCAGTATAGCCGCTTCCTGGCTGCGCCAGCGGTGCACGAGGCGGTTGGTATGTTCATTGCTGATCAGGAGCCGTTTGCCGGCATTTGTCCCGATAATGCCATCAGCGGTCTGCGCCCATTTCAAAATCACATAAGGCCGGTGTTGCTGGTGGAAACAAAAAAAACGGCGGTTGGAAAAAACGCAGGCATCATGCTCCCGGCTGATAAAAACCTCCACGCCGGCATTCACGAGTTGATCTATACCCTTCCCATCTACTGCCGGAAACGGATCCCGGCAGCCTACAATCACCTTTTTGATGCCGGCACGAAGGATCAGGTCAGTACACGTGCCAGCCCTCCCCGATGATCCGGCCTTCGTGTACCAGCACCGCACCCACGAGCGGATTCGGTGCAGTAAAGCCAGCGCCTTTTTCTGCCAGTTCCAGGCAGCGGAACATATATTGATCTTGGTTATCCATGTTGGGAATAAATTGTAAAATTAGGGGCTGGTTGATATTTTGCAGAGTATATTCACGGAAACCCCTGATGACGAATGACCATTGAAGCCGCCTATAAAAAAATAATTACCGCCCTCGGGGATTTATACCCCGAAGGGGAAGCAGATGCCATGGCCGCCTGGCTGCTGGAATCACTCACGGGCATTCACCGTTCCTCATTGAGATTACAGGCTGCCTTTGAATTAAGGGCCGATACCATCCGAACCCTCGACGCACATCTTCAACGGCTGCTCAAACATGAACCGCTTCAATACGTGCTGGGCGAATCCTGGTTCTGCGGCTTGAAATTTTTTGTGGATGAGCGGGTACTCATACCACGCCCGGAAAACAGAAGAACTGGTGGAATGGGTGATCAGCCATTGCAAATTCCCGGTTGATCATCTCAGCATCCTGGATATAGGCACAGGCAGCGGATGCATACCGATATCATTAAAAAGAAGAATCCGCAAAGCGGATGTATATGGTTGTGATATCAGCCAGGGCGCACTTGATGTGGCCCGGCAAAATGCCATCCAGCTGGGGGTTGCTGTTGATTTTCTTGAAATTAATTTCCTCGATAACCAGCAAAGGGAATTGCTCCCCAAGGCCGACATCATTGTAAGTAACCCGCCCTATATCCCTGAATCCAACAAGGCGGATATGTCGCCCAATGTGCTGGACTTTGAGCCGCATACGGCGCTATTTGTCCCGGAAGAAGATCCGCTGCTTTTTTACAAGGCTATCGCCTCATTTGGGCAAACGCATCTTAATGAACGAGGGATGATATTCCTGGAGATCCATGAAAATCTCGGCGAAGCGGTGAAGGAAACGTTTAAGCAATCAGGGTTCCAGACAGAAATTAATAATGATATGCAAGGGAAGGAAAGGATGGTAAGGTGTTGGCGGTAGAATACGACAGATCAAAGAGGACTTGCTTAGGGAATGTTGGAGGTTGGAGGTTGGAAGTTGGAGGTTATACCCTAAAGATTGAAGACTCAAAAAATAACGTAGAGCGTATAAGGGAACTGGACGTTGAACCTGATGAAATAATATTTTCTCAAGGATTTAAAAAAGTCAAAACAAAAAATCAAATCTGTAAAGTCTTTACAGATTTGATGAAGCTTTTGAATTTTTACTTTTGAATTTTGAGTGCTTTCAGCAATCTTCAACCATAGGACTCAACCTCCAACATCCAACCTCCAACCTCCAACCCTACTTACCATAGCTACCGCCCTCGCCGTATCCTTCGTCGCCAACCTGATTATCCGATACACATCCCCATAGTACGCACTCGTATCCGCATTAATCACCACCGTCGGCGTATCCAGGGGATGCCTGCGGAACCGGCGAATCTCAGCTGATAAAACAGAGTCAATGCTTTCTTTGGGAATTTTATTCTGTCCGAGGAAGTAGTTCTGGTCCTTATCAATCGTGATGACAATATCCTGCTTGGCTTTCGTATTCTTGCTGCCCTTCGGATTGGCTACCTTCACAATGTTCGGGTTGGCTACCGTGGATACAATCAGGAACAGCATCAGTAATATGAACAGGATATCGTTCAGTGAATCCGTATACACTTCGGACTCGTTCTTATGACTTTTCTTTCTGAATTTCATGCGCAGCTCCTTTTTTAGCGGGTGGGTTCCTGTAATACGTCCAGGAAATCAGAAGCAGCGGCTTCCATTTTATTCGCGGTCTTGTCAATCTGCGCATTCAGGTATGAATAACAGAAATAGGCGATCAAACCGATCATCAGACCGCTGATCGAGGTGATCAGCTTTGTATAAATACCTCCGGAAACAGATCCGATGGCCACTTCATTGGCACTGCTGATCTGTGATAATACTTTCATCAGACCTACCAGTGTTCCCACAAACCCGAAAATCGGCGCGGCTTTGGAAATCACAGCCAGGAAGATCATATTCTTTTCCAGCTTGTACATTTCAAGCTGGCCTACGTTATCCATACTCTCGTGAATGCTGTCGATCGGTTTTCCGATACGCTGGATGCCTTTGTCGATAATCCGGCCTACCGGGTTATTGGGGTTCTTGGCGAACGACCTGGCAGCAGAAACATTCCCGCTGATGATATTATCGCGGATAATATTCATGAAATTGGCGTCAATGCGGGAGGCATTGCGGATGGCGAAATACCGTTCCATGAAAAAGTAAACAGTCAGCAACAGCAAAACACCCAGCGGCACCATGATCCAGCCGCCCATGGTCACGAGTTTGAATAAACTCATGGTCTCTCCGGTGGTGGCAGTGGTGGTGTTTGCAACATTTGTAACATTCTCCGTAATCTGTAAAAGGTCGATCATATGGTATTCTTTATTTGGTAAAATTAACCGGTTGGTTCTGAACAGCCCGGCTGCGGTTATCAACAACCCTGAATAACGTACCGGATTTTCTCAATAAAATGTGAAAGCTTGCGGAAACGGTTAAAAAGGGATAATTCGGTTTGCATGTGCATGGAACGAAAAAAAGAATGCCACGTTGTACGTGGCATTCAGGTTTTTGTATTCTTTAACAGGAATTACTTGTGCTCGCCGGTTCCGGCCTGCCGCACCATCAATGCCTGTATCTGTTTCATGGTCGATTGCATGCCTTCTGAGCTTCCATCCAGGAAAATCACATTGCCTTTGCCATATTCTGCAAAGTTCTTGATGGCTTCTGTCCACATACTGAATAAAATCACATTGGTATCCAGGTTGGCCTGTTTCATCTGCTCAGCCGCTTCGGTCATACCCCTTGCTACTTCCTGGCGGAACAACGCCACACCCTGACCCCTTAACCGGGCCGCTTCTTTCTCTGCTTCCGCAGAAATCTTGATCGCATTACCCTCGGCTTCTGCAGCCTTGGTTTTGGTGATCAGTAGCGCCTGGCCCTCATTCTCAGCCGCAGCCTTCAGGTTGTTTGATGCCACCACCTTGCTCATGGAATCCAGGATCATTTTATCAAACGTGATATCATTGATCTGCAAATCCTGCAGGTGATAACCCCAGCTTTCCAGCGTATGGTCAATTTCTGCCTTTACATATTCTACAATTTCCTTACGTAAAGCAAGGATTTCGGCTTGTTTCTTCGTCGCCACGAATGAACGGATATTCCCTTCAATCGTACGGATCAGAGCCTGCATCAGGTCTTTATCTGCAAAGAATTTAAATGCTACTTTTTTAACGGTTTCCTCATCGGCATTCTGCACCGAATACAGGAGCATACTTTTGAAGTACACATTGGCCTGGTCAGCAGTAACGGCCTGGAATTCCAGTTCGACTGAACGGTTCTGGATAGACACTTTCCTGAATACTGATTCCAGCAGGGGAATCTTGAAATTCAATCCCGGTCTGGCCACACGCCTGTATTTTCCGAACAGCGTGATGACGCCAATATATCCCTGTGAAATGGTGAAGAGTCCGCTGAAGAAGACAATAACAATGGCAAGTACCCACCAGTACATCGCCAGTAATTTTGAGGCTTCCATATTAAGTTGATTTGATAAGTAAGTTACGATTAAGTTCTTTCTTCCCAGATTTTAACCAGATGAACCATTGTTTCCACGGCTTTATTCATATCCTGCACACTGATATATTCGTGCTTGGAGTGGATGGCCTGCTCACCGGCAAAAAGGTTGGGACAGGGCAAACCCATAAATGACAACCGGCTGCCATCGGTACCGCCGCGGATACTCTCCATTTTCAGCTCCAGTCCGGCACGGGTAATCGCCTCCTTGGCATGATCCACCACCTCGGGATTAACATCCAGGATTTCCTTCATGTTGCGGTACTGCTCGGTAACAATGAATTCAAATGTGGCCTTCGGGTAAGTCCGCATTCTTTCTTCAATCTGCGTACGCAGGTAATCTTCTTTTTTCACCAGACCCGGTGTATCAAAATCACGTATGATAAAATCAATGGAACATTTTTCGGCCAGGCCTTCCACCCGCACCGGATGGATAAACCCTTTTTTCCCTTCGGTAGATTCGGGGGAAAGCCGGTCTTTCGGTAATGCCGCCAGCACTTCACCGGCAATCTTCATCGCATTTACCATTTTGCCTTTCGCATAACCGGGGTGGGCAATCACACCGTGTATAATTACTTTCACGCCATCTGCACTGAAGGTTTCATCTTCCAGCGAACCAATATCACCGCCATCCAGTGTATAGCCAAAATCAGCACCCAGTTTTTTCAGGTCCACTTTCGCCGTACCCATGCCGATTTCTTCATCCGGGGTAAACAGTAACCTGATTTTACCATGTTTTACCTGCGGATTATTGACCAGGAAATGCGCCAGGTCCATAATCTCAGCCACGCCGGCCTTATCATCAGAACCCAGTAAAGTTGTCCCGGAAGCCGTAATAATATCTTTCCCGATCTGGGTTGCCAGGTTGGGGTATTCGCTGAACCGGATCACCTGTGTGGGATCATCGGGCAGCACAATATCCTGTCCCTGGTAATTGGCATGCAAAATGGGTTTTACACCCGTCCCGCTGCAATCAGGCGCCGTATCCACATGCGCGCAAAAACAAATGACCGGCACCTGTTTTTCCGAATTGGAAGGCACCGTGGCATATACATAACCCCACTCATCCATCTCCGCGTCGGCTATCCCCATGGCCAGCAGTTCTTCCACCAGCAGGCGGCTGAGGTTCTTCTGTTTTTCGGTGCTTGGGTGGGTAACAGACTGCGAATCGCTCTGCGTGTCAATCTGCACATATTTCATAAACCTGTCGGAGGCGGTGAACTTGTAGTTGGAGAACATAATCCTGGTATAAATATATTACCCGTCAAATTCGGGGGGACTAAGTTACAATATTCTGGAGGAAAAGGGGAGAAATACATTTTACCACCTATAGCCTTAGGCCGAAGCTTCAGCATAGGCGCACGGCGGGCAAAGCAAAGGACACAAAAGTTATGTCATTGTGACCTTTGTGTATTTCTTTGTGTCCTTAGTGGTAAAAAAAAGCCTGAAGAAAACTCCAGGCTATCCAATATTATCCATTCTTATTTTCTTACGGCATAATAATCAACGGCTTTCCCCCCACTATCTCCACCAATTCCAGGTCGAAGACCAGCGTCTGCCCCGCCAGCGGATGGTTTGCATCCAGCATCACCGTGTTTTCCTTGATTTCTGTAATCACCACCTGGAAATTCTGGCCCTGGCCATCGGTCATCATCAGCGGCATGCCGAGTTCCAGTACCATTTCTGCCGGGAAACGTTCTTTCGGCATATCAATCACCATTTCTTCATTCCGGGGTCCGTAAGCTTCATCAGACGGGATTTCAATTGTTTTTTTATCCCCTACGGCCATGCCTGTTACGCCATCATCAAAACCTTTGATCACTTGTCCGCTGCCCACTTCAAATTCAAGCGGCTCCCGGCCTTCTGATGAATCGAAAGTCTGTCCGTTGGTTAATTTACCGTGATAATGTACTTTAATTTTATCACCCGCTTTTACCTGCGCCATTGTATAATATTTATATTTGTTTTCTAAAAAAAGAGGGCTGAAGGTAGAGGAAAAAACCGGAATGCAACCTTTTAAATATTCCGGGCGTTCTGCATCTTTATTTTCAGTACTTTAATGCCAACACAGATTTCCATATGAAAAAAATACTCATTTTATCAGTCCTGGTGGCCCTTCAATTCGGGGGGAATACCCAGCAATTGGTCCAGGCCACAACCGACAAGCCAACCGCCGAAATCCTCAGCGGCGCCGAACGTATTTCTGTATACCTGCCCATGCTCCGGGGAAAGAAACTGGGCATATTTGCCAACCAGACTTCCACTGTTGGCAAATCACACCTCGTGGATACGCTCATCAAACTGGGCATGGATATCCGCGTGATCTTCGGACCCGAACATGGTTTCCGCGGCAGCGCAGATGCCGGTGAAAATATCAGTAACTATAAAGATGAAAAAACAGGCATCAAAGTGGTTTCTTTATACGGCCCCAAACGCAGGCCTGCCCCGGAAGATGTAAAAGATGTTGACATTCTCATTTTTGACATCCAGGATGTCGGCGTTCGTTTCTACACATACATTTCTTCCATGCAGGAATTTATGGAAGCAGCTTTTGAAATGCACAAACCCCTGCTCCTGCTCGATCGTCCGAATCCGAATGGATTTTATGTGGACGGACCCGTACTCGACGTTTCAAAATTCAAAAGTTTTATTGGCATGCAGCCCGTGCCTATCGTTTACGGTATGACGCTGGGAGAATATGCCATGATGATTGCCGGTGAAAAATGGCTGAAACCTGCGGCCAATGAAGTATACGCCTATTATAAAAACGCAGAAAATTCACTGCCTGATACACCTTTTCATTTCCTGGTGATCAAATGTGCCAACTACACGCATAAAAGCAAATACGTATTGCCGGTAAGACCTTCTCCCAACCTGCCCAATATCCAATCCATTTATCTCTACCCTTCCACCTGTTTTTTTGAAGGCACTGTATTCAGTGAAGGCCGCGGTACCAATAAACAATTCCAGGTATACGGGCATCCCGATCTGCCGCATGATCTATTTTCTTTCACGCCCAATCCCAATGAAGGCGCCAAATCATCCAAACTGTACGGACAGGTTTGTTATGGCCGCGATCTCAGTGGCAAACCGGAAGATGTGCTGAAAGAAGTGAACGACCGGATCCAGCTGAAATGGGTGATGGAAGCGTATAAACTTTTCCCGGATAAGGATAAATTCTTCCTCGTTCCCAAATCCGGCAATATGGAAACATCACATTTCAGCAAACTGGCCGGTAACAATGAACTCTGGCAACAGATCCGCGACGGAAAATCTGAAAAAGAAATCCGCGCCAGCTGGGAGCCCGGTCTTTCTGCATTCAAACAAATCCGGAAGAAATACCTGATGTACGAAGATTTTGAATAAAATGATATTTTTAAGGATGCGCCGGATACCCTTGCTCTGCATCCTTTTATTGACCAGCCAATTTTTGCAGGCGCAGCATGTGTTTGAAACGTATACACCTTCAAACGGACTGGTTGATTCCAAAATCCAGCAGGTCACGCAGGACCGGTATGGACGGATGGTCTTCCTTTCCCGGGATGGCATCAGCATCTACGACGGGATCCGTTTCACCAATTACACGGAAATAGACGGACATTCAATTGGCATTACAGAGACCTTCCTGTATGACAAAGACAGCAATCTGCTGGTTCCCCCATTTTCCGGCAGCACCATCTGGATTAACAGGGATCATATCAAATCAGATTCGTCCATACTGAATTCCCTCAAAGAGATTTCACTGATCATCCACCTGGGCAGTAACGACTACATCATCATTACAAACCCCGGCATGTTCCGTTACAAAAACGGGCAATTGATTCCGCTTGACAACAAAAGCCAACGCTTTAAATATGGCCTGAATAATATTCCCCTTTGCACGATCGCGGGACCGTATCTCCTAGTTAAAAGATCTACCCAGGATGAGAACGGGCCGCTTAACATTTATGATTATGAAAAGAAAGAAATCATCCATGAAATCCCTGTCGGGGATGTAAGTAATCTTTTTACAGATAATGAAGGCAATGCATACGCCAGGATTAACACGGTCATTTACCAGCTGAAAATCTATCCCGGCCCTGTTTTCAAACTTGAAAACCCATGGTATACCAGCTACCTGCCCGCCGGATTTATACCCGACTACCTGACCTTTGATAACAGCGGCAATATTTTCTGCATCGGTGCACAGGGCGTTTACAGGATCAATAAAAAAATGGTGAAACCGAGTTATACAGTCACGAGGAAGGGCTGATGAAAGGAATCACCAATGTATATACCGACAAGGAAAATAATTATTGGTTTGTAGCTTATAGTAAAGGGGTTCAAAAACTCGTCCAGTCACCTTACCGGGAAGTAAAAACATTGCAGGGTAACAGCTCAGGCAAGAGCACGTATTGTTACCGGCTTCCGGACAGTTCCGTATTCGTCAATACCGATGCCCGGTATTATCTGATCAAAAACGATTCTGCCAAACTGCTAAACCTGAAGACAACGAATGCTTCCGGTAAATGGTTTTACTGGAACGGGGAATTATGGTCGTTTGTAAACGGCGGAACGCTCCTGAATGCCAGGGGAGAAAAAAAGAAAATGATACCTGCAGACACCTCTTCCATAATCGGGGGTGTTGTAACAAAAGGAACACTGGACCGGAAGGGCAACCTGGTGATGTCTGCCAGGAACATTTATGTGTTTACAAAATCCGGTGAAATAATCACAACCCCCGTTTTTTATTTTTCTGACAAAATTGCTTTTGATGAGCAAAACCGGTACTGGAGTTTTGACCGTTCCGGGAGGGTTGAAATGTTTGAATTAGCGAATGGCCGGCTCGAAAAAAAACGAACGATTCTTTATGACAATAAGCTATTAACGGCACGCTCCCTGATTCACTGGAATCTTGATACTTTCCTGTGCGGCACAAGAACATCCGGGTTGTTGTTTATTAAAATACATCGTGACAGCATTCAGGTTGTAAGCAGCATTACCAGGAAGAATGGCCTGTCCAATAACTTTATACTGAACCTGGAAAGGATCAGTCCCGGCCAGATTGCTGTTGCCACGGCATCGGGACTTGACCTGATTCACCTGGAAGGTACAGATACCACCATTCAGAAATTATCTACCGGTATTAATAATTACGAGCCGCTGGTCAGCATGGCTGTTGACAACCGGGGGAACCTGTACGTCACTTCCGAATTCTCCAATAAACTTTTTAAATATTCAGCCGGCCAGTATGATCATTTGCCCCAGGCATCGGATGCCTATTTTTACAGTATCGTCAACAATGGGAAGAACATCAGCACAGCAGATCATTCTTTCAGCTATTTGCAGAATAACTTCCTGTTCCGCATTGCCGCCCCTACTTTCCTGGATAACAACAACACCACTTTCACTTTCACATTCCGGTATGGAAGTACTGAACGTGTGATCAGTAATAATAAAGGTGAAATTGAACTGAATAACCTGGCGCCGGGCGACTACAGCCTGCTTGTTAAAATCAGCTATTCCGGGAATATCTACCCCGAGAAATACCTCGATTACCAGTTCAAAATCCGCAAGCCTTTCTGGAAAACGGCCGGTTTTATTGCGGGCATCGGGATTTTGATTACCGGTCTCATCTTTGCCTTCACCCGGATTTATTTTGTACAGCAACTGCGCCGCCGGGAAGCAGCCCTGGAGAAAAAACAGGCCATTGAAAAAGAAAGAACCCGCATTGCCACGGATATGCATGACGATTTTGGGGCTTCCCTTTCGCGGATCAAATTCCTCAGCGAAAAAATCCAGCTGGAAAAAAGCAATGACACAACACTCGGCAACGACCTGGGGAAAATTTCACGTTACAGCGATGAGATGGCAGAAAAAATGAATGAAATCGTCTGGGCACTGAACCGGAAATACGACACCCTAGGTGACCTGGTGGCATTCACCCGCTCTTATGCCTCTGAATATTTATCCGACAGCCATATCACTTTGCATTTCCGGGATGAAGTAACCGAACAGCCACTGAACGGAGAAATCAGGCGGAATCTTTTCTGGTGCTGAAAGAATGCATGCATAACACCGTTAAACATGCGGAAGCCACAGAGGTGTGGATCAGTTTTAAAACTGCCGGTGAACTGGAGTTAACTTATAGCGATAATGGCAAAGGCATCGACTGGAACCACCTGCGGCCTTTTGCCAACGGGCTCGAAAACATGAAAAAAAGGATTGCAGATATTGGCGGCAAACTTGTTTTCGGACAGGATACAGGCATGAGCCTGTCAATTATAATACCAGCCAGTGTATAGGACTTAAGTCCTATACATCGTATTCAATTACCGAATAGTTTTGTAACAATGGCCATTACCACCGTAATCGTAGAAGACCTCCAGGAAGTAGCAGATGGTCTTACTGCGTTTTTAAATAAAGATCCGGAGATTCAATTACTCAGCTGTTTCAGGACGGCAGAAGCAGCGGCCATTGAATTACCCTTGCTGAAGCCTGATATTGTAATTATGGATATCAACCTGCCGGGCATGACCGGCATTGAATGTGTAAGGCAAATAAAAGCCCTCGCCCCTGCTATCCAGTTTATGATGTTTACAGTCTACGAAAACAATGAGCAGGTATTTGAAGCATTAAAAGCCGGTGCCAGCGGTTACCTGCTGAAGAAAACCCCGCCGCTGCAAATTATTGAAGCGATAAAAGAACTGCATAAAGGCGGCTCACCCATGAGCGCGTCGATCGCACGCAAACTGGTTAACGTATTCCAGAACCAGGCTGTTCGTACCAGCGAAGGCGCCGGTGCCATCCTTTCTGCCCGCGAAAAAGAAGTGCTTGAACTGACTGCCAAAGGACTTCTGTACAAAGAAATCGCTGAACAACTGGGAATCAGTTTCAGCACCGTGCGGCAACACCTCTACAGGATTTACGAAAAACTCCACGTACAGAACAAGACGGAGGCTATTAATAAGGTTTTTGGGAAGAATTATTAGAGGGTATCTTATACAGTTCGAGTGCCCTTATTCAGTTCGAGTTCCCTCACTCAGTTCGAGTTCCCTCACTGTGTTGGGAATTGGGAATTTGGAATTTGGAATTGGGAATTGGGTCCCGATAGCTATTGGGATTTGTTTTTGAATTTTTAATTTTGAATTTTGAAACTGGCTTACATCATCCAACCTATAGGACATTCGTCCTATTGTCCGGCAATCACCCTAATGCGAAGTTTGGGAGTCTGTTTAAACCCAGTTTATCTCGCTATGCCGGCATCATTTCAAATAATTATTCCAACTGACAGGGGCCAGGTATCTGTACATACCGCCGACATCATCCGGATTGAAAGTATCAGCAATTACAGCCGGATTCATTTCAGCAACGGGAATTACCCGCTGACAGTCGCCAGGGTCCTCCGCAAATTTGAAGAAATGCTGCCGCGGGAACAGTTCATCCGGACCCACCGCACCCATCTGGTAAACAAGAAATATATCAAATCCGTGAACGTAGGCAAACAAACCACGGTCTCCCTGCTCAACGGGGAAACGATTGCCATCAGCCGCAGGAAGAAACAGGTTACCTGCAGGCTGAGCGCTGCCTGATTAATTAAAGCGCCCCGCTGCTGCTCAGCCATTCCTTTCATACCTTCGCGGCATGAAGGATTTCCGATCACTGAGAATCGTTTTCATGGGTACGCCGGAATTTGCGGTGGCCAGCCTGGATGCACTGGTAAAAGCCGGCTGTACTATTGTTGGGGTAATCACCGCACCTGATAAACCGGCCGGCCGTGGTTTGCAATTACAGCAAAGTGCTGTAAAAAAATATGCGGTTGAAAACAACCTCACTGTACTTCAGCCGGAAAAATTAAAAGACCCTGCCTTTCTTGAATCACTTAAAAATTTACAGGCCGATGTACAGGTCGTAGTCGCTTTCCGCATGCTGCCTGAAATGGTATGGAATATGCCGCCCATGGGTACGATTAACCTGCATGGATCACTCCTGCCCCGCTACCGGGGTGCCGCGCCTATTAACTGGGCGGTGATCAATGGTGAAAAAGAAACCGGCGTAACCACTTTCAAACTGCAGCATGAAATTGATACCGGCAATATCCTTTTACAGGAAAGTTTTCCCATTGGTGAAAACGATTCTGCAGGAGATATCCATGATAAAATGAAAATGATTGGTGCTGAACTGCTGGTAAAAACCATCCGTGGGTTAGCGGAGAACACGCTTGCTGAATCCCCCCAGCCTGCAGATGATATCATCCACGCACCGAAAATACATACAGATACATGTCGTATCAACTGGAGCATGCCGGTTGATAAAGTGTACAACCTCATTCGCGGACTCAGTCCCTACCCCGGTGCTTTTTGTATTCTGAATGAAAAAATGTTCAAGATCTACAAAGCGTCAAAAGAACCGGGCTTACCCGCCTTACCGGAAGGGGAATACGAAACCGACGGGAAAACATTCCTGCGTTTTGCCTGTACAGACGGCTGGCTGCATGCGCTCGAAATCCAGCTCGAAGGCAAGAAAAAAATGACGATTACAGAATTCCTCCGGGGTTACCGGTTTTCCTGATTACTGAATCTGCAGTTTGGCCAGCACTTCTTTAGACAGCGCGGCTTTGGGAACTACCACACTGATGGTGTTGATGGCAAAATAAGATTCTGACACATTGATATAACCGCCAAAAGGTCCTACAGACCCCCATGAATTCTTCACCAGGAAAAACTTCTTCCCGGATTTGGATTCTTCATAACCGGTCAGGTGCATCAGGTGATCATCCTGGGTGGTGAGGTTTTCATACAAATGCTGGCGGGTTTCAACACTCCAGGGTTGTTCCTGGGTGTCCGGTGTCAGGTCTGCTGATTTATATTTTTGTGCAGGGTCGAGATACAAGGCAAGGCCTTTATCCTGGCGGAAACCGTTATTACTTACATCTGCATCCCAGCTGACCGTATAACCGTTTTTAACAGCGTTGGCAACCACATCAATCATGTCTTTCACAGGCAGGTTATAGAAACTGCCGTTAGCGAAATTATCAGGCACCTGCAAGATGAAGCTGCTGTAATAAGGCTGGTGCGTAAAAGAAGTAATACTTACATAATCATTCATATTGAAATGCACCACATCTTTTGCAAAAGTTAACGGGGTGTATTTTTTCCCTTCATATTCAAATTCACCGGGAGCCGCTCCCATATATTCATCCAGGATGGCTGTGTAACCGGGAATCCAGTCTGCTTTCACAGGCTGCACTTTAATCACACTGTCCAGGTAAGCCTGCAGTTTTGAAACCATCGCCTGGTGATTGAACGTTTTTTCGCCGTTTACCAGACCGCTGTATACGGATTCCGGCTCTGCTCCATACGTGGCAATAGCACGGATCATATCATGACCCAAACCACCTTCACCAAACTGTGCTTTACCGACACGAAGCACATAGTTTTTTGCTTTCTCCAGGTAGATATTGCGCACTGTAAACATTTCGCTCAGGTCAAGTGATTTCTGGTTTGTGCGGATTGCTTCACTTTCAACCAATGATGTTGTAGAAAAACACCAGCAGGTACCTGTCATCGCCTGGTTTTTTACCGTGGTGGCCGGGTTTACTTTTACATTATTGAAATCGGGGGAAACAACATTCAGCGTAACAGGCTGTGCAAATACACTGCAACTGATTACGAATGCTACTGGCAGCAATGAAAATTTCATGGCGGTAATTTTTAAATGAGACTTAACTCAGTAATTGATTTTAAGTATGAATTTATCCTGTTCAGTAACCTGCAAGGCAGCCGCTGCCGCATTGCTGATCCTGATATTCAATCCTTCGTTCTGGCGAATCCCCATCATCTCTCCCAGCACTTTGGCATATACCACCCGGTTAGTGGCCGGGTTAGTCAGTTTAACAATATTACCCGGGGGCACACCATCAATCAGCAGGTAATACTTTCCATCCTGCCATCCGCTCAGCGTTTTAAAAATCCCTGAAGTAATCGTTTCATTTTTAGTGACCGGGGTTTGTAAAACCTGTTTGTCAAAAGAAGACTTGAAATAGCCCAGCTCCGTTGCGTTGTTTTTCACTTCATTTACTTCATTGGCGGGAACAACTTTAACCGGAGTAACCACAACGGGTTCGATCGGTTTGGTGTCCACCACCGGGTCGGTTTTCGGTTGCGTTGGCTGGACAGAGTCTGTTGTTTTAACCGGATCTGTGGTAACCGGCTTTACTTCAACAACAGGTTCTTCAGTAACCGCTTTGGGTTTGATGGTCACGCTGGGCATTTCCTTGCTGTGCAGGAATCCCACAATTAAACGGGTATCTTTTTCCACCACATCAGATGTCAGGTTATTCCAACCCCGGATTTTGGCCAGGGATAGATTACCATTATTGCCGCTCACTTTCATCAGGCCTTCCTTATCACCTGTTTTATAATAAACCGGTGTTCCGCTATTGCCTTCGCGGGAGAAATTGGTATCGGTCAGGGGAATTTTTAATTTCTGGTCAATCTGCAGCCCTTTATTCAGGTCGAGCTTATTAAAAGCTGCCAGGTATTTGGGGCTTACATTATACAACCGGCCTACAGAATAAAAGCTTTCTTTGGGAACCACTTTATGGTCGAGGTAAAAACCCTTTTCATTGTTTTTGATAATCAGTACCGGGGCTTTCTGGGCCTTCACTGCGAGGAAACTGCCGGCGAAAAAAAGAAGGGAAAAGAACAATTTTGCCATACCTGAAATTTGGTAAGCAAAGATGCGGAATTTTCAGCGAAGGCCGGGGCCGATCACAGATCTTTCAATATCCTTAACTCAGGGGGGTAATAATTATTGATCCGCCCGGGAAGGGCATTGATCCATCCAATCGTACTATCCCGGTAACTAACCGTCTGCCAGCCCTTCCGGACGGGGCTGAATCCCGGATCCCGGCGCTGGAGGTACCGTATAGCCTGCTCAAAATCCAGGGGCTGGGAAGGCCAGTCCTTCCTTAATAGCGGGCTCATGGCCAGTGAATGCGAAGGGATCATTTTATCCCTGATGATTTCCCCGGCATCAAGCCCGGCAACCACCAGGTGCAGGTGCTGGACCAGCACCGATATATCCGACACCATGCTTTCCGGCCAAACCAGTAACCGGTCCTGGTGGATGACCAGTTCATGCCCGGCAACCTGCAGGTATTTCTCTGCCACTTCCCTTTCTGTTTTACCCGCCCGGTTTATTTTTTTCGTTTTTTTCACCCAGGGATTGCCGGCAGAATCTGCTGTTTTTTCCATGGCAGCCATGAATAATCCTTCCCTTTTGTATGATGGGGCCAGAACCGGTAACCGCCACCGGATGGAATTACACCCCAGGCCGGATCCGTTTTCAGCGGAACAATCCTCATCTCATGTTCATGCTCTAACCAGTGCAGGACAGATTCATCTTCTTCGGATGAATAAGAACAGGTTGAATAGATCAGCAAACCTCCGGGTCTCAGCGCGGGTAATAAATCAGACAATATCCGCTGCTGGCGCTGGGCGCATAAAATCACATGTTGTTCACTCCACTCTGCCACCGCATCTTCATCTTTCCGGAATAAACCACTCCCGCTGCAGGGCGCATCCACCACAATCACATCAAAATAATTTTCCAGCGTACTGAAAAAACGGGGATCTGACTGTGTGACCACCTGGTTGGCATGACCCCATTTACTGAGATTATCCCGCAGGATATTCACACGCGCTTTGATCACTTCGTTAGATACCAGTAAACTGTCGGGTGATAATAATGATAAGAGATGTGTTGACTTGCCACCCGGAGCTGCACACGCATCGAGTACACGCAGGGGTTTCGTTAAATCAGTGCCCTGCATCATGGCCTGTTCCAAAAACATGCTGCTGGCTTCCTGCACATAATAGGCGCCGGCATGGAAAAAGGGATCGAAAGTAAATGAAGGGCGTTTATCAATATAATAACCATTGGAAGTCCAGGGTACAGGCCGGAGTGCTGTTTCGGGCAATGACTGCTCATCGTCACCCGTGATCATAATACCATTTGCACTATTCCACTTCAGCGGGTTCACGCGCACAGAAGTAACCTGTTCACCTGATTGATGAACAGCCAGGAAAGCAGATTCATCATATCCGGGTAATCCCTTCAGTGAGCTTAATAAGGCCAGTGGTAATTCCAATTCAGTTTGATTATTTATCATTTTTATTTCAGCAGGGCAATCGCCTGGTTTATCCTGCTGGTATAGGCAATCAGTGTCAGCGCAACCTGCTGTATGTTATCCTGTGCCTCTTTCCAGTTCCTTTGTTCAATCGCTTCACGGATACCCGGCAAAGTCTTCACGCCATATCCGGTATAAAATCCCGGTGCATATATCTGGTGCCTGTACCAGGGCCGGCGGGGCAATCCCTTTTCAATCGCCAGGCTTTGTTCGGCCTGGTATAAAATAGTATTCAGTGATTTTATTTTCTCAGCCGGGAGATTCAGTGCGGATGCATACAAACGCTGCATCTCTTCAGCACTGTTTTTCAGCTGCACCAATGCATTCTCCACCGGACTGAAATCAACATAAGGTACATTTGATTTTGGCTGGGGCGTAATATTTGTTTTTGTGGGATCTTTTGCCAGCTCATATAATTTCTCACGGATCAGCCTGTTTTCAGATTCTGTTTCGGTACGGGTGGTTTCCAGCAGCGCTTTCACTTCCGTTGCGTAATCATTCACCGTTTTGTAAAAACTATTGAAATCAAAAGGCAGTACATCGGCGCATGCCAGTCTTAATATAATCCTGGCTTTCACTTTGGCCAGTGCGATACCATACGCATATCCCGGGTCCATATATTTTATGAAGAAATCATAAGAATCATACACAGAGTGATACTGGTTGCCTGCACTTTCACCGCCAAAACCAATGTTCATAGACGGAATACCGAGGTGCTGGATAAAAGGTGAATAATCAGACCCCGCACCCAGTGCCCCCAATTTCATATAGGTATTCCCGAAGAGTTTTGCCCGGTTTGTTTTATCAGCATCCACCAGGGTTTTGGCATATTTTCTTTGTTTGAGGGTTACACCTGTTTGCGGATCAGTTACCTGTTCAGTAATCTCATTGAAAAAAGGCTCGAAAGTATGTGAACCGGATGCACCGATAAAACCGCGGCTGTTTCCATCTGAATTGATATAGGCCACTGCTTTTTGCTGTAATTCTGTCTGGTGGTCTTCCACCCATTCGGTGGATCCCAGCAAGGCCGGCTCTTCCCCATCCCATGCACAGAATACGAGCGTGCGTTTCGGGCGAAATCCTTTCTTCACTAATTCACCGATTGCACGGGCCTGTTCCATTTCAGACACCATACCACTCATGGGATCATCGGCACCATTCACCCAGGCATCATGGTGATTCCCGCTGATGATCCACTCATCCGGGAATTCCGAGCCCTGCATTTTTGCAATGACGTTATATAAAGTTTTTATATCCCAGTTGAATTCAAGTTTCAGATGCACTTTATCACGGGAAGGACCCACATGATACGTAATCGGCAACGCACCTCTCCAGGAAGCAGGCGCAACCTGTCCGGCCAGCGACTGCAGCAAAGGCAGCGCATCTGCATAAGATATCGGCAACACCGGGATCTTCATGATCGTAATGGCATCTTTACGGTCAAGTCTTACCGCATCTTTGGTTGCACCTATATTCGGCGTCAGCGGATCCCCGGGATAAACCGGCATATCCATAACTGAACCGCGTTGTACTCCATCTTTGGGACGATAACCTCCATCGGGGTATAAATCACCAATGGCATACCCATCATCTGCAGGATCAGAATAAATGAGGCAGCCAATAGCGCCATGCTCTGCCGCTACTTTGGGCTTGATACCGCGCCAGGAACCGCCATACTTTGCAATCACTATTTTCCCTCTTACATCAACACCCAACCTGGCCAGTTCATCGTAATCAGCCGGGATACCGCGGTTCACATATACCAGTTCAGCGGTTACATCCCCGTCGGCAGAATAGGCATTGTAGGAAGGGAGTTGCTCAGACTTCAATGCAGATGTTTTATCAGCAGCCAAAACCGGTTCATCCAGCCTTGCTTTAAATGGTTTGGCAGATAATAATTCCAGCTGCCTGGTTTTAGGCGTGGGAAACAACACATCATAGGAAGATAATTCCGCCTGGTAGCCCCAGCTGCGGAAAAGGTTTGCCATGTATTCTGCATTGGCTTTATCCTGCGGGCTACCCACATGATGCGGATGTGCCGTCATGAACTTCATCCATTCATCGAGGTTGGCAGACTTCAATTCAGCATCAAATTGCTTTTCCCAGCTGATTTGTTTAGCCGCATTGGCTTCCGTAAAACCCATCACTTTCTGGGATGAAGCTGCCTGGAACAAAAAAATGCCCAATGGAAACAGTAAGATTTTCCGCATAGAAGGTATTTATTTTGGAATGAAACAGACTAAGGCTGGACCCACATGGTATCCTTTAACACATAGTCCTTCAGCACCGTCCTGGTCTCAAAGATATAGTAGTCGTCCCGGAAGCTGAGAATTTCTGTCTGGATGGGATATTGGCGTAAACTGTCAAGCCAAAGCTGCAAGGCGGGGTCCCTCTTTTCAGTCACCCCGGATTCAGATATGAATACTAATTTATAACCGCAGGAGTCCATCCAAATGAACCGTTGTTTCATCACCAGGTGGCTTACCTGATCGGTTTCAATCTGCATACTGTCATTTCTTTCTACCAGGATTTTATGACCCGTACCCCGTACGATATAAAAAAACCGGCCGGTTTTGAATTGATCACAACCGGCCTGTTTTTTTGCAGGCCTGCAGGCAAGAAGCATGCAGGCACTGACCAGGAAAAACAAAATATTCTTTTTCAGTGTCAGAGGTTTTTTATCTCAGCTACCAAATCCTGCAATACTTTTTTGGCATCACCAAAAAGCATAGACGTTTTGGGCTGGAAGAATAACTGGTTTTCAATACCGGCATAACCGGGTTTCATACTGCGTTTGTTCACGATGACGTGTTTGGCGAGTTCCACATCAAGGATCGGCATACCATAGATTGGTGAAGCCGGATCTGATTTAGCCGCGGGATTCACTACGTCGTTGGCACCGAGTACGAGTACTACATCCGTTGAACCGAATTCATCGTTGGCATGTTCCATCTCCAGTAATTTCTCGTAAGGAACATCCGCTTCGGCCAGTAATACGTTCATGTGACCGGGCATACGTCCCGCCACAGGGTGAATAGCATATTTCAGTTCAACCCCTTTTGATTCAAGGATTTTTTCCAGTTCATGGCAAACGTGCTGGGCCTGGGCCACAGCCAATCCATAACCGGGAACGATAAATACTTTGTGTGCATAGCTCATCAGTACAGCAGTATCGCTGAGACTGATTTCTTTATAACTGCCATGCATGCCGGCTGACGCTCCGCCTTTGGCAGATGCGCCAAACGAACCGATGAGCACATTGCTCAGTGAACGGTTCATCGCTTTACACATCAGGATGGTGAGTAATGTACCCGCAGCGCCTACGAGGATACCACCGGTCAGCATTACTTTATTATCATACAGGAAACCACCGCAGGCCGCAGCCACACCGGTGAATGAGTTTAGTAAAGAAATTACCACGGGCATATCCGCTCCCCCGATCGGGAACACAAAGAATACACCATACATTAATGCCATCGCGAATAATACATAAATAAGGAAGGCGTTGCTTGCCGTGATACTGGTGAAGAGGTAAACGGCCAGTGCAAGAATACCCAGCAGCAAACCGATATTGAAAATATGCTGGCCTTTGAAAGAAAAATCTTTCACTTTACCATTCAGCTTTCCCCAGGCAATCATACTTCCCGCAAATGAAACCGAACCGATAATCAAACCGAGCAGGATAATCAGCAGGGTGGATTCAGAACCTTCGGGCATATACGCATTACCTGTTCCGGGCACCACTTCCATACCCAGGTGTTTGAATTCAACGATGCTGATCAGCGCCGCGCAGGCACCACCCATACCATTGAACATACTCACCATTTCAGGCATGGCGGTCATTTTCACTTTTTTCGCAGCCAGTGTGCCGATCACACCACCGATGAAAATGCCACCGAAAATCCAGACATAGTTATGGAGTTTGGCACCGGTTCCATCTTTGTATAAAAATATCGTTCCGATAATAGCGATCGTCATACCGCCGGCGGCAATCAGGTTTCCCTTTCTGGCCGTAGCGGGGTTGGACAACATTTTCAATCCCAGGATAAAGGTGATTGATCCGACCAGGTAACAAAGCGTTAGTATATTAAATTCCATCATGACTTGTAATTCCTTTTATGGACAATGATCAGTTCTTCTTTTTCTTTTTAAACATTTCCAGCATGCGGTCGGTCACCACAAAACCACCCACCACATTCAGTGTACCGAGTATCACCGCCAGGAAGCCCAGCACCAGGGCCAGGTAATTATCTGATTCGGCTTTACCCATTACGATAATGGCTCCGATGATTACCACACCATGTATGGCATTGGCGCCACTCATCAGCGGGGTATGCAGTACGCTGGGTACGTGTCCGATCACTTCAATACCGACGAATATCATCAGGATCACGATATAAATCATGGGCTGATTGTGGGTGATCCAGTTTAAAACTCCATCCATATATTTAAGCTTTTAATCTTTCGTGAACAATAGCGCCTCCGTGGCAGATACAGGAACCTTTTACCAGGTCATCTTCCCAGTTCAGGTTCAGGGCTCCTTCTTTGGTGGTAATGAGCTGCAGGAAATTCAGCACGTTCTTACCATATAATTTGCTGGCATCTGAAGGCATGGTGGCGGGAAGGGATGATTGGCCGATAATACTTACACCATTATACATCACCGTTTCCTGGTCTTTCGTAAATGGTGTATTACCTCCTGTAGATGCGGCAATATCTATAATCACAGAACCGGAACGCATACCCTTCAGCATATCCTCAGTGATCAGGATCGGTGCTTTTTTACCGGGGATCTGCGCGGTGGTGATTACGATATCTGCTTTGGCAATACTTTCTTTGATTCTTTGCTGCTGTTTTTGTTTGTACTCTTCTGTCTGCTCCACCGCATAACCACCGGCCTTGCTGGCATCGGCGGCACCTTCCACTTCAACAAATTTCGCACCGAGGCTCATCACCTCTTCTTTTACTGCGGGGCGGGTATCAAACACTTCCACTACTGCTCCTAACCTGCGGGCAGTGGCAATAGCCTGTAAGCCGGCCACACCTGCACCCAGTATCAGTAACTTGGCTGGTGCAATACTTCCGGCAGCAGTCATAAACATGGGGAAATACCTTGAATACGTATTTGAAGCCAGCAGTACGGCTTTATAGCCTGCAATGTTGGCCTGCGAGCTCAGCACATCCATAGCCTGGGCGCGCGTGGTACGCGGCAGCATATCGAGTGAGAAGACGGTGTATCCCTTTTTAGCCCATTCTGCCATGCGCTCCTGCTGAAACAGGGGCTGGAATACACCAATAAGCACGGCATTTGTTTTAAGCTGCCCGTCAGCCGGAACCTGTATAGATAAAACCAGGTCAGCTTCAGCCAGGACAGCCGCACGGTCTTTAATTACCGCACCGGCTTTTTCATAATCTGCATTACTGCAGAATGATTTTTCTCCCGCGCCGGATTCTACCCAAACGGTAATATTCTTCTTCGTTAATGCAGCTGTGGCTTCAGCAAGCAGGGAGACTCTGGTTTCGGGGGAGGGTTCTTTAAGCAATCCAATAATCATATACTGTTTGTTTTCTCCTGCCGGGAAATACCCGGTGATCGGAGATCAATGTAGTTAAAAACGGATACGAAAATCCTGTTTTTCCCTGAATTCCGGCCTGAAAAAAATCATGCCCATAAAAAACAGGTCAATACTGCATGTGACAGAAGGATTTTTACGTATTTCATCCCACGCTTTTTCCATACCATCACTCCAGTGAATATCATCAAAAATAATGATTGTTTCAGCGTGAACGCTTTGTAAAATCATTTTAAAATAATGCACCGTTGGTTCATACCGGTGATTGCCGTCAATAAAAACGAGATCACATTTTTCCCGGATGATAATAGCCCGGGCAGAACCTGATCAAAATCACCTCTTATTTGCTCAATATTATTTAATCCGAGGCTTTTAAAATTTTCCGAAGCAATTTCTGCAACTGCAGGGGCTCCTTCTATAGTAATTAAGGATGATCCGGGATTCCCCAACATCATCGCAGAACCAGATAATCCGAGTGAAGTCCCGAGCTCAATAATCGTTGCGGGCTTATATTTTTCACCACACTGTGCAGCAGCCTGCACAGTGCCGGTGATTTGGCCGCATGTTTTGCAATCGAAGCGACTCTCCTTTTATTTTGTTTATCATGTGCGGAACCGGCCCCCAGGTCTTCCACTATAATTTCACGGGGATCATGGCACAATTTCCGGCGAAGGTCTTCCACCGGCTGCAGTGTTTTTTTTGCATCCCGGTCCTGCAATACGGTTCTTACAAAATCATATACAAAAGGGGAATGTATACCATGCCCCTTACCGCTGTATGCGGAAAAATAATGGGAAATATATTTACGGGCGAGTTGCCACTTTGAATACATGGATTTGCAGTTAGTGCCGATCATCCATACCGCTCCCAGAGCTGGAATGAATAATTAAACGCGTTTTTTTCATCCGCCTCATGGTTCTGCTGGCTCATCAGGTGCCAGGCTTCAGGATGTATCTCCGGGAAAAAAGTATCCGCTTCCGGCTCTGCCTCCACACGGGTGAGGTAAATCCTGAATGCTTTATCAAAAAGCAGTTTATAAATTTCACCGCCGCCAATCACCATAATTTCCTTGGCATCTGTTTCTTTAGCCACGAAGATGGCATCTTCAATTTTCGGAACGGTAACCGTACCCGCCGCTTTCCAACCGGGCTGGCGGCTGATCACTATATTTTTCCTGCCGGGTAATGGCTTGCCGATTGATTCAAACGTTTTACGTCCCATCACCACAGGCATACCCCAGGTAATGTTTTTGAAATGGCGAAGGTCTGCAGGCAGGTGCCAGGGCATTTTCCCTTCCTTACCAATTGCATTGTTTTGGGCCGCAGCCACCACCATTGAAATAATCATTGAAAATATTTTATTGAATCCGTTACCGGATATCTAAACGGCCACCGGTGCTTTAATACCGGGATGCGATACATAATTCTCCAGCGTGAAATCCTCAAACTTAAAACCGAAAATATCTTTCACTTCCGGATTCAGTTTCATTTGTGGCAGCGGATAAGGCTCCCTGCTTAACTGCAGCATCACCTGTTCGCGGTGATTGCTGTAAATATGTACATCCCCGAAAGTATGTACAAAATCACCGGGCTGTAAACCGCATACCTGCGCAACCATTAGTGTCAGCAAGGCATACGAAGCAATATTAAAAGGCACACCCAGGAATACATCCGCACTGCGCTGGTATAACTGGCAGCTCAGTTTGCCGTCGGCCACATAAAACTGGAACAGCGTATGACAGGGCATCAGTGCCATTTCTTTCAGCTCGCCTACATTCCACGCACTGATGATGAGCCGGCGGCTGTCGGGTGAAGTTTTGATCTGGTTGATCAGGTCGCTCATCTGGTCAGTGACTTTCCCGTCCTTCCCTTCCCAGTTTCTCCATTGCTTGCCATACACGGGTCCCAGATCCCCGTTTTCATTGGCCCACTCATCCCAGATTTTCACCCCATGTTCTTTCAGGTAAGCAATATTGGTTTCGCCTTTCAGGAACCAAAGCAGCTCATGTATAATACTTTTAAGATGTACTTTTTTTGTAGTCACCAGCGGAAATCCATCCTGCAGGTTAAACCGCATCTGGTAACCAAAACAACTCTGCGTACCGGTGCCGGTCCGGTCTGTTTTGATAGCTCCTTTATCGAGAATGTGCTGTAACAAATCGAGATACTGACGCATGGCCGCAAGGTACGAAGAATGCAGGGGGGAAAACAGCCCGCCGGGACCATGTGAGCAAGCTGTTAATTAATGGGGGCATGCAGCGTATCCGGCACTCCACCTATCTTTGATACATAATCAAGATTGCATGAAATTATACCGATTCACCGTACCCGCTATCCTCATTGCACTGGCATTTCCCTTTACCATTCAGGCACAGGTTGATACCGTTACCCTATCCCGGAAAATGGACCTGCTGAACCGGAAACTTTACCTCGACCTGCCGGCCAATGCCAAACTGATGCCCCGGGTGGCAGATATCATGGCAGCCGACCCCAACCAGAACCAGGAAACCCGCATTTTTATTGAAGACGGTAACCGCAAACTGGTGATCATGGCCACCGAAACCCTGATCATGGCTTCTGATAATTTCCTGGCAGAACTGAATAAAGCAGAACCGACCACGGAAGACTATTCCCGGAAACAGCTGAACAGCGCAGATTCGGTGATCACCATCCTGAATACTCCAACCATTTATTACGACTCCACAGAATCTGCTATTCTTATCAACAGCCTGCTGGTAAAAAATCCCGATAAAACGGTAAGCCGGGTGGACGCCTATATCAACCCCGAAGCTTTCCAGACAAAAGATGAATATATCCGGCTGTCTGAAAAAATATTCAACACACTGGCAAAAGGCACGCGCCGGCTGAACCTGACTGCCCGGACAGAATCATTCAAAGTTTTCGGTACTGCCAGTAAAATAAAAATAAACCTGCCTAAAAATTACTTCGTACTGGCAGATGAAAAATATGATTTCGGTGTGCTGCGCGTAAATACATACCGCATGCTGGGTGATACCACTTTTTCCAGCATGACCATTTATACCGGCCACCACCCCACTTATTTTTACAATGAGTACGGACTGAATGAAGCCGATGCCAAAAAATTGCCGGGCAAATACCTGGCCCAGGCTGTTGACTGGCTGGAATTCAGGGATCCCACCCGCGACTTATTTTTAAGGGAACAGTTTGTACACGCTGATTTCATTGAAACCGGACTGATCCTGCACGTGGCCATTACCACAAATACGGAAAAAGCGCTGAAAGAAATGATCAGTATTGCAGATCAAATGAGCCATGAAAAATGAGAACATTTATCACTGCCATATTCCTGTTGGCACTATCACCGGTTTTTGCACAGAAATCGTATACCGACAGCCTGCTCAGTTACCAGCTGAAGTATAAAACGGAGCTGACAACCATCATTCAAAATGATACCGCCTTTGTCCGCTTCTACCCTGTCAATGAAAAATACCGGGTAACAGCCAAGGTTGAAATCCTGGCCGGACAGGCTTTTTTTCCAATGGCCACATCGGGAACCGGCCCCAAAGACGCCATCAAATTTGCCAAACTGAGTTTCACACTGCAGGGCAAACTTTATACATTGTATGCTTACCGGCTGGCACAACTGATGGGACATTCTGAATACCGGGATAATTTTTTTATCCCTTTCACTGATTCACTCAGCGGTATTGAAAGTTATGGAGGCGGGAAATATATTGATTTCAAAACCGGTGATATATCAGCGGAGAAAACACTGGTTATTGATTTTAACCATTCTTATAATCCTTACTGTGCGTTTGTGACGGGGTATAATTGTCCGATTCCGCCGAAGGAGAATGATTTGGTGGTAGCGGTGTATGCGGGGGAAAAGGCTTATGGGAAGGGGAAGCATTAATTTTTTTCCAATACAATCACCACAAAGTACACAGAGTAGTTTTTCGTGATTTATTGAATATTCTTAGCGAATAGACCATTTACCCTCTGCCAACACCCGAATGGGACACAGAGTAGCAGCTAAAGCTGC
Organism: Chitinophagaceae bacterium; assembly: GCA_016720825.1. Classification (GTDB taxonomy): domain Bacteria; phylum Bacteroidota; class Bacteroidia; order Chitinophagales; family Chitinophagaceae; genus JJ008. The sequence continues at coordinate 247,781 of JADKJV010000004.1, read as the reverse complement.
TTTACCCTAAAGCAGATAGAGTTTTAAAAAATCGCCTTGCGTAATAATAGTAACGAATTCTGTGTACTCTGTGCCGATCCCGATAGCTATCGGGACTGTGTACGGCGCCTGCCCGACGTAGCGAAGCGTAGGCGGGTGGTAAAAAAAATCAGGAGGATTTGAAAGAATGAGAGCCTATATCTCTGTAAGCTACCAGCAGCGAAATGCACTCCGTGAAGAGTTGGATGCTATTAAAGCAGCATTAACATCACACCAGATTGAACCTTTCCTGTTTGTTGACCAATACCAGTTTGATCCCTGCTGATGAAATGGCCATGATGAAACAGGCATTGGCTGATATTGACAACTGCGATTTGCTTATTGCAGAAACATCAGATAAAGCCATTGGAATCGGCATAGAGGCCGGCTATGCAAAAGCCAGGAACAAGCCGGTAATTTACCTCCGCAAAAAATGCACCCCACTCTACCACCCTGTCCGGGATCAGCGATTACAGGGTTTATTATGAAAATGCGGCTGATTTGAAGAAGCAGTTGGAATCTGTCCTGAAACAATTACTTTAATCAGCCCGTCATTTTACAAAGGAAACCACATACGCTTTCGGTATTCTGTTATTTTAGAAAAAAACATGGGAATAAAAACCAGCATTTTTGTATAACGCTATAATCTGCTCCTGCGCCCCCCGCCCGAAAGCCCTGCATTAAACCCGTTTCTGCAGCTTTTACAACAGTATCGTTTATACCGACAGGTGTTTGACATAACCATTGCAACCTCCCTGTAATGGATTCCAGATATCCGAAAACATAGAATTTTACCAGACAAAGGCGGTCTCACTTCAAAAGCCAGATCATGGAAGCGACGAAAAACAATATTTGCGGGAAAGTAACGAGGAACTGTTACCGGGAGTATTGAAGTCTATGAAATCGCGGATTGGTGCCGTTGAAATTGGTTTCATAACCAGAAAAGAAACCGGGCCGACGCATTTTCAAAATTTGTGCATCTGTGGAAGAATGTAAACGGGCAGTGGAAATTGTCAGGGTGATCAGCCTGCATTAAGGAAGAGGAAATACAAAACCACAAATACAAAACCACAAGACACAGAGTCGGTTCGACTATTCATAGCGAATAGACCATCCCCCTGCCCGGGGCAGCCGCCCTTCCCGCGGCGCCTGAGGAAACCAAAGCAGTCATTCCGAGCCTGCCGAGGAACTATTTCCATTTATAAGCCTTCAGCCAATCGTAAAACTTATTCACGTCTTCTTCATGATCCTCCAGCCATTTCTTATTATCCTCATCTTTTGCCTGCATCATCATCAAATGAACCAGCGTGCCAATTTGGGCATCTTCCTTCAAGGCTTCAAAAAAAGGAACATAATGCGTCCAGTAAAACCCTTTCGCCTTCTCTTTTTGCGTGCTCATTGAATTAATCATCATCTGCAGCTTCAGGCTCAGTTTGTCGGCCGCTGTGGTAAACACGCTGTCCACACTTTTATTGTTATCAAGCGCAGACGTGAGGGTAAACATCACCTCCACTGACCTGAAATCATTTTCGGCAGTTTTTTTATTATCTGACAGCATTGATGGATCCAGCGTTATGGTTGTATTATTCCCTTCGGTTTTAACGTTGCCACCAATCAGTTTCTGCACACGCGCCCAACCGTCTTTAGAACGGCTGGTTTGTGGTTCCACCCCGAGGAAAGTGGCAAACGCCATGATTGCTGGTATCTTATTATTATCCTGCAGTATCAGCCCCAGATAGTAATTGGAAGAAGAATGCAGGGGGCGGATGCTGAGTGCTTTTTCAAATAACAGCCGGCCCTCATCGACCTGGTTGAGCTTAAGCATGGTAAGCCCTTTGTTAAAATACAGCAGGTAGTCCTGCGGGAACAGCGCAATCCCCTCATCATATATATCCAGCGCATCCTTGCTCTTGCCAATATCATCGAGAGCACTGCCGTATTGCATGAATACCTGGTTCATGCCGGGGTGGCCCTTGAATTGCTTCACCATATCCTTGCTGAGGCTTACCACTTCTTTTTTCCGGTCCATGGCATACAGCGTATAGCCTTTTTCATACCAGGCGTCAAAATTGCCGTTATCCAGTTTGATGGCTGCATCATATTTACGAAGGGCGCCTTCATAATCCCCTTTATCATGAAGGTCTATTCCTTCACGTACGAGGGTTTCGGCTGCGGCGTTGTTTTGTGCTGGTGCTGAAAAACAGGTGAATCCCAGCCAGAGAAGGAAGATGAGTTTTTTCATTAGAGGCGCTTTAGAGGTTGAGTTCTGTGAAAGGTTTTTTTTACCACAAGGGACACAAAGAATACCCACCTTCGCATGTGCTTTCGCTGAAGCTTCAGCACAGGCTACGGCGGGCAAGGCAAAGGACACAAAGTGGTCATATGTGCAATTTCGTCATTTGCTTAATTATTGTAATTGCAGCCTTGGTGGGTGTCTTCACCCTCCACATAATATTACACTTTTCCTTTCCGCCTCGCCAGCTCTTTCTTTATCAATCCCAGTTCACGGCCGGTTTGGCCTTTCACGGATGTGTTTTCCTGTGCGCGGCGCATCAGGTAAGGAATCACATCCCGGATCGGGCCGAAAGGAAGGTACTTGCTCACTGAACAACCGGCATGTGCCAGGTTAAAAGTGATATTATCGCTCATGCCATACAACTGGCTCCAATGTACATGCGGGTGTTTGAGCGGAAGTCCTTTTTGCTGGAGTAATTGCGCGGCCAGCAGGTTGCTTTTTTCATTATGGGAAGCCACAATCATGGCACAGTTATCAATGTGGTCAATGCAGAAAGCCATGGCATCGTCAAAATCACGGTCGGTTGTTTCTTTATCAGGGTTGATGGGTGAAGGATAGCCTTTTTCAATAGCCCTTCTTCTCTCCCTTTCCATATAAGCACCACGCACCAGCTTCAGGGCGAGTATGAATTTCCTTTCAACAGCCGCATCATAACAATCTTTCAGGAAAGCCATGCGGTCATGACGGTACATCTGCAGCGTATTATAAACAACCGCTTTTTCTTTATTGAAGCTGTCCATCATCAGCATGGTCAGTGCATCCACGGGATCCAGGTACCAGCTTTGTTCAGCATCCACCTGCACACCCACACCATGTGCCTGTGCTTCCTGGCACATCAGCATTAAACGGTGACGAACCCGGTGCCAGGCATCTTTCTCGGCAGGCGTTAATTGTTCCAGGGAAGCCAGGTATCTTTTCATCAGTGTGCCGGAAGATTGCTTCATCAGCGTATCAATTTTTTCCAGCAGGTCAGAATCGGCGATACCCGTTACTTTAATACTTACAAAGGGAATATTAGGCTGTGTGGCCGAATAACGGATCACTCGCAGGAATTCCTGGATGGCTTTATCATATTCTTCATCGGTTGATTCACCGCCTTCCACGGCATAGTCCAGGATAATCTGGACATTATACTCCCCGAGTTTTTTCGCCACTTCAGAAGTTTGTTCCAGTGTTTCACCTCCAACAAACTGGGCAAAAATGGTGCGCCGGATAATGCCTTTGATCGGGAATCCCCAGCGAATTAATTTAGGGGTTATTCGGGTACCCATTTTCACCAGCCAGGCTTTACCCATGGATGAAAATAAAAAACGGGCACTTTTCAGTTCCTTGTTCGATTTATATTCAAATGCGAATTCGGTATTTTCAAATGAAATTGATGGATAGTTACTCATATAGCAAGCATAAGTGATGCAAAGATAAGGGGGCGGCACCTGAACAAAAATGACTTCCTCCATGATGCTAATCAGATTGTGCATCAGTTTGAAATGCGCTGCTTCAAAACCAATTTTATAGCGGATTTGCGGGAAAAATAACATTTCCGGATGGTGTTTTTCACATGGCTGGTTTTGTAATGCGTCTTAGGTTTGCATTATTGCAATAAAGAAAACTACATAATTCATTTAGGACGGTGTGCAGGCGGGCTTGGGTGGGCGTGGCTACCGTTTCTATGGGCTTATATTGTGAGCTGCTTAGATACCCTTTCTATGGGTGGGCCCCGCCAGGGGTTTACCCGCTTCCAAAGAATCGTACCGCATAAAGAAAAAACAGCAATTCAAAGAGATACACTACCGCTAATCAGCTCGAATCACCTGATTAAACCGCTTGTTGTACCTTTGCCGAAATGAGAAATATGCAATCCCGCAAGCCTTCAGAAAGTACGATTATCATGACCGAAATCGTGCTTCCCAACGATACCAACACTTTTGGTAACCTCATGGGGGGAAGACTGATGTACTGGATGGACATCGCGGCCGCACTTTCTGCGCAAAAACATTGTAATGCACCTGTAGTTACCGCTTCGGTTGATAATATCTCGTTTGAAAATCCCATTAAACTGGGTAATGCCGTGCATATTGAGGCTAAAGTAACCCGTGCATTTAATTCATCCATGGAAGTGCATCTGTCTGTATGGGGTGAAGACCTGACCCAGCAGTTCAAATATAAAAGCAACGAAGCCTATTATACATTCGTGGCATTGGATCCCAACCGTAAACCCAGGCCTGTTCCTGAACTTACTCCCGAATCTGAAGGGGAAAAAAGATTATTTGAAGGGGCTTTACGCCGCCGCCAGATCAGGCTGATCCTGGGTGGTAAAATGAAAGCCAGCGATGCAACAGAACTGCGGGCGCTTTTTATCAATGATTAAACAGGTGTTGTTTCTTTTTCAGTCAGCCAGTGATGGCGCCCCTTCATCATGTATGTTTTACTCTGCTCAATGGCATCCATAATCTGTTCCATGATTTTTTCGGATGGCGCATCGTAGTCTATGTCCAGCGGCGCTTTAAAGGTTACACTCAGCTGGGTATGTTTCTTTTTAAACTTCAGTCCTTTTTTGTTGAATGCCCGCCAGAAACCGCCAATCACGACGGGAATAACAACGGGCTTATTATGTTTGATGATCAACGCCGTTCCTTTACGTCCGGGTGCAAAAGGTTTGGTGGTTCCCTGCGGAAATGTAATGACCCAGTTCTTTTGTAATGCGCGGGTGATCTTCCGTGTATCCGACGGATCCAGTCCTTTCCTGGATTCTTTGGCATCCCGGTTCCAGGTACGCTTGACGGTAATAGCGCCGGCCAGCGCAAACAAACGGCTGATCCAGCTGCCTTTCATGGTTTGTTCAGCAGCTACATAATTCACCCGGGTAAAAGGGTTCAGTAAATAATAAGGAACACCCAGCCTGTTCATCTTGCCCCATTTTACGGCACAGAAAATATGGAGGAAGGTAATTACGTCTGCAAAATAAGTCTGGTGATTGCTTACAAAAAGCACATTGGAACGGGGAAGTTTTTTGAGATGCTCAGTACCGCTGATTTTCAGCTTATTTACCATGGTAAGTCCGGGATAAGACACCAATCCCACCACGAAATACACCAGTTTCCGTACGGGGTTAAAATGTTTGAGCCTTTCGATCAGGGATGCCATGGTAAAGCAATCAGGCCTGAAATTAAGAAATAGTGACTGAAACTGGGTGGATTGTGTAATTTAATGAGCCAGCACATCTTCAATAAAAAATCAGCATATGAAAAAAACAGTCCTTTACATCAGCTTCCTGATGTTAATGAGCCCCGTCATGGGCCAGGTAAATACCTCCCCTAACCCATACCCGAAAACTATTACGGTTTCCGGCAGTGCCGAGATGGAAATTATCCCCGACCAGATTTATGTAACCATTGAACTGCGGGAATACCAGAAAAGAGGCGAAGCCAAAAAAGACCTGGAAACAATTAAAACGACATTTCTCGACGCGTGCAAAGCATCTGCGATCGCGGATTCCATGGTGAGCATTTCATCCTATACCGGTTTCAATAATTACTATTATTTCAGGAAAGGGAAGAAAGACCCGGATCTGATGGCAGGCATTATTTACCAGGTAATATTCAGCAACAGCAAACAAATGGACCAACTGGTGGAAAAACTCGATGATGAAGCCACCCGCAGCTTCCAGATTTCTGGCACGAGCCACAGTAAAATGACAGAATTCAGGAAACTCCTGAAAATACAGGCTATCAAAGCGGCCAAAGACAAAGGCATTTACCTGACAGAAGCCATTGGCGAAAAGCTGGGACCTGCAGTAACCATAGTAGAACCAGATGAATCAGGTTCCAGGACTTCACTGGATAATAACCGTTATTTAAATGTGTCTAATGCAGTTTCACAATCCAGGATAGAATACCGCGACAGTTATAAAGAAATGGATAAAACGGAAGTGGCTTTTAAGAAAATAAAACTCCGTTACGAAGTAGATGTCGTATTTGCCCTTTAAAAGAAAAGGCCTCCTTGCGGAGGCCTGTTTCATTTACCCTTTGAGCGTGAAATAGTTCATCAATAAATATCCGGGAACAGCGGGCAACTGTTCCCGGTTTTTTTATTTGATCAGTTTTTCAGTATTAACTTCTCCTGTTGAAAGGTTGGTGATGCGGAGGAAATAATTTCCTTTAGACAGCATATCCATTCCATTGATCGCAAAACTGTTTTGTCCGCGGGAAATACTGAACTCAGCCTGTTTTACAATCCTGCCTGCATTGTCAACCAGTTTCACATCCAGTTTAGCACCTGCCGAAGCATTGTAACTGATGCGGATTTCATTTACAAACGGATTTGGCCATACCATTACCCCGGTTGTTTTATTTATCCTGATGCTTACCACATTAGAATAAGCAACCCGGTTAATAACATCCAGTGCCCTGATCCTGTAATAAATAACAGGGATGTTGGTCAGCTGCTGGATATCATCGGGAGCCTGGTAGCGTGTCAGCGTATTGATAACACCATTTACATTCACAACACTGATATCAGAGAAATTCGTACCATCTGTGCTCCGCTGGATGATAAAGCGGTTAGTGCTCATTTCATTTTCTGCATACCAGGTAAGGTCAACAATCGTTCCGTGTAATACTGCACTCAGGTCGAGGTGGTGCAGGGGCAGTGTATTGTTACCGGGGCCAACCAGACCTGCGTCAACATCCAGGTTCACTTGTCCGGGGCTGAGAGTAAACAATCCGGTGCGGCCATTGGTGGCAGCAGGAAGCGTAACATCACTGTTGTTGGCAGCTGTACTTCCGGGTGCATTCACTAAGGTGAACACGTTATTGGCCTGCAGGTCGGTGAACCTTACATAGAAGGAAGAACCACCGGAAGCTACAGGGATATTATTGATAAAGTAGAATCCTTTGGCATCAGTTACCGCAGAAGCAACTGCTACGTCATCTGCATCACCCAGTGTACCGTTGGGACCTGTTGTGTACAGTGTGGCAGTCATACCGGGAACACCGGCTTCTGTTGCCTCCTGGATACCATTGGAATTTGTATCAGTCCATACATAATTACCTACTGCTGCGAGCAGGGAAACAATACCAGCATCTACTGTGTTGTTCACCTGGCCGGCGGTTAATACAATAGCTGCAGATTTTCCTGTGGCAGGATCAACATCGCTGTCGAGGTTATCAGCCACCGCATCTTTACCGGTAAAACCGGATTGTGCGGGGAGGTTACTGAAACCAACGGTATAGGTTCCTGCATCCAGGTTCGGGAAGAAATAGAATCCGCTGCCATTGGTAATGGTGCTGGCAATGGCAACATTTGAGCTGTTATAAAGCGTTACTGTAACACCAGACACTCCGGGTTCACCGGCATCCTGGTTACCATCACGGTCAAGGTCATTCCAAACAAAATCACCAATAGCGCCTTTTGTTGTTGAACGGATACCCAGATCCCAGTCGAGATTGGTGGCTGTAAATGCAATCGCATCCGTTTTCAGCGTGGCTGTATTGGCATCGCTGCCTGTGGAAACAGTACCGGCACCTTTGGTGGTGGCCACATATCCTGCAGGCAGGTTACCGAACTGTACATAATAGGTACCGGCAGTAAGATCAGTAAAGAGATAGAAACCTGAGGTATTGGTAGTCGTTGTTTTAACAACAACATTATTCACATTCAGCAGTGCAACGGAAACACCCTGAACACCGGGTTCACCGGCATCCTGGATACCATTGCTGTTTGCATCATACCATACAAAATCACCCAGATTAAATCCTGCAGCTGCATTCCTGACTGCTGCATCAATGGTGCTGTTGATTTCACCCGCTGCCAGTGTAAACGGAGCTGTTTTGCCTGTAGCTGTAGAAGGATCACTGTCCAGTAAATCACTGGTACCTGCATTCTGCGTACCAATTACATAACCGGCAGGCAGGCCGCTGAAGCCAATCACATAAGAACCAGCATCCAGGTTGGTGAAAATATAATAACCAAGTGCATTCGTTGTTGTAGTGGCAATAACAGTAGTGCCATCTGCTGCATACAGGGTAACAGTAACACCTCCAACACCGGGCTCATTGGCATTTTGTATACCATCATTGTTCAGGTCATTCCATACATAATCACCTACAGAGGCTTTGCTGTCAAATACATTGGGTGTATTTACCAGACCGGCATCTACATAAGAAATTGTAGTACCGGCAGCACCAGTGGTAACTGTAGCTGTACGGCCTGTGGCAGGGTTCACATCATTGTTATTGGTAACAGTGATTAAACCGCTGTTTACGCTGAAACCATATCCGGAAGGAAGATTTGAAAAACCAACTGTATAGCTTGTTGCAGCGGGTAAACCGGTAAACAGGTAAAAACCATTTTTATCAGTTGTAGTAGTTGCTGCAATCACATTGCTGCTGTTGTAAAGTATTACGGTTATACCCGGAACACCGATTTCACCGGCACCGCTTTGTAAACCGTCTTTGTTCAGGTCATACCATACAAAATCACCAAGATTAGTAGTACCTGTTACAGTACTGCGTAAACCGGCATCCATATTGGTTCTTACCTGGTCGGCGATCAGTGCTATGTTAGCGGTCTGGCCTGTACCTGTTGCAGGATCACTGTCGAGATCATCATTAGCACCTGCATTGGCCGTTACAAAAGTAAAGCCTGCAGGCAGGGTGAACTTCACATAGTATACACCGGCATTCAGATTATTGAACATATAATAACCGAAAGCATCGGTTGTGAGTGTAGCCTGTAACACGTTGGTGTTGCTGTACAATTGTACAGTAACATTAGCCACACCGGGCTCGTTAGCATCCTGGATATTATTTGTATTCAGATCCAGCCATACGCGGTCACCGAGAGCCGCTTTGGTATTTGCAGTTACATTCAATCCTGCGTCAATCGTCAAGTCATTCGTACCGGCAACCACAGATACATTCGCTGATTTAAAACTAACCGGATCAACGTCACTGTCAATATTGTCAGTAGTAGCATCTTTCGGGGAAACCTGGTATCCAATCGGGGGGGATACTTTAATATAATAAGTACCGGCGGGAACATCCTTGAATGTATAGAATCCGGTATTAGATGTAATAGTGGCAGCCACCAGCGCATTGGTGGTAGCGTTGTACAGCATCACGGTTACACCGGAAATACCGGGTTCACCTGTTTCCTGGATACCATTTTTATTGATGTCATTCCATACAAAATCACCGATCCTGGCAGAAACGGTATAGATCATACCTGCATCCACGTAAGAAGCAACAGGTGCGGCGGTAGTTAAAGTAATATTTCCTGTGCGGCCTGTTAACGGATCAGGATCGCTGTTAGCGGCACCGCTGATTCCGGCTGCATCTGCATTCTGGGGGGCGATTTTATATCCGGGAGGGGCACTGAACCGAACCTGGTAATTCACACCACCGGCATTTACGGCCAGTCCGGAGAATAAATAATTACCAAACGCATCAGTCACTGTTGAAGCAACAATATTACTGTTCGCATCATATAAAGTAACAAGTACACCTGCAAGGCCAAGTTCGCCTGCATCCTGGATACCATTTTTATTTGTATCATTCCATACCTTGTCACCAATAGAGCCCAGTAAACGGAAGCATATATCATCCAGTGCATAAATATTAGAACCGGTAGCTCCGTTTTTATCACTTACACTTAATACAACAGAAGTTGTACCTGCAGGTATTGTATAAGTTCCGCAAATCTGGATCCAGGCTCCTGGAGTTACGGCACTCAGGTCGGCACTGGCTATTTCAGTAGTACCAACTTTCAATGTCACATTGGGATCAGTTACACCTTCTACCCTGGTTGCCCACACACAAAACTGATATGTAGAACCGGGAACAACCGTAACTGTTTTAAACCAGGCGCGGCCGGTTGTGTTGGCTGAACCCCTTACCACAAGCTGGAAATTTCCTGTATGAGGAGCGATGTTCCTGGTAAACCCGTAATTCATAAAGTAGGGGTTATTCGTCACCAGGTACTGGCTGGTACCGGCAGCAGAGTTACCATGAAGTGTATAGGAATTTGCTGTAGGTTCTGCAAAAGACGCAGTGAAATCTGTACTTCCTGCACCTTCAGCAGCACTGAAATTATAATCTGTATAATTATCACCTGCCGCGTTATAAATTTTATTTTCAAAACCACCATAAAAACCGCGGGCATTTGTAAGCACATTACCGATACAACCGGGGGTATTACCACCGCAATCGCCGGCAAATGAATATACATGCAAACGCAGGTATTTGGTTTCCTGTAATCCCTGGTCATCACCACCCCAGGTATCACCGGTTAATGTATGTCCGGCTGCAGTGGCTGTAGTACAAACAGGCGCAGTGAGATCACGCATCAGCACACGTACCTGTACATTCTCCAGGGCAGCGATGTTGCCATCTGTGCGGCTGATCGTCAGCAGCGGGGAATTATTGGCAGCAGGACCGCCAAGCGCTCCGGAGACGGTGAACGTTACTCCATTAATAGTTGTGGCATTTGTACCATTGGTAAAACAACGCCAGTTACCGGAGTTATCCCGGAACTGCCATTGATACAATGTGTTTGCACCTGCAAAAGTAATTACGGCATCAACGGTTACAGACTGGCCCGGAAAACAACCGGAAGTGGTGTACGTCTCTACCCGGTGCGCAAAGCCATTCAGGCTCATCGCCAGTGCCATAATAATTGTCAGGGATAACTTGTAATGTCTTTGGATAAATCCGCACAGGGTTTGCTGCAGATGTGAATTCCTTTTCATGCTCATTTTTTTTGTGTAGGGTGACGGGAATTACCCGTTATTAGAATGCCCTGAAATGGTCAGAACAAACGGCTTAACCGAGGAAGGACAAAAAGGAAATTCGTGGGATTGGGGTCTAGGTGTTTTTCGGGGATTGGGCTAAGGATTTACCCTTAGAAAGAAGCAAACATAATCAACAGAATTTGTATTTCAAATGATTGAGATCAAAAATCAAATAAATATTTTTTATCGTATTTCTACTAATGATTGGGGGAACAAAAAAGCCCCGTCGTAATGACGGGGCTTGACTATCTGTTAGAATAGATTACTCAGATTTCGCTTCACCTGCATCAGCACCGGCGTTACCTTCCATTTTCTTTTTCAGGTCGGCCAGTACACCCAGGTCACCCAGGGTTGCTTTTTCCACTTTGCTCTGGATATTCTTCACGGCTTTCTTGGTTTTATCAGCTTCAGCCCTTACTTCTTTTTTCACGGCTTCTTCTTCTGCAACCTTGCCTTGTTCCCAGATACGGGTGTGAGATACAACAATTCTCTTCTCATTGCGATCGAATTCGATCACCATGAACTGAGCTGTCTCATCAGCACCGATGGATTTACCGTCTTCGCGGTTGAGGTGACGGTTAGGCGCAAATCCTTCCAGTCCGTAAGGAAGCTGAACGATGGCACCTTTGTCATCCCGGCGGCTAACGGTTCCTTCATGGATACTGCCGATGGCAAATGTATCCTGAAGGGTATTCCAGGGATCTTCTTCCAGTTGTTTATGTCCAAGCTGCAGCTTGCGGTTTTCTTTATCAATGCCCAGGATCACAACATCAATGTTGGTTCCAACTTTGGTGTACTCTCCGGGGTGATTGAAACGCTTCAGCCAGCTCAGGTCACTGATGTGGATCATACCACCAATACCAGGAGACAGTTCAACGAACACACCGTAATTAGTGATGTTTTTCACCAGGCCGGTATGGCGGCTGCCTTCTGCAAATTTGGTTTCGATATCATTCCAGGGATCAGGAGAAAGCTGTTTGATAGAGAGGCTCATCTTGCGGCTGGATTTATCCAGGGTCACAATCTTCGCTTCATGCTCATCATTCAGTTTGAAGAATTCTTTAGCATTGATGGGAGTATTAGCCCAGGTGATTTCAGATACGTGCACCAGGCCTTCAACACCAGGCTGGATTTCGAGGAATGCACCGTAATCTTCAATGTTCACCACTTTACCTTTTACTACATTGCCTTCAACAATGTTCTCACCCAGTACATCCCATGGATGCGGAGTGAGCTGCTTCAGGCCAAGGCTGATACGTTTTTTCTCATCATCGAAATCAAGTACCACCACGTTCACTTTCTGATCGAGTTTCAGTACTTCAGAAGGATGAGAGATACGTCCCCATGAAATATCAGTGATATAGAGCAGACCGTCGAGACCACCGAGATCCATAAATGCACCGAAGTCTGTGATGTTCTTCACAGTTCCTTCCAGTACCTGGCCTTTCTCGAGTTTGCTCATGATCTCAGCACGCTGTGCTTCGATATCGCTTTCAATAAGGGCTTTGTGAGATACAACAGCATTCTTAATGGCTTCGTTAATCTTAACCACTTTAAATTCCATTGTTTTACCAACAAACTGATCGTAGTCAGTTACGGGCTTCACGTCAATCTGTGATCCGGGCAGGAAGGTTTCCATACCGAATACATCAACGATCAGACCACCTTTGGTTTTAGAGGTAACCAGACCAGTGATAACTTCACCGGTTTTGTTTACTTCAACGATACGCTCCCATGCACGGGTAATGCGTGCCTGGCGGCGGCTGAGGTTCAGGTGACCATCACGGTCTTCTTTCTCAACTACCATCACTTCCACTTCATCACCTACTTTCAGGTTCTGCAGGTCGCGGAATTCATTCAGTGAAATCAGACCATCACTTTTAAAACCAATGTTTAAAACAACATCTGTTTTAGTGAGACCTACCACGAGGCCTTTGATCAGCTCACCATCGTTCAGTTGCACGAAAGTGTTGTCATACACTTTGTCGTACTTTTCTTTTTCTTCCTGTGTGTAAGAGGTCACATTGCGTTTGTCCACACTCCAGTCGAAATCATCATGAGCCGTGCTCACAACTTCCACAGGTGCAGTTGTTGTCGCTGCAGCCTGAACCGCATCATCAGCGGCACCAGTCTCCTGTGCATCAGCGTTTAATTGTTTGCGAATAATGTTTGAAAACATGTAATAATTCCCGAAGGGTTTATATTTCGGGGGAGCAAAGATATGAAATCAGCCCCGATTCCAGCCCGAAACGGAGCAGAAAAATTCAAACAAATTTCAAATACTCTATTGACTATCAAACATTTACAAAATAACAGGGTGGGCCGACTGGTAACGGGTAACTGGTAACTGATAACCTGTAACAAATTCCTTAATTTTTCCCAACCTTTCACGGCAACACACCCGTCAATTAAAGTATCACCCTTTTCAAGTACCAAAACCCGGATTTTGCCAACCAACTGGTCACCAATAATTGAAGCCTGCAAACGACAGGATCCTGCAGCACAGGAACAGATTTACCGCGGCTGTTATGCAGGTATGATCAAAGTATGCCTGCGTTATGCGCGTGGACAGGCTGATACAGCCAGCGCCATTTATAACCAGGCGATGCTGAAAGTGATCGGTAATATCAGGCAATACAGTGGCAAAGGTGCTTTTGAAGGATGGGTGCGCAGTATCGTTGTTAATACTTGCATTGATCATTGCAGATCCAAAAGCGGGTTTAGTCCCGATGAACTGCACGAAGCCAATGCCGATTTATTTCCTGTGATACCGGAAACATACAACCGGATCAGCAGCCGTGAAATCATGGCACTGATCCATGAATTGCCGGGCAACACCGCTCTTGTCTTCAACCTCTTTGCCATGGAAGGGTATAAACACGAAGAAATCGGTCGCATACTCGGCATATCAGCAGGAACTTCCAAATGGCATCTCAACGAAGCCAGGAAACTCCTGAAACAGAAACTCGATCACCTTATCAAAAAAGAAAATTTAGCCAATGCGATCTGATCAACACCATATAGACGAATTCTTCCGTAACCAGGAAGAAGCCATGCCGGCCGATAACAGCCACCTGGAAAGCGACTGGCAATCGATGAAATCGTTATTGCAGCCGGCCACAATGATTGTACCCGGCAACAAGAAACAGAAATTAACACGCAGGCTTGCCTGGGCTGCTATTGCTGCAGGTATTATCGTTACAACTGCTATTATCTTAAATAAACAATCAAAAAATATCGCGCCCGCTAAACCGGTAGTACAAAAAACAGAAACACCGGTCACAACGCCTTCTGCAAACAATGATACCATCAAAGCACCTGCAGTATTGGTTGTTACAAGTACACCCAAAATACAAGTGGTTACAACCCCTGTTGGCTTCATGCGCTTCGATACACCTGATACTGTAATAGCTGTCCAGCCTGTACAAACAGCAAACCCCGGCACAGTTACTCCCCTGCCCGACAATGCGTCCGTATTCAGCGGTTTTTACAAAGCCATCGAGAAACCGGCAGAAGTATTTTCCATCAACCCGCTGCTGGACACACAACTGGTTTGCAAAGAAGGAACTAAATTATTTATCCCTGCCGGCAGTTTCCGTAACCTGGCAGGAACCATCATCACCAGCACCGTGCAGGTTTCCGTGAAAGAGTTTTATGAATACGCGGACATCATCGCCCATAAACTGTCAACATTGTCCGATGGCCGTCCCCTCAGCTCCGGAGGCATGATCCATATTGAAGCTTCATCACTCAATGAACAACTTAGCCTTACCCAAAATGCGAAAGTCGGCCTGAAAATGCCTGCCAGGGATTTCCAGCCCACCATGCAACTGTTCACCGGGAAAAATATTTCCGGATCAACACCCGGTCAAATTCAAATCAATACTGAACAGGCCGTGCCGGTGAAAGATACATTCATCATCAAAGCGGTACAGGCAGGTAAATTGAAAGGTGACACCATTGCCCTGAAAGCCACGAGTGTAAATGAAGTAACAAACTTACAGGCCATTTCCCTGGCACCTGCCGGAACAATAACTATCACAACTGATTTAACGGCCCAGAGCAAACCAACCGCCACGATCGTATTAAGCAATAACGCCGTAAACTGGATACCTGCCGGACAACAACAGTTTTTCTACGACAATAAAAAGAAAATCATCCGGCTGCTGAATGTAACCGACAACCCGGTGGATGTCCGCAACTATAAAAACAATACGAAAACAAAAGGCCAGTTTGTAATGCCCTATTACAGCGACCTGGAAAAAGAAGAACTGAAAAAAATCCTGCAGGAGAAATACGGAAGTTATTACGACAAGATACAGGTGAAAAAATCACGCCGCCCGATTGCCAAATGGAAAAGGGATATAGAAGACGAACCCGCTGACTGGTATGAAACCAAAAATGTTGGCGATACCATTTTCATTCCCCTGCACGTAGCCATGCGCATGAAAATGATCAACCGCGAAGACAGCCTGTACTATGAATCCATGTTTAAAAAAGAACTCGAAGATGCCATTAAACAACAAAACTCTTACGCTGAATTCCTCGTCAAAAGCAGTGAATATTCCTTCACCATCCGTGAACTGGGCTGGATCAACTGCGACCGTTTCCTGAACTATCCCAAAAACCGTTTAACTGACCTGATTGTAAAAGCAGATGATGGCTTCAGCGACGGCTACTTCCAGGCCATGGTGATTTTTGAAAAAGATAATGCCTGCCTCAACGGCTCCTGGAATAAAGGCACCGTCGTATTCCCTAACCTGCCCCTGGGTAAAGAAGTACAGGTTGTGTGTACAGGGGTTAAAGATGGGAAAATGTTTGCCAGTATACAGCAGATGATCGTTGAAAGAAACCCGCCGCCACTGGTGTTTGAAATGATAACTCCGGAAGCGTTTAGGGAAAAACTTAGCAGATTTGGCACTGTGAACTAAATTCCAATCCCGATAGCCATCGGGGCGAAATTCCAAAATCCAAATACCAAATTCCAAACGTCTAACCTCATGCTTTCAGGTTATGAGTTTGGGATTTGGAATTTGGAATTTTGGAATTTGGAATTTGGAATTTTATTATTGTTATCTTTCAAGGTAAAAAAACACTTGCTTTACAAGCTTCTCAAAGTTTGGATTGGCCTTGCCCTCAGGATTTACGCCCGCAAAATCCACCTGAGCCATCCGGAATTGTTAAAGCAAAAGGCCCGCTCCTCCTTGCAGTCAATCACCCCAATTCTTTTCTCGACGCAATTATACTGGATATACTTTTTAAGGAACCGGTCTGGTCCCTGGCCCGTGGGGATGCATTTAAATCGCCACTCATCAGCAAAATCCTGTTCAGCCTGAAAATGCTGCCGGTGTACCGGGTCAGTGAGGGCGTGGAGAACCTGGAAGAGAATTACAAAACATTCAGCGACTGTAAAAAAATATTCCTGCAGGATGGTGTGGTGCTGATTTTCAGTGAAGGGAAATGTATCAACGAATGGCACCTGCGCCCCTTGAAAAAAGGGACAGCAAGACTGGCCTTCAGTTGCTGGGAAGATAAAATCCCGCTTACGATCCAGCCCATCGGTATTAATTACAATTCATTCCATCGCACCGGTAAGAATATCTTTATCTATTGCGGCGAACCGATTACCCGCAAAGATTTCCCGGCCGGTATCAGCGACGGAAAATCCAACATACTGTTTAATGATAAACTGCGGGCTTCACTGGAACAACTGGTGTATGAAATACCTGCAACTGATATTGAAAAGAAAAAAGAAAAGCTGACCGTTCAAATCCCGGTCTTATTAAAAATGCTGTTGTTTATCCCTGCCATTCCCGGCTGGATTATCAATGCGCCGTTTTATTACTCCATGAGAGCGATTACTTATGCCAGAACAAAAGGCATTGACCACTATGACTCAATCATGCTGGCGCTGCTCAGTATTTTCTATCCGGTATATTTATTAGTGATATCTCTTACTGCATACCTGATTTCCGGCAATGCGTGGGTGTTTGCATTATGGATGGTGGCACCGTTAACGGGAAAGGCCTGTATTTACCTTAACCGGCAGCTTGACTAACCAGTGAATTCGCGGCGATCCAGCCGCTGCTCCAGGCAAACTGGAAATTATATCCGCCGGTAATCCCATCCACATCCAGTATTTCCCCGGCGAAAAAAAGGCCTTTGTGTTTTTTACTCATCATCGTCTGTGGATCCACTTCCGCTAAATCAATACCGCCGGCTGTCACGAATTCTTCTTTGAATGTGGTTTTCCCGTTCACGGCAAACTCAAAAGCACAAATGGATTTAACCAGTTTGTTTTGTGATACGGCTGTAAGATCTGCCCAACGGGTTCCTTCTTTCACGCCGGCCATCTGTAACAACTGATCCCAGAACCGTTTTGGATAATCAAAAGGATTACGGCCCTGCATCACCTGTTTGGCTTCCTGGATCCGGTAAAGCCGGAATGCATCCTGCAAACTTTGTTCATTGTATTCAGGCAACCAGTTTACCAGGATGCGGCAGTTGTATTTCATCTCATGCAGTTCCCTCGCACCGCGCGCACTGAGGCGAAGCACCGCAGGGCCACTGAGTCCCCAATGTGTAATCAGTAAGGGCCCTTCCTCTTCCAGGGATGTGCCGGCCACTTTTACCCTTGCATGCGGGATACTGATACCCATCAGTTCTTTGAGTGGATGCTGTGGTATATTGAATGTAAATAAAGAAGGAACGGGGTCAACGATTGTATGACCGGTTTCGCGCAGCCACTGGAACATATCTGATCGCGGGTATCCGCCACAGGCAATACAGAAATTTTCAGACTCCAGTACACGGTTATCTTTTAACCGGATGGTCCAGCCTTTCTCATCTGTTACTGCTTTTACCACTTCAGCATTCATCATGATTTTAATGCCAAAGCGGTTGGCTTCCTGCATCAGGCATTCCATGATGCTGGCAGAAGAATCACTGACGGGGAACATACGGCCATCTGCTTCTGTTTTGATAGCCACTCCCCTTTCTGTAAACCATTGCACCGTATCGGTAGCGAAAAAACGGTGGAGTACTTTCTTCACAAAATGCCGGCCTCTCGGATAAGCCTGGCTCATCTCATTGGCATTGGCACAATCATGCGTAAGGTTACAACGGCCACCGCCGCTCACTTTTACCTTGGATAATAATTTATGGGATTTTTCCAGGAGCACTACTTCCCTGCCGGGATGAAGCCTGGCTGCATTAACTGCACAGAAGAAACCGGCTGCGCCGCCTCCTGCCACTACCAGTAAAGGCCTGCTCATAAAGCGGATTGCGCAGAAGACACAGCGGACTCCGTAAATAAATCCGGGTTGGCTCTCTCCGCTTTTTCTATAATAGAATAATCAGATAAAATATCTGCTTTGGATTTGCGCACGCAAACATCGTGTTCAAAGTGGACGGAAGGTTTGCCATCACGCGTTCTCACTGTCCATCCGTCAGATTCAGTAAACACATCTTTCTTCCCCATATTGATCATCGGCTCAATAGCCAGCACTAATCCGTCTTTTAATTTTTTCCCGGTTCCCCGTTTACCATAATTAGGAATCTGCGGATCTTCATGCAGATTTTTCCCCAGGCCATGACCAACCAGCTCACGTACTACGCCATACCCATGTTTTTTTTCAGTATGTTCCTGGATAGCATAACCGATATCACCGGTATAATTACCCACCACTGCTTTTTCAATGCCTTTGTATAATGATTCTTTGGTAACCCGGATCAGTTGCATCACATCAGCACCAGGATCACCGATTGCGAAAGTATAGGCGTGGTCACCATGCCAGCCGTTCAGGATTACACCCACATCAATGGAAACAATATCCCCTTCCTTCAATGGTTTTTTATTGGGAAACCCGTGCACCACCACATCATTCACGGAGATACAGGTGTTAAAGGGGTAACCATGGTAGTTCAGGAATGAGGGAACGGCACCATGATCACGGATAAAATCAGCGATGGCTTTATCCACGGAAAGGGTATCCAGTCCGGGTTTGAGCATACCGGCTGCCATAGTCAGCGAGCTGCTTACCAGCCGGGCTGCGGCCCGCATTTGTTCTACCTGTTCATCTGTTTTACAAAACATCATTTGCAAATATCGTGAAAAATAAAACCCGGTCAGCAGGCTGACCGGGTTTGAATATTGTTAAGATAACTCATTACATCTGAACGGCAGAGCTGGTTTGGCGGCCCTGGATTCGTCCGCTCTTCATCAGTCCGTCGTACTGGCGCATCAGCAGCTGTGTTTCAATCTGCTGCAGTGTATCCAGGATAACACCCACCATGATCAGCAGTGAAGTACCGCCGAAGAAAGTGGAGAACTGGGAGGTTACACCGGCTTTGGCTGCGATACCGGGCAGGATACCAACGAAAGCGAGTAATACCGCTCCGGGGAAGGTAATCCGGTCCATAATAGTACCGATATAATCAGCTGTGGGCTGTCCGGGTTTAACACCGGGAATGAAACCATTATTCTGTTTCAGGTTATCTGCAATCTGCTTGGGATTAAAGATCAACGCTGTGTACAGGAAGGTAAATCCGATTACCACAATGGAGTAGATCAGCATGTACCAAATGTTACTGTGATCACTCAGGATGGTGAAAATACCTCCGGAAGTACGGTAGTTAGCGAATATGGTCGGGATGAAAATGATAGCCTGGGCGAAGATGATGGGCATTACACCGGCACTGTTCACTTTAAGCGGCAGGAACTGGCGGGCACCACCGAACTGGCGGTTACCTACAATCTGCTTGGCATAGTTTACAGGCACTTTACGTACACCCTGGATCAGCAGGATACAACCCATAATGATAGCGATCAGGATTGCGATCTCGATGATAAACACGAGGATATCTCCATTCCGGTTTGATTTGGAAGCCAGTTCCTGGATAAATGATTCCGGGAGACGGGCAAGGATACCGATCATGATGATCAGTGAGGTACCGTTACCTAAACCTTTATCAGTGATTTTCTCACCCATCCACATCACGAACATAGTACCTGCTGTAAGCACAACTACTGAACTCAGCCAGAAGTTAGCATTACCAAATCCGGGCATGATGCCACCTGCACCAGCGATGCTGTGTATGTAAGTTACGTAAGCCGATGCCTGGAGCATGGTTACAATAACTGTGAGATAACGGGTGTACTGGTTGATTTTCTTGCGTCCGCTGTCACCTTCTTTCTGCATTTTCTGGAAACGGGGCACAAGCACCGTCATCAGCTGCATAAAGATGGAAGCAGAGATATAAGGCATGATACCCAGGGCAAAGATGGAAGCCTGTTTAAAGGCACCACCAGAGAAGGCGTCAATCAGTCCGAGCAGACCATTATTATTACCGGAGCCACTGTCCTTCATTTCAATCGGGTTGATGCCCGGTAAAACGATGTGAGTGCCTATCCGGTAGATAGCGATCATGACCAGCGTGAAAACGATCTTGCTGCGCAGGTCCTCAATGCTCCAGATATTCTTCAGGGTCTGTACAAATTTCTTCACGGGGATAATTATAATTTATTAGCCGTAAAACACACATGATGCATTAGATGCATCATGGCAATTTAGTAAAAATTACTTTACGATTTCAACCGTTCCACCTGCTGCTTCAATAGCGGCTTTGGCTTTCTCGCTGACAGCATTCACTTTGAAAGTGAATTTACCTGTCAGTTCACCATTTCCAAGCACCTTCACCTTATCATTCTGGCTTATCAATTTGTTAATGTAAAGATTTTCCAGTGTGAATTCGGTAATACCATGCCTGTCTGATAAATGCTGAACCTGTCCGATGTTGAGTACTTTGTATTCAACGCGGTGGGGGTTTTTGAAACCTCTTTTAGGAACACGGCGCTGGATAGGCATCTGGCCACCTTCGTGGGCCATTTTATTTTTAAACCCGGTACGGCTCTGGGCACCTTTGGTACCTTTTGTGGATGTACCACCATGGCCGGAACCATCACCGCGACCAATTCTTTTCGTTTTGTGTGTTGCGCCCTTTGCGGGTCTTAATTCATGCAGTTTCATAATTGCTTTTATTTTAAACTCAACGCTCCGAAAGCCCGGAGCTCGCTTTTGTTAATGTGAAAATGTTATAAATGTGGAAATGTGATAAATGTGCAAACCGGGAGTGAATTTCAACTTTAATACGCTGTATTAATTTTCACATTTGCACATTTTCAAATTTGCACATTTATTTCGCGTCTTCCACCTTCAGCAGGTGAGTCAGTTTCCTGACCATACCCAGGATCTGAGGGGTGGCTTCTACTTCACGGCTTGAATTCGTCTTGTTCAGTCCGAGTGCTTTCAGCGTAAGCTTCTGGCGTTCGGGCCTGTCAATCGGACTCTTTACCAATGTTATTTTGATCTTTTTCATAATGATTTCTTTTGCGGAATGACCGAATGAAATTATCCGTTAAATACTTTCTTTAAACCCATTGTCCTTGTTTTGGCAATGGAGATTGGTTCACGGAGCAGCGCCAGGGCCTTGAACGTAGCTTTAACCACGTTGTGGGGGTTGGCAGAACCCAGTGATTTGGCAAGCACGTCAGTTACACCGGCTGCTTCGAGTACAGCACGCATAGAACCTCCTGCGATTACACCAGTACCATGAGCGGCGGGTTTGATGAGTACTTTAGCAGCACCTTCTTTCGCCCACTGGTCATGGGGAATAGTACCCTTCATGATCGGAACTTTAATCAGGTTCTTCTTGGCATCTTCAATACCCTTGGTAATGGCTTCCTGCACTTCCTTGGCTTTGCCAAGTCCGTGACCCACCACACCATTTTCGTTCCCCACTACTACGAGTGCGGAGAAACTGAATGCACGGCCGCCTTTGGTTGTTTTAACAACACGGTTGATGGCAACCACTTTGTCTTTCAGTTCCAGGTCTCCGGCTTTGACCCTGTTTACGTTAAACTTTGACATGTATGCTAGTAATTAAAAAGTTTATGATCATTTTCTTAAAACACGAGACCGCCTTCGCGGGCACCGTCAGCCACCATTTTCACACGGCCATGGTAGAGATAACCACCACGATCGAAGGTTACATCTTTCAGGCCCAGGGCTACTGCTTTTTTGGCAATGGCTGCACCTACGAGTTTACCTTTTTCAGATTTATTTACTTTCTGGGCAACGATTTCTTTGTCCTTGGATGATGCGGAAGCCAGTGTGGCACCGTTCACATCATCAATCAGCTGAACATAGATATCAGTATTGCTCCTGAATACAGAAAGACGGGGTTTAGCAGCAGTACCGCTTATCTTGTTCCGGATGTTATGCCGGATCCTGTCTCTCCTGGATGATTTTCCTTTTGCGTTCATCTTATTTCTATTTAAGTCCCGCGGATTTTGCCGCAGGTTTGTGATTCATTGATTATTTACCTGCAGCTTTACCAGCTTTCTTACGTACAACTTCACCAACATAACGAACACCTTTTCCTTTGTACGGTTCGGGCTTGCGCAGACCACGGATTTTTGCAGAAACCTGTCCGATCAGCTGCTTGTCAATACCTTCCAGTGTGATAAGCGGGTTCTGACCTTTTTCCTGGGCAGTTGTCACTTTCAGTTCTTTGGGAACTTCGAAAATGATATTGTGAGAATAACCCAGTGCAAGATCAAGTACGTTTCCCTGGTTGGCTGCTTTGAAACCCACACCAATCAGTTCGAGTTTGCGTACATAACCTTCTGTTACCCCCTTTACCAGGTTGGAAACAATTGAACGGTATAAACCATGCAGGGCGCGGTGACGGATCTGGTCAGTCGGGCGTTTGAAATGAATATGACCATCAGCTACTTCAACCGTGATGTCGCGGTCAATAGTCTGCTTCAGTTCACCATTCTTGCCTTTTACAGTCACCACGTTATCCTTACTGATTGTAACAGTTACACCTTCAGGGATAACAATCGATTTTTTACCTATACGGGACATAATTTCTGTTTGTAATTTTTATAATTTGTTTGAGCCTTCCGGACGTGTTCAGTTCCGTATAGAGAACTTAAATTGTCATCCGGCTGCCTGCTTCGGTGTTACCCGATGCATAGTTTAATACACGTAGCAAAGAACTTCACCACCTACATTCTGCGCTTTGGCTTCTTTGTCTGTCATTACTCCTTTTGAAGTTGACAGGATAGCCACACCCAGGCCATTTTTCACACGGCGGAAATCAGCAGGTTTGGAATACTGACGTAAACCCGGACGGCTGACACGCTCCATGCTTTGGATAGCAGGTTGCTTAGTTGAAGGATCATACTTCAGGGCGATCTTGATCACGCCTTGTTTGTTATCATCCTCAAATTTGTACTTCAGGATATAACCCTGGTTGTACAAAATTTCCGTCATGCGCTTTTTCAGATTAGAAGCAGGAATGTCCACCACACGGTGTCCGGCCATCTGTGCGTTACGGATTCTCGTCAGGAAATCTGCGATAGGATCTGTTACCATATTTTTTTCCCTCCTGTTTCCCGGTAGTACCGGGATAATTGGATAAGTTTTTTAATTGAATTGATGAATTACCAGCTGGCTTTTTTCAGGCCAGGAATTTTTCCGTTCAGTGCCATATCACGGAGTGCCACACGGGAGATGCCGAAATAACGGACATAACCTTTGGGACGGCCTGTGAGGGCGCAACGGTTTTTCAACCTGACTGAGGAAGAGTTTTTGGGAAGATCATCCAGTGCTTTCCAGTCACCGGCTTTCTTCAACTCGGCTCTTTTAGTAGCCATTTGGGCAACCATTTTCTCCCTTTTTCTTTGCCTGGCTTTTACTGAGGTTTTAGCCATAATTAATGATTATCTGTTTTTGCGATTAATTAGTATTTGCTTTTCTGAAAGGCATGCCCAGCTCTTTAAGCAGTTCAAATGCCTCTTCATCGGTTGCAGCTGTTGTCACGAAGGTGATATCCATACCGGTGATTTTATTCACCTTGTCAATATCGATCTCCGGGAAAATGATCTGCTCTGTTACGCCCAGGGTATAGTTACCACGACCGTCAAATGCCTTTTCACTTACACCTTTGAAGTCACGTACACGGGGCAGTGCCACAGCGATCAGGCGATCCATGAATTCAAACATTTTATCACCACGCAGTGTCACGCGGGCGCCGATCGGCATAGCCTTACGGAGTTTGAAGTTGGAGATATCTTTTTAGACATCGTGGATACTGCTTTCTGACCAGTGATGGTTGTCAGCTCATCTACGGCGATATCAACCAGTTTTTTATCAGTAACCGCACCGTTCACGCCACGGTTCAGGCAGATTTTCTCCAGTTTAGGAGCCTGCATCATGGTTGAATAACCGAATTTTTTTACCAGTGCCGGTACAACTTCGTTTTTGTACTTATCGGCCAGTCTCGGGGAATATGCTTTCGTACTCATTATTTTTTACCTCCCTGCGTTTTTTTAGTTTTAAAAACCCGCTCAGTTTTTCCTTCTTTGCGCACGCGTGTTACACGGGCACCGGCTTTCTGGGCAGCGTCCCAAAGCATTACATTGCTGATATGGACCGGGGCTTCTTTTTTAATGATGCCACCCTTTGTGTTCTGGGCAGAAGGTTTAGTGTGCTTAGTGATGATGTTCACACCTTCCACGATTACTTTACCTTCTTCCACCAGCACTTCCTTCACCACACGGGGTTTAGTCAGGTCTTTATCATCTCCGGTAATGACCACTACATTGTCACCTTTCCGGATGTTGTACTTGGGTTTAAATCTTGCTTTCATTTTTATCTTTTTGTCCGCCGCAGGCGGTTGATTTTTTAGTTATTCAGGCTGCTAAACAGTCCGGATTATAATACTTCCGGAGCCAGTGAAATAATTTTCATGTAGCCTTTATCACGCAGTTCCCTGGCCACCGGTCCGAAGATGCGGGTACCACGGGGTTCGTCTGACTGGTTCAGGATCACAACAGCGTTGTCATCAAAACGGATATAAGATCCGTCTTTACGGCGCAGCTTGTTTGTGGTGCGTACAATAACCGCTTTGGCTACAGTACCTTTTTTGATACCACCCTGGGGCAGCGCATCCTTTACAGTTACCACGATCTTATCACCGATCCTGGCATAACGTTGTCCGCTGTTGCCGAGTACACGGATACAAAGCACCTCTTTGGCACCACTGTTATCCGCCACGCTTAACCGGCTTTCTTGCTGAATCATAATATTTGCTTTTAGCTGTGAGCCATCTGCCCACAATGATTTTATTTTCTCTTTCAGTTCGGGTCAGCCAATGGCTAATAGCCAATAGCTAACAGCTTGTTCTTACTTCACTTTCTCAACCACTTCCACCAGTCTCCAGCGTTTTGTTTTGCTGAGGGGGCGTGTTTCCATGATCTTCACTACATCACCGATGCTGCATTCGTTCTTGTCATCATGCGCATGGAACTTGGTTGTTTTCTTTACGAACTTACCATAGATAGGGTGCTTTACTTTTCTTTCAACAGCCACCGTAATGGTTTTAGCCATTTTGTTGCTGGTTACAACCCCAATCCTGGTCTTTCTTAAATTTCTTGCTTCCATTTATTTAATTTTTCTGTCATCAGAGTGGTTCGGGTTAGACTTACGACTAACGACCAACGACTACCGACTATATTAAGCTTGTTGCTTTAATTTCAGTTCTGTTTTCAGACGGGCGATATCACGGCGCAGGGCGCGGATAGTCATCGGGTTTTCAAGCGGGGAAATCGTGTGAGCGAATTCCAGCTTTTTCAGGCGCTGCTTGTCTTCCTCCAGTCTCGCTTTCAGGTCCTGCTCATTCATCCCGTGAATGCTTTTTACAAAATCTGCTTTCTTTGACATGTTAATGCTGTTTATAAATATAATTATGCAGTTTCCAGGTCTCTGCGTTTGATAAACTTAGTCTTGATAGGCAGTTTGCCTGCAGCCAGGTGCAGTGAAGCACGGGCAATTTTCTCATCAACGCCATCCACTTCGAACAGGATACGTCCGGGTTTTACTACGGCAGCCCAGAACTCCAGGTTACCTTTACCTTTACCCATCCTTACCTCCTGGGGCTTGCGGGTGATTGGCTTATCAGGGAAAATGCGGATCCATACGTTACCTTCCCTTTTCATTTCGCGGGTCAGCGCCTGACGGGCTGCCTCGATCTGACGGTCAGTAATCCAATGCTGGTCCAGCGCTTTCAGGGCATAAGAACCGAAGGCGATTGTGGTACCTCTTTTGGCATCACCTTTCATCCGGCCTTTCTGCATTTTCCTGTGCTTCGTTCTTTTCGGTTGTAACATCTTTTAAAAATTGAAAGTTGAAAATTGAAAATTGAAAATGTGATCTCTATCCTCCTCTGATCTTCTCACCTCACATCTTCCTTTCGCGCTCTTCTATTTTTTCAGACAATTGGCACATTGGCAAATTGTCAAATTGACAAATTAATTCCTTCTGCCACCGCCACCTCTGCGGTCGCCACCACCACCACCGCCACGACGGTCGCCACGGCGATCATCACGGTGATCATCCCTTCTTTCGCGGCGATCGCTCACTTCGCTCTTGCCACCCACGAAATTGGGGTTCAGGTCACGCTTGGTCAGCACTTCACCTTTACAGATCCATACCTTGATACCGATCTTGCCGTAAACAGTCAGTGCAAATACGTTTGCGTAATCAATGTCCATACGGAAAGTATGCAGGGGTACACGACCCTGTTTGATTTCCTCGGTACGGGCGATTTCAGCACCACCTAAACGGCCGGCCACTTTCACCTTGATTCCTTCAGCACCCATGCGCAGTGCTGATGCGATAGACATCTTAATCGCTCTTTTATAGTTAATCCTGTTTTCAATCTGGCGGGCAATCGTGTCTGCAACAATCATTGCATCCAGTTCAGGCCTGCGGATTTCCAGGATGTTAATCTGTACATCGTCTTTTCCAGTGAGTTTCTTCAGCTCTTCCTTGATACGATCCACTTCACCACCACCTTTACCAATGATGATACCGGGTTTGGATGTGTGAATAGTGATGATCAGTTTTCCCAGTGTGCGCTCGATCACAATTTTAGAGATTCCACCTTTGTTGATACGGGCATTCAGGTAAGTTCTGATTTTGTTATCCTCGATCAGTTTGGAGGCAAAGTCTTTTTTACTGCCATACCAGTTAGATTCCCATCCGCGGATGATGCCTAACCTGTTACCAATCGGATTTGCTTTCTGACCCATGTTTAATTTTTAAAATTCCAATTTTCAAATTCCAAATTCCAAGTCCGTTCTGTTTTGGGTTTTGGGTTTTGGAATTTGGGATTTGTTATTTTTATTTAGTTTCTTTTACAGCTTTTGTATCCACAATCACTGTTACGTGATTGCTTCTTTTACGTACACGGTATCCACGTCCCTGGGGAGCCGGGCGCATCCTTTTCAGGGTACGGGCACCATCCACGAAAATGGTTTTTACTACCAGCTGGCTTTCATCACCACCTTCGTTTTTCTGTTTCCAGTTGTTGATGGCACTCAACACCAGTTTACGCAGGGGAACAGCGGGATCTTTCGGATTGTGTTCCAGTTGAGCCAGGGCATGTTCCACTTGCTTGCCACGAATCATATCGGCCAGTAACCGCATTTTGCGCGGTGAAGTGGGATAATTTCTCAGTTTAGCTACTGCTTCCATTTATTTAGTTTTTAAGATCAGCGCTTCAGTTTCAGACTAAAGACTACCGACTATGCTTATGCGTCTACTTTCTTGCTTGAGTGTCCTTTGAACTGGCGGGTTGGGGCGAATTCACCCAGCTTATGACCCACCATGAATTCCGTTACATACACAGGAATAAATTTGTTCCCGTTATGTACCGCAAACGTATGGCCTACAAAATCAGGAGTGATCGTAGAACGACGGCTCCAGGTTTTGATAACAGATTTCTTGTTTTTGCCTTCGTTCATTGCCAGCACTTTGTTCTCGAGATGCGTGGCCACATAAGGACCTTTTTTAATTGAACGACCCATGTTTTATGAGTTAATTGTTGATTGACTTAATTACTTTGAAATTTTGCTGCCGTTTTTCCTCTGGATAATCAGCTTATCGCTGCCTTTTCCTTTGGTACGGGTTTTCAGACCGCGGCTATACTGACCGTTCCTGCTGCGGGGCTGGCCACCGGAAGCTTTACCTTCACCACCACCCATCGGGTGATCTACAGGGTTCATCGCTACACCACGGTTACGTGGCTTGATGCCTTTCCAACGGTTACGGCCGGCTTTACCCATGCTCTGCAGACTGTGGTCGCTGTTGCTCACAACACCTACAGTTGCCACACAGTTGATCAGTACTTTCCTGAGTTCCCCGCTGGGCATTTTCAGGATCGCATATTTTTCTTCTTTGTTGGTCAGCTGGGCTGATGAACCGGCGCTGCGTGCCAGTTTACCACCTTGTCCGGGCTGCATTTCAATATTGTGCACATTCGTACCGAGGGGCATGTTCTTCATCAGAAGCGCATTGCCGATCTCAGGAGCTACTTCAGGACCACTTTCCACTTTTGCACCTACTACCAGTCCCTGGGGAGCCAGAATATATCTTTTCTCACCATCAGCATAAGTCACCAGTGCGATGAATGCTGTACGGTTCGGATCATACTCGATAGAAACTACTTCAGCTACACCGGGTTTGTTCCTTTTGAAGTCGATGATACGGTACTTTTTCTTGTGACCACCGCCGCGGTAACGCATTGACAGGTGACCAGAAGAGTTACGTCCACCAGTACGGGGTTTCGCCTCCACCAGGGTTTTCTCCGGTACGTTGGTGGTTACTTCCGCATACGCATTGCCAATCCTCCAGCGGGTTCCGGCAGTGATGGGTTTGAATTTTCTTAATGCCATTTTAATTTCTTTTTTTTAGTTCAACATTAGCGGCTGCTGAAGCCATTCATGAAGGGATTAAATGTTTGAATAAAGATCAATGTTCTCCCCTTCTGCCACAGTTACATAGGCTTTCTTATAAGCAGGCTTGCGGCCTGAAATAACACCAGACTTTGTAAAGCGGCTTTTGTTTTTACCCGGGGTTACAGACGTATTTACATTTGTAACGTGAACGCCATAGAAGGTCTCAATTGCTTTTTTGATTTCCAGCTTATTGGCTTTCCGGGCCACTTTGAACGCGTAACGGCGCAGTTTATCCTGCTGCGAATTGGCCTTCTCGGTCAAAATGGGTTTTATCAGTACTTCAGAAAGATTCATTTCTGTTAATTTGATATGTTGTTAATCGGAACGGCATTACTGCTGTTCCATTTGTTCTTTTCTCTTAGGCTTCTGCCTTTTCATCAGCTGCGAAAATCTTTGCAGCACTTTCAGTCAGGATCAGCACTTCTGAATTCACGATATCGTACGTATTGATATCGCTCAGCAGCACACCCAGCATACTGGGAACGTTGCGGATTGACAGCTGTACGTTATCATTATATTCAGGCATAATGAACATGGCCTTTTTATCTGCTACTTTCAGGCTGCTCATCACATCCATGAAATTCTTTGTTTTGGGAGTTTCCATGTTCAGGTCTTCCACCACAACAATTGCATTGGCTTTAGCCTTGCTTGACAGTGCAGAGATACGTGCCAGGTCTTTTACTTTCCTGTTCACTTTAATATCATAGCTGTGGGGCTTGGGTCCGAAAATGGTACCACCACCTTTGTATAAGGGGTTACGGATATTACCTTTCCGGCTTCCACCTGTACCCTTCTGGCGGTGCAGTTTACGGCTGGCACCCTGAACTTCAGCACGGGTCTTTACTTTGTGTGTTCCCTGACGCTGTGCGGCCAGGTATTGTTTTACAGCCAGGTAGACTACATGGGAATTGGGCTCCTGACCGAAGATCTCTTCGGGCAGTTCAACCGTTCTGCCTGTTTTCTTTCCTTTACTGTTTAATACGTCAACTTGCATGGTATATCTTTTTGTAATGCCGGGGCATTAATTATTTCTGGATTAATACAATGGATCCGTTGAACCCGGTACAGAACCGCTTACCAGGATATAGTTTTTATCAGGGAATACTTTCAGCACTTTCAGGCCTTTCAGTTTCACACGGTCAGTACCGGTACGGCCGGCCATCTTCATGCCTTTCATAACACGGCTGGCATCAGATGAGTTACCAAGTGAACCGGGAGCACGCTGACGGTCATGCTGACCGTGAGACTGCTGACCCACACCATGGAAACCATGACGTTTCACAACACCCTGGAAACCTTTACCCTTGGTTGTACCAACTACTTCAACACTGTCGCCTTCAGCGAAAATGTCAACAGTAACTGTTTCACCAATGTTCTTTTCGAGTGAAAAATCGCGGAATTCGCGGGAGAATTTTTTGGGAGAGGTCTGCGCTTTCGCGTAGTGATTTTTTTCTGCTTTATTAGCACGCTTTTCTTTTTTGTCGCCAAAAGAAAGCTGGAGGGCGTTGTACCCGTCAGACTCTTTCGTCTTAACCTGGGTAACTACGCAGGGGCCTGCTTCGATGATCGTGCAGGCGGTTTGTTTGCCTGAGGGATCAAAGATGCTGGTCATCCCGATTTTTTTCCCAATAATACCTTTCATGTTTGCTGCGGTTTATGCCTGCAGGATTATTGGGACATGCATTACTCTTATTCCGCGGGAGGCGGTTTAAGAGCCAACCGGTTCCGTGACGACACGATACCGGAGTGCTTCAATCCCCGTTTGCTGCCGACCTTTTCTGTTTTCCGCTATTGCGGGCTTTTCAGCTTAAGAAGTACCGACAGTAAACAAACCCTGAATGGCTTGTTTTATGTTAATGAACCAGAGCTCTTTTCCTTTTTCCACCTGGGTGGATCCAGTTGAGAGATAGTAATTATTTATTTATAAGAACTAAACTAGATATCAGATATTAGATATCAGATTAGAGAATAGATTTAGATAATTAATATCTGATATCTATTATCTATTATCTATTTTATTCTACGCTTTGATTTCAACCTCAACACCACTGGGCAGGTCTAACTTGCTCAGTGCATCCACTGTACGGCTGGACGACGTGTAGATATCCAGCAAACGCTTATGCGTTGCAAGCTGGAACTGCTCACGGCTCTTCTTGTTCACGTGCGGTGAACGAAGAACTGTAAAAATTTTGCGACGAGTGGGCAGGGGAATTGGACCCGTTACCACAGCACCCGTGCTGCGTACTGTTTTGACGATCTTCTCGGCAGATTTATCTACCAGATTGTGATCGTAGGACTGTAATTTGATTCTGATTCGCTGCGACATGTATGAAAACCCAATTTTCTTTTGGGAGTGCAAAGGT
This sequence comes from Chitinophagaceae bacterium, assembly GCA_016720825.1. Lineage (GTDB taxonomy): Bacteria > Bacteroidota > Bacteroidia > Chitinophagales > Chitinophagaceae > JJ008. The sequence continues at coordinate 216,447 of JADKJV010000004.1, read as the reverse complement.
AGGGCTGAAGGCTATATCCTCCAAATACTTGGAAACAAATTTTATAGGTTGTGGACAATCTTGTAAAAGCTTGTGGGAACAAGGCGTAACAGATTGATAATCAGATGCCCAAAAACGCTATGAATAAGCCCCGGCAAATATATGAATTCTGCCTCCTGTCAAACCACCCTGCCCCGTCCTGAAAATAACTCAATTCATAGCTTATCCGCATTTAATCCATCTCAGATAAAGTTTGAAGTCAGCATGCCGGTTTCCACAACATTGATTAACATGAATAACCCATGTTGCTTTACACATCACATGTTTTTTTCCGTATTTACGAGTTGTTTCGTAGAACCTCCGGTACCCGATTGCTGCTAATCCTTCCCGGCTGCCTTTTATAGAACAGGATCACCAGTCATACAGGATGCTTACCTCTCTGTGGTATGATTAACATTTTTTAACTACTAACGACTGTTTTTCACATGGTTATGTGACAAATCGGGGTGTACATCTATATTATTTTTGTCTCAGAAGTCAACGAAGTGTAAACCTTAAACTATGTGAGTATGAAAACAGAGCGTTATAACATCTTCAGCAAAGTGCACCACGGGCTCCGGGTGCAGCTGATGCAAACCGGACTGAAGATCCAGGCGGCTGATTTCAGCAGGTCCGAAAAGGCCAGACCGGTATTTGAGCAGATTGAGAAAGCAACTGCCCGATTTTGTGATTACCTGGAAAAGGACATGCTGGTGTACCACCACATTGCCCCTATGGCACCTTATATCGTGGTGTTGCTGGAAAAATCACAGGAGAAGAACCGGAACCTGATGACAGAAATCCATGAACAGATCAGGCAGTACGGTCTGAATAAAACCCCTGCTGCCCGCTTAAATATTGGTGCAGAAATCAGATCCATGTTTTTTGAATTCACCGCTTCTGTTTTGCAGAGTATCAGTAAAGAGGAAATGATCATTAATGATCTTCTCTGGGATGAATACACAGACAAGGAGCTTGCTGATTTGGATGAAAGTATGAAATGGAGTGCAGAAGAAAAACCTGCACAGGCAGGGGTGCACCCGGTATTAAATGGTGAAAAAGCCCGGGAAGGAGAACATGTGATTCAAAGGGGTTCACATCATGCTGTGTTTCGAAACCCGATTCCCCTGTTGGGGAAAACAATTCACCACATGGCGAGGAGTATCATACCCCCCGATCAATGGGACAGCATACATAATTATTTCTCGCCCTGGCCGGGAGGGTAGAACAGAAATACAAAAAGGCAAGAGACAGATATACAGTAAAATACAGGGCTGCCAGCTTTCAGAAGGTTGGAAGCCCTTTTATTATACCACAATTCTTCAACATAGCCCTGTGAAAAATCCCGCCACAAAATGTTTTTTCCCCATCTGCACTTGTTCTTATCAACCAAAAAAAAGCTATAAAAAAAAATGCGTGCAGCATCATTGATTCAACAGCTTCTTCAAGCCAGTGGTTTTGTTTCAGTGTGAATGTTATCAGCAATAATAATCCGACAGTAATTTCTTCTCCACGCCTCTCCGCACAGCGATCCGGTGCATCCAGTTCAGCAGCGGCTGGAGAAATGACATCAGTCCGGGAATATTGGATCCCGATACCACCGACACATATCCAAAGAGAAGAAAACTTTTAGGCAAACCCCGGCGGTTTACTTTGCCATCTTTGGCAAGTCCGTTGAGAATGGCGATCAGCAACTGAAAACCTATATTACCCGGTTGAATCACTACTTTAAAACGAACCGGCAGTTTACTCCTGTTAAAATAACAATGATTGGTGTTTTCCTGCACCAGCACATTCTCCCCTTTTTGCAGATACCTGGTTTCCTTTCCAATCCGTATCTCGAGTTCTCCCTCCAACACCTCATAAAATTCGGAAAACTCCCGGTGATAATGAAAGGGCACTCTCCCCCCCGGCCGCAAAACAATTTCTGCCACTGTACGGGTACCCTTTGTTTCTTCACACAGCTCCTTAAACTCGACCCTGTTGCCTAAAACCGGATTATCATGTATCCTGTATTTCATAAAGCCTCCCTCAGTATAAAGTTCGGAAGGAAGAATGGGATGGGGAATAGCATAATTATGTGAATTGACGGAGGGTTGGAAGTTGGAGGTTGGAGGTTGGAGGTTTCCTAAACATGAAAGAGTACTAAAGGAAAGATATAGTCTTTAAACCGCTGTTGGAATGTTGGATTGTTGGAATGTTCTTCAAGTAGGAAATTCCCGGCCCGTCAGAACATTCCAACAATCCAACTTTCCAACATTCCAACAAATAAGAGACATTCCGATCTTTCAGACTCAACCTCCAACCTCCAACATCCAACCTCCAACAAAAAAAACATCTCAATCTTTCAGACTCAACCTCCAACCTCCAACAAAAAAGGGGCAGCCTTTCAAGGCCACCCCCACCTTCCAAACAAACTCGAATGAAAAATTTATCGTGCTGCAACTAACGCCGACAATGATTTCGGTGCGGGCACTACATTATGCACCGGTTTAATGGATTTCAAATAAGCAAATATGGAACGGAGATCTTCATCACTCAGTTTACTGAAACTCTGCCAGGGCATCGGGGGTAATAAAGGCCTGTTTCCATCCAGTCCCTTGGAAATACCATGCCTGATAGCTTTGAAAAACTGTTCTTCTTTCCAGCTGCCAATTCCCGTTGCATCAGGCGTCAGGTTAGCTGCGAAGGAAGCACCCCAAGGACCAACACTGGCTGTTAAATCGGGGGCAAACATATTCCAGCCGTTCTTCACCATCTGCGTATCAAGCGGAGGAAGTTGTCCATCCTGCCTGAAACCTGATAAACGGAGTTCAGGTATCAGCTCCACACCCTGGGGACCTAATCTTTTCGGGGAGTGGCAATCATCACACACCATTGTGAGCACAAGATGAGAACCCCGCTCCACCTGTGCAGGTGTATAAGCGGTGGACGCTGAGCCATCGCTGATTTTTGTTTCATTTTTTTTGTTGTCGCCGCCGGCCTGGCTGTCGTCACAGGCATAAAAACTGAATACGGCCGCCGCCAGGAATATACTGGCCATGAAAATTTTGTTTCGCATACTGTTAAGGTTTAATGGTTAATGGTTTCAATGACTATTAAAGGTTAATGATAAAGTAGATCCCGGGAGTGGGTTGGTACAAGGGTTTATCCTGCTGACTATTACAGATTTTTTCCGAAGCAGGCTTCGTTGTCACCTGTACACTTTTCGGTGCACAAGACATGATTCCCCATGTAAGGAAAACTAGAATTGTTATGACCAGTTGGTTTCGCATGATTGTTAAACATCACAAAAATGCGGAGTAGTACAGGCTGATTCAATAGCACGAGAATGTGTATTTCAGCCTGCCCGGGCAGCAAAATCAGCAGGGGAATAGCATAAATATGTGAGCGGGGCCGGGATTGGCAGACCTGGTGAACTACAGGGCTTTGATCACCAGTGACAGGCAGGCAAAGCCTCCCAGTTCCACATGTTCAACACGAATGGATTCATTTCCTTTGAGATGAACAGTTTTATAGCGATGTGGTGTTTCATTAAAATCATACCTCGATGGTTCCCATTCATTCACTACCAGTTTGTCATTAACATAAATCCGGATAGCATCATCCCAGGTATAAGAGAATTCATAATCCCCTTCGGAAAGATGACATACCGTGGTGGCAACAGTGACAAACTGGTTATACTGGGTGCCGAACTTTATACCATTCCACCAGGCTTCTGATAAAAAAGGTTTGCGGTTGTGTGAAAGAACAGGATTCAACATGCCGGGTTTCAACAAAGTGTCTTTTTTCAACGGGTTCCAATTGGCAGTATCCAGCGGGAAACAACTGATTTCCCAGTCAAGTGGTATCGCTGCCTCCCGGTAATAAAATCGATATGGTTTTGCCGCAGCTATTGGTTCACCAAACATATTTACCCCGGCAGGACCGGTATATTCAAACTCAAGTACAACTGGCTTGTTCGAATACCTGTCTCTTTTCAGCACTGCTTCACCGGGAAATGTATTCTTCATCTCCATATGTTCTTCCACACCTGTTGAACGAACCAGTTTCCATTGTCCGCCCGGCCCCAGCAGTTTTATCCTGAGTGTACTGCCTGTATCACCCGGTTGTGCAGGCCATGCCAACGGATACCTGAAATCATAAGGTCCCCATTCTGTAACGATGATATTCTTCCTGCCGGCCAGTGTGTTAATTCCTTTGAATGGATCCGGCCCGTCGGGTAAATCAGGCACATACTCAGTGGTATCTATGCTGTATTTTTCAATGATCCAGTCCTGCTTCGTGGTATCCAAACGCGTTACTGATGAATCAACTTTAAATTCTTTCCCCACATTGGAAAAACTGTTGCCTTGTACATTCAGGCTGTCTGTCGCACTGAGATCCAAAACGAGCGGGATATTATTGAAACTGTTTTCAGAAATGATATACCGCTGGCTCCGGGTATCTTTCATCTTCGGATACATCCAGTCAGACGGTGTTTCCTTTTTCCCCCAGAGACGGATACCTTTTTTGTCCTGTATAAATATATTATTGAAGATTTCGTTTTCCTGCCCGTGCTCTATCGCGATCGCCGTATTATTTTGCCTGAACTGGTTGGCAGAGATGATTGTATTAAAACTGTATCCGGCCCAAATTCCGTAATCACATTCAAAAATGCGGTTATTACTGAACACATTCCTGCTGAAAGTAGCTTCAATGCCATTCGCAGCCGCATACGAAAAATCATTACCCACCAGTACATTATCATTGCAACCACCTGTTCCGGTATCCATCGTTTCAGTTCCGGCCCATAAGAAAAAACCGTCGCCGCCATGTGTGGCTGCATTTTTATAGAAATAATTCCGGTTGCTTTGTTCATATATAAGAATACCTGCACTGTCCTGCCCCCTGCTGTATACACCATCACTGAAACCCCTGATATTAAACCGGAGTTTATTCCAGGCAACCTGGTTATCAGAACAGCGGTACATACCGATGCCAATACCTGAATTGAATGAAAAATTATTGTGGTGGATTTTACCATAATTGCAACGGGTCATCATCAACGCATTTTGTCCGCCGGTAACCGTGCAATTACTGACCACGGCTTTATCACAGTCTTTTAAATAGATGGCAGCACCATATCTTAACCACTCATCTTTTTCATTGTGATGATAACTCATCCAGTCTGACAAATCCTCTCTTTCCGGTGTACTGGCAAGATGTTGCCGGTAATTATAACTGAAGTCGCAGTTTTCAATCACCAGGTGTTCCACATTGCGGGCCATCAGGGCTATTTTATAACCACGGGCATGCAGGTTTTTGATGGTGATATTCCGTGCATCTTTTACAAGTATGGCAATACCGGTAAACTCATCGGGATTGGAATGTCCCTTGCTGCCTTTCAGCACAGCCTGGTTAAAATCTATAATGATATCATGACCCTGGATAAGGATCAGCGACTGGCTGCTGTCGGCCGGCGCATCCAGGTTATACACCATCCGCTGAATCCGTACCGACTGGCGGATTGTCATGCCCGTTGTGAGTTTTTTGTCTTGCGCCCTGCTGTCAGCAAACAGTACCAGGAGGATAAAAACAGCCAGCGTTCTTTTTATCATCATTTTGAGTTTACTTGCAGCAATTTACATCAATCATGCAACACACCCCGGCAACAGAGAAAAAGCGCGGACAATGGTGGAAACTATTCCTGAAAATAGCTGTATCTGCTGTTTGTATCTGGTATGTGTCAACAAAAATTGATTTTACAATTGCCGGAGAAGCGCTCGGGAAAACAAAACCCTGGTTGCTGGTTATGGCATTAGTGGCATTTGTTATTTCCAAGATACTTGCTTCTGTAAGGCTGAATATTTATTTCAGGAACATCGCGTTGCAGATCCCTGAATGGCCCAACCTGAAACTCTACTGGCTGGGTATGTTTTATAATTTATTCCTGCCGGGTTCAATCAGCGGTGATGCGTATAAAGTAATCCTGCTTACTAAGAAATATAACATCAATTATAAAAAGCCAACGGCGGCGGTATTGCTTGACCGTTTCAGTGGTTTACTCGGACTGGGGTTGATCCTGGCTGTGTATGGTTTTATGGTGCTGGAAAACCAGGTGTACAGTTCACTGCTGGCAGCTGGTGCAGTGGCTGCAACAGTAGTCGTTTACCTCGCTATCCGTAAATGGTTCAGTGAATTCACTGTCAGCTTTGCACCCACTTTATTGCTTGGTATCCTGGTGCAGGCAGCACAAGTTGTATGTGCTTACCTCATTATGGCTTCGCTGGGTATTCATTCTTCCCTGACTGCATATGTATTTCTTTTCCTGGCTTCTTCTGTTGTGAGCGTACTGCCTTTATCTGTCGGGGGACTGGGAATACGGGAGATTGTTTTCCTGGAAGGTTCACATTACCTGGGACTGCTTCGTGAGACGGCAGTAGTAATCAGCATCCTGTTTTACCTGATTACAGTCTTCACTTCTGCCTTTGGCCTGATCTATGTTTTCAGGGATCCCCTGAAAGAAAAAAGGGCCCATTTCTGAACCCTTTCATCTTTGTACATTGTTTTTCATACACCGGCACCTCTGCCGGTAGTGAATCCTAAAAACGGAGCGAATAACCGGCATTTACTTGCAAACACAGTGCCAGTTGCTGGATTGTTTTCCGTTTTTCTGAAAAAAGATAGAAGTATTTGAACACCGATGCTTGTCCTTACAACTAACCCATAAAAAAAATCCCGTCTGATAAAGGCAGGATCATTCTGAAAAAACGAAATGAAATTAAGCTGTTACCGTTCCCTTCCGTAATTGCCTTTTTTTTTCAAAATTCCTTTCTCATTTCCTCCCCACCATCAAACTTCTTTGCAATTCTCTTATGCCATCAGTCCATACCAGATGGTAAAGCCCCTGCGCTAATGTGCTGACATCGATGGTCGACGTAGTTTGCCCGCGTGTAACAGTTTTCACTAACAATGTCCGGCCCTTCATATCAATAATGCGGATAAAAGATTGTTTGTTAGAAGATGGATGTGTAGCAATGATAATGTCTGATCCAGGATTAGGATTGATTAACAACTCCGGGGAATTGGAATTACCAGGACCACCTACTGCTGTAACAACATTAAAAATAAAGCCCGGGCTTGTAATAGTTCCCCCGGGTGTTGTAACACTTACATCACCACTAGCGCCAGCGCCAACAACTGCAGTTATGGTTGTCGCATTTACTGTAATAAATGAAGCAGCTGCTACTCCTCCGAAACTTATTGCAGTAGCACCAGTGAAATTAGTGCCGTTGATAGTAACTATTGTTCCTGTTGGACCATTCGGAGGTGTAAAAGATGTAATAGCGGGTGGCGATACGTAAACAAACCCGGCCAGGTTTGTTGTGCCTCCGGGTGTGACTACAGTTACGTTGCCAGTCGCTCCGGCTGCAACAATCGCAGTGATCGTCGTCGCATTTACAACCGTGAACGAACTTGCAGATGTTCCACCAAATCTTACGGCTGTTGCGCCTGTGAAATTTGAACCTGTAATAGTAACTACAACACCCGTGCCTCCACTCGCAGGTGTAAAAGATGAAATGACCGGCGCGGGAATAAATACAAAGCCAGCCATTGACACTGTACCATTCGGGGTCGTTACTGCTACACTACCCGAAGCCCCGGCTCCGACTATGGCTGTGATATTTGTTGACGAATTAACAGTAAAGGAAGATGCCGAAGTTCCACCAAAACTTACTGTATTAGCACCGGTAAAATTGCTTCCTGTTATTATGACTGATGTTCCTGTTCCTCCACTGAAAGGCGTAAAGGATGTAATTACCGGTGGGGGTGGAATGATCAGGGTACTTGCAGTATTTGTTCTGACAGGAAGATTGAAATCAAAATAAATAGAAGCTGTATTCATAAACGAATCACCGCCTGGCAAACCAGCTTTTGGTTTAATAGCAAATGAGATGAATCCTTTGCTGCCCGGTTTATTGACATTACTATCAGGCAAATTGATATTATTAAATGTCCATTTTATTTTTCCCTGGTCGACCTGTACTTGATAAGAGTGACTGGCATTTATCATCCTTAAAGACGAAAAATCAAGCCTGCTGGCATCAAGCGTATCACGGATCACTACGTTAAATGCAGTATCATTTCCTGTATTCTGAAACCGGATCACATAATTCAATTCCTTTCCCTGTAAATAATCTGCGAACGGCATTTGTCCCGCATATGATTCGTTCTTATCGTTTGGATCGAATGAACTCTGCAGGCGAATCAAAGTAGTATCACAATTGTTAGCAGGAGTATGATCTGCTTCAGTAACACTTATATTCGAAATAAATTGAACGATATCATTAATATTTGCAACCGGTGGAATTTTTACTGAACAATTTACTAGCACCGTTTTGATTCCTTCAAACGGCTGGATCGTTCCTAAATTCCAGTAAATGGTATCCTGGATCACGTTGCTCTGGGCGGGTACGGCATTCACAAAATTGATCTTGTTACTTTTTTTGAAAGACAGTATTGCATTCGTGAGTGGTTCGGTTCCAACATTCATATAAACCACCATGTATGTCACTGTAGCCCCCAGTCTCGAAGGTCCTAACGGGATCATACGCGCAACCAAATCATGAATGCCGGGGACTGGTTGCAAACCAAAGTTGATCGAGTCTTTGGTAAAGTAAGAAACAAAATTGCTGGTATACGAACCTGGACGGTGTCAAAAAAGCAAAATCCGGAAGCACTCTTGTTACATATACGCCGGTGTCACGATCAATTCTAAATAATCCCGATGTCGTAGCCGCAATGGTTGTGTCTGTCCGCTTCACTGATTCAAGGCGCACCGGCAACTGGTATAAATTTTCGCCTGCATCTCGTATTCCATTATGATTAACATCTACGTACACTGAGCCTTTGATATAACTGACTGCCCATAGCCAGCCAGGCATCCTGTCCGCCTGAATTTCCCGTGATATCACCATCAGCTGAAGCAGTAGAAAAACCAAGCAGGTAATTATCGGCATTCAATTGTAGCATAGCACCATTTTGTTCGAGTGCTGTTCCACCAAAACATCGCTGCCATTTTAATTCTCCGGCTGATCCGAGTTTTACAACCCAACTGTCCTGGACTGTTGAAGCAACAGTTCCATGATAGCCTGTAACATCACCATCCAGTGAAGTAGAATAACCCTGTAAAAAACAACCGCCATCTTCATCCATTTGAATAACACCACTACGGATTGACAATGCCTGCCCTGTCTGGACAAAAGTTTCTGTTTTAGTTCCACCCAGGCATTTTTGCCATCCTAAAACGCCCGACGACGATAATTTAAAAACCCAGATATCTGAATTGCCTCCATGATATCCGGTCACATTTCCATTATTGTTGGTGGTGGTCGTTGTAGCGACACAGATGTTATTGTTCTTTTCCGCGACTCCAAAGACATTTTCACTACCTGTGCCCCCAAAACTGTTTGCCCATAAAAGGGTTCCTGCATTATTAATTTTAAAAACCCACGCGTCAGGAACACAATGCCCCCGTAATGTAATCCCGTTACATCTCCATCGGTAGAAGCACTGCGGCTTGCCACTCTTAGTTTTGATCCTAGCTTTTAACACCCTCCAAAAAATTCATTATCCCCCCGCCATAACATTTCTGCAGTTGACCGTCCCGGTTGGATAAGCTAACAATCCAGATATCACTGCCACCATACAAACCGGTTACATCGCCATTTGTTGAAGACGTTTCACATACGATCACCGCATTGCCTGTATTATCCAATTCTGCACCAAAACTTCATCTGAAGAAGCACCTCCATAACATTTATCCCATTGCACGTTAAATACATTACCACCATCCTGGAATTTTATTACGTACAAGTCTGTGCCTCCGTGATGTTGCGGCAGATCAGTGGAAGTTGTTTTTGACAAGATCATATATCCATCGTTGCATTTCAGCAGTTTCACCGGAATATCATCAGCTAATCCTCCAAAAGTCTGTTGGGCAAGAACAGTCCCGTTCAAATTCATCTTAACCAGGTAAATCTCGTGATAGGGAGGAAAGAGTACGCTGCAAAGAATATAGAAAATACCGTTTTCATAGATTACATCTTTGAATTCATCACCACTCAAAAACCCCAGGTTTCGTGTCCAGATCAATCTGCCTGATTTATTCCAAAAACTTACCCATACATCTGTACCACCCTGCGGCGTTCCGATATTGCCGGTGGTGGAACTTGTGGTACCAAATACCAACCATCCCTGATTTCCTGCCGGGATAATTTTTTCAATTACATCATTTCCATTCCCTCCAAAACGCATCGACCATTGTACGCCAGGTATCGGCTGCGCCACAGTGAACAATGCACAACATAAAACTCCCGTTAAAAGAAGGATCCTCTTCATTAAGAAATTTGATATTAAGATACAAAAAAAATGGCGGTGCTAATAAACACCCCAAATCAATTAAAGGGAATACCGCCTATTTAGGTTGTCTTCATATGGATCAAAAATTTTCAATCAAAAAAAATCCCGCCTCGAGGGCGGGATTCCTATATTATCAGCAAGTGATTATGCGTTCACTTTACCTTTTACTTTAGCAATTACTTCCTCAGCAATGCCATTCGGAGCCGGGGCATAGTGAGAGAATTCCATGGTAGATGAAGCACGGCCTGAGCTCAGTGAACGAAGCTGGGTTACATAACCGAACATTTCGCTCAGCGGAACCTTGGCTTTGATAACCTGCGCACCTGCACGGCTGTCCATACCTTCCATCATACCACGGCGATGGTTAAGGTCACCCGTAACATCACCCATGTACTGATCAGGTGTAACAACCTCAACTCTCATGATCGGCTCAAGCAGAACGGGCTTGGCTTTGCGGGCTGCCTCACGGAAACCTTGCTTGGCACAAAGCTCGAACGACATAGAGTCAGAGTCAACTGCGTGGAAGCTGCCATCAAATACACGAACCTTGAGGTTCGCAACAGGATAGCTGGCCAGCACACCGGTAGTCATTGACTGCTCGAATCCTTTCTGGATAGCTGGAACAAATTCACGGGGAATTGATCCGCCAAACAGATCGTTTACGAACTGGTATGATTTATCCGGATTCTCTGTCTGCCATTCAGCATCAACAGGTCCGAGTGTAAACACGATGTCGGCGAATTTACCACGACCACCGGTTTGCTTTTTCAGTGTTTCGCGATGTTCAACCTTACCGGTGAATGCTTCTTTATAAGCAACCTGGGGATTACCCTGGTTTACTTCCACTTTAAATTCACGTTTCATCCTGTCAACAATAATCTCCAGGTGAAGCTCACCCATACCTGAGAGGATAGTCTGACCAGTTTCCTCGTCAGTCCTTACACGCAGTGTGGGATCTTCTTCCACCAGTTTGGCAATCGCCATACCCATTTTATCAACGTCTACCTGGGTCTTGGGCTCAACAGCCACAGAGATTACAGGCTCGGGGATAAACATATTCTCCAGGGTGATCGGATGGTCTTCATGACACAGTGTATCACCGGTTTTGATCTCTTTGAAACCAACAGCCGCACCGATATCACCTGCTTCGATGAAATCAATCGGGTTTTGTTTGTTGGCAAACATTTTCATGATACGGCTGATCCTTTCTTTCTTACCACTTCTTACGTTCAGTACATAGGAACCTGCATCGAGGTGCCCTGAATATACCCGGAAGAATGCCAGACGACCTACGAAAGGATCGGTCATGATTTTGAAAGCCAGGGCTGCAAACGGTTCTTTTGCATCGGGCCTGCGGCTTTCCGTTTCGCCGGTATCAGGATTAGTTCCTTCTACAGAAGCGATATCCATGGGAGAAGGCAGGTAACGGCAAACCGCATCCAGTGCAGTCTGTACACCTTTGTTCTTGAATGAAGAACCACACATCATCGGAACAATGCTCAGGTCAATCGTTGCTTTACGGATGGCCTCATGCATTTCGTCTTCTGTGATGCTGTTGGGATCATCAAAGAATTTCTCCATCAGTTTATCATCATATTCAGCTACAGCTTCCACCAGACTCGCTCTCCACTCTTCTGCTTCAGCTTGCATATCTGCAGGCACGGGAATCTCATCAAAGGTCATACCTTCTGTTTCCATGTGCCAGATAATACCTTTCATTTTGATCAGGTCAACCACCCCTTTGAAATCATCTTCAGCACCAATCGGGAGCTGCAGGGGAACGGCTTTAGAACCGAGCATTTCCTTCACCTGTTTTACCACGTTCAGGAAGTCAGCACCGGCACGGTCCATTTTATTTACGAAACCGATACGGGGTACATTGTAACGGTTAGCCTGGCGCCATACTGTTTCAGACTGGGGCTCTACGCCATCCACTGCTGAGAAAAGGGCAATCAGACCATCCAGTACACGCATAGAACGTTCTACCTCTACGGTAAAGTCCACGTGTCCCGGAGTATCGATAATGTTGAATCCGTATTTTTTTGTCTCGGGCGTTACTTTTCCTTTATCAGTCGGGAAATTCCAAATACAGCTTACAGCAGCTGAAGTAATGGTAATACCTCTTTCTTTCTCCTGTTCCATCCAGTCGGTGGTAGCTGCACCATCGTGCACCTCACCAATCTTATGGATCATACCGGTATAACGGAGGATACGTTCCGTTGTAGTGGTTTTACCGGCATCAATGTGAGCCGCAATACCAAAGTTTCTCTGAAATTTTAAATCGGCCATGACTATTTGATTTGTAGTTTAATTTATTTTTTAGTTGATCGTAAAATGTTCCTGTAATTGTTGGCTGGCAAACAGCCTTAGGTCTTGAGAAACCAGCAACACATTCAACCCGTTGAAAACGGGGAAAAAAGCTGGTATGTGGGATTAGACTCTCATAGATGGCCACATGAAGAAAGGCGACACACGGGTTTCAGTTGCACTAAATGCCCTTCCTTATGGCGGCGCAAAGGTAGGAAATATTTCCGGGAAAATAAACAGAAATCGGGGATGATTAAGGGGTTGATTATTAGGGGTATGCAGACCATTGGTTTTGGTTCTGATATTGGGAAGTTGGAGGTTGGAAGTTGGAGGTTGGAGGTTTCTTAAGCACGAAAGAGTACTACAGCTTAGATAGATCCTTAAACCTGATGTTGGAGTGTTGGAGGGATTGTTGGAATGTTCATTTAAATCGGACATTCCCGACCTATCAGAACATTCCAACAATCCAACTTTCCAACATTCCAACAAAAAAAAGTCTCTTCGATCTGTCAGGTTCAACATCCAACCTCCAACTTCCAACCTCCAACCATAAAAAAAGGCCATCCTTTCGGACAGCCTTTCTAAGTATTCTCCAGTTAACGATTAATAGTAGTTCAGCTTCATTTCAACCCTGCGGTTCTTCTGGCGACCAGCAGCAGTTTTATTGTCTGCAATCGGCGTGGTTTCACCGTGACCGGCAGCAGTAAGCCTGCTTTCAGCGATGCCTTTGCTTACAAAGTAAGATTTAACTGCATTGGCCCTGTTATCACTGAGTGTCTGGTTCATGGCATCAGCACCTACGTTATCGGTGTGACCATCAATAGACAGTTTCAGTTCAGGATTATCGTTCAGGATCTTGATAACATCATTCAGTCCTTTGTAAGAAGAAGCCACCAGTTTGTAGCTGCCTGTTACGAAAAGGATTCTTGTAGCTGCATAATCCACTTTCTTTTTCACATCATCAGGAATCACGGGACAACCCTGGTTTTCGCGGGGACCTGCCAGTGTGGGGCATTTGTCTTCTTCATCATTCACGCCATCACCATCTGTATCAGGAACCGGGCAACCCTGGTAACGGGCTACACCAAATACTGTGGGGCATTTATCTTCTTCATCATTGATACCATCTTTGTCACTGTCAGGAATCGGGCAACCCTGATAACGGGCCAGACCTGGAACAGTAGGACATTTATCTTCTTCATCATTGATACCGTCTTTATCAGTATCAGGAACCGGGCAACCCTGGTATTTTGCAACACCTTTTACAGTAGGACATTTGTCCACATCATCTGTAATTCCATCTCCGTCTGTATCAGCAGGAGGAGGAGGCGGAGGAGGAGGAATGACTACGGGTACTTTTTTCTTACCGAGTGCACCGGCAATACCTACGCTGTGCTGTAAATGATAGCTGGATGTTTCTGTTGTAACAGGAACACGGTATTGAGAAGTGATGAACAGGTGGGCTTCATCAAAGAAATTCACTTTTAAACCGAGACCCAGGGGCAGGAACGCACCGTAGTATCCGCGGAATTTGCTGGCGCCAACACCTGCTGACAGGTAAGGCTGTACCCAATATTTTTCTGTGGTAAGTTTCAGGTTAAGCTGCAGGCTTGATTCCAGCAGGAAACTTTCATTGGTGAAAGTGCGGTTAGCCATCGGATAACGGATAAATGACCCGCCAACTGAAGCCGCAAAATCCACGTGACTGCCTATCCCTTTGAAATAAGTCAGTGCAAGACCCGGTGACATTTCACGGAGACGTGCATAACGTTTATCACGGATAACCTGCGTGATGGATGTGCTCCGGATACGCGCAGGGGTAACAAAATCATTCAGGAAAAAACTGACTCCAAGCGCTTTGGGTCTGATATATTCATCCTGGCTATTAGCAGCAGGTACCATAAGGCATATGGCTATAAATACAGACAGCATCTTCTTCATAAAGAGATAGTTTGGTTTTAAGCTGAACAAAAATAACGGGTAAGTTCAATATCCTAAAATAAATTATTTACCTAATATTCACAGGTTTGGAACGGTTTTCACCATTGCAGAGGTCCTTCTCATATAGTATTTTTCTCTCAAGTAACGATCCTCGCCGTACACATCATCAAAAAACAACATTTTTCCGTCCTGTCCGGCGCAGGTAAAATAGCGAATAAACAGGGGAATTTTGTTCCTTACCGCAATGCTTTTCTTCTCTTTATTTTTCAGCCAGCGATAGAGGGAATCCCTGGGGTAAACGACCTTCCGGACGACCTCAGGCTGTCATTCTTCAACATATACAGGGCCAGTTTTTCCCACTCCTGCACGCGCACACAACCATGGCTCAGGTTCCGCTGGGCATTGGCAAAAAGATATCGCTGATTGGTATCGTGGAGATAAACTGAATATTTATTTGAGAACACAAACTTCATGATTCCCAGCGCATTCGCATCCCCGCTGCCCTGCACCACCTTATAGGGCATTGACTTGCTGTATTTGGTCCAGTCAACCGTAAACGGATCCACCTCCTCCCCGTTCGCATCCACCAGGCTGAATCCTTTTTTGGCCAGATACCCCGGATTTTTCTTCACCGCCGGCAGGATTTCCTTGGCAATGATACTCGGCGGGGGTACCCACTGCGGATAAGTGATCAGTTCCCCGATATTGGCATTCAGCAGCGGTGTCCGGGTTTTCGTTTTCCCGCAAATCGTTTTGGAATAAAGTCTCACCGAATCCTTTTCAATCAGCTCCAGGTAATTCCCGGAAGTATTCACCAGGATATAACGTTCCGGCATATCAGCCGGCAGTAATTTATAGCGGTCCATGCTGATGGCAATCCGGGCAAATTTTTCCCCGTCATCCGTATTCATCACCCGGAGAGTGCCTTCCCCTACCCGGCCATCCACATTCAGGTTCTTCTTTTTCTGGTATAGTTTGATTGCATTTGACAACTTCACCGAGTCGAGTACCAGGCTGTCACTCACAATCCCTTCCTCCACCAGTCTTTTTTGTAAGGCAGTTTTGAAAGCCGCTTTATCTTTCCCGGGATCAGGTACTTTGGTTAAAGCCCGGTTATCCATGGTAGCCAGGAAAGCAGGGATTGCATTTTTCAACGCATGGTAATCACGCATCCTGGGTTCCAGTGGCTCCACCAGCATTTGCACTGAAGGATTAGACTTGAGTAAACCCAGTTGCTGTAAGTAAAACGAATCGGTGAGTATGCTGTCTTTTCGAAAACTGATACTGTCAGCTGGCAGACGGCCGATTTTAATATCATGGAGTATCCCGATAAAAGCATCAGTGAGCATCAGGTCTGCGTCTGTCCATACCCCGGTATGTTTCCGGATGCCTTCAGAAAGGCTGTCGGCTTCAATCGCAAGCCGGAATGAATCCAGCGTTACACTGTGGTAATCTTCCGGGTATAATCCATAGAGCCTGCACTGGCTGATGAATTTCAGCAGTGAATCACCGGCGGGCAGCCATTTCTCCTGTGAAGACCAGAGCGGAACATGTTGTTGCTGGTCATAGATCAGTCCCAGCAGCCGGCTGTCCCTCACCGGAACAGAATCACTCATCAGGGGATTGGAAGCCAGACTGGCTATAGAAGACTTTATCAGCTCCGGCAATTGCTGTTGCATTTCCTGCGGGGTTTGGGCCATCAGGTCATGGTTTCCCCCTTTCTTGGAATTACAGGAAGCAAATAAAAAAAGGCCGTAAATAAAAAAACAGGCACATCTTTTAACCATGACGGACTGGGTTTGGCAACCCCTTTATAATTTTCACTATCTATCTTTGAAAAAGCAGTCAGGAGTTAACTCCAACAAATTACAACATCGCATGCAATTACTGAAAACACTTCTTGTTATTTTTTTATGGATGACGGCATTGGATTTACCGGCGCAGGATAGTAGTTATACGAAGCCCGCACTTACCAGTGATCCTGACCATTTCCGCAGGCAATACCAGCAGGATTCAACCAAAAAAATGATTGAACTGAAATCGATGATCCCCCGGATTGTTTACGACCTGCGATATGCCACCACCAATAATTTCATGCATCGCCTGATGTACCCGGCAGGTACAAACCAGACATTCCTCCGCCTGCCTGCTGCCAAAGCCCTGTTACAGGTTCAGTCTGAACTGGCACTGCAGGGGAAAGGCCTGAAAATATTTGATGCCTACAGGCCCTGGTCTGTCACGGCCAGATTCTGGGAACTGGTGAAAGATGAAAGATATGTTGCCAATCCTTCCCGCGGCAGCGGGCATAACCGGGGTGTTGCAGTTGACCTTACAGTCATCTGGCTGAAAGACGGCACCGAACTGAATATGGGAACAGGCTTTGATAATTTCTCCGACAGTGCCCACCAGGGCTATACCCGTTTGCCGGATGAAATACTCCAGAACCGGAAACTCCTGAAATCACTGATGGAAAAAAATGGTTTCAAAGCCCTTGAAACAGAATGGTGGCATTACTCCCTTCCGGAAGCAAGCCGCTTTGAAATACTGGATATCCCTTTTAAAAAAATAAGGAAAAATTTATAAATCGACTACTTCAGTTACTGCATCCAGGTTGATGGGGCCATACACATGCGGAAATGTATCAGCGGTGGAAGGTGACCAGTCGAATACATACTTGCAGTTGAGTTTACGGGTATCAATCACCAGTTTTACCAGGTTGTCCTGGCCTTCAAAATACCGCTCCAGCACACCGGCTACCTGGTGCGCCTGTGAACAGTGAATAAATCCTTCATCTTCCAGTGACAATGCCAGGTAATATCCCCGGGCCATTGCCTCTTCCCATGATTTACGGGTTGTAACATGATAAATGATGTCCATACTAAATTATTTTTTGTGAAAGATGCGCGGGATACGTTGCTCCAGCAGCATCAGGTCTGACAGAGCAATAGCTGTCACCGCTTCCAGTACTACCGGAACACGGAGGGCAATACATAAATCATGACGCCCTTTTACGGAAACTGTTTCAGCAACACCTGTTTCCCAGTTGAGTGTTGTTTGTTCTTTGGATGTGGAAGATGTTGGCTTTACCGCTACACGGAACACAAGATCATTTCCATTTGTTAATCCGCCCACAATACCACCTGCATGGTTCGTCGATGTTTTTCCATCTATGGATATAATCGGATCATTATGTTCAGAACCAAACATTCGGGCTGCCGGGAATCCTGTACCGAATTCAATTCCACGAATAGCCGGGATGGAAAATACGAGATGGCTGATTACCGATTCTGCTGAATCAAAAAACGGTTCGCCCAGTCCTGCAGGCAATCCTTTCACCCTGCATTCAACAATACCACCCACACTGTCTTTCTGGTCAATGGCTTTTTGTAATCCTTTCTCGGTATCTGTTTCACCACCTATTTCAGTGATGACCGATTCTATGGAAATATTATCCAGTAATTTTTTAGCAATCACACCAGCTGCCACCAGCGCAACCGTTAACCGTCCGCTGAAATGCCCGCTTCCCCTGTAATCCTCAAAACCGCCTGCTTTTATTTTAGCTACAAAATCAGCATGACCGGGACGTGGTACTGCCCGCTGCTTTTCGTAATCACTGCTGCGGGTATTGGTATTTGTAAACAGGATAATGATCGGAGCACCTGTAGTAAATCCATTGAATAAACCAGATTGTATAATGGGAAGATCTTCTTCCTGTCTGGGTGTGGTTCCTTTTTGTTTGCCACCCTTCCTGCGTTCAAGGTCCGGTAAAAAATCACTGACCTGCAGGGGTAATCCGGCCGGACACCCATCCACAAGAATGCCCACGGCTTCACCGTGTGATTCACCAAAAATAGAAACCCTGAATATGCGTCCGAAACTATTCATTGATTTTGAACTTTCTGCTTAAAGATACGGAGGCGCCGAGCAACTGCAAATCATCATAGAAACGGGGATAGGATTTGCTGATAGCTTCTCCCTTGCGGATGACTGTTTCGCCTTCTGCACCCAGTGCTGCAACGGCACAGGCCATGGCAATACGGTGATCAAAGTGTGAATGTACTTTCGCACCTTTTATTTTCCCGCCACCGGTGATATACATTTTATCCTTGCTCACTTTGATTTTCACCCCCATATTCCCGAACTCTTCCTGCAAGGCTTCCGCTCTGTCACTTTCTTTATTAGCCAGGCGCTGAACACCCGTGATCACCGATTCCCCTTCGCAATAAGCAGCGAGTGCCACTAAAGGAGGGAACAGGTCAGGGCAATCGGTTGCATCAAACTCAAATGCTTTCATAGGTACCGGATGCACCGTAATTCCTTTGGCATCCACTGCAACACCATTGCTGATATTGATCAGCAGATCGAGTATGGCTTTATCGGCCTGGTCAGAAGTCAGATCAAGTCCCCTGACAGTAATGGGACCTGCAATCGCACCGGCTACTAACAGAAAAGCAGCCCCGCTCCAATCGCCTTCCACGGTATAATTGATCTGCCGCTCTGTTAATGCCTGGAATGGTTCATTCGAAAAATAAAACTCTTCGAAATTCCTGTTCTCGGGTGTTTTCAGTCCGAACTGTTTCATCACCGACAGCGTAAGGCTGATATAAGGTTTGCTTTTCAGGTTCTTTACGTGGATACTTACATCCCTGGCACCTGCCGCACCATAGGCCATCAGCAATCCGGTTAAAAACTGCGAGCTCTGTGACCCGTCTACTTCAACTGTTGCCGGTTGCATAGGACCCCTTACTTCTATCGGCAGAAATCCTTTATGGCTTTTTACTTTTACACCCAGTGCAGGCAAAACGGTGTCGAAAAAATCCATAGGTCTTTTCTGCAAACTGCCTTCGCCGTTAATAATGATTTTCTTTTCCGCCAGCGCAGCGATGGGTGTGAACATACGGATACTTAATCCGCTTTCACCGCAATTGATTTCATCTTCTGCGGGATTCAGTCCCCAACTCACCACCTGGTATTCCCCGCTCACCATATCGGCTTTTGCGCCCAGGCGCTGGATAATATCCAGTGCGGCTTTATCATCATGACTCTGGCCGGGATTACGGATAATCGTTGTGCCGTTACTTAATAAAGCAGCAGCACAGGCCCTTTGCATGGAACTCTTGGAAGCAGGTGCTTCCACAGTACCTTTTAAACGGGATGGCTTGATTTTTACTTTCACGGTTATAATTGATTAATGATTGATTCAAGATTGCGAAGCGGCACAGGGTGCACAACGGCTTTTCCCACTTTTTGCAATAACACAAAATTCATTTGTTCCCTTTCCCTTTTTTTATCCATCCGCAGCACACTGAAAACTTTTTTCTTATCAAACGCGGCGCGGGCAGGTAACTCGTATTTTCCAACAAGCGCTTCCACCCTGCTGGTTTCTTTAAACCCAAGCAATGCTGCAGAAAGGTCAGCTGCAAATACCATCCCGATGGAAACAGCCTGTCCGTGTGATAATTCATAATTATTCTCCAACGCATGCCCCAGTGTGTGCCCGAAATTGAGCAACCGCCTGTCGCCTTTTTCAAACTCGTCTTTCTGCACGACTTTGATTTTAATCCCGGCATTTCTTTCCACGAGTGTTGCCATCACAGAAGGCCTGGCGCGGAATTTATCCAATGAGCCGGATTCCAGTTCGCGGAACATCGCCGCATCCCGGATAGCCGCATGCTTGATTATTTCTGCGAAACCGTTTATCCATTCATTGTCCGGCAATGATTTCAGCAACTGCATATCATATAATATGAATGCCGGCTGCCTGATCAGGCCGGCCATATTTTTATATACACCAACATCAATTCCGTTTTTGCCACCGATAGATGCATCCACCATCGCCAGTACCGTACTTGGCATAAATCCAAAACGGATACCGCGCATATAGACAGATGCCACATACCCGGTAATATCCGTAACCACTCCCCCGCCAATGCCAACCAGGGTGAAGGAACGGTCGGCTTCCATTTCTATGAGTTGTTCAATAATGCTGTCGGCAGTAGACTGTATTTTATATTCTTCCCCTGCCTTTAGTACGATCGTATTCCAGTTCCTGAACCGGGCGGTATGTGCCGCATGCACATGTTCATCGGTGATCAGGATCGTACGACGCGGATCCGTGATTTTTTTCAACTGTGTGAAAGATGATCCGAAATGGAAATCCACACGGCTGTCAGTAAATCGGTATGTTTTTGAATGGCTCAATGGTGGCGGATGGAATCCATAAATCAGGAGTCCATGATTTTTTTCTGGTGATTGATACTTTCCATATGCACGGCATCCAGGTAATGGGTGATGAACTCGCGGCTGAGGCCGAGCTTATCCCCTTTGGCAATCGCCCGCTCAATGATTTCATTCCAGCGGTTGGTTTGCAGGATGGTGATATTATTTGATCTTTTATAATTACCAATTTGTTCGGCCACTTTCATACGCTGGCTGAGAATCTGCATCAGTTCATCATCCAGCTGGTTGATCTGCTGGCGGAGTTTTTCCAAAGCCGCATGGTATTCATCAGAACTCACATCCTCTTTCCGCCAGATGATGGTATCCAGCATTTCACTTAAACGCTCCGGAGTTACCTGCTGTTTGGCATCACTCCAGGCATGGTCGGGATCAACATGGCTTTCGATCATCAGCCCTTCATAGTCCAGGTCAATGGCCCGCTGCATCACTTCTAATAAAATATCCCTGCGCCCGCAGATATGAGAAGGATCATTGATCATCATCATACCCGGGTGACGGAGTTTCATATCAATCGCCAGGTGCCACATCGGGGCATTCCGGTATTCTGTATTTCCATACGAAGAGAAACCACGGTGGATGAGACCAATATTTTTCACACCGGCACGTGCCACGCGTTCAACAGCACCGCCCCATAATTCCAGGTCGGGGTTAATCGGGTTTTTGATTAACACCGGCACTTCCACACCACGTAAGGCATCTGCCACTTCCTGCACACTGAACGGATTCACCGTTGTACGTGCACCGATCCATAAAACATCCACATCAAAAGTGAGGGCATCCTGTACCTGTTTACCGGTAGCTACTTCAACAGTTGTTGGAAGTCCGGTTAATTTCTTTGCCTGCTGCGGCCGGGGGAGTCCCTTGGCGCCTACGCCTTCAAACATACCAGGTTTGGTTCTGGGTTTCCAGATTCCGGCGCGCAGCATATCAATTTTACCGGTTGCTGCCAGCCGCTGGGCGGTCTGTACAACCTGCTCCTCGGTTTCAGCACTGCAGGGGCCGCTGATAATCAGGGGCCGCTTATTCCAGGCGGCCGGTATGGCCCGTTGTGTTGTTTGTCCGGATACTTGCATAATTGAATTGATTGGTAAAGTTATTATTCTATTTTCAGGTTTGGTAATTGGCTTCCGCAACAATTACTGTAATATTCTGCGGATACTGTTGGCATCCGTTATTAGTTTTCTCAGTTGTTTTTCATCCCCGTTGGCAATATGCTTCCTGAATTTCTCCAGCTGGCCGATATGTTCAGTCAGTACATCCAGCACATATTCGCTGTTCTGGAGGAAAATGGGCACCCACATTTCCGGGTTACTCTTGGCCAGCCTCACGGTGCTTTCAAAACCGGCTGAAGCCAGTTCAAAAATGGCATTGTCTTCTTTTTCTTTCTCCAGTACCGTATTAGCGAGGGCAAATGATGTGATGTGGGAAATGTGACTCACATACGCTGCATGCAAATCATGGGCCGCACTGTCCATTTCAAGGATCCGCATCCCGATTTTTTCATACATCATCTTCACCCATTGCAGCGCATCCGCATCGGCATCTTCTGTATTGCATAAGATCACCGCTTTTTATCGAACGCTCCCTGAACCGCTGCGCGCGGTCCGCTGTATTCTGTACCCCACATCGGATGGGAGGGAATATACCTTCCTCTTTTCGGATGGTTTTTAACAGCAGCCACTAACTCACTTTTGGTGGAACCCAGATCAACTACGATCTGCTGGTCTATCCGGTCAAGTACATACGGTAATAATGTAACCAGTGTATTCACCGGTACCGCCATCACAATCAGTTCTGACCAGGCAATGGCTTCATCCAGTTCCATGATCTGGTCTACCAGTTCCAATTCAAGCGCCTCCGCGGCATGCACCGGATTCTGTTCTACGCCAGCCAGTCCGGACACGAGTTTTTTCTCATGCAACCGCAAGGCAAGTGATCCGCCAATGAGGCCTAAACCGATCACCACTGTTTTTTTGCGTTTTGTCATCATAACACTGATTTAATTCTTTCAATGGCTTCATCCAGTTTTTCTGTCGCGGCACATAAACTCACGCGGATATATTTTTTACCGGCAGAGCCAAATATGCCACCCGGTGTAATGAACACCCCGGCTTTGTACAACAGTTCATCACTTAATTCATACCCGTCTTTATATATTTCAGGGATCGCGGCCCACACAAACAAACCGGCCTGCTCCCTGCTGAACCGGCATCCGGTTAATGTCAGCAGCTCATACACTTTTTCCCTTCTGGCTTCATAAATTTTATTGACTGAGGCATGCCATTCTTCACCCAACTCCAGTGCTTTGGCGGCAGCAATCTGGACCGGCAAAAACATACCGCTGTCCATATTGCTTTTAAAACGCAGCACTTCCTCCACCCTTTCTGCAGAGGCACAAAGCATACCTACACGCCAGCCGGCCATGTTCTGGCTTTTGCTGAGTGAGTTCAGTTCAATCACCCAGTCTTTTGCCCCTTCGGCCGATAATAAACTGGCGGGCTGTTCATTCAAAATAAAACTGTAAGGATTATCATGAATGACCAGGATTTTATGTTTGCGTGCAAAAGCCACCACTTCATCATACAAATGCTGGTCAGGCAATTGCCCGGTAGGCATATGCGGGTAATTCAGGAACATGAGTTTTACTTTCTTCAGGTCCTGTTTTTCTATTTTTTTAAAATCCGGTTTGAAATTATTTTTCTCCCGCAGTTTGTATTCCACACAAACACCTCCGGCCAGTTGCACTGCCGCACGGTACGTGGGATAACCGGGATTCGGGATCAGCACACGATCCCCTTTATCGAGGTACGTCATGCAAATATGCATGATCCCTTCCTTGCTGCCGATCAGCGGTAATATTTCTGAGGCAGGATCAAGCGTAACGTTGTACCATTTTTTATACCAGTTACTGATGGCCTGACGGAGTACGGGCGCGCCTTTGTAAGACTGATACGCATGTACATCAGGCCTGGCGCTGGCTTCCTGCAACGTGCGGATCACATCGGGGTGCGGTGGCTGGTCAGGACTGCCTATGCCCAGGTTGATAATATTCTTCCCGGCTTTATTCAGCTCTTCTATTTCCCGGAGTTTCTTCGAGAAATAGTATTCACCGATGCCTTTCAGCCTTTTTGCTATTTCCATAAACCTCTTTTATAAATTCCGAATACACGGAGTGATTCTACATTGGGTTTTATTTTCTCCATTACTTTTTCAAACTGGCCGCGCTGTTCAAATTCCATGTCAGCATGGAAACTGTATTTAAAGGCAGAACCGGGAATAGGTGCGCTTTGCAGTTTACTGAGGTTGATGCCCCCTTCTGCTATCATGGTCAGCACACGGGCCAGGCTGCCACGGGTGTGATCTGTATGGAAATTCACAGAAGCTTTATCAGCGTCTTCCGTTTGCACAGGGTTACCCGCAGGTTCGAGGAACAGGAAACGGGTGTAATTATTTTTCAGCGTATGGATATTCGGTGCGAGGATTTCAAGCCCGAATAGATCAGCTGCCAGTTTACCTGCAATAGCAGCCACATGTTTGCTGCGGTGCTGCTGGAGCAGTTTGGCACTGAGTGCCGTGTCGTCTGTTTCCACCAGCTTCCAGTTGTATTTTTCTAAAAAGGAAAAACATTGCTGTAAGGCCATGGTATGGGAATGCACTTCGCGGATATCTTCCAGCTGCACACCGGGATTAACCAGTAAATGCTGTTTGATCTGCAGGTATAACTCCCCGCGGATGGTGAGTGAGGAGCGCTGCAGCAGGTTGTAATTGGGGAGGATACTGCCGGCAATGGAATTCTCGATCGCCATGACGCCGCCATTAGCTTCTTTTTTATTCTCTGCAAGCTTCACCACTTCGCGGAAATTATTACAGGGAATCACTTCCACTTTATGGCCGTAATACATACGTGCAGCCTGCTGGTGAAAGCTGCCTTCATAACCCTGGATGGATACTTTGACTGACATGATTAAAAAAAAATCCCGGTCATTTCTGACCGGGACTCTTATGCTGATTTTTTAGTTGTTCTTACTTTTTCAACAATAGAAGACCCGGTCTTTTTCCAAAGAAATAATAAAAGAAATAGTAACCGAACCAGGTTTGCTTTGTTGTCATAAAACAAATGTAATTGTATGGCGGCTTAATTCCAACCCGCGGGCGGGTTATTTTTAAGCTTTTTTCAGTCATAACAGGACTTTAAGAACCTGCTCAGGCAGGGTTCATCCTGATTTTACGGCCGCGGAAATTCTTTCCGTCAATGGCTTTGATCATTTTCTTCGCCGACGTTGCGTCCACTTCCACCCAGCTGTTCATCTCTTTCATATCAATCCTTCCCAGCACATCTTTGCGCAGGTCGCTCATATCAAGGATAAATTGCAGGAAGCTGGCTTTGTAAAAACCGTCTTTGGTACCGAGGTTCACAAACAGGCGTTCGTAACTGCCACCGCCGCCACCGAATGTACGTCCGCTGGTATCACGGGAAGTCCTGCCGCCTGCAGGTTTCTCACCCCTTTCACCCCTATCTCCTCTTTCACTCCTGGCATCCCTGCGGGTATCACGCATGTTCAGGTCAGCTGCGTTTTCATAATACTTCAGGAAACGGTCGAACTCCAGTGCCGCCACACGCTGCATGATTTCTTCTTTCTCCACATGGGCAAATTTCTCGCGCAGCAGGGGCAGGTAAGTTTCATATTCACCATGGCTGATATCCGCATTGAGCATCTTTTCAATAAAATGGAAGAATTGCTTGCGGCAAACATCTTTACCGGAAGGGATATCCATTTTATGAAACTTCTGGTTCAGCATTTTTTCAATGGAACGGAGACGGAACACTTCACGGGGGGTTACCAGTGAAATGGAAATACCGCTTTTACCGGCACGGCCTGTACGGCCACTTCGGTGTGTATATACTTCAGGATCGTCAGGTAATTCGTAGTTGATAACGTGAGTAATGTCTTTCACATCGATACCCCTCGCTGCCACGTCGGTGGCGATCAGTAACTGGATGCTTTTTTCACGGAACCGGCCCATTACTTTATCACGCTGGGGCTGTGTAAGGTCACCATGGATTGCTTCGATATCATATCCTTCACGAACCAGTTGCTCGGTTACTTCCTGGGCATCGGCTTTGGTGCGGGTGAAAACGATACCATAAATACCGGGGTTGAAATCAATGATCCTTTTCAGGGTCTCATAGCGGTTTGAGTGCTGGGTAGCGTAATACTGGTGATCAATATTTACATTACCGGCATTCATCTTGCCAATCGTGATTTCAAAAGGCTTGTCCATGTAGCGCTTGCTCACCTGCCTGATTTCAGCAGGCATCGTGGCGCTGAACAACCAGGTGCTCTGGCGTTCCGGTGTATTCTTCAGTATAAATTCAATGTCGTCTTTGAAACCCATGTTCAGCATTTCATCTGCTTCATCGAGCACCACATAATGGATTTTCTCGAGCTGGATAGCTTTCCGCTCAATCAGGTCAATCAGGCGGCCGGGGGTGGCTACCACAATCTGGGTGCCTTTTTTAAGGTCACGGATCTGGAGGGAAATAGAGGTACCGCCATAAACGGCAGTAACAGAAACGGGTTCTTTTTAGAACGGTAGGTTTCCAGGTCTTTGCTGATCTGGAGACATAATTCCCGGGTAGGGCAAATAATCAGGGCCTGGGGAAAACGTTCGGCTTTATTGATCAGTTGTAATAAAGGAAGACCAAACGCAGCTGTTTTGCCGGTGCCGGTTTGGGCCAGGCCGATAAAATCGCGGGTTCCTTGTATTAATACGGGGATTGCTTTTTCCTGAATGGGGGTGGGTTCGGTGAAACCCAGTGATTTAATGGAGTTCAGAAGGCCTTCATTAATGCCCAATTCTTCGAATGTTGCCACAAAAGATAATTTAGATAAAAAAGACCATGCAAAGGTAACAGTTTTGAACGCGGCAGGTCTTATATAAAAAATCAGCCGGACATCCCTTCCGGGCATGTACCGGCTGAAGACGCAAAAGCCACCCTGCGAGAGGATGGCCTTTAACGATTGCTTGCCATATGAAAATCTTACTTAGGCGCTACAGCTGTATCCATCTTTGCAGCGGCAGTATCAGGTGTAGTTGTAGCAGCTGTATCAGGAGTTGTAACAGGAGCAGTTACGGTGTCAGTTTTAGTAGTGTCACCTTCACCAGCTTTCTTTTCAGAAGAATTGTTACAAGCTACCAGAGTAGCGGCAGCGAAAAATGCAATTGCAAATACTTTTTTCATTTTACGTTTTTTGGGGTTGTTTATGAAATATTTCAGCATTTATACCGGGAAGGGCAAAAGGTAACCCGGAATTTTAAATATTTTTTTCTACCCGGCTCAGGGTTACTATTTTTAAAATATTGTATTAAAAGGAGGTATAGTGAAACCTGAGATAAACGAAAAAGCGCTGCTGGAAGGATTTGCCCGGAATGACAGAAAGTCTGTTGAATTGATCTATAAGGCTAATTATAACATGATTCAAGCCTTGATTATCAACAACAACGGTTCCGCTGACGATGCCAGAGATGTATTCCAGGAAGCGATGATAGTCCTCTATGAAAAACTGGTAAGCGGGAGCTTCGAGCTGAACTGCCAGATTAAGACCTACCTCTATTCAGTCTGCAGAAGATTATGGCTCAAGCGATTACAACAATTATCCCGATTTGCCAGCCCGGTTGATGGGATGGAACAGTTAGTGCCGGTGGAAGAAGACCTGGAAGACCATGAACGCCGGAACATGGAATTTGAAATGATGAACAAGGCCATTGGCAGTTTGGGGGAACCCTGTAAAAGCCTGCTTGAAGCCTATTATCTCCAGCACCGGAACATGCAGGAGATTGCGGTCGAATTTGGGTATACCAATGCCGATAACGCTAAAAACCAGAAGTATAAATGCCTGATGAGGCTTAAAAAGATATTTTTTACGCATTACAAAAACGGGAACGGTGATGAATGAAATAATGATTATCGAAGCTGTTGAGAAGTACATCCGCGGGGAAATGAACCCGGATGAGAAACAACATTTTGAGAGCCTGCGCAAAAGCAACCCCGAAGTTGACCAGCTCGTGGTTGAACATACCCTCTTTTTACAGCAGATGGACCGCTTTGACAGCCGCCACCAGCTGAAAACAAACCTGCATGATGTTCATATCAGCCTGGATGAAGCCGGTGAAATTGATTCTCCGGTACTGACAGGAAAAGCAAAAGTTGTTTACCTGTGGAAACGTTACAAAAGAGTGGCAGCTATTGCCGCCTCCATTGCCGGCATCACTGCAATCACTATCAGCTTCCTGATCTGGGCTGTAACCCCTAAAAACGGAACAGCCGGTGAAATGGAAAAACTGAAAGGTGCTATTATTAATATCCAGAACAATACCACCAAAGAGATTTCGAGTATCAAAACAAAACTCAACGACAACATCACCCGCAAAGAATCACCCCTTCCCTATAATACCGGAGCAGGTACAGCCTTTGTGATTGATGCGAAGGGTTACCTGGTTACCAATGCCCACGTAGTGGAGAACGCAAAAGAAGTAGCGATCCAGAATGAAAAAGGTGAATACCTGGCACATGTGGTTTACACAGACATTGAAAAAGATATTGCCATCCTGAAAATTGATGATGAAGATTTCAAACCCTTCAGCAATATCCCTTACAGCATCAGCCGTACCAGTGCTGACCTCGCAGAACCTATTTTTACCCTGGGTTACCCCCGTAAGGAAATTGTGTACGGACAGGGTTACCTGAGTGCAAAAACCGGTTTCAACGGCGATACGTTAAGCTGCCAGATTGAAATCAATGCCAACCACGGTAACAGCGGAAGCCCTATCCTGAACCGCAATGGTGAAGTAATCGGGATCCTGAACGGACGCCAGGCCAACACAGAAGGTGTAACCTTCGCGATCCAGTCTAAAAATATCTACCGCGCCCTCGATGAACTGAAAAAAGATACCAGCTACCAGAAAGTAAAACTCAGCAACCGTTCTTCACTCAGCGGTATGGATCGTACCCTGCAGGTGCAGAAAGTAACTGATTATGTATTTATGGTGAAAGTGAAATAAGTTAGTCACGACCTTAGTAAGAAAGGCTGTCCTGCGGGGTGGCCTTTTTTTTTGTTGGAGGTTGGAGGTTGGAAGTTGGAGGTTGAACCTGAAAGATCGAAAAGTCATTAAAAAGTTGGAATGTTGGAGCGTTGGAGCGTTGGAATGTTCTTACAGATCGAACATGTACTATAATAAGAAAAGTCCTAAACTTCGAAGTTTAGGACTTTTCTTATTATAGTGACAGTTTGATTATAGGAAACATTCCAACGCTCCAACAATCCAACATTTCAACATTTTAATGACTTTTCGATCTTTCAAGCTCAACCTCCAACTTCCAACCTCCAACCCTTAACTCTTCCAAAGAAAAGCAGGATACTCCCCCTTCTCTATCAGCTCCGTTAAACTCCGCTGCACAGTCGGCGCATCCTCTTTATAGGTAACACCAAACCATTGGGAGGAAGTGGGGATTACACTGATGGTGCCGTGACCTTCGTTGATAAAGCGGTCGGCGACAATGGGAATGAAAAATTCGGATTTTGGTTCGCTGATATGTGCCTTTAAAAATTCATGGAACATTTTTTCGCTGAGTCCGAATACAGCAGGATCAAAGCACCAGAAATTCATGGACACTTTGGTGTCTTCGGCGAGTACGTTTTTTGTACCCTTCTCTTCATATATCATGTGCCCTTCAAAGCGGTAGATATTGGTGCGTTCATTAATAGCCACCAGCATGTGTTTATCATCTGCCTGGCAAACACCACGGCTCACGGATCCGTGTTCAGATAAAGTCCTTCTTAATTCATACCCGATGATGGCGTAAGAAGAAGGGCTGCAGCCATGCTGAAGAAAATCAGCTGCTTTGATAAATGCGTCTCTTCCGTAAAAATCATCTGCATTGATAACCGCAAATGGTTCTTTCACTGCATCTGCTGCACACAGCACCGCATGCGCCGTTCCCCAGGGTTTTGTACGGCCTGCAGGCAATTCAAACCCATCCATGTGTGCATGCATTTCCTGGTATACATATTCCGTTTGGATTTTCCCGGCCAGTTTGGGTTCAAAAGTTTTTTTGAAATCATCCGCAAAATCGCGCCTGATGATGAATACAACTTTACCAAAGCCGGCACGGATCGCATCATAGATTGAATAGTCCATGATCGTTTCATTACCGGGGCCAAAGCCCTGTACCTGTTTCATACTGCCATAACGGGAAGCCATACCGGCAGCGAGTATCATTAATGTAGGTTTCATGAGATGGATATTAAGTGTACAAAATTAATCTAAATTCGTCCATTCACTTTCTAAATAATATGACTGCAATCAATTCCCGGCTTATCACGCTTGACCCTGTTTCTTATCCGGGGAAAGATATCATTGTGGATGTATTGCGACTGGATAAAATCCATCCGGTAATCTCAGGCAATAAATGGTATAAACTCAGGTTTTACCTCAAACAGGCGATTGAACAGCATAAAAAAACAATCTGCACTTTCGGTGGCGCCTGGTCAAACCATATCGTAGCCACTGCTGCAGCCTGTGCGGAGAACGGACTTCAATCCATTGGTATTATCCGGGGCGAAAAACCGGCTGTACTTTCCAATACCCTGCAGGAAGCTATTGGATACGGGATGCAATTGTATTTTACCAGCCGGGAAGATTTCAGGAATAAAAAAATCCCCTTCGACAACAGCCACGAATCCATACTCACTGTTCTGGAAGGCGGATTTGGCATACCGGGTGCAGAAGGTGCATCCACAATTCTTGAACTTGTACAGCCGGGAAATTATACGGATATCTTTTGCGCCTGCGGAACAGGTACTATGCTGGCCGGACTGGCCATGGCTGCCGCACCACAAACCCGGGTTACAGGCATCAGTGTACTGAAAAACCACACGGGACTTGAGAAAGACACCCGCTCTCTCATGGGAACATCAAAAAAAGATTTTACTGTGATGCATGATTTCCACCAGGGAGGTTATGCTAAAAAAACGGAAGCACTGATTGATTTCATGAACCGCTTTTATTCACAAACCGGCATCCCGTCTGATTTTGTATATACAGGAAAATTATTTTATGCATTGGACCAGTTGCTGGCCGAAGGCTATTTTGCACCCCACAGCAGGATCCTGGCAATCCACAGCGGCGGATTACAGGGCAATTCCTCACTCGAAAATGGAACGTTAATATTTTAGGTAATCCCAAGTGCTGTTTTATCTTTGCCGGAAGCAGCCGGAAATGCGCTGCCTGTTTTCCATACCATGCTGAAACAAATTCCTTTTTTCCTCTTATTTATTTTTTGCTTTCACCTTTCACAGGGTCAGGACACTTTGCCCCGTTTTACCGTAAAGGATATGGGCCAGAACCGCATTGTACTGGGTTGGGTCAACGCCTACCCTGTGGTAAAACAAATCAGCATACAACGTTCGCTTGACAGTCTCACGGGTTTTAAAAGCATCCTCACTGTTCCTGATCCGGGTTCCCTCCAAAACGGCTACCTCGATACCAAAGCCGGAACAAACCGCTCATTCTACCGGCTGTATATCCTGCTTGAAAACGGGGTTTACCTGTTCTCTAATACAAAAAGACCGCAGAAAGACAGCTTTTTAATGAAACCGGGGTCATCAAACCAAAATGGCAGAACAAATCCTGCAGACAGCATTCAAAACCTGAACAACCCGATGATGCTTCCCAGCTGGGTGCACGGGAATATGAATAATTTACCTGCCGGGAAACTGAATCCTGTTGACAGTATATCAGGCCCTACCCGGATCCAGAAGCCACCGGCTTTCCTTCCTTCGTTACATGTATTCACCAGCAACGATGGGAATGTAACTGTTAAACTGCCGGAGAACGAAAAACTCAAGGATTATTCTATCAAGTTTTTTGATGAGAAAAACCAGTTCCTTTTTGAATTAAAGGATATGAAATCAAGGACATTCAAAGTTGATAAAGCCAGTTTCCTGCATGCAGGCTGGTTCTTTTTTGAAATGTATGATGAGGGAAAACAAATAGAGAAATACAAATTCTACCTGGAATCAGACTTCTGATAATTTACAATACGGATAAAGAGGATTCATCCACGAGCTCTGCTTCGAATACTTTTTCAAAATTTTTCCTGATTTTTTCTTTCACCTCTTCCATGGGTATGACGCGTCCCAGTTCTTCCTGCATGGAGCCTACTTTTTTATCGGCAATACCACAGGGAATGATGTGGTTGAAATACGACAGATCTGTATTTACATTCAGCGCAAAACCATGCATGGTGATCCAGCGGCTGCATCGTACACCTATAGCACAAAGTTTACGGGCTTTGCCTTTCGTATCAGGTTCCAGCCATACACCGGTTTCACCGGCAGATCTTTCGCCTTTCAGTCCATACTCAGCCAGTGTCATGATGATAACTTCTTCCAGGTTGCGCAGGTACTTGCCTATATCGGTGCTGAATTTTTCGAGGTCAAGAATAGGATAACCCACCACCTGTGCCGGTCCGTGAAAAGTAATATCACCGCCGCGGTTGGTATGCACAAAGCCGATATTTTTTTCGGCCAGTTCTGCTTCTGTCAGCAGTACATGTTCTTTGAGTCCGCTTTTCCCCAGGGTATAAACAGGCGGGTGTTCTGTAAACAATAAATAATGAACCGTATCAGGGATTACTGTAATGCCGTTCTGTTCGCTTTGTTCACGGGCTTCCTTTTTCAGGTCCAGGTTCTGCTGTAACAGGGCTTCCTGGTATTCCCAGGCACGGTTATAATCAGTGCTTCCCAGGTCGCGGAAAAAGATCGTTTGCCGGTTCATGGCACAAAATTACGGGTAAGCCCTTGAATGAAATAAAGCGTTCCCTCAGGTATTCAGTACATTTGCACCCGCAACAATGAAACAGGAAGAAGAAATACCCGAACAGGAGAACGCCGAAAGCAGTGACGATCTGTACGAACGTTTTAACCTTACTATCGACAAGGGACAGGAACCCCTGCGCATAGATAAATTCCTGATGGCCAGGATAGAAAGAGCCACCCGGAACAAACTGCAACAGGCGATCAACCTTGGATTGGTACTGGTAAACGGCAAGGAAGTAAGGCCGAATTATAAAGTCAGGCCGATGGATTCCATCATTGTTTATTCAGATATGAGTCCGGAAGAAACAGATGTAGTTCCGGAAAACATACCGCTTAATATTTTTTATGAGGATGATGATCTCATGATCATCAATAAACCCGCCGGCATGGTGGTGCACCCCGGCAGCGGGAATTACACCGGCACCTTGCTGAATGGGGTGGCCTGGTATCTCCAGCAAAAACTTCCTGATCTTACAGAATCTGTACTTCCCCGTTTTGGACTGGTACACCGGATTGATAAAAACACAAGCGGCTTACTGGTGCTTGCTAAAAAAGATACGGCCATGCGGAACCTGGCCAAACAGTTTTTCGACCACACCATCAGCCGGAAATACATTGCATTGGTATGGGGCGATGTGGCAAACGACAGCGGCACCATCATAGCACATGTGGGCCGGAACCTCCGTTACCGTAAATTATTTGAAGCCTATCCCGAAGGTGATCACGGCAAGGAAGCTATTACGCACTACCGCGTGCTGGAAAGATTCGGTTATGTAACATTGGTTGAATGCGTGCTCGAAACAGGACGTACACACCAGATCAGGGTGCACATGAAATACCTCGGTCATCCATTATTCAATGATGATTTTTACGGTGGTGATAAAATCGTGAAAGGAACAGTGTATGCGCGCTACAAACAATTTGTAGATAATTGTTTTGATTTGTGCAAACGGCAGGCACTGCATGCCAAAACCCTGGGCTTTAAACATCCTTCAACAGGCGCTGATATGTTTTTTGAGTCCCCGCTTGCAGAAGATATTGAAGCGGTGATTGAAAAATGGAGAAAATATTCCAAAACAACCGGGCAATAATCATTTTGTGAAATCAAACAGGGTGGCAGTGAATACCCCGCGTTCCCTTCTCTTCATTATCACATCCCAGTTGCCGATATAGCGAAGCAGCCTTGGCACCACCAGGTTCCCTACCCTTGTCATCCGCACTTCCATGTGTACCGTAAAATCGTAAACACCCGCATCATAACTCATGTCATAATTGCGTGACAACACTTCCATGGTTTTTTCGCTGAACCAGGTAGTCATGCTGTCGATCACAATACTTTTACTGCCTTCATACTCCGGCTTTACGCGGATGTTGAAAACATAACAGGGTTCTCCTTCAAAATCGCCGTAGTCAATGATGAAATCGTATTTCTCTGCGCGGTCAGGATTAAAAATGTCAATCTTATCACCGATAAATGGGATACCCGGTATTTTTTTACCCGGGTTAAAAAAAAGCATTTTTAATTGCTGTTTGTGTTTGTCCATCCCGCTGGACCCTTTCGGGCTGAAATCAACCCCTTTCACCACATTGGATTCGCCACAGATTTGTCCCTTTGTAAAAAACAAACCGGCATATAATTCCGCCGTATAATAATGATAGCTGCTGTCATCTTCATAAAAATCGCCGCTGGTATGTTCTTCCAGCACATCCATTGTCCGGCAATTGCCCCGGCGGTGCTGGATTGTTTTACTCTGGAGGGAAGCTTTGATTTTCCCGCTTTTATCCCTGATCCGGATATCATTCCAGGCTGAATACCCCAGTACATGCAGGTTGCGGAAAGCCTTGTAAAAGCTGGTGTCTTTTTTCACAAGGTCAATAAATTTGGGGATGTTCATATCTGTCCGGATCACCACCTCTGAGAGGCTCACCATTTTGGCCAGCCGTTCTGCATCCAGGGAGTCTTCCGACTGGGCAGACACCCTGAAAACGCCAAGGGAAAGAAGGAAAAACAGCCAGGCAGATTTCATACTGCAAATTATATTTTTATAGGGATAATTTGCTGCCGGTTAAGATATTATAGCTATTTTTAAGGGATAAATTCAACCATTATGGCGAAAAGATTTTTACTTGTTTTATCAGGTATTATTTTCATGACACAGCTGCAGGCCCAGCAGGAAGATGGCCAATATTTGAAAAAACATTACCTGCGCATGTACAACCAGGCGCTGGTTTATAATGATGTGAATGCCGCCATTGGTGCATTGCATGGTTATTTGGCTGAAGATAACAGCATTGCGTATAAAGACACACTTTCTGTATTATACTTTACCACCCGCCAGTTCTACAGCTCTTTACTGCTTGCTGAAGAAGTGTATAAAAGTGCACCGGATAATATAGTAGCAATGGCCCGTGCAGCAGAATGTTATGATGAACTGGGTGAAGCCAAAACAGCTATTGGTTTATATACGAACAGGTTTGTCCTAAAATAAAGAACCCATACTACTATTATAAATTAGCGCTCGCACAGTACCTGCTGAAACGCACCGCTGAAAGCGAATTATCAGCCAAGATTGTTATTGCAGATACAATGAGTAAAAAGATTGGTATCAATTTCACGAATGTGGATGGTACCCAGCAGGCCATCCCCGTGAATGCCGCTGCTGCCAATTTACTCGGAGTTATGCAAATGGACCTGAAGAACTATGACCAGGCCAAATTACTGTTCAAACAGGCTGTTGCTTTCTTCCCGCAGTTTGCCGGTGCATCACAAAACCTGCAAGCTTGTGAAGAGAAAACAAAAACGCCTGGTAAACCAGCAACCCCGAAGAAACCGGGTAAATAACCAATTTGATAATACCATCTTTTAACTGCCGATCAACGGCAGTGTGGGATAGGTTGCGCCCAAAATTTCTTTCACTGCAGATGGATCAGTCTTGAACCAGTCATGGAGAAAACTGGTATAGACAGATCGGTAATCTGTATGCATAGGTAAATTGTCTGCCGTTGTAGCATTCTCCGGAAGCACCGGTGCCGTTCCATAAATACCCCCGTTCACCTTTGCACCAAAAACAAATAAAGGAGCAGCGGCACCATGATCTGTACCTGCACTTTCGTTGCTGACAATCCGCCTGCCAAATTCTGAAAACGTCATGCCGGTAACACGATCAGCGATACCCAGAAAGGAAAGGTCATCCTGAAATGCTTTTACTGCATCACCCAGTATTTGCAGTAATTCTGCATGTTGCCCGGCAAAAGGCCGCTCACGGTCAACCTGCTCCGCATGCGTATCAAAGCCTTCCATACTCACCATATAAACCGGTGTACGCAATCCGCCTGCAATTAACCGGGCTACTAACTTTAATTGTTCTGCGAGCGTATTGCCTGCAGGATATGGAGACTGGCTGTTAATTTTTGCCCAGGCTGATTTTATTACATCACTGTACCGTTGTGTCTGGCTCGCTACCTGGCGCACGAAGCCCAACTCATGACCGGAAGTAAAATCAGTAAGCGCGTCATCAAACCCCTGCTGCAGTTTGAATACATTACCCGGATCAGAAATATTCACACTCATGGGTGATCTCGTTCCCTGGAATATTAATGAAGCCGCCATGCCCGTTTGTATAGCAGGGGGATCCGGGTACTGGAGCTGCGGATAGTTTTCGGGGAAACCCGGATATTGTTTATCCAGGTAACGGGCCGCCCACCCTGTAACGGAATGGGTATCCGCACCGGATCCGGACATCCAGATATCGGTAGACCTGAAATGGGAGAAATCCGGTTTTTCATAACCAACAGAATGGATCATAGCCATCTGGCCTTTGCCAGAGCTCCTGAAAACCGGTGAGTGCCGGATGGAATCCCCATCGTGATTCACCGGTTAAGCTGAGAATTTTATTGCGCGGGATAGCGAGGTTCTTTCTGGCCTTCTGGTACAGGTCATACTGTTCTAACGGGATGAGTGTGTTAAGTCCATCATTACCGCCGAACAGTTGTATAATCACTAATACCTTTCTGTCATCAACAGGAAACAGATGCTGCAGCGCCTGATTCAACGGCGAACCTGCTTAGAAAACAGGGGATGCCCTGGCAAAAAACAGGCAATGAAGACAATCCTGCGTATCGTATAAATTTTCTCCTGTCCATGTTTATATATTACATCAGGTGAAATTCGGGTGATTGAATGATAAAACGCACCAGCTGTTTTAACCTTGATTCCACTTCATTTTTCTTAATACTGTTTCCGGGATCATTTTTCCATTCGTTCCAGGCAGTAGTCCAGTAATGATCTGCAGTTTGTCCGCTCAGTAAAGTATTTTTCTTTACAGCTATCACTGATGCATCACTGATTTTAACGCGGTATAAAATTTCCAAAATATCCCTGATCAGTTGTTCCGGATTTCCGGGTTGTGCAAACTGGCTGGCAAAACGGGTCATATCTGCACTGATCTGTACGCCTTCGCGGTTAAAACCAAAATCCACCAGCGTAGCACTGAATTCATTCCGTTTGGGATATGTGGAACTGTTGATCCAGAGTTTATAAAATAATGGGGCCTGGTAATAAGCAGGCCATCCTGAAACATTGGGCGGGTTACCATATACCTGTCCCATCTGCTCACAATGTTCCAGTAATAATTTCCACATGCTGTAGTTGATGGTGTATTCTTCGTTCCGGGGGAATTGCACATCCAGTTCCCGTTGCAGCCCGATATAAAAATCCAGCGGACTTTTTACCTGGGCACCTTTGACTGCATCACTGTAAAAATGGGCTGATTCAAAAAGTGATTTCAATACCGGTAAAATATCAAAATGATTATCTGCAAGCACCTGTGCCAACGGGCGGATCACCTGCTGCTCGGTTTCCTCACTGATATGGTAATGCACAAACCAGCGGTATAATTTCCGGCAGATAAACCGGGCCGTTTCCGGATTGGCGAAAATAATATCCAGTAATTGTTCAAGTTCCTGCTCACCTGCATCCGGGCCATTGTGTCCATGGATTACGGCATGACCATAAAAAGACGAAAATATTTTATCACTGTTGTCGTGGTCTGCTTCATTGAATACGGCAATTCCTTTTTCATAGTTCACTGTCCAGCCGGTGAGTACCCGGGCCACCTGTTTCACATCATCTTCTGTATAACCCGGGTTGATCATTTTACCGATGCAGAATAATTCCTGGAGTTCACGGCCATAATTTTCATTGGGTGCGAGCCGGGTATTTTTTTCACCGTTGAGATAACGCAGCATGTGGCAATCCAGTGTAATCTCTTTTACCAGGTTCCTGAAATTGCCGAGTGCATTTGCGCGGAGCATACTGAAATGCTTCCACAGGAAATTACTGTGACTGATCGTGGTTTGTGTGGCAAAATGATTGTGCCAGAACAGCACCATCTTTTCGCGTATGCTCAGGTCCTGGTGTATCAGCAGTCCGATACTCCATCGCTGGAAAGACCGGAGACGGCCTCCTTCTTCTGATTCTGTTTCCAGGTATGGCATATTCACCCAGGTTTGTCCGGGTGCTACGGTAATACCAAAAGCATCGTAATCATTTACAGGCGGGGGATAATTAAAAGTACCGGGATGCAGCAGTTTATCTACCGCTTCCTGCATAGATGCGTTTTTGAAAAATGCCAGATCAGACTGTTTCACTCCGAACATGGTTCTTTTGAGCAGGTGCACCAGTTGATCCCGGTTCCAGTCATTTTTATCCAGTGCCGGCAGTGAATATTTCCGGGATTGATCGGGCATGAAAAATCTTTGCTTTGAAAATTATGAAAATCTTTGTTTTGAAAATTAATGAATAGTCTCCAGAAGCAGCTATTCATCATAAAAAAAGCACAAAGGAGACGAACTCCTTTGTGCTTATAGTTGCAGGTATCAGGGATACCTATTCGGTCTTTGTGTTTTGCGCAGAAACAGGTACTTGCTTTACCTCAGTCGCTTTAATGGGCTCTGTAGCTTTTACAGGCTCATTGGAAGCTGGCTGAACACCACCCTGGTTGGAAACTGCGGGTAATGCGGGCAAAGTTACTTTCGCAGGGGTTTCAGAAACGTTGTTATCCGTTGCTTTAACGGGTGCAGTCCTGGAAGCGGGATTTGAAGACGCGCTTACAGAAGCCTGTGATGAAGCGGTAGTAACTGTAGCAGGCGTTTGCTTGCTGGTTGTTGCGCTGCGCTGCTGCAGGAGTTCTTTTACCTGGGTATCAGTCATGGCAGGCTTGGAGCTCGACAGCTGGGCATTCACTTGTCCGGCGAAGAAGAACATACCGGCGGTGAAGATGGAGATGATTATTTTCTTATTCATAATTACTTTTTTTAAAAGATTGTAGATTCAGATTATTTCACAGAAACCATTACGTTGATTTTTCCGATTTCGTTACTGTTGAAATCCTGAAGGGCTTTACCAAGGGCCTGACCAACTTTCAGTTTCGCGGGATCAGCTTTCATTGCAACACCGGGGATAGACGAAGTAACCAGCAGGTCACCACGTTTGATCGCACCGCCTTCCAGGCAAACTTTTGTGGGGATAACACCAATTACACCCATGGGAACTTTGCCTTCCAGATTGCTGTCAACACCTTCTTCAGTCAGTAATACACCGGGCTTGGTTGCATAAACACCAATAACGAGTGTAGAATATGCTTCAGCTGATTTTTCAACGGTCCTGTCTTTTTCTGTACTGATCACCATAACATCACCCGGTTCGTAGTTGCTGGTGCTGCCTGTTACATCAAAAGCTTCAGCAACGTCAGCACCGCTGTTCTGTGTACCGCCGTTAAAGAAACCTTTACCGGTATCATCAATACGGGCTACATTACCAACACCACCTTTCTGGAAAATGGCCAGGTCAACAGCACCTCCGTTTGAATTGCTTACGAGCAGGGTAGCACCTGTACCATTACCTGCAGCTTGCAG
Organism: Chitinophagaceae bacterium; assembly: GCA_016720825.1. Classification (GTDB taxonomy): domain Bacteria; phylum Bacteroidota; class Bacteroidia; order Chitinophagales; family Chitinophagaceae; genus JJ008. Next base: position 176,740 of record JADKJV010000004.1, on the reverse strand, counting down.
TACCGGAGTGGGGTTGGCTGCATTTACGTTCTCAAAACGGCCACCGATACCTGTACCACCGCTGATACCAGTCTGGCCCAGTACACCAATACCATTTTTAGTATTGAAACCGCGTACACCATAACCTGAACTGTCGTTACGGCCTACCACGGCACCAACACCATTTCCACCACGGTTACGGCCTACAACCGCTTCACCGAATGTATTATCACCAATTACACCAGCTGCACTGATAGATGAAGTAATACCCCAAACACCAGAACCACCGGCTGAAACAGAGAATACACCTGGTCCTACACCACTTTGGTTTACGTCAATACCACGTGCGCCATTCGAGGCGTTAGGCATTGTAACAGTGATACCACTTCCGATACCGTTTGTTGCAACAGCCACTGCTGTATTTGTATTGGCAGCATTTACGTTTTCAAAACGCCCGGCAACACCCGTACCACCACTGATACCAGACTGACCGAGCACACCGATACCATCTTTGGTATTGAAACCGCGAACACCATAACCTGAACTGTCGTTACGGCCTACAACGGCACCAACACCGTTACCACCACGGTTACGGCCTACAACGGCTTCACCGAAAGTGTTATCACCGATTACACCAGCTGCGCTGATGGATGAAGTAATACCCCAAACACCAGTACCACCGGCAGAAGTTGCGAATACGCCTGGTCCTACACCAGTCTGCAGTACATCAACACCACGTGCACCGTTAGAAGCATTTGTTAAGCTGACAGTGATACCGCTTCCGATACCGCTTTGCTGCGCTTCAATAGTAGTTGCAGTTGTTGCAGCGTTGGTTGTCCTGATTTGGGAAAATCCGGCATGACCAATTCCGTGGCTTGTGACTGGATATCATATCCACCGCCGTTGGTTGTTTCCGCTAACAGCCTGCACCATTTGTACCATTGCTGGTTGCATGATACCCACGGCCAAGGTTCCGTTTGTACTGGCTTCGAAGCGCTTGGCAGCGCTGGCAGCGTTCTTACTTCGAAATAACCGCCCTGACCGGTTCCTGTTTGTGAAGACTTGAAATTATCAGCTGTTGCAGTACCATTATTAGCTACTACTAAAGTAGGTGCAGTATTTGCGCTGTTTAAGTTCTGGAAATAACCAGCTGAATTCGTACCACTTCCAGGTTGGATACCATAAACTGATACACCTGAAGTTGACTGGCCATAGATACCAAAACCTGAAGTAGATAAACCATACACACCAATACCTGAAGGTGTGGTACCATATACACCCCAGCCGCTGCCGGCTTGTGAGCCTGTAACACCAATACCTAAACCACCGGTACCGTTATTAACACCCCTTACGGCTGTAGAGAAGCCACCGGGAGTTGTTGATGTGATTGTACCAAATACACCGTTTGCATTAGCATCCTGGCTGGCACTTTCTCCGCGTACACCGGCAGCGATACCGGTTGTAGCAGTATGTCCGCCGAGTACACCAACACCAGCAGGTGAATTAGTGAAAGACTCAACTGCATTGGCAGGGCTTGCATTATTAGTTATCTGGAAATAACCGGCTTTACCGTTTCCTGATACTAATGACTGTATACCATCGCCGGGACCAGTTGTGCTTGCCGCCAGGGTAGGCGCTATATTTGCATTATTTGTATTCTGGAAATATCCGGCAATACCGCTGGTACTGTTTCCGTACACACCTGTTCCGGTAGTTGATAAACCATACACACCGAATCCGGATGCTGAATTACCATGTACACCAATACCAGAAGGCGTGGTTCCATAAACACCCCAGCCGCTGCCGTTCTGGCTACCGTAAACACCAATACCTAAACCACCGGTTCCATTATTCACACCACGTAATCCGGCAGAGAAACCACCGGGAGAAGTGGGGGATACTGTACCACGGATAGCAAAAGCATTTGCTGCAGTGGAGTTGGTTACACCTTCAATAGCAGAACTGGCTGCCGTATTGCCTGAGTTAGTAATACGGAACAGGAAACCGTTATCCGCCTGTGTTTTGTCGAAAGGAAGAACAATATCACCTGCTGTTGTGGCAAATAAAGAATAAGGCACACTGGCCAGCTGGGCTGTACCGATGTTGATGAAAGCAGATCCGCCATTGGGATCAATTTCCACCTGGATGAATTTATTGCCTACGCCCCAGGGAACACCGGCTACAGTTCCTGTAACCGCAGATGCACCTGCGCTGCCCACCTGTACGTTGAACAAACCAAAAGGATTGGTTGTAACTGCGCGGGTTTCTGAATAAACGGTAGGACCTGCAGCTGTAACATCATGAATAGTCAGTCGCAGGGTAATATTTTTATTCTGGAGTACATTTCCCACAGAATTGCGGGCGACTCCCTGATAGTTAAAAATGCCCGGCGCCTGGCTGAATGCCGTAAGCGATGCAAAGAAAGACAGCACCAGGATTGAAAATAATTTTTTCATACTTGTTGTTTTAATAGTTAAGGTTATTTGTCAGTGATCTTCACCACTTTTAATCCGCTGTGACGAACTACAAGGAGATTGTCTCCTCCCCTGCGCTGATCAGGTACAAAATCGGCAACGATAAAATAAGTACCGCTGGGTAAATGGCTGAGGTCAAACTGTTCAATACGGCAGCATCCATCGTAATGGTAACTGCGTGTCATGATGGTTTGTCCAACCGGGTTGATCAACTGGAGGTTCATCTGGCCGGTAAGCCTGACGAAGAAGTCGAGTTCAAATTTTCCGTTATTCGGATTGGGGAAGATCTTGTACTCATCGGGCGCAAAGTCCACTATAAATGGAGATGGCCCTTTGTCAGTACAGGGTTGTAACACGCCCTGAGTAACAAGTACAGAACTGTCTGGTGGTGCAAATGCCTGGATCAGCACCATTTCGCCAAAACTCCATTCGTACCTGTAATACGAAGAAGGATTGTCGTACGTGCCGCCTGCTGTATTGAAAACAGCTGGTATAACACCGTTGTAAGGACTTGTGGAAGGAACCTGGGCACGGCTGTAGGAGACAGCCAAAAATACGGCCAGGAAAGAAAGAGTAATTCTTCTTTTCATAAGCGTTTAGTTAAGGTGGTTAATGATTCACCACAAGTTATATTTATTTTGACTCAAAAGTCAATTTTGGCTGTTGGGTTATATATATATACTTTTTGTAATGCCACCAGGGTTTAGGAGCTAATCGAATGTTATCCCAATGTTAACCCATTAAATAAATGTTGCATCTCAATCTCAGACCTTTATATTCTTCACTCATATCTACGAAATCATTTTTCCTGATCTCGGTTTAAAAAAAGAAAAGCAGACCCCCGGAGGGATCTGCTTTTCAGTATTCATTTGAAAGAAAAACCTGAATTAATTGGTTTTAGTGCTTTCAGGAACACTGTTTGCCACTGGTTTTTTCTCTTCCACTGGTTTTACAGGAACTGTTTCAACACTGGTACCTTTTATGTCAGCTTTTTTCTCTTCCACTTTCTTCACTTCAACATCTGCTGTACTGCCTGTTTGATCAACTGGTTTTGAAGTTACAGGGGCAACAATTGCCTGCTGATCAAGACTTCCACCGGTTGTAGGAGGAGTTGCTTTTTTCAGGGCAGGCTGTACATCATTGAGAGATGATTGCAGGTTAGCATCATAAGACACGCCTTTGCTGAGCGGCTGATGATGAGATTCTGCATCAACATATTTACCTTTCTGTGCAGGCGTTTTTTCTGCAACAGCAGTAAACGGATGCATTTGCATACGTGCATCATTACGAACGCCTTTCACTTCCCAGCTTACTTTAACGTTGGGCTGGTTTGTGGAGATCTCAAAATGGTTGTTACTAACTTCCTTGCTGATGATGGCCTGGGCAAAAGTGCCTAAAACTGTCAGCTGGTAACGGAAATCTTTGTTGATTGCTTCGAAATAGTCGGGTAACTGTACAGTAGCTTTTCCTGAAGCATCAGTTGTAACATTACCACTGTAGAAATTGATTACTTCATTACTTTCTGCAGCAGCATGCATCAGAAGTTTATTTTCGGGATCAAGCGGGTGATCCATCGTAAAGGCTTTTACACCTATAACTGTGAAATCCTGGTTAACCCATACTTTACCTGTTGCATCATCAATTCTCATCCTTTCACCGCCACCACCTAATTCAAAAATCTGGTAGTCGTCAGTAGCGGGGTTATTACGGGTATTCCACTGATTAACGCCGGCTTTCTGGAAACGAAGCGCTGCATCACCATTGGCTCCATCAATATCAATTACGGAGAATGTACCACTTGAACGGCTGCGGATACCTGTTGCACCACCATGCAGTACATCCAGTTTATAAGTCGGGTTGGTTGTTTCACCGATACCTACATTACCAGTACCATCCTGGATAACAAAACGGCTGCCACCACCACCTAATTCAAAAATTTCATAGTAATCATCAGCAGGGCGGTTACGGGTATTCCACTGGTTAACACCTGCTTTTGCAAAACGTAAGGCAGCATCACCATTTGCAGCATCAATATCCATCAGAGAGAATGTAGCATCTGAACGGCTGCGGATACCTGTTGCACCACCGTGTAATACATCTAATTTATAAGTAGGGTTGACTGTTTCACCGATACCTACGTTACCAGTACCATCCTGGATAACCACGCGGGAACCACCACCACCTAATTCAAAAATTTCATAGTAATCATCTGCAGGGCGGTTACGGGTATTCCACTGGTTGACTCCGTTATTTGCAAAACGAAGTGCAGCATCACCAGAAGCAGCATCAATATCAACAACAGAGAAGCTACCGCTTGAACGGCTGCGGATACCAGTTGAACCACCATGTAATACATCCAGTTTGTATGTAGGGTTGGTAGTTTCACCAATACCTACGTTACCTGTTGCGTCCTGGATAACAAAACGGCTTCCACCACCACCTAATTCAAAAATTTCAAAGTAATCATCAGCAGGGCGGTTGCGGGTGTTCCACTGACCAACACCGGCCTTTTGGAAACGCAGGGCAGCATCACCTGAAGCAGCATCAATATCAACTACAGAGAAACTGCCGCTTGAACGGCTGCGGATACCGGTTGAACCACCATGTAATACATCCAGTTTGTAAGTAGGGTTAACTGTTTCACCAATACCTACGTTACCTGTTGCGTCCTGGATAACCATGCGGCTTCCACCACCACCCAGTTCAAACCACTCGAGGTAGTTGTCACCGGGACGGTTACGCATATTCCACTGGTTTACGCCTGCATTTCCAAAACGGATAGCGGCATCACCACTGGCTGCATCAATATCAAGAACAGAGAAACCTGAAGTAGAAGTAATACCGATACCAGTCGACCCGGTATGTGTAACAGTGAATTTATGTGTCGGTGTATTTGTACCAACGCCAACATTATCTGTTAAAGTAGTAGCAAACAGGTTTGTTCCCGTTTTAGTCCAGTAGTTAGCACCTGGCAGTAAAACAGCGGGATCAACCCATGTACCGTTACCGGCAGCATCAGACCTTAAAACAAAGTTCAATGCTTCACCAAGACCTGTATGCTGAACACCACCAATTGTCTGTAATGCGCGTGGTGTTCCGTTTGTGCTGGAAACCCTTAAACCAAAACCAGTACCAGCCTGGTTGATTTCAACTGCATTGCTTGTGTTGGCAGCGTTAGTGTTTTCAAATAAACCACTGCGGCCTGTGCTGCTATTACCATAAACACCAACACCTGATGTTGATAAACCATAAACACCAAAACCTGTTGCAGAATTACCATGTACACCAATACCGGAAGGTGTAGTTCCGTAAACACCCCAGCCTGAACCATTCTGGCTTCCGTAAACACCAATACCAAGTCCGCCTGTACCATTGTTAATACCCCTTACACCAGATGAAAAACCACCCGGGCTTGTGGGAGTAACAGTACCAATAATAGCGAACGCATTACCGGCAGTTGAATTGGTTAAACCTTCCAGTGCAGTACTGGTTGAAGCAGTACCTGAATTGGTAATCTTAAACAGTGTACCATTATCTGCCTGTGTTTTATTAAAAGGCAGTACGATATCACCACTCTGGTTGGCATAAAGTGCATAAGGCACAGCAGCCAGTTGCGCTGTACCAATATTGATGAAAGCAGATCCGCCATTGGGATCTATCTCCACCTGTATGAACTTATTTCCAACAGCCCAGGGTGTGCCTGCAATACTTCCGGTACTGGATGAAGCACCGGGACTGCCCACCTGGACATTAAATAACCCATACGGGTTTGTGATCACTGCCCTTGTTTCTGAATACACGGTGGGACCAGCAGCGGTACCATCATGGATAGTCAGACGGAGTGTGATAGGTTTATTCTGGAGAACATTTCCCACAGAATTACGGGCAACTCCCTGATAATTAAAAATACCCGGTGCCTGGCTGAAGGCTGTAACCGATGCGAGGAACGACAGCACCAGGATGGATAATAATTTTTTCATGTCTGTTTGTTTAATTTTTTTTTTAAAGATTATTTGTCAGTAATCTTGACCACTTTCAATCCGCTGTGGCGAACCACCAGCAAATTATCTCCACCTCTGCGTTGATCAGGAACAAAATCTGCCACAATAAAATAAGTACCACTTGGCAAATGGCTAAGGTCAAACTGTTCAATCCGGCAGCAACCATCATAATGATAACTGCGCGTCATGATTGTCTGGCCAACAGGATTAATGACCTGGAGACTCATCTGGCCGGTCAGCCTGACGAAAAAGTCCAGCTCAAATTTCCCGTTGTTGGGATTGGGGAAGATTTTGTATTCGTCTACCGCAAAATCAACGATAAAAGGAGAAGGCCCTTTGTCTGTGCAGGGTTGCAATACACCCTGTGTTACAAGAATTGAACTGTCCGGAGGTGCAAATGCCTGAATCAGCACCATCTCTCCGAAACTCCATTCATACCTGTAATAAGAAGACGGGTTGTCATACGATCCGCCGGCTGTATTCATAACCGCGGGAATGACACCATTGTAAGGGCTAGTGGATGGAACCTGGGCCCTGCAAAACGAAACCGCAAGGAAAACAGCCAGGAAAGAAAGTGTAATTTCTTTTCTCATACGCTTTTAGTTTAATGGTTAACAATAGAGTCTTTTACTTACTGTTGGCACGGTAAATAATTTAACTACCAGAGAGAGCCTTAACGTTGGTCTTAAAATGTGAGTATTGTTTTAGCCGGCTTCTTGATATAGCCCGCTGATAAACAGTACAGTCCGGTTAATTCACAGTACAATATTATAAGATATTTTCGTCACTGCGAATACCATTTTAGGGGTATTTTCTTAGCCGAAACATTAATGTTTAAACTTGAAAATTGAGATTGCCTGAGAATTCAAGCATAACTTATTGTAAATCAAACGTATGCGTAACCGTCTGGTCAGGAGACAATACCGTTTACTAAACAGGTTCAGGGAAACATCATTTTATAGTCAACCTGGATTTTCCCTTTTGTAATGTCGTTCAGCTTGCCCTTCATCAGTTTACGCTTGAGCGGGGAAATATGATCAATGAATAATTTTCCTTCCAGGTGATCATATTCATGGAGAATGACCCTCGCGGTAATTCCCGAAAATGTTCTTTTCTGCGGAACGAAATCAATATCCGTGTAGTTCAGTGTTACTGTTTCATCCCGGTAAATATCTTCCCTGATTTTGGGAATGCTGAGACAACCTTCATTGTATGACCATTCTTCACCACCGGTTTCCTCGAGGTGGGGATTGATGAAAACGGATTTTAAACCCGGACTGTCATCATATTCAGCCCGCTCCTCATCATTCATATTCGCAAAAATCTGTTCTGTATCAACAACAAATAACCGGATCGGGCGGTTGACCTGGGGTGCAGCCAGCCCAACACCATTGCTGGCATACATGGTCTCCCACATATTGGCAATGAATGTATCCAGCCCGGGATATGCTGCTGTAATATCCTCAGCCAGTTTTCTTAATACCGGGTGTCCGTATGCTACAATCGGGAAAATCATGATCCAGTTTTAGGGTACAAATTTAATTCATTCAGGGCAAAATGCTAAAAACGGCTGCGGAGGTATTCCTGGAGCATGATCGTTGCGGCAATCTCATCCACCAACGCTTTGTTACGCCTTTTCATTTTGGGGAGCCCCATCTCCAACATGGCATCTTTGGCCATCTTGGAAGTATACCTTTCATCCACTTTCCGGATAGGCATATCGGGGAAATTCTTCTGCAGGCTTTTTATGCATCGCTCAACCAGCGGGGTGGCATGCGTAGGACTGTCATCCCAGTTCTTGGGCTCACCTATTACAATCAATTCAACCGTTTCCCTCGCAAAATAATCCTTGAGGAATGGAATCAGTTGTTTGGATTCAACAGTCAGCAAACCAGTAGCAATGATCTGCAAAGGATCTGTTACAGCAATGCCGGTTCGTTTAAGGCCGTAGTCAATAGCGAGGATGCGGGGCAAATTGTTATTATTTTATTTAACCACTAAGAACACAAAGGTAGAAACAAGGGACACAATGTAGGAATTTTGAGATTTGGGTTTTGGCTATTGGCAATTGGCTTTTAGCTTTTGGGATTTGTTTTTTTTACTTTTGAATTTTTAATTTTTTACCATTAAATCTATTATCACAAACACCGCAAACACTACAGAAGCGATTCCATTCGTTGTCATAAATGCCAGATTCACCCGGCGCAGGTCATTCGGTTTTACAACCAGGTGCTGGTAGACTAACATCCCCAGGAAAACGGCAGCACCTGTCCAATACAACCAGCCAAAATGCCCCAGGAAACCTGCTGCAATAACTGCAGAACCACTCAGAACATGTAACACTTCAGATACACGAAGTCCTTGCTCTTTACCAAGCCAGGAAGGAATAGAAAACAATTGCTGTGACTGGTCAAACTCCACATCCTGCAGTGCATATATAATATCAAATCCGCTGACCCAGAATAAAACGACAATGGAAAACAGGATCGGGAGCAGGTCAAACCGGCCTGTTACTGCCAGGTATGCACCAATGGGTGCCAGCGATAAACCCAATCCGAGTACTACATGACAAAGCGGTGTAAACCGTTTCGTAAAACTATAACCCAATACCACTGTCAATGCCACTGGTGATAAATAAAAACAAATCCGGTTGATAAACCAGGTAGAAACAATAAACAACACGGAACTGATTATGGTAAACCAAAGCACACTGTCAGCCTTTAATATGCCCGCAGGAATTTCCCTGATCGCCGTACGCGGGTTCTTTGCATCAAAATGCCGGTCGAGATAACGGTTGAAAGCCATGGCAGCACTCCGTGCGAACACCATACAACCGATCACCAGCAAAAAACTGATACCTAATCCCTGCCAATTAGCCGGGTAAGAAGACATTTGTCTCCTGGACCTGTGGCCTTTTCAAAATAAAACCTCTGTAATTGAACCAAATTCCCAAAAATAATAATCCCATACAGGCATTACAGCAATAAAAAAACCAATCAACGCAAATGGCATTGCGAAAATGGTATGTGAAAACTTTATAAGACTGAGATAACTTTTTACTTTACCCATGAATTCTTTCTTGAATTATTCAACATTCAACATTCAACATTTCCCCCTCACCAGTTCCCACAACACCACACCAGCTGCCGTAGCAATATTTAAAGAATGCTTCATCCCCCACTGCGGGATTTCTATACAACCTTCACAAAGGGAAATGGTTGACTGCTCAACGCCCGTTACTTCATTACCGAAAACAACAGCTATTTTATCATCGGGGCTAAAACCCAGCTGGTGTAAAGGCAAACTGTTCACCGCCTGCTCTGCTGCAAAAACACGGTAACCCATTGCTTTTAATTCGGCAACGGCATCAGCTGCATTTTTAAAATGCTTCCAGTTTACACTGTCTTCCGCACCCAAAGCTGTTTTCCGGATCTCCTTATGCGGCGGGTATGGTGAATAGCCCGTAATAAAAACCGCTTCCAGCAAAAAAGCATCTGCCGTACGGAACACACTGCCCACATTATAACCGCTGCGCACATTTTCGAGCACGGGAATCACAGAATTCTTTGGGGATACTTTCACCTCCTCCACCGATTTCCGGCCCAGCTCATCCATACTGAGTTTTCGCATGCCGCAAAGGTAAGTGTGCAGGGAATTAAAGTTTCAGGATCCGGCGGCTGCCCACCGTACCTCCGGTAGAACGGTAGGATAAGAAATAAACACCCCGTTGCCAGACTGCACTGGACACAGGCACCTGGATATTCCCTTCCTGCAAACTGAATTGTTTCGCCCATACCTGCCTGCCACCGGCATCGTAAACCGACAATAAAAGATCCTGGTCCTGTTTTGATTTTACATCAATCGTGAATAAATCATATACAGGATTAGGAGCAACAGTGATCAGCACTGTTTCTTTTATCCCAGGCGGGAAATCATAACAGGCCCCGCGGTTCGGAATATTATTACCAATCCAGGTGAGCCTTTTACCGAGCCATTCTTTTAAAACAGTTATTTCATCTGCATACGTGGCAGGGATCGGATCCACATTCGGCCACACGTAAGTTCCCAGTACCGGCCATTTCTGGAAATGACGCTGGCGTGCTTCAGCCGTCAGATTGGCAATAGAATCTATCAGTGTGTTTAACCTGTTATCAGACAAACTACCCGCACGCAGCTGTTTCCAGCGGCAACGCAGGTGGGCCATAAATGCCGTGTCTTTGTCAAAACGATCCCACCAGAACGGCACCTGCCAGTAATCCTGCGGACAGGTTTCATTAAACTGCCAGGCCCAGCCAATGGTATCAGCACCCCGGCAATAATTCGCATTCCGGAAACCGAGGTCATAATCCCATACCGGACCAGCATTGATTTTACCACCTTTACTATAGCGGTCTTTCGAGAAATAGGCACTCAGCCTGTAGCCATCCACATTATGGCTGATTTCATTCACGAGGAAATAATCAATAAACGAACTCTCATCCGCATACCGCCGCCAGCCTTTTGACTTATGCTGGAAACCTTCATTGAATAAGGCCCTTTCAAAACTGTCTGTATATGTCCTGATATATTCAATCTGCTCAGGAACAACGGCAGTGATTTTCGGAACCACATAACTGTATCTGATCCGCTGGCCCATTGAACTCCGATCGGGAAAATATTCAGAAAACCAGCCATCAGCTTCCTTATCAATTGAAAAAATATACCCGCCCGTTACAGCATCCCCGCTGATATCTGCCGGATTCAGTTTGGTAATATTCACCCGCCCGCTGTTGCGTTTGATTTTTTCCATCAGGATATAAATTCCCCGGTATTCACCGTTCAGGACCAATTCCACATACCTGCACCGCGAAGCATAACGACCCATCTCCCGCGACATAGTATAGGCGAGGAAATTATGCATGAGCGTTTTGTCATTATAAGGCGCATATAAAATCCAGTCACTTTCTGAAGGAAAACCAAACAGTGATTTATTCTGGGAGTTCCCGGCATTGTCCCTCAATTCAAACCCATAAGGCTTCATCGGGAACATCTGCGAAGATTGACCGCGCAGTTCGATACCGATCTTGCCATTATAATGGTTGAAAGGATCAGTAATATTATTCCTTACCCCTTCCCCGTTGTAAACGATACCCATATCCGCCTCAATCTTCGGATCATCTAAAATTTCAACCCCATGTGTATTGATTACGACCAGCGGCAGGTTGGAGGACGTCAGCACCTGCGCCGTTGCAGCATGGAATACCATGCTGAAAAATGCAAGGAAAAATAGCGGGCGGATTTTCATAAGCATAAAAGTACACTGATGCCCTTACATAAAAAAAGACCCCTGTTTTACAACAGGGGCCCATTTGATCTCCGGTTTTACCGCAGATTGACGATCTTCTTATCCTTCGGGTATTTCACACTGTAACTAAACCTGAGTTTCCTGCTTTCCCCCGGTTTCAGGTCCACTTTCCAGGTCAGAACACCGGTATCAGGATTTACCATGGCACCACCATCATCTTCCATTTTCACTTCCACTTCCTTGATATTGCTCAGGGGGTACTGGTCTTTCAGCAGCAGGTTCACGTCAGTAAGCTTGTTATTCTTAACGGTAACCTCCCAGGTAAATACCTGTTTGCTGGTCGGGCCATTGGTCTTGAGACTGGTCAGTTCTTTAACTGTTGTCCGCCTGATAGCTATTCGCTGGTCGCGGCCCAGTGAAAGATTCAGTGTATCCGCTGTTGAATTCGGATCTATAATGGATTTCCCGATATAGGTGTCGTCCATAATAATATTCGCATCGCCGGGCAGTAAATCCAGGTTCTGCCAATCAGCCACTTCAGCTAACAAGTACGCATCTTTATCCATCCTGGGTACGGCATAGTTTTTCAGCACGCAATTGATTTCCTGGTCACGGATATTCACACTGTGCACCAGTCCATCGCTTTCAATATCATAAGGAAGGTCAATTTCAAAATTGGTGTTCAGCTGGCCTTCGTTGAGTTTGGTGAAATTCTGCAGCGTGCTGGGATCAACCGTAAGAGATTTATCTGCCACTTTATAAGCTCCGTAACCCGTTACTACCACCTCTTGTGACAATTTCTCTTCATCCCTGTATGATTGTATCGTATTCCTGCCGGCATTCGCCAACTGGGCCCTTCTTTCCAAATCAGTATACAATCCGGGAACATACAATTGAAGGTACCACGGTGTAAGAACCGGTGCAGAGATCCCGAAATTAGGCGTGCCCGTACTCAGTGTTAATTTGGTTTGCTTCCAGTTGAACCCGGTTGTTTGGGTAACCGTTGCCTTATAAACCAGTTTTACTTTATTCGTTTTTGAATTGACACGGATATCATACAGTGCAACCCATCCTGCATTTGGTGTGTAATATGACAACGACACCGGGATCTCCTGCGATTTGCGTGAAACCACCTGCAGGATTACCTGTCCCCAGGATTTCAGATTCACCGGCTCCACTTTATTCAGTTTGGTGATCTTTTCGCGCAACTCCTGGATCTTTTTATTCAGTTTCTGCTGGGTGACCCCGTAATTATAGGTATTGGTTTTAGAGCGTTCAATTTTGGCCGTATAAAAATCAATCAGCTTGAGCAGTTCCATACTGGTGATTTCTTTTTTCTCGCTTTTATTGATCGTTGTTTCTATCAGCTGCCCGGTTTTTTCGCGGGTTTCATCTTCAATACGGATCAGGTTATTCAAACGGTTTATTTCCTGCTGGTAAATTTCAATGCTGTCCTGCAGCACATCTACTTCTTTATTCTTGATTATCGGGGGAGCCGGCTGGGTATACAGCCTGAAGCGCTGGCTGAGCAGGGTTACATCTTCGGGGCAACTGACCTGCAGGCTGTTGATATCAATGGATGTACTGAGCTGGTCAAGCACAATGATTTTTGTACTCTGGTCAATTTTTATTTTTGACTCATGCGTCAGCTCAGCGCCATATCCGAAATACACGGTGGCTTTTGCCAGTGAGGCATCTGCCTTTATGGTATCCTGGGCAAAGAGGGTGGTTCCAGCCATAATTATGACTGCCCACAGAAAAAATTTCTTCATGGAGGTTTATTTTAAGGAGAGATGCGGGAAGGGTTTGAGTTACATAAACAGTTCCTATTTTTGTCTCCCTTTCGCCGGATCAGTGGTGAGGGATACAGCGTATGGCAAAATCAGCTTCCAGTGATACTCCCATGATGCAACAGCACCGGGCTATTAAACAAAAATACCCCGATGCCGTGCTGCTTTTCCGTGTGGGCGATTTTTATGAAACATTCGGACCCGATGCTGTTATTGCTTCCCGTGTACTGGGTATCACACTCACCAAAAGGAATAATGGCGCCGCTTCATCCTCCGAACTGGCAGGCTTCCCGCACCATGCACTCGACACATACCTGCATAAACTGGTTAAAGCGGGTTACCGTGTGGCGATCTGCGACCAGCTGGAAGATCCCAAAACAGCCAAAGGGGTTGTGAAAAGAGGCGTGACTGATATGATCACACCCGGCACTGCCGTGAATGATAAGCTACTGGAACACCATACCAATAATTTCCTGGCAGCCGTGCATTTTGCAGGTGAAGATGAATACGGACTGGCCTTCCTGGATATTTCAACCGGTGAATTCCTGATTGCTGAAGGCGACCGTGAATATGCTGACAAACTGCTCCAAAGTTTCAAACCGGCTGAAGTAGTATACCAGCGTCACCAGCAAAAAAAATTCAGGGAACTCTTTGGCGGGAAATTTTACAGCTATACACTGGATGAATGGGTATTTGACCATACATACGCCATTGACACACTCCTCAAACATTTTCAGACCCATTCCCTCAAGGGATTTGGTGTTGAAGAAATGAAGAACGGGCTTACTGCCGCTGGTGCTATCATCCATTATTTAAAAGACACCGAACATCCCAACCTCCAGCACATTTCCTCCCTGCAGCGAATTGAAAGGGATGATTTTTTATGGATGGACCGTTTTACTGTCCGTAACCTGGAACTGGTACACGGTCATGCTGAAGGCAATCACACCTTATTACAGGTACTCGACAATACCGTATCCGCTATGGGCGCCCGGTTACTCCGGCGCTGGATTGTTTTCCCATTAAAAGATATACTCAAAATCCGCGAACGGCTGGATACAGTTGAGTATTTCATCCGGGAAACAGATCTCCGCAATAAAATTGTACAATCACTGAAACACTGCGGTGATATTGAAAGAATGGTATCCAAAGTGCCATTGAAAAAAATCAGTCCTCGGGAAGTACTGCAATTAGCACGCGGACTGAAACAGGTTGAAATCATCAAACAGCTTTGTGCAGAAAGCGGTCATGAATACCTGTTACGATTAGGGGATGCACTCAACCCCTGCCCTTACATCGCTGATAAAATTTTTAAAGAGATCAACGAAAACCCGCCTTCCGTTGCTGCCAAAGGCGGTGTGATCGGTGCGGGTGTCAGTGAGGAACTTGACCAGCTTCGCCAGATGGCACACAGCGGTAAAGAATACCTGGCCAAACTGCAGCAGAAAGAAGCAGAAGCTACCGGCATCCATTCACTGAAGATCGGCTTCAATAATGTGTTCGGCTATTACCTGGAAGTAACGCATTCACATAAGAACAAGGTTCCTGAAAACTGGATGCGCAAGCAAACACTCACCAATGCGGAAAGGTATATCACACCCGAACTGAAAGAATACGAAGAGAAAATTACCGGTGCAGAAGAGAAAATCCTGCAACTGGAAGCTATATTATATGAAGCCCTGCTGAATGAGCTGCATGATTACCTGCACCCCGTACAGGCAAATGGCCATGTACTCGCCATCCTCGACTGCCTGTGCTGCTTTGCACAAAATGCCATCCAGTACCAGTACAAAAAGCCAACCCTGCATACCGGGGATGAACTGGTTATCCATGAAGGACGGCATCCGGTAATTGAAAGAAACCTGCCACCCGGTGAAGCTTACATTCATAATGATCTGAAACTGGATAAAACCACCCAGCAAATCATTATTCTTACCGGACCGAATATGAGCGGTAAAAGTGCCCTCCTCCGCCAGACAGCACTCATTACATTGATGGCACATACCGGCAGTTTTGTTCCCGCCACAGAAGCAAGTATCCCATTAACAGATAAAATCTTCACCCGTGTTGGCGCATCCGACAACCTGAGTGGTGGTGAATCCACATTTATGGTGGAGATGAATGAAACAGCATCTATCATTAATAATATAACCGGCAACAGCCTTATCCTGCTGGATGAAATCGGCCGGGGGACTTCCACGTATGATGGTATTTCCATCGCCTGGAGTATTGCAGAATTCCTGCACCAGTCGCCGCAGCAACCCAAAACACTTTTCGCCACCCACTACCATGAACTGAATGAACTGGAAGAAAAATTCCCCAGAATCCGCAACTACCATATCACCAATAAAGAGGTTGGCAATAAAATAATCTTCCTCCGCAAACTGGCTCCCGGTGGCAGCACCCACAGTTTCGGTATCCATGTGGCCAGGATGGCCGGCATGCCCCCTGCCCTGATCAACCGGGCCAATGAAATCCTTGCCCACCTGGAAAGCATCCACCACGATGGCAAAGCTGAAAACAGCCACGAAAAATTACAACAACTCAGCACCGGCAAAATGCAGCTGTCCATTTTTGATGCCCATACCGAAACCTTTGATGAGATCAGGAGCCTCCTGGAGGGAACCGATATCAACCGCCTTACACCGGTGGAAGCCCTGCTGAAGCTGCAGGAGATCAAGAACAAACTCCGTTAATACAGAGAGTCTTTACTGCCCATGGGATAGGCACATAGACACATAGAAGCACATAGAAATACAAATACGCAACCCCTGTGCTTTAAAAAGTCACTTCTATAGGAACTCTTCGATTGTATTCCTATGTGTCCCTATGTGCCTATGTTCCTATGTGGTAAAGACTCTTAATTTACCCTGCCCCTGCCCCAAACAACCCCCTGATTAACAGGTTACTCACACCCCCCGGCCTTTTTTCAGAAAAATAGCTTCATATACAAAATCTTCTTATTTTTACCACAAATCCCGCTATCATGAAATGGATTAAACTAACTGCTTTATTTGTAACCGTATTGACTTTATCTGCCAGCCTTACTTCCTGTGAGCGTGATGCAGATAAAAAAAGAATTCTTGAGTATTCAAAACTGGGTATTCCCATGACTGGTGCCCAGGAAGCCCCGGCCAGCACATCACCTGCTTTAGGCACGATGGATGTGGTTTACCGCAGGGATACCCGTACATTATCTTATACTGTCAGGTACTCTGGCCTTAGTGGAGCACCAATTGGCGTAAACATCTTTGGACTTGCACCAACTGGTTATGCATCTCCCACAGTTGTTCAGACTATCCTCGCAGCATCTAACCCCACTTTATTCCCTTCCACAGGAACATATACCGGGTTTTTATTTGCGGATGGTACAACTGTTAAAGAAGCCGATCTGTTAAACGGTGTATATTATATGAATATCCGTACTGCAGCTTTCCCTGCCGGTGAAATCCGCGGGCAAATCAGGTTCCAGTAATCGCATTATATTTTTTGTAAAAGACCCTTCCAGCCGGAAGGGTTTTTTTATTTGGTTTCAAACCAAACCGGATCCGGATTGTTCCAGTCGCCATTGTAATTGATAAATAATTCTTCGCCTGCTTTGATATCCCTGACTGTTTTGACAGTAATCAAACCATGTGCATAATCCATTTCATATTCACAACTGGAAGGTGATGCATGATTGTAAACAGGAACATATCCCAGCGCCATGCAACAGGCACCTCCCTCCCCTTTCCATTCAAAAATATAATCGTGCAGCAGGGTTTGGTCGAGATGAAGACGGTCGTCCGCAGACATCAATATCACAGGCGCTATTTCAATAGTCGTATCAGCAGGTATATCTTCTGTCGTAAATACACCCCGGCCCATATTTTTAGTGGGGCCGATTAACAGGTAAGGAAGGATCATTCCCTAAAATAAGGATTTTGTGTGTTCAACGAAATTTACCCTGCCCCGTTAATCAATTGTTATCATCAATGATCCGCTTATACCAGGAAGTGAATCCTTAATTTTGACACATGTCCATGGAATGGGAAGACATATCATTACAGGAGAAATTTGAAGCAGTGATCGGCACTGAGGATAAACTGCAGATCCGGGAATTCCTGGATAACCAGAATATCAGCGATGTGGCTGGTCTTGTATATGAATATCCTGAATTTGAATCACAGATTATTGCGGGTATGTCTGTTAACCGGGCCTCCAGTGTTTTTAAAATCCTGGATCATTCCAACCAGAAAAAAATCATCCACGAACTGCCGGCCAATACAACTGCCGCGTTACTGAACGAACTGCCGGCGGATGACCGTACCGATTTCCTGGAAGAACTGCCCAGCAATGCAGTCCGTGAACTGATTAAACTGCTGGACCCCGATGAGCGGAAAATCACCCTCTCCCTGCTGGGTTACCCTGAAAACAGTATCGGCCGGATGATGACTCCGGATTATGTATATGTGTATCCTGAAAACACGATTGAAGAAGTATTCTCTACCATCCGGAAATTCGGGAAAGACAGTGAAACGATCAACGTGATTTATGTGATCAATAACAAAGGGGAGTTACTGGATGATATCCGCATCCGGGATTTTATCCTCAATTCCCCCGACAAACTGGTTTCCGACCTGATGGATGAACGTTTTATTTCATTGCATCCCGAAGACGACCAGGAAACAGCTGCTGAAGTTTTTAAAATGAATAACCGCGTGGCGCTGCCTGTAGTGAGCAGGAGTAACAAACTGCTGGGCATTATTACCATTGATGATATCCTTTGGGTGGCCAGTGAAGAATTCAGTGAAGACATGCAGAAGATCGGTGGTACAGCCGCATTGAATGAGCCTTACCTGGAAATGCCCATATTCCGTTTATTCAAAAAAAGAGTGGTGTGGCTGGTCATTCTCTTTCTTGGTGAATTACTGACGGCTACTGCCATGGCTTATTTTGAAGATGAAATAAAAAAAGCCGTAGTGCTTGCTTTATTTGTTCCCCTGATCATCTCCAGCGGTGGTAACAGCGGTTCCCAGGCTTCCACGCTCATCATCCAGGCCATGGCGGTGGGTGAGATAACAGTTCGCGACTGGTGGCGGGTGATGCGCCGGGAAATCATCTCCGGTCTCTTGTTGGGAACGGTGCTGGGGATCATTGGCTTTTTGCGCATTTTCGCCTGGCATTCTTTTGCCCCGGAATTATATGGCGCAAACTGGATGGCCATCGGCATTACTGTTGGCATTACCCTGGTTGGCGTAGTTCTCTGGGGAACACTCGCCGGAAGTATGCTCCCCCTGATATTAAAAAGATGCGGCGCCGACCCCGCTGTCAGCTCAGCTCCTTTTGTAGCCACCCTGGTGGATGTTACCGGGCTGGTGATCTATTTCTCCGTTGCCTACATGCTCCTCAGCGGCACTTTGCTTTAATTGCGGTTTTTTGCGGGAAATATTTATCCATGGTTTATTTTTATACCTTTGGCCGACCCATTAAAGACTTAATTAAAATCAATAACCATGTGCGGAATCGTTGGATATACCGGAACACGCCAGGCCTATCCTATTATTATTAAAGGACTGAAGCGTTTGGAATACAGGGGATACGACAGTACCGGCGTTGCATTACAAAATGGCAGTGGCCTTAAAGTATTCAAGAAGAAAGGCAGAGTGGCCGAACTGGAAGATAATATTGTCGGCCAGGATTTAAATGCCCACGTAGGCATCGGTCATACCCGATGGGCCACACACGGCGAGCCCAGCGACCGGAATGCACACCCGCACCAGTCTGCCAGCGGTAAACTCGCCATGATCCATAACGGGATCATAGAAAATTATTCCCAGCTTAAACAGGAACTGGTAAACAAAGGATATTCATTTACCAGTGATACGGATACAGAAGTACTCCTCAATTTCATTGAAGAAATCAGGAACAACAACCAGTGTGATCTGGAAGAGGCTGTTCGGGTGGCACTCAAACGTGTTACCGGCGCTTATGTGATATTGCTGCTGGATGCTGATAAACCTGATACGATTATTGCAGCCAGGAAAGGAAGTCCGCTGGTGATTGGTATTGGCAAAGGAGAACATTTCCTGGGATCTGATGCCTCCCCCATGCTGGAGTACACCAAAGAAGTGGTGTATGTAAACGATTATGAACTGGCGATCATCAGGCCTGATGAACTGATCCTTAAAAACCTGGGGAATGAAAAACTGACGCCGTATGTACAGAAACTGGATATTGAACTTGCTTCAATAGAAAAAGGCGGGTATGATCATTTCATGCTGAAGGAAATTTTCGAACAGCCCCGTACTATTTATGATTGTTTACGCGGCCGGCTGGATGCAATTGCAGGTACAATAACCATGAGTGGTATCCAGCAATACGCCGAGCAGATCATGAATGCCAACCGCATTGTAATAGTGGCTTGTGGTACCAGCTGGCATGCCGGTCTTGTGGCGGAATATATTTTCGAAGAACTCTGCCGCATTAATGTGGAAGTGGAATATGCTTCAGAATTCCGTTACCGGAACCCTGTTATCCATAAAGGGGATGTGATTATTGCGATTTCACAGAGTGGTGAGACCGCAGATACTCTGGTAGCCATTGAGAATGCCAAATCAAAAGGAGCGATTATACTTGGCGTCGTTAATGTGGTGGGTTCTTCCATTGCCAGAATAAGCCACAGTGGCGCTTATACTCATGCGGGTCCTGAAATAGGTGTAGCCAGTACTAAAGCATTTACTGCACAGCTGGCTGTACTGACTATGATTGCACTGAAGATCGGTTATATGAAAGGCACCATTTCTCAGGAACGGTATATGAACCTCCTTTTACAGATGGAAGAAATCCCGGAGAAAGTAGCCTGGACCCTGCAGCAGCATGATTCCATCAAAGCACTGGCAGAAAAATACAAAGATGCGCGCGACTTCCTGTATCTCGGACGGGGATATAATTTCCCCGTTGCTCTGGAAGGTGCACTCAAACTGAAAGAAATTTCCTACATACATGCAGAAGGTTATCCGGCAGCAGAAATGAAACACGGCCCGATTGCACTGGTGGATGAAGAACTGCCGGTTGTATTTGTGGCCACCAAAGATGCCTACCATGAAAAAGTGGTGAGTAATATGCAGGAGATCAAAGCGCGTAAAGGGAAAATCATTTCTGTAATCACAGAAGGTGATGATGTTTCCCGCGGTTTATCTGATGATGTAATGGTAGTACCGGAAGCCGACGAGATCCTGGCACCTATGCTGAGCGTAGTGGCATTGCAATTGCTGGCTTACTATATTGGTGTGGCGAAAGAACTGGATGTTGACAAACCGCGCAACCTCGCCAAATCAGTTACGGTGGAATAAGTAACACCCCATTAAAAGCCTGCTATCTTCTTACTAACCTTATCCGCATGAATCATATAACAAAGCAACCCCTCTCCTCACTGGGCTATAATTTTATTGCAAAAGAGTTTATCCCGAAAGGGAAAAATGAATATCATTTACGCAACATACAAAACAGGAGCGGTATCCGATACCGGAAACTGACCCCTGGCGAAATCACGGTACTGACCCGTAACAAAAACAGTTCAGACAACTGGAATAATGTACTGGTAGCCCAGGCATTTGATCCGCAGTTGGTGAAGAACTGCAGTTTTTTTGGACTCGTGCGTATAGGCAAACTGGAGCCCTGGTTTATGGAGTTTAATAACCTGCGGATGCCCATGGTTTATACAACAGTACTATTATCAGTTGTGACATTGGCGACAATGTAGTGATTGACAATGTGAATTTCCTGAGTCATTATATATTGGGTAATGAGGTCATGCTGGTCAATGTAAATGAACTGGCAACAACTGACCATTCCAAGTTCGGCAATGGTGTGCTGAAAGAAGGAGAAACAGAATCAGTACGCGTATGGATGGAAATCTGCAATGAAAATGCCGGCCGTAAGGTTCTGCCCTTTAACGGGATGTTATGTGCAGATGCTTGGATCTGGTCAAAATTCCGGGACGATAAAAACCTGTTGCAGAAATTCCGTGAGTTTACCGACCAGAAATTTGATACCCGCCGTGGTTATTATGGCAAGATCGGCGACCGCACGGTTATTAAAAACAGCCGGATCATTAAAGATGTGTGGATTGGATCAGATGCCTATATCAAAGGAGCCAACAAACTGAAAAACCTTACCATTAATTCCTCGGGAGATGCGAAATCACAAATCGGGGAAGGATGTGAACTGGTAAATGGCGTGGTGGGTTTTGGCTGCCGGATTTTTTACGGGGTAAAAGCCGTTCGTTTCATGATGGGTTCAAATTCCCAGTTGAAATACGGTGCCAGGCTGATCAATTCATTCCTGGGTGATAACTCCACCATCTCCTGCTGTGAAGTACTCAACTCACTGATCTTCCCGGCACATGAACAACACCATAATAATTCCTTTCTCTGTGCAGCCACTGTAATGGGACAAAGCAATATGGCCGCAGGGGCAACCGTCGGCTCCAACCACAATTCACGCGGTGCAGATGGTGAAATAATTGCTGGTCGCGGATTCTGGCCAGGCCTTTGTGTGAGTTTGAAACACAATTCAAAATTTGCATCCTTCACACTGATCGCCAAAGGGGATTTCCCGGCAGAACTGAATATCCCGATTCCTTTCTCACTCGTGAGTAATGATGTGCATAACGACCGGTTGCTGGTGATGCCGGCCTACTGGTTCATGTATAATATGTACGCGCTTTCCCGGAATGCCGGTAAATACCAGAGCCGCGATAAAAGGGTGAATAAAGACCAGGTGATTGAATATGATTTCGTGGCGCCCGACAGTATCAATGAAGTATTTGAAGCACTTGATATCCTGGAAAAACAAACGGGCAGGGCCTGGGCTTTAAAAAATAAAAAAACAATTAAAGAAGAACAGCTGGCAAAGACCGGCGCCGGCTTATTGCAGAAAAAACCGGAAACAGTTCAATCGCTTGAAATACTTGCCGCCGGATTTGAGAACAGCAACCGCAAAACAGTTATCCTGAAAGCGGATCGTGGACCATCTTTAAAGAACTGGTGGTTTATTACGGCATGCAGGAACTGATCAGGCAGGTGGAAGAAAAGAAATTTAAATCATGGGAAAAATTCAAAGCATCCCTTCCCCAAAATGCAGAACGCGGACAATGGGTGAATACCGGCGGTCAACTGATGCCGGCGGCTTCCCTGCAACAACTCGTCAGGCAGATTAAAAACGGTAAAATTGGCGGCTGGGATGATATGCATGCGTTTTATACCAGGAAGAGCAAAGAATACGGGAAAGACAAACTCGGGCATGCGTATGCATCCCTGCTGGAAATTACAGGACTCACACACAGCCGTTTCACAAAATCCAAATTCAGGGAGTTGCTGGATTCCGTGCTGGCTATCAAACAAAAAATGGTGGAAAATATCCGCTGGTCAAGAGCCCGTGATTACGACAATCCTTTCCGGCAAATGACGTATAACAACTTTACAGAAATGAATGAGGTGATTGGCGGGCTGGCAGACAATCCGTTTATCAACCAGCAGGAATCCGATTTTCAGTCATTTACTGAAACCGTTAACAGGCTGAAACAATTATTCCGCTGACCTATTGAGGGTTTCTTGCTTTGAAAGGATAATACACCGCTGCAAAACCAGCCTGGTATGTGGCGGTGTAATACAAAACGTCATACACATAATGTTTGAAAGGCTTCTTGCCTTCGCCGATTTTAATCACCAGCGCTGCTGTTAATGAAGCGCGGTGTATAAAATTATTCAGGTGATACTGATCCGTAAACATCACAAGCACCGAGGTTGACAACGGGAAAGCGGCTCCCTTGGCAGGATCATGGTCCTTATATTTATTCTTGAAACTGAATGCAGGATCAAACCAGAATTTATTGGCTTTCGGGAAAACGTTACTGAATCCCTTGTAATTAAACTGCAGGGTTTCATTAAACCCTTTGGCAGCACCGGCCAGGAACATGAGTCCGCCGGTCAGCACACGGTTCTTAGTCATTTTCCATTTACCGGGTGTCAGCTGTACAGTCGTTTTTTCATCCTGGGTGGGTTTTACCCGTGACAGGCTGAGCGGCAGCTGGTTTGTTATTGTTGTGTCGTTGGTGGTGAACTGGGCATGAGCAGTCATGGCCATCATAAGCAGCAGTGGTACGAACAGATGTTTCATCTTTTGCTAAGGGTGTACGGTCATCAAAAGGAAACAAGGATTGATTGAACAGGATTACAAAAAGACGCTGGTCATTCAGTCGGGAAAAATGGAAGTAGCTTTTCAGGTAGTGGAAATGAGTACGGTTTTGCGCAGATTATCGGGATGGATGCACAAAGTACTTCTAGCATCTGAATAATGCAAGTTTTGCAAGTAAAATATTGATTGCAGGATCGTAAATCTACGAGAGAAAAACATGATTCCTTGATCCTGAACATGTAAACGGAAGCGCTTTCCGCATTTCTATTTCTGCCGGAAATAAATACGTACTGGTACACCTGATAAAGGGAACTTACTTCTCAGCTGGTTCTCCAGGTAATTCCGGTACGGCGTTTTAATATCATCCGGGAAATTGCAGAAAAATGCAAATGAAGGAGTGGCGGTTGGTAACTGTGTTACGAATTTTATTTTCACAGGATGGCCACGGACAACAGGCGGGTGATAAGATTCAATCGCTTTTAAAATAACGGTATTCAGTTCTGAAGTCGGGACTTCTCCTGTTACGGCTTTCACATACTTCCAGCGTAATTTCCACCGCTTTGAAAATGCGGAGTTTTTCTTTTGCAGAAACAAACAGGATGGGCACATCACTGAATGGTGCCAGTCTCTTCTTCAGCTCGATTTCATAATCACGGGCTGTGTTGGTTTCTTTTGTTTCCAGATCCCATTTATTTACAAGTAACACCACGCCTTTACCTTTCTTTACCGCCAGGCTGAAAATGTTCAGGTCCTGGGCCGTGATTCCCTTTACTGGCATCCAGCAGCAGCAGGCAAACATCCGCTTCATCCATGGCCTTGATAGCACGGATCACAGAATAAAATTCCAGGTCTTCATGCACTTTTGTTTTACGGCGGATACCGGCCGTATCAATCAGAACAAATTCTTTCTGGAACATCTTATAGTGCGTATGGATAGTATCGCGTGTGGTGCCGGCAATCGCACTAACAATAGTGCGCTCTTCCCCGATCAGTGCATTCAGCAGGGATGATTTACCAACGTTGGGCTGGCCAATGATGGCAATTTTGGGAAGACCTGCAATTTCTTTGGCTTCTTCAGAAGCATCTTCAGTAATCAGTTCAGTAATGGCGTCCAGCAGTTCACCGGTACCACTGCCGCTTGCAGCTGCAATGAAAAATATATTTTCAAAACCAAGACTGTAAAATTCATTGGCCTCAAACATCCTTGCCTGGTTATCTACTTTATTCACCACCAGGAAAACCGGTTTTGTGCTGCGTCTGAGTACATTGGCCATGGAATCATCGAGTGCGGTGATGCCGGAGGTGGCATCCACCATAAAAATAACGGCATTCGCTTCTTCCACCGCCACCATTACCTGTTTGGCGATTTCTTTCTCAAAAATATCCTCGCTGCCGGCTACAAAACCACCGGTATCAATTACGTTATAGGTTTTACCATTCCAGTCGGTAATACCATACTGGCGGTCACGGGTCACCCCGCTCACATCATCCACAATGGCTTTACGCTGCTCAAGGAGACGATTGAATAAAGTGCTTTTCCCTACGTTGGGTCTTCCGGTGATCGCTACTGTAAATGACATATAATTTTATTAATAACCGTATTCTTTCAGTTGCAGGTCGTTTTCCCGCCACTTGGGTTTTACTTTCACAAATAACTCGAGGAATACTTTCTGGCCTATGAATTTTTCAATATCCTTCCTCGCGTCGGTACCAATTCTTTTGATCATGCTGCCATGCTCACCAATGAGAATCGCTTTTTGCGTTTCCCGGTGAACGATGATATCAGCTACTATTTTCACCAGGGTGGTTTTCTCGGTGTACTCCCGTATCAGCACAGCAGTGTGATAAGGGATCTCATCCTGGGCCAGTTCATATATTTTTTCCCGGATCAGTTCGCTCGCAAAAAAACGTGTCTGCAGGTCACTGATATCATCCCCCGGGAAAAAGGGTTCCCCTTCAGGGATAAATGCAAGCACTTCTTTCAGCAGTTTCTTTTTAGCCAGGCCGGTTAATGCAGAAATCGAAATGGCTTTTTTACAGTAGGGCCGTGATTCAAAAAAGTCAAGTGCTTCTTTGATCCGCTCCTGTCCGGCCAGGTCAATTTTATTGACCAGCACCAGCGCAGGTACCCGTAAATGCAGGGCAGAAAATACAGCATCCGCTTCTTCCAGGTTCTCCCGCACATCCACAATCAGCAAAGCCAGGTCACCATCTTCCAGCGCCGACTTCACGGCATCCATCATTTTCTCATGGAGCTTATACCTGGGCTCAATAATACCCGGTGTATCAGAAAAAACCAGCTGGTATTCTTTCTCTGTCAGGATCCCTTTGATCCGGTGCCGGGTGGTTTGCACTTTATTGGAAACAATAGCCAGCTTTTCACCCATGAGGGCGTTCAGCAGGGTGCTTTTTCCTGCGTTCGGTTTGCCAAATATGCTGATAAATCCTGCTTTCACTGAATTGCTTGTTACTGAACCCCTCAGGGGGATTCGGCCTGCAAAGGTAACTCATTAAAATTGTTTGGCAGGTAATGATTACAAGGCTATCTTTGCCGTCCAAATCGCGAAGTAGAGCAGCGGTAGCTCGTTGGGCTCATAACCCAAAGGTCGGGAGTTTCGATCCTCCCTTCGCAACAACGGAAAACGCCTCAAATAAGGCGTTTTTTTGTGTTTTACCACAAGGGACACAAAGCCAAAACAAAGGCCACCCACCTTCGCTTCGCTTCGGCGGGCACGCAAAGGCCACTAGGGATAATCCTTAGTGGCCTTTGTGGTATTTCTTTGTGTGCTTTGTGGTTAAAAAGAAATCAACTTTTTTTCACAGAGCTTGCCCCCGAAGACTTAATATTCTTTATCACCGCCTCCCCTTTATACCGTATATCACTCGCCCCGCTTGCCTGGGCAGATAATTCTTTTGTTACAGTTATCTTGATATCACTCGCTCCACTCGCCTGCACATCACAACTTTCAGTAACCAGGTCAAATCCTTTGAAATCACTGGCACCGCTGGCATCCACTTCAAGGCGTGTGACTTTACCACTGACTACCATATCACTGGCACCACTGAGGTTTACTTTCAGCCTGTCAACATCCAGTTCACCATGCATATCGCTGGCGCCGGATTGTGTAATGGTAAGCGATTCAGATTTCAATGTCCCATCCACATAAATATCACAGGCACCACTTGATTCTATCCTATCCAGTTGTGTATAGGAAATATATACTTTCAGTTTTTTATTGCCGGTATTCCATTTACCCTGGTTATCATACCAGATGCGGAGTACACCATCTTTTACTTCTGTACGGATGCGCTCAATGAATTTGGTTTCATCGGCACTCACTGCCAGGGCTTCCTTTTCGCCATGACTCAGGTAAACATTGAATGAGCTGGAAACAATCGCACATGGAATGCAGTCACCGGGCGAACTGTAGCATTCGGATCATTCACCTGGGCTTTCAGTACAGACACTGAAAGGAACAGCAGGAACAGGGATGCAAGTATTTTTTTCATATCAGTTGTGAATATATGTTTTTATATTTTTTTGACAGACCCGCCGGTATGTACTGTAATGTCTTTTGATACGCCTTCCCCTTTATACATAATCTTACCGCCGGTATTGGCTTTGGCTACGAGTTCTTTTTCCACGGTCACTGTTATTTTAGCACCTGTACTTACAGTAGCATCACAGGTGTAGCCTTGAGTTCATCACCGGAAAAATGGCTGCCGGTAGATCCCTCAGCCTGGAGGCCTGATACGGTTCCTTCCAATACCACTTCGGAACCCGTTCCCTGGTTGAGCGACATTTTCCCCGCTTCCACTTTTCCTTTTACCCGCGCACCGGTTGCCGCATTCAGTTTCAAATTATCGGCCTTTAATACGCCAACAATATTCACCCTGGCACCTGTTTGTGCATCAAGTAAGTCAAGTGTTTTGCAGGATACATACGCTTTCAAACCCCGGTTCACTTTTCGTGTATTATAACTCAGCTCCTTTTTATAATAAATTTTCAAGATCCCATTCACAACTTCTGTAACAATGTTCTCCCTGAATTTTATATCAGATGCACTTACAGCTACAGCTTCATCCGCATCCATAGTCAGCAACAATTCAATACCCCTGGACACTTCAATGCCATGGAAACTGGTAACCGTTCTTTGTTCCGCCAGGGGATCGTTGATCACAGTCTGGGAAAAGGCCGTTACAGCAAATGAGACAAACAGAATAAGTAAGGAAAAATATTTCTTCATAAACAATGGTTTGATATGATACGTATAAGCGTGTAAAAGTTACAGTCAGATAAAGCCTATTTATCAGTAATTTTGCACCAGATCTGTCAGTATCAGGAGTAATCCTGCTACAAAACATTGAATTTCAGAGTTTCCCGGGGTGTTCCGAGTAAAATCGGATCTGAGATAATACCCGTAAACCTGATCAGGGTAATGCCTGCGCAGGGAAGGAGGACTTTTTTTACCCCCCTTTCACCAGCATTTCCCTCTCATTTTTTAACCTGTAAACTTCAAAAAATGAAGAGGATTGCCTTTATTGGATTATTCATGTGCTCCCGGGTATTTGCCCAGGTGAGCGAGCCTGTCAAGGACAGTTTTTACACGCTCCAGCCCCTGGAAGTCAGGGCCATAACCGTGTCGTACAAAACGCCTGTTACGAATAACAACATCAGTAAACAGGATATCACGCTGAGAAACCTGGGCCAGGACCTGCCTTTTATGCTGAACCAGCTGCCATCGGTAGTGGTGAATTCAGATGCGGGCAACGGTTTTGGTTATACGGGTCTCCGGATCCGCGGTACGGATGCCACCAGGATTAACATTACCATGAATGGGATTCCGTACAATGATGCCGAAAGCCAGGGAACGTTTTTTGTAGACCTGCCTGATATCGCGTCATCCACTTCAGGGATCCAGGTACAGCGCGGCGTGGGCACCAGCACCAATGGTTCCGGTGCATTCGGTGCCAATATCAATATCAGCACCAGCGAAAATAATACAGACGCTTATGCAGAGCTCAATAACAGTTTTGGCTCCTTTGGCTCACGTAAACACACATTCAAAACCGGAACTGGTTTGATCAAAGACCATTTTTCCGCTGATATCCGTCTTTCCCAAATGAGCAGCGACGGATATATTGACCGGGCTACTTCCAGCCTGCATTCTGGTTTGCCACCACAGCTTATCGTACAAAAAAATCAACACTCAGATTGAATATTTTATCCGGTAAAGAAAAAACTTACCAGGCCTGGTATGGCATTACTGAAGAAGACCTGAAAGCCGGTAACCGCCGTATCAACTACGCCGGCACTGAGAAGCCCGGTGATCCTTATGATAATGAAACGGATAATTACAAACAGGATCATTACCAGTTTTTCTGGAATTACAGGCCGGGGAATGCATGGAATATAAACACGGCATTGTTCTGGACCCGCGGCAAGGGATACTATGAACAATACAAAGCAGAAGAAGATTATGCCAAATACAATATCAACCGGCCGGGCAGTTCGGATTTTATCCGCAGGCTCTGGCTTGACAATGACTATTACGGTTCTACGTTCTCAGTACAAAGACAGGGAAACAATGCACGCTTTACGGCAGGCGGACTTGTAGCCCGTTACAAAGGCCGGCATTTTGGTGAAATCACCTGGGCTTCCAATGGCATGCCTGATCCGGTTCACCGCTGGTACGACCTGGATGCAAACAAAACAGACATCAGTTTTTATATCAAGGAAGAAAAAACTTTCCGCCAGTGGTTTAACCTGTTTGCGGATATCCAATTCAGGCCGGTAAAATACCAGATCAATGGATTCAGGGATAACCCGGCACTGGAAGTAAAAAACAACTGGAATTTTATAAACCCAAAAGCAGGTATCAGTTATATCCGGAATAACTGGAAGACATATGTTTCATTTGCTGTGGCAAACAAAGAGCCCAACCGCGATGATTTTGAAGCCGGGAAAAACCAGCAACCCAAACCGGAAAGATTATTCGACACTGAACTGGGCATTGAGAAAAATGGAAAGAAATACAGCTGGTCGGTGGTGTTTTATAATATGCGTTACAAAGACCAGCTGGTGCTGAACGGGCAAATCAATGATGTAGGTGCCTATACAAGAATCAACATCCCTAACAGCCAGCGTACAGGTGTCGAACTCAGCGGGCAGTGGAAACCTGTCAGTGAATTCCGTATCAATGCCACCCTGGCCCTGAGCAAAAACAAAGTGAAAAATTTTACAGAGTATATAGATGATTATGATAATGGCGGGCAGAAACTGAATCAGTATAAAAGCACAGACATTGCTTATTCACCATCCGTGGTAGCCAGTGCAGAAGCCACCTGGGTACCGGTAAAAAATTTCAGTATTGCTTTCCCTGCTAAATATGTAAGCAAACAGCATCTTGACAATACAGGCAATGAAGCAAGGGTGTTATCTGCTTTTTATGTACAGGATTGCCGTTTGAACTATTCATTCAAAACGGCCAAAGCCGGTGAGTGGAAACTGATTGTTGCTGTGAATAACCTGTTTGGCAGGAAGTATGAACCCAACGGTTATACGTATAATTATATCTACGGCGGGGAACTGGTGGTGAATAATTATTATTTCCCGATGGCCGGAACCAACTGGATGGCAGGTGTGAATATCAAACTCTGATTACCCGCCGAAGTTTTCTTTCCAGGCAAGGATGCCCCCGGTAACATTACAGGTGTTGGTAAATCCCATCTGCTCCAGGAACATGCAAGCCATCATGCTGCGTTGTCCGCTGCGGCAATGGATAATTACTTCCTCATTGCGGAGGTCTTCCAACTCATCAATCTGCATGGACTGTATCTGCCCGAGCGGAATCAGCTTGGCGCCAATATTGAATTCAGCATACTCCTGCGGCTCGCGGCAGTCAATCAGGTTGAGCTTTTCACCGGCATCCATGCGGGCTTTTAGTTCCTGGACGGTTATTTGGTTCATACTATTGAGTTTGGCTATTGGCTTATGGCTATTGGCTTTTAGCTAGTGGTTTGGGGATTTGGAATTTGGGATTTTTGACTTTTTACTTTTTACTTTTCAAATCACGGCCTTGGAAATATCGGCTGATTATCCGCCGTATCCTTCTTCGCCGGTTTATCCAGTTGCAACCATACATCAATAGTTTGTCCGGAACGGATTTTCTGAATCCGTTTTTCATCATCAAATCTTTCCGGGGCTTGTTTATAAATATATGCGTTGCAGGAATCTTCCACATCGGTGTCAGGAATTATAGCACCAATCTGCACGCCGCTGCCATCCAGCCTTTCGCGGGCATCGCAAAGCGTCATACCGGTTATGATTGGCACTGCAAATTCCAGGTTGCCTACTCCATCTCCCAACACGAGGGAAATCACACTGCCTTTTCTGAGTTTAGTACCAGGCGCAATCATTTGTCCTTTATAAATCTGTTCAAGCACAGAGTTCTTGGCAAAATCCGGTTTGGAAGTGGTATCCCCGACACGCAGGCCCATATTCCTCAATACCATTTCAGCATTCCGGAAACTGTAACCCACCAGGTTTGGCATTTCCACTTCAGGGGGAATAGCCCGGTTGATAATTAGGTATACAAGACGGTTTGATTTAACCACCTCATCCCCTTCCGGAAACTGTTTGATGACCATACCGGCTTTCATCGTATCAACATAAATGGAATCCTGTATCTCGACATCAAATCCGGCTTTCTTCAGGATTTTTTCAGCTTCCTCGTAATTTTTTCCCGTTACATAGGAACAGAACTGGATTTACCATGATGCGTCAGCCAGTTCAGTGACAGGAGGATCAACGCGAAAACGCCGATCGCCAGCAGGATACCTGCCAGTACATTTAACCAGAGCGGACGGTGCGTGATAAATTTAAACATGTATACGTTGGATTATTATTATTGTTAAGCCCCGGTGGCTTCCATTACCAGTCCGGTATAGAATTCTTTTAATGTCATCCCTGCCGCCTGTACCTGCTGGGGAACAATACTGTGTTCACTCTGGCCCGGAATGGTATTTATTTCAAGCATAAACGGCTGGCCGGCTGTTTCATTGTATATAAAATCAATCCTCACCACGCCCCTGCAATTGAAAATGGCATAAATTTTTTCAGCAGCGGCACGTACCTGCGCAGCCTTGGACTCATCCAGTTGTGCAGGTGTAATCTCTTTCGATTTCCCCTGGTACTTGGCTTCATAGTCAAAGAATTCTTTCTCGCTGATTACTTCAGTCATGGGTAAGGTATGCACCACCCCATTCCTACGGTAAACGCCAATCGTGAATTCACGGCCGCCGATGAATTCCTCCACCAGCACCTGGTCATCTTCCTTAAATGCTTTTTCAATGGCTGCCCCCAGTTCTTCAGTGGGCTTATTCACCCTTGACATCCCGATACTCGATCCCCCGTTGTTGGGTTTCACAAATACAGGGAACTGCAGTGTTTTTACAATTTCATCCGGGTTGCCAAACTGGTTTTTTATCAATAACACAGACCGTGCCACATGGATACCTGAAAAAGCAGCCACTGCTACAGTATATCTTTTATTAAATGTGATTGCAGAAGTTCCGGCGTCACAGCTGGTATAGGGGATTTTCAGGGTGTCGAAATAGCCCTGCAGTTTACCATCCTCCCCCGGGGTGCCATGCATCGCGATAAACACCACATCAACCCGGGTTTTTTGGCCATCTACCAGTACCGAAAAGTCATTTTTATCAACCGGCAGTTTTTCGCCACTGGCAGGTAAGTAAAACCAGCCTTCCGGATTGATATCTATCTTATAGACGTTGAAAAGATCACGGTCGAGATGCCGGTCAATTGTAACTACGGTTTTATAGGAAATAACCGCTTCCCCCGAAAAACCACCGGTCACCAGGGCTAAATTTTTCTTCATGGTAAACTGAACTGTTTAACTATGCAAATATTGAAGAAAAAAAGGGTTACCCGAAATTTAAAATGCTAAAAATCACTTATATCCGCGCGGGCGTTCCGGGCTGGAAATAAGAAGGGTGAAGGTTGTATCCCTTCACCCTTAAGACGGGAAATATCACCCGCCGAAGTTATAGCAGCCCCGAAGGGCCGTGTATAGAAATTCTTCTATTAAGGTAGACAGTTTGCGGGAATTTCAAAATGACCTGCGGAAATAGTTATGCACACCCTTAGATATGCAGCTTTCCTTTTTTGGCCATCAGTTCGTCCACAGTCTCTGTATACATTTCGTCAGGCACACAACAGTCAACCGGGCAAACGGCTGCACACTGGGGCTCTTCATGGAAGCCCTGGCATTCTGTACATTTGTTGGGAGTGATGTAATACACATCCACTGCCACCGGTGCATTTTTCTGCTCGGCATCAACAACAGTTCCGTCCATCAGTGTGAACGATCCTTTAGCGGTAGTTCCATCGGCAATAGCCCATTCTACTCCGCCTTCATAAATAGCGTTATTGGGACACTCGGGTTCGCAAGCGCCGCAATTGATACATTCTTCGGTAATCTTAATAGCCATAAAAAATTAAATTAACGGGTTCAGAATTACATTTGCGAAATTAACTTTTTGGGATGAATTTACAACACAGGATTTTCTTATTGACGAAACTCAGGAATTATATCCTTGAAAATGGCGCTTCCTGGCAGGAAGCCAAGGTACAGTCAGGGCTCGAAAACGGATGGTTTATACCCGAATTTACCGGGAGAGCCTGCAGCCAGATTGCCCAAACGATGCTGGACCCGGAAAGGCTTCAGGCCTGGGCTCAATCGTATAATATACCTGACGAAAATCATGTCCCGAAAACAGTCGGAATCGTGATGGCGGGGAATATTCCGCTGGTAGGATTTCATGACTGGCTTTGTGTTTTTATGAGCGGGCATAAGTCGGTATGTAAACTTTCTTCCAAAGACGGGGTATTACTGAAACACCTGGTTGAACAATTAGCCGCCTGGGATCCTGAAGTGAACAGGTATTGTGAATTCGCTGAAAGGCTGAAGGGCTGTGATGCCTATATCGCCACAGGCAGCAATAATTCCTCTTTGTATTTTGAACACTATTTCAGCAAGTACCCGAATATCATCCGGCGGAACAGGACTTCTGTTGCGATTCTCACCGGAAATGAATCCAAAGAAGAACTGGACCTGCTGGCCGACGATATTTTCCTCTATTTCGGCCTGGGCTGCCGCAATGTGTCAAAGATTTTTGTACCGGAAGGGTATGATTTCATCCCCTTGCTGGGCGCCTGTAAACGGTATGGCTGGCTGGCCGACTTCCATAAATTCAAAAACAATTACGATTACAACCTGGCCCTGCATATCCTGAACGGGGTCGTTTATATGTCGACGGAAAATGTATTAGTGGTTGAAAATCCCTCCCCTTTTTCCCGGATCAGCCAGTTACATTATGAATTTTACGGGGATAAAAAGGCACTGGAAATCAGTCTGGCAGGCAATACCGACCTGCAATGTGTTGTTGGAAAGGGTCATGTCCCGTTTGGGCAGAGCCAGGATCCCACACTGACCGATTATGCTGATGGGGTGGATACTATGGAATTTCTTTGCCGGCTGTAAACCTTCGTGCCCTTTTTTCGTTAAAGTTTTTAATTTTATGAGCCGAAGTACGAAAACTACGGTAAATGAATTGTTAAACTGAAAATGCAGGTGTTCAATCATTTAACACTGTAGTTATCTTGCGGTAGCAAAAAAGAAAAATCAGTTATTCAATTTTCTAAAAAGTACAGAGTTATGAAATGGAAACAACTTATCCTGGTAGTGGCAGTTAGCGCAGTATCCGCTGTCAGCAGCGTATGGATCTATGGTAAGCTGAGCCACCAACCCGCCGGCCTCGTGCAGGTAAGCGACGGAAAACTCCCGGCAAACTATGCCGGATTCTTTGAGAACGGATCACCCTCCGGTGAGCCAGTTGATTTCACAAAGGCAGCAGCTTCAGCTGTTCCCGCCGTTGTGCATATCAAAACTAAAATCCCGGCCAAAAAATCAGCAACCAGTTGCCTCGTGTACGCGGTAACAACAACATGGAAGATTTTTTTGACCAGTTCTTCAATTTTGGTCCGCAGGTGCAGCCCGAACAAAGAGGTTCAGGCAGCGGTGTGATCATCAGTGAGGATGGCTATATCATTACCAACAACCACGTCGTTACCGATGGTGGTGATGGTGTGGCAGATGAAATTACAGTAACCCTGAGCAATCATAAAACCTACAAAGCCCGTTTAATCGGGAAAGATCCCAGCAGCGATCTCGCTGTACTGAAAATTGACGGAAACGGTTTTCCCTTCTTACTGTACGGTAATTCCGACAATGTAAAACTCGGACAGTGGGTATTGGCCATCGGCTATCCCCTTACACTGGAAACCACCGTTACAGCCGGTATCGTTTCTGCCAAAGGCCGTTCGATCAATATTAACAGCCGCCAGAGCCAGTCACCGATCGAATCATTCATACAGACCGATGCTGCCGTAAACCAGGGCAACAGCGGCGGTGCGCTTGTTACAACCGATGGACAACTGATCGGCATTAACTCAGCCATCCTCGCACCTAATGGTACATATGCGGGCTATTCATTTGCCATCCCGGTAAACCTGGTGAAAAAAATCGTGAATGACCTGATTAAGTTCGGTGATGTAAAAAGACCTTACCTCGGTGTTTCCGTTGACCAGGAAAAATATGATGCCGGCGATGGTGCACACGTTGGTTCAGTAGCCAAAGACGGTGCCGGCGCAGAAATTGGTTTGAAAAAGGCGATGTGATTACGAAAGTAAATGATATACCCGTTAACTCATGGACTGAACTCCAGGGTACGATTGCCTCTTACAATGCAGGCGACAAAGTAAAAATCACTTACAAGCGGGGCAATAACGAGAGCACTGTTACAGCTACCCTGTCAAATAAAACAGGCACCTACGACCAGCTTGCATCAAATACAATTGGTGATAAACTGGGCGCTGAACTCGAAGCTTTTGATGCAAAAAAAGCCCAGCAGTATGATATCCAGGGTGGCGTACTCGTAAAGAAAATATTATCCGGCGGGGCTTTCAGCAAAACAAAAATGCAGGACGGTTTCGTGATCACCAGCGTAAACGGTGTTGACATCAGTTCCACCGATGAACTGGCCCGTGCCATTGCCGGCTTCAGGGATGAAAGTATACAGCTGGAAGGAATCTATCCGGGGTATGAAGGAATCTACAGGTATCCGTTGAATATTACGGAAGAGCAGTAAACAGTTTGTTTTAAAAGAAAGCGCCGGCTGTGTGATGCAGCTGGCGTTTTTTTTGTTGGAGGTTGGAAGTTGGAAGTTGGAGGTTGGAGGTTGGACGTCTCCGAAAGATAAAATGGTACTACAGGAATGTTGGAGTGTTGGAGTGTTGGAGTGTTGGAATGTTGGAATGTTCTGACAGATTGAATATTTACTATAATAAGGAATGTCCTAAACTTCGAAGTTTAGGACATTCCTT
This sequence comes from Chitinophagaceae bacterium, assembly GCA_016720825.1. Classification (GTDB taxonomy): domain Bacteria; phylum Bacteroidota; class Bacteroidia; order Chitinophagales; family Chitinophagaceae; genus JJ008. The sequence continues at coordinate 140,567 of JADKJV010000004.1, read as the reverse complement.
TTTATAGTACAGTTTGATCATAGGAAACACTCCAACACTCCAACTTTCCAACATTCCAACAAATAAAAGACTTTTCGATCTTTCGGGTTCAACCTCCAACCTCCAACTTCCAACTTCCAACCACCTCACTTCTTCAGCTTCTCATACACCAAATACTCCCACGCATTCATCATAAACGACTTCTCTGTTGAAAAATCATTTCCTGCACCGGAGAAAATATTCATGTAATCCCCTTTCACATGCTCGTCAGTAATATCAAACTGCAGTTTGTTATCCCTGCTCATGTTGAGTACGACCAGCACTTCATCAGGACCGTTTTTGCGGAGATAAGCCAGTACTTTATCAGGAGCCGTGGTTTTGAGACGGAAGGTCTGGACGGCGGTATCACCGGCGCGCAAAGCGGGGTTATTTGTTTTTAATTTCAGTAATGACGAATAAACCCCTTCCAATGCGTAATTGTTATTCCAGGGGATAGGGTCTTTCTCAAAAAACAGGAGCCGTTTATCTTTCATCGGAAGTTCCTGTCCGCTGTATATGAGCGGGATCCCGTTCCAGGTGGCACTGAACACAGCGAGCGCCGGGGCCATGTCACCGTATTTTTCATACTCGGTACCATTCCAGCTGTTTTCATCATGGTTGGTGGTAAACCAGGCACGCATGGAATGATCACCGATGTCATCATATTTTTTAAGCAGGCCGATCAGCGTATCAAGTCCTAAGTGTTTTTTATAGAAATCTTCAGTCTGGTGCATCCATTTCCAGGTATAGCTGGCATCAAATGCTTCGGCATAGTTACCATTGTCCAGTTCATCCACTTCACCGAGCCAGAACAGCGGTTTGATGGCATCGAGTTCTTTACGGGCTTCTTTCCAGAAATCTATTTCCACCCAGAATGCGAGGTCGCAGCGGAAACCATCAATATCACATTCCTTCACCCAATACGCCATGGCATCAATCATGGCTTTGCGCAAAGCGGGGTTTTTGAAATTGAGTTCAATGATATCATCCATACCCGAAGCGATTTTAAAATCTTTCGTGGCACTGTCCATTTCATAATAATCCGGGTGCTCTTTGGTCCAGCGGTGATCCCAGCCGGTATGGTTGGCCACCCAGTCAATAATCACTTTGAAACCCATTTCATGTGCCTGTTTCACCAGGCTTTTGAAATCATCCAGGTTACCAAACTCCGGATTGATGGCCGTATAATCAGAACAGGCATAGTAACTGCCCAATGTCCCTTTCTTTTTGGCCTGTGCAATCGGTGTGATTGGCATGAACCACAGGGTTTGCACGCCCATTTTTTTCAGTCGCGGCAGTTCACCGGCAAAAGCATTGAACGTACCGGCTTTGGTGTACTGGCGGAGATTCACTTCATAAATGTTCGTCGAATGTGACCATTCCACAGCCCTGAACGGGGATATTTGCTCCATGGATTTTTGTTTGGTTGATGAATTGTTTTTACAGGAAAACAGGCAGGCAAGCAAGCCCAGCGAAACGAGGGCGTATTTCATCGTTAAATTTTGCGTGAAATTAGGCATAAAATAGCTTTTCCCCGGCTGAGCCTGCGCAGTATGCTGACTGATTTATCGCCACAAGGCCTGCTTATCTTTGCAGGATGAAGCAGTTCGAAGTACCGGCATTTTACAGGAGTCCGCTGATCACCGCCATCAAGAAAAAAAGGAAAGAGGCTGATAAAATGAAAAAGGATTTCAGCCCTACCCTGCTTGACTTCGGTCCGGTGCAGATTTTCCTGGCCCGTCATTTCGGGTTCTGCTATGGGGTTGAAAATGCCATTGACATTGCTTTCCGGACCGTAGCAGAGAATCCCGGCAAAAGGATCTTCCTCCTCAGCGAAATGATCCACAACCCCCATGTAAATGCCGACCTGCACGCCCATGGCATCAATTTCCTTCATGATACTGCTGGGAATGAAATCATCCCGCTGAGCAGCCTACGGGCTGATGACATTGTACTTATCCCTGCATTTGGGACCACCCTGGAAATGGAAGCAGATTTACATGCGCGGGGTATATTGACAGAACCATATAATACCACCTGTCCTTTTGTGGAGAAAGTATGGAACAGAAGTGAAGTGATTGCAAAGAAGAATTATACGATTGTCATCCATGGCAAGCCCAAACATGAGGAAACCCGCGCCACCTTTTCACATGCAGCTGCAGGTGCACCTGCTGTTATTGTGAATGATATGAAAGAGGCTGAATTGCTCGCCACCTATATCACCGGGGAAAAACAACCGGATACTTTTTACCAGGTTTTCAAGGGTCAGTACAGCGAAGGATTTGATGTTACCAAAGACCTGCAACGCATCGGCGTGGTGAACCAGACAACCATGCTGGCCAGCGATACACAGGCAATAGCCGATTACCTTAAAAAAGTGATGCTTGATAAATACCTCCCTGCAGGAGGCGACCCGGAAGCTTATTTCGCCGATACCCGTGACACACTTTGCTATGCCACACACGATAACCAGACTGCCGTTAGCGGTATGCTGGAAACAAAAGCCGATCTGGCAATAGTTGTGGGAGGTTATAATTCATCCAACACCTCACACCTGGTGGAACTCTGCGAAGGGAAACTGCCAACCTACTTCATTAAAAACAGGGAACACCTGATGGCGGGCGGGGAAATCCTGCACTATAACCTGCACCGGAAGGAAGAAAAAATCACGGCAAATTTTTTACCTGATAACCGCCCGGTTAAAATTCTGATCACCAGCGGCGCTTCCTGCCCGGATGCGATTGTTGAAGGCGTCATAGAGCAACTACTGGGGTATTTTCCCGATTCTAAGAAATTGAGTGAGTTGCTAGATAGCTACTAGTTGTCTGTTACCCGTTACCAGTTACCAGTTAATTACAGTAAGCTGTATGCTTTGTATTTGAAAGTGAGCAAACAGGTTACAACAACAGGTAACTGGTAACCGGCAACGTTAAACGTACATCAGTTCGTAGTACTCATGCGCCATCCTGTTACTGTCAAACTGGAACCGCACATCACCCATACCATTCTTCATGATCTGGCGCCAGGTCGGATAGTCATCATAATATAAGGGGAGAATTTCTTTCTCGAGGATTTCATACATTTTGTTCAGGTCATATTGATCCTGTTCGTGTGTAGCCATGCTGGCATAATCCGCTTTAGGCACAACGAAACCGTTATGTCCGTGATTGATGAATTCGGGAATCCATCCGTCATCGGTGGAGAAATTCACGGCACCGTTCATGGCTGCAGTCATACCACTGGTTCCTGACGCTTCGCGGGGAACACGGGGATTATTGAGCCAGCAGTCGGCTGCCTGTTTGAGGCGTTTGGATAAAGTCAGTTCATAACCAATCATTACCGCCATATTTTTAAAATTCTTGCTGACATGAACCAGCTGGTTGAATTCACTGATGGCAGGATGATCAACCGGGTATGGTTTACCGGCCCAGATCAGCTGAACAGGGTATTTTTTATTCTCCATCAGCTTCCTGAATCTCACTTCATCAGAAGCGATCATGCTGGCTCTTTTATAACCAGCAAAACGGCGAGCCCAAACGATAGTAAAAACATCGGGGTTGAATAATTTACCGGTCTGGTCAGCTACAATTTCAAAAGCCCTTTTCTTCAGGTATTTTTTACGGTCATCAATACCATAATCATCACCCGCTTCACGGAAACGGTACATCTGTTTATCCGCCCAGTATTTCCAGTTCTGTGCATTCGTAATAGAAATAATGGGACAGATATCAGGGTAACGGCTCCACATGGCCCTTGATACATGACCATGTAACTGAGAAACCCCGTTTGCAAGATGGGCAAAACGCAGGGCTGCCAGAGAATGGTTGAACTGGTCTTCCGGATTTCCGGTCAGCAGTTTCACTTCATCTACAGACAGTCCACAGAAATAACTCATCTTATGGCAGAGGTAAATATCATGTTTTTCATTTCCTGCTTCTTCAGGGGTATGGGTTGTGAATACCAATCTCTTTTTAACTTCTTCCAGTTTTTTGTTGAACTTCTGGTAGAGATAGAATGCAGCAGAGAGGCCGTGTGCTTCATTCAGGTGGTATAATTCAGGATTGAATCCGAGTTCATCCATCAGTTTGGCACCGCCCACACCCAGCAGGATAAACTGCGCCACTTTGGTGGCCACGTTTGCATCATACAAACGATGGGTAATGGTTTGCGATACATAATCGTTCTCCGGGCAATCCGTTGATAGTAAAAACAACGGCGCTGTTTTGAATGTTTCGGGATTCAGGTAAAATACTTTCACCCAAACCGGATGTTCATGTATAGAAATCTGGAATTTGAGGCCGGTATCTTCCAGGAAACAAAATTGTTTTTCATTCCAGCTCACATCCAGTGTCTGGTCCTGGTTTCTTTCCTGGTCGTAATAACCATATTTCCACAAGATGCCGATACCAACCAGGTTTTGACCCAGTTCATAGGCACTGCGCAAATGGGAACCGGCCAGGAAGCCTAATCCGCCACTGTAAATTTTCAGGGGCTGGTGGGTGGCAAACTCCATTGAAAAATAAGCCACTTTCTTCTTATAACGGTCTTCAACAGGGTAAGGAACTTTGTAAGCAGTAAAATCCATAGTGTTCAATTTACACGAAGGTGCAATATAGCAGATTATAACGAAAAAGGGGGTAATTCAGGCCCGGGAATCATATTTCAAAGGCGCCTGTTGAAAAATTGTGGGAATTGCTTTAAATCACTTTCTGCGAACGTTTGCGGAAGCCGGTTTCACATATTTTTTCTTTGTATAATTTCCATCCAGGGTGCATTGCAGCCCACGGTGGGAACCACAACCTCCCTGTTCCTGCAGGGTTACAGATCCGCTGTTGAAAATAAATTTGAGGGAACAGGGGTCGCCGTCTTCATGGTAAATGCCGGTGTTTCCTGTTTTCATATCCATCTCGCCTTTGAGCTGGCCGATACATTCTCCGTTGCTTTTTTCAATATGCATAAAGAACTGGAGTATACCGGCACGCTTACCATCGCGCACAGAAATGATGGTTCGTTTACCGGAAATATAATCGGCAGACCATTTATTTTTCCTGGGCAATGTATCAATGGGATTGATGAGTTCAGCGGGTTTATCATCCAGGGCTTCGGTCATGATCAGCATGAAATTACCTGCCGCTTCATTCAGCACATACACTTCGCGTCCTTCCTGCGCATTGGCTTCCCTGGTTCTTTTAACCGTGGTTTTATTGAGTGTGAACTTGCGGTCAAATACACCCGACTGTGCCGTGTACTGGTCCTGGTCAGGTTTTAAGGCAGTGATTCCTGCAATATATTCCTGCTTTTTATTGAACGCGATTAACAGGATCGCTTTCTTATTCCCCTGTACTGCTTTTACAAAAAGATAACTGCCCTCACCTTTCACAGGGACAGAACCCATCGGGTAAAAAACAGGTTTTACATTCTTGCCAAAAGTTTTGTGTACAAAACTATCTGGCACAAACAAAGTGAAAACTTTATATGGAATCTGTACAGAGTCTGTTTTCTTTTTAGCGAGGGAACTGTCGGCAAAGCTGAATGGCAATTCCACAGGCTCAAACAAAGCCATGAAATCATTCACTTTGGTTATCTCGGAAGGTGCCAGGGGTTTGGCTTTTTCATGGGAACAGGCAGCTGCCAAAAACAGCCCTAACAATCCCGGAGCCAGCATTTTAAGGAATCGCATGCGATCGGTTTACGCTCCGAAAGTAAGCGTTTCCCGCATCTGTGTCAATAGTATTTTTTGTTTTATCAACCTCATTTTTTAGATTTGTCTAAATAATTTTTTAGTCATGGTGAATTATTCCACCAGCGAGGAGAATCATATCAAGGCCATTTTCCACCTCCAGACCCACAGCGGGAATGTGAGTACCAATGAACTGGCCCGGGAACTCCGTACCAAACCGGCTTCCGTTACGGATATGATGAAAAAACTGCGGGATAAAAAACTGCTGCACTACCAGCCCTACCAGGGGTTCAGGCTCAGCACAGAAGGGAAGAAAGTAGCCCTGGGTATTGTGCGCCGCCACCGGCTCTGGGAATATTTCCTGGCCGAAAAACTCAAATTCAGCTGGGAAGAAGTCCATGCCGTGGCCGAAGAACTGGAACATGTGAGCAGCCGTAAACTGATTGATAAACTGGATGAATACCTGGGATTCCCGCGCTTTGATCCGCACGGCGATCCGATACCGGATACGGAAGGAAGGATCCGGTACAACCCGCAGATATGTATCACGGCCCTGGAACTGAACCTGCCGGCACAAATCTGCCATGTGAGCGACCAGTCGAAAGAATTACTGGAGTTACTGGAACACAAACAACTCCGCATCGGGACAAAGGTTGAAGTGAAAAAGAAATTCGATTTCGACCAGTCGCTTGAACTCAGGATCAAAACTGCCACCAAACAAACTGCATCAGTAATGATCAGCGTACAACTTGCACAAAACATATTTGTCAAACATGTCTGAACACAAACACAACTACAATTCCCTGAGTGAAGTCCACCAGTCTGTTGACACCACCAGACCCGGTAAAGGCTGGCGGAAAATACTCGCATTCTTCGGCCCTGCTTACCTCGTCAGTGTCGGGTATATGGATCCGGGCAACTGGGCAACCGACCTGCAGGGTGGCAGCCAGTTTGGATACTCCCTGATCTGGGTATTACTGATGAGTAACCTGATGGCTTTGCTGCTGCAGAGTTTATCGGCGCGATTAGGTATTGTGCGTGGCCGCGATCTTGCACAGGCCAACCGGGAAACTTATCCCCGGATGCTGAATTATGTTTTATACGGACTTGCAGAAGTTGCCATTGCAGCCACTGACCTGGCAGAGATACTCGGTATGGCCATCGGTATAAAATTACTTACAGGTTTGCCTTTGATCTGGGGTGTGCTGATTACAATCCTGGATACTTTCCTGTTCCTGTTACTGCAAAGACTGGGCATGCGTAAAATGGAAGCGTTCATCATTGCATTGATTGCGGTGATCGGGCTTTCATTCCTGATAGAAATTATTTTAGCAAAACCCGACCTGAAAGAAGTGGCCGGTGGTTTTGTTCCATTCATCCCCGCAATGATGCACTCTATATTGCCATTGGTATTATTGGTGCCACTGTGATGCCGCATAATCTTTACCTGCATTCGGCGCTGGTGCAAACCCGTAAAATCAAACGCGATGAAAAAGGAATCCGGCGTGCATTAAAATGGAATTTTATTGACAGTACTATTGCACTCAACCTTGCATTCCTGGTAAACGCAGCCATCCTGGTGCTTGCCGCTACGGTGTTTTTCAAAACCGGAAGAACAGATGTTGCCAAAATAGAACAGGCTTACGAACTGCTGCCTATGCTGGGAACAAGCCTCGCTCCCATTTTGTTTGCAGTGGCATTGATTGCAAGCGGACAAAGCTCAACCATCACCGGTACACTGGCCGGGCAAATTGTAATGGAAGGCTATCTCAAACTCAGGATCAATCCCTGGGTAAGAAGGTTATTAACACGCCTGATTGCCATCATCCCTGCAGTGATTGTGATCCTGATCAACGGGGAAAACAACATTGACAGCCTGCTCATATTAAGCCAGGTAATACTAAGTCTGCAACTGGGTTTTGCCATTATCCCCCTGATCCATTTTACGAGTGACCGCAAAACAATGGGAACTTTTGCGATCAAATGGCCTGTGATTGTACTCTCGATGCTGGTTACCGTAATACTTGTGTTCCTGAATATCAAGATGGTGGTGGAGTCAACAGGTCCTTTGTTCCATTCTGATGGGCAATGGGGCTGGAAAATTGCAGTGGCTGCAGCCGGGATTTTTTTCCTGGTTATCCTGGCGATGACTATCTTTTATCCGCTGATGAAAAACAGGAAAAGGAAAACGGTGGCATTGCCGCATAATATTGGCGGTGAAATCAGGGACCTCACAGTTCCCGAATACCATACTATTGCTGTGGCACTTGATTTTACAGAAAAGGATTACAAACTGATTTCACATGCGCTGGGACAGGGGCATTCCTATACTCAATACCTGCTGATTCACGTAGTGGAAAGTGCCACTTCGCGAATCCTTGGTGATGAAAGCGATGACTTTGAAACGCGTAAGGATATGGAACAGATCACTTATTATGCTGAACAGTTGCAGGAACGCGGCTACAAAGCAACGGGTGTACTGGGTTACAATGACAGGGCCAGGGAAATCATCCGGCTTGTACAGGAAGGGAAAGCGGAAATGCTGGTCATCGGGGCGCATGGACATACGGGCATACGAGACCTTATTTTCGGACAGACGGTGGAGACTGTCCGGCATGAGCTGAAGATTCCGGTACTGGTGGTGAATACCTGATCAAGCCATTACTGCAGGGGAATAATTCCGGAGCAGGTGTTTAAAACGACTGAACGTTTCTGGTTTAATATTCAGGTAAGATGCCAGGAATTTCTGTGGTACCCTTTGTAACAGTTCGGGGTTACGGGTAACAAAATTCAGGAATCTTTCCCTTGGACTATGCCTGACCAATTGCATATGCCATTTGTTACAACTCACCAGGGTATAGGTAAGCAGTTTGCGGGCCATGTGTTCGAGACGGTGTGAACGTGCGAAAACACTTTCCATGTCGGCATAGGATATTGATACAAGCACTGTAGGTTCGATTGCTTCAATCGTAAACTCAGCCGGCTTCCTGTTGTAGAATGATTCCAGATTCAGTACCAGTTGTCTTTCCCTGGATATCTGAACATGATGTTCCATTCTGTCGCGCACAAAATAACGGCGCACAAGTCCCTTGCTGATAAAATTTACATAATTCTCCACTTCACCTGCTTCTGAAATTATCTGCCTTTTTTCAAAACGCCTTATTTGTAAAACCGGCTGAACATACTCGTCAAACTCGGCATCACTCAGGTCAGCAAAGCGGAGGAGCAAATCTTTAAATGATGATCTTTCCATAGTGTTGTTTTGCGCAATTTAGAACTGTATGTTGATTTAAGTCATGATTAGGTATTAACCCCTATTTTTGTCCATGATAAAACCTTACTGAAACGCTGTATTTTAGCTATTTACTCATATCAACAGCAAACATTATCAGATTGACCGACCTCAATCGTTGCAGAAGTATTGCGCTAAAATCAGCCCGTTTTTACTGCATTGAATCAATTAAATTTGCATGCTGAAAAAATCCTCAAAACAATAAACTGTATGGCACAAAAGATCAAAGTGGCAAATCCCGTTGTTGAACTCGACGGAGATGAAATGACCCGAATCATCTGGAAATTTATCAAAGACAAACTCATTCTTCCCTGGCTCGATCTCGATATCAAATATTATGATCTCGGTATTGAATACCGCGACCAGACTAATGACCAGGTAACTGTTGATGCAGCGAATGCGATCAGGCAGTATGGCGTAGGTATTAAATGTGCCACTATCACACCGGATGAAGCACGTGTAAAAGAATTCAGCCTGAAACAAATGTGGAAGAGCCCCAATGGCACTATCCGTAACATACTTGACGGAACTGTTTTCCGTGAGCCCATTGTGATCAGCAATGTGCCAAGGCTTGTTACGAACTGGACAGCACCGATCATTGTTGGCCGTCACGCTTTCGGTGACCAGTACCGCGCAACCGATACTGTGATCAAAGGCAAAGGAAAACTCACAATGACATTTACACCTGAAGGTGGCGGTGAACCCCAGGTTTTTGAAGTTTACAATTACAAAGGGGATGGCGTGGCCATGGCGATGTACAATACGGATGAAAGTATCAAGGGTTTTGCACGCAGCTGTTTCAATATGGCACTGGCCAAAAAATGGCCGCTGTATCTCTCTACCAAAAACACCATCCTTAAAAAATATGATGGCCGTTTCAAAGACATCTTTGAAGAGATTTATAAAAATGAATTCAAAACTGCCTATGATGCTGCAGGTATTACCTATGAGCACAGGCTGATTGATGACATGGTTGCCAGCGCCCTGAAATGGAACGGCAATTTTGTGTGGGCCTGCAAAAACTACGATGGGGATGTACAAAGCGATACAGTAGCACAGGGTTTTGGATCACTTGGTTTAATGACTTCAGTACTGATCACGCCTGACGGGAAAACGATGGAAGCAGAAGCCGCACACGGAACTGTTACACGTCACTACCGCGATCACCAGGCTGGTAAACCCACATCCACCAATCCCATTGCCAGCATTTTTGCATGGACAAGGGGGCTCGCCTTCCGTGGCAAACTGGACGGCAACCAGGCGCTGATTGATTTCTGCAATGCACTTGAAACGGTATGTATTGAAACAGTTGAAGAAGGCAAGATGACAAAAGACCTCGCTGTATGTATCCACGGTAATAAAGTAAGCCATGGTGCACATTATCTCTATACGGAAGAGTTCCTGGAAGCCATCAATGAAAACCTTTCCAAAAAACTCGGCTAAAAGAAATAAGAATACTTTTCATATTTTTAGAATGATTAGCAGCACCCCGGTCCCAATGACCGGGGTGTGTTTTTAGCATCACACAACGACTGATCATTTTAAAATAACAGCAATGTCTGACACTCTTTCCCCCGATCCCGGCGCACTGATGTCTATCTCCTACATGAAACTCCGGCGTGCCGTCGGCATTTTAGGATTGGCATTACCCGTTGTACTGGTGCTCGGGAACCTGGCACTAAGCAGTGATTGCGGACGCGTCCAGTTTTCAATCAGCGATTATTTCTATACGAAAATGGGCCCTTACTTCACAGGCACACTCTGTGCGGTGGGCTTGTTTCTTTTTTCATATTATGGCTATACACCCAAAGACCGGTATGCAGCCAAACTGGCCTGCATTTGTGCCATAGCAGTAGCACTGAACCCCACACAAAGTGCTGATGTGGCCAGTGCCTGTAATATCCAGCACCGGAGCAGTCCGTTGTATGTGAATATTATCCATTTTTCCGGCGCCATTATCCTGTTCCTCACTTTCGCTTATTTTTCCCTTTGCCTTTTCACAAAGTCATCAGGTGAAATGACGCCCCAGAAAAAGAAAAGAAATGTCATTTACAAAACCTGCGGATGGGTGATGCTTGGCTCTATCCTCGGGCTTGTACTCGTATCTACCATCAAACCGCTGCAGGATGCCATCAGGCAATACAACCCGGTGCTGGTGCTGGAATGGATTTTATTATGGGCATTCGGGTTTTCCTGGCTGGTAAAAGGTGAAGCGATCCTGCAGGACAAATAAGATTCCCGCACCTGCTTACCTTTGCTATTGTGAAAACAAACCAGGCAGACGTACTCGTTGTCGGCAAGGGACTGATTGGTTCCGCTGCCGCAAAACATTTATCAGCCACCGGGAAAAAAGTAATTATCACCGGTCCGGATGAACCGGATGATTATGAACATGCCGCAATTTTTTCAAGTCATTATGACCAGGCCCGGGTGCAGCGGCTGATTGGAAAAGATGAAGCATGGACCCGGCTGAATGTTGAATCTGCAAATGCATATTCTTTCATTGAAAAAGAATCAGGTATCCGTTTCCACACACCCGTTGGTTGCCTGTATGTAAATCCGCACCAGCGCGATGAATACCTGCAGCATGCGCCTGCATTGGCCACACAATACAAAACCAGTCCGGTTTATTTTGACAAAACCGAAAACCTCCGTACAGCATTCCCCGATTTTCAATTTCCGCAGGAGGCAAACGGAATGTTTGAGCCCGGACCTTCCGGGTATATTAATCCGAGGTTATTGCTGAAACCACAGCTCCATCTATTCCGAGAAAACCGCGGTATGGAATCATCACAAACTATTCACTCACTCTCAGAGGATAACGGCGTATATACTGCAGTGGCAGATGACGGCACCCTGTTCCATGCATCTTCTGTTGTACTGGCACCCGGCAGTTTTGCCAATTTCTTTCCACTGAGTCCGCGCAAACCGGCGATGCAGGCAAAATCGGAGGTGGTGCTGCTGGCCAGGCTCAGCGAAGATGAAATTGAGAGATTAAAGAACCTGCCGTCGCTGCTGTATGAAATCAATACACCGGAACTGGATGGCATATACCTGCTGCCCCCGGTGGAATATCCGGATGGTGAAACATATCTCAAACTGGGATGCAATATGCCCGAGGATATTTATTTTAATACACTGGAAGAAGTGCAGGACTGGTTCCGCCATGGTGATAGTGAAGCGTTGGCCGGTAAAATCCGGCAGGCGCTTTACACACTGATGCCTGCACTGGAGGCAGATTCATTTATTACAAAGAGATGTATCATCAGCCGCACAGAACATGGCAGGCCTTATATAGGATCAATGGATGGCAAAGGTTTGTGGCTTTTTCCCAATTTCTAACCGAAAAAACATACCCCTCCTGCTCGGTGGGTGCATTGGTGTGCCACTCTGCTACCAGGTGTGTTCAAGTGAATGGCCATTGGCCTTGTAACAGCTTCCGTGTTACATGAAAACAAATTCCCGGATGGATACCAGGCTGATTGGTTCAAGATTATGTATCAATAAATAGAAATTCCAAACATTTAAGGTAGGATATAGAGATTCCTAAATTGCCAAAAAAACGGACATCCTTGTGAAGCCTTTGCCCCTTGACTTTGAGAAGCAAAAGGAATCGAGCCAGTTGGCAATGTTATTTAAGAGAAAATTTTTTTTTTAAAAGGAAAAAAAAGAAAAAAAAAAAAAAAATTGTAGAAAAGTAAAAAATTTATAAAAATTTTGGAAAAATTCCCTTGTGCCCTTTGTGGTAAAAAAAGACATAAAAAAACCACCCGGTTGTAACAGGTGGTTCCTTATTGGTGCAGTTGTACTTTTATACTTTGAAGTGAGCGAAAGCCTTGTTGGCTTCAGCCATACGATGGGTATCTTCTTTCTTTTTGAAAGCGGCACCCTCGCCTTTGCTGGCTGCTACGATTTCACCAGCCAGTTTATCAGACATGCTGCGGCCATTACGCTCGCGGCTGTAACGGATCAGCCATTTGATGGTCAGAGAAATTTTACGGTCAGGCCTAACCTCAGAAGGAATCTGGAAAGTGGCACCACCGATACGACGGCTGCGAACTTCCACAGAGGGAGTAACATTCGCCAGCGCTCGTTTCCACACTTCATAACCATCTTCACTGGTTTGCTTGCTCACTTTATCCAGCGCATCATAGAAAATGTTGAATGCTCCGCTCTTCTTACCCTGCCACATCAGGTTGTTGACAAAACGGGTAACCAGTTTGTCGTTAAACTTGGGGTCCGGTGCTAAAGGGAGTTTTTTTGCTTGTGCTTTCCGCATGACTGAAACTGAGATTGTTTATTGAAAATTATTTTTTAGCCTTTTCTTTCTTGGTTCCGTATTTGGAACGGCTCTTCTTACGGTCTTTTACACCGGCTGTATCGAGAGAACCGCGTACGATATGATAACGCACACCTGGTAAGTCTTTCACACGTCCACCACGGATCAGCACGATGGAGTGCTCCTGAAGGTTGTGACCTTCACCCGGAATGTAAGCGATAACTTCCACTTTGTTGGTCAAACGCACCTTAGCCACTTTACGAAGAGCCGAGTTCGGTTTCTTCGGGGTAGTTGTGTACACACGTGTACAAACACCGCGGCGCTGGGGGCATTGATCCAGGGCCCTTGATTTGCTCTTGGCCCTGATGATTTCTCTTCCTTTACGTACTAACTGTTGAATAGTAGGCATTCTGATCCTTTATTTTGGGAGGGCAAAGGTAACGGCGCAGGGGGGAATAACCAAAATAAGATATTGATTTTTTGGCTTTCCGGCTATTTGGGGAAAAACAACTGCTTATCCACTTAAATACCTGACTAAAACCGCGGACAACTAAGATAACGCAATGGTTTTCCGGATTTTCTGTTAATCCAGCTCAGGGAGATTTCCAGGCTGTTGGTGCCCGGGACGGCTTTACCCAGACTGGAATTATTGATATCATAGCTGACACCCAGCACGATAGGCCCATAAGCCAGTCCTGCAAAAGGACTTATAGCATCCTTGAAACGGTAGTTCAACCCAAACATCACCCCGGTTTGCTCATTCACTGTATAATCCCCGTACACACCCGCCATTTTTTCCTGGGCTGACCCCTGCTTCATCCACAAAAGGTTTGGAATCAGGCTGAAATTGTCTGTCAGGCTGATCCTCGCTCCCCCATGCACACTAAACCTGACCGGGAGGTAAGATTTCGTGCCGGCGCTGATAAACGGATCTTCCGGCTTTGTAAGATGAAAAGCTGAAAAACCACCAAAAAGCCTCACCGATTTGTTTTTCGACCCATCCATATAAGATAAACCAGCACCCAGGTCAAGTGAGGATGCCCTTGTTTTTGCCAGCTGATCGGCACTTGGTGTTGACGGGACAAAACCTGTAACCGGATTCCACTGGTCACCAAACTGGAATTTTGCCGGATCAAAATGACGGCTGATAAACCCGGCCTGTATACCAATGACCACCTGCTGTTCTTTCTCCGTGCCAAAACGCATACCACTGTAAGCAACAGTGATACCGCCGGTATTATAGTTGTAACCGGCATTGCCGGCCTGCTGGTTCAAAATGGAAGCCCCGATATTCAGGTTTTTATTGGTTTGAAAATCCATGGAAAACCCGCGCGTTGTAAAAGGCACCATAACCTGGTTCCATTGATTCCTGTAAATCGCGGATATCCGCATGCCACCATCAATCACCCCTGCCATCCCCGGATTTAACCAAAGCGGGTTGGCATAAAACTGGGAGAAATGAGGATCCACCTGGCTATCAGCTTCTTTACCAATAACCAGAAGGAACAAAACGATATGTAAATATTTTTTCAATATCAGCGGATTAAATTAACAGCCCCTTTCTTCTCAACAACAGTCCCGTCCTGCCGTGTAACTTTCAATGTATATGCATACACACCCACAGGCTGTGCTTTGTTTTTATAAGTGCCGTCCCACCCGGTATTCAGGTTTGTGGAAACAAAAATCAATTCCCCCCATTGGTTAAAAATGCTGAAGCGCATACTGGCAAGGTAATTCCCATACACTTTCAGCACATCATTTTTTCCATCACCATTGGGTGTAAAAACATTCGGTACAAAAATTTCTTTCGTGCTGAGTGTTGTTCCCGAAATGGGTTCAGACCAGAAACTGTTCTGGCAGGGCAATGGACCCAGGGCTTTCACAACAAGGACGATCGTTGTATTTCCTGCCAGGCCGCTGATGGTATGTGTGGTGCCTGTAGCCCCTGAACTGGGCGACTGGAAACTTCCTCCCCCGTTTGTGCTCACCTGGTAACCAACAGCACCGGGTACAGGAGCCCAGCTGAAAGTAATGGCTGTAAAACTTACATTGGTAACAGTAACAACCGGCTCAGTCATTACAGGATACAGTGTGATATTGACTGCCGTTCTTGTGGGACTGATACAACCCAATGACGTCACCGCGTCTATATAGTAAACAACAGGTGCATTTACTGCTGTTGCTGTATAACTGGTTCCCGTTGCAACAGCTGTTCCGCCAGTGGCAGCAGTGAACCAGTTATACGTAAACCCTGCCTGCGGATTCAGTACAGTCAGTGTTGCGTCGGTGCCCCGGCAAATAGTTACGTCAGCGCTTTGTGGTGCTACGGGTTGCTGTACAGTTACCGTAACCGGGGTTCTTGTATTACTGTTGCAGTTTGTGGCATTGACAGCTTCCACGTAATAAGTAGCTGTTGCCGTAACATTCGTGAGGGAATAAGCAGTGCCTGTATTCAGTAAAGTCCCGCCTGCAGCCAGATCATACCAGTTGTAAATATATCCGGGAAGCGGCGATTGCACCTGCAATACCGTATTGCTTCCGGAACAGATTGTTACATTATTCACAACGGGCGCAGCAGGTACCGGATTCATCGTCACCGTTACCTGCGCTGATGCAGTACAGCCGAGTGCGTTGGAAGCATTTACGGTATACGTTGCAGTGCCGGCCGGATTTACGGTAACAGTCTGCCCTGTTAATGAACCCGGCGTCCATGTATAAGTAGTAAGCGTTCCTGTTGTAACATTCGCCGAAAGCTGTGCACTTCCTCCCGGGCAAACGGATGCAGGGGTAGCTGTGGCATTCATCGCAGCATTATTGTTCAGCGTTACTGTTCCGGTGTAAGGAGCGGTACATCCATTTGCATCTGTAATTGTACAGGTGTATGTACCCGGTGCCAGTCCGGTTGCTGTGGCGCCGTTTTGAACAGGCGTAGTATTCCAGCTGTAGGTATACGGTGATGAACTGCCTGATACCGTTAATGCTATACTTCCGTTCGGGCCAGCGCAATCACAGGGTGTAATTACATCTGCTACCGTTTGAGAATAAGATACACCGGAAACCGCAAGGATCACATCATTGGGGAAAGGTGCATTGGAACCGGATGTGGTTACATTGGAGAAAGTAATCTGCTGCAGTTGTTTTTGCGCATCAGTACAGGTAGGTGTGATCTCGATGTAGTACATCCGTGGATTACTGGGATAGGCCTCATCACCCCAGGGAGCCGTGGCCACCCTGCTGCAGCGGCCAAAACCGGTAAGCACGGTATTCGTTGTACCGTTAAACCAGTCACCCAGGTTATAATTCGTAATGTACTGTACGGTGGTGGCATCTGAAAAAGTGAGTGAGATATTAATCAGTGATCCACTGATCACATTTGCTTCCGTGGCAAAACAAAGTATCCTGATTTTAGCAAAAGAGGCGGGGGAAGCAAGTGAAAGGCTTTTCGTTTCATTGCGGAAAACACATAATGCATTGTTGGCTGTATAGGAACCCAGCTTGAATGTCATGTTCCCGTTTACAATCGTTCCGTTATCAGGAATACCACCGCCGGCGATACCGGCAAAAAGCCTGAATGCATCTGTGTACATGACTTTATTCGAAGCCACAGCATCCAGTTCACGCGTGGTGGTTGCGAGTGTTGATGGTCCGCCTTCTGCAACTACATCCTGGTCAAACCCGGTAACAATGACTGGTGAAAAAGTCTGCGCATGCACAGGCCGGACTATAAAGCCCAATACAATCAGTAAGCCCAGGCAATAAAATTTTTGCATGCAGTGAGTTTTTGTGCCAGCTGGCAACCGTCGCGGGTGTTTCAGGGGGATTGGAAAACAATAAAAAACCCCGGTTTCAGACCGGGGTTCTAAAATAAGTAATTTTTGGATTTATACTTTCAGCATCCAGTTGTATTTATCCTCAGCCCTTCTTTCACGGATATCTGTCAGCCTTTTTTTGAGTCCGGGAGCTGTTTTCCAGTTTTCCACATCAAATTGCATTACAAAATCTTTATACCTGAGTTCTTTAATCATGGAGATGGTGGCAGCTGTACCTGTTCCGAATACTTCATGCAATAAACCGGCCTTGTATGCGTCCATCAGTTCATCCACACTGATTGGCCTTTCTTCCACGGTGAAGCCCATATCTTTCAGCACGGTCATTGAACTCATGCGGGTAACGCCTCCGAGGATTGTACCCTGGCTGAGATCAGGTGTAACGGCTTTGTTTCCTATAATGAAAAACACATTCATGGTACCGATCTCCTGTACATATTTATGTTCAAACGGATCAGTCCATAAAACCTGGTCGTATCCTTTGAGTTTAGCCTGTGCAGTGGCATACATCGCAGCACCATAGTTACCTGCTGCTTTGGCATAGCCCACACCACCTGTTACAGCGCGTACATATTTTTCTTCCACATAAATCCGCATCGGCGCAGAATAATACGGGCCCGATGGGCTGAGAATGATGAGGAATTTATAGGTGTCTGAAGGACGAACCCCGATCAGCGGATCGGAAGAAAACATGAAAGGACGGATATACAAGGAATGGTCTTCTTTGGACGGAATCCAGTTCTGATCCAGTTCCACCAGTTTGCGCATGCCTTCCATAAATAATTCTTCAGGCACTTGTGGCATCTGCATCCTTTCAGCAGATATATTAAAGCGTTTGAAGTTATCATGCGGGCGGAAAATATAGGGCTTACCATCAATGCCTTTATAAGCTTTGATGCCTTCAAAAATTGCCTGTCCGTAATGTAATGCTGCCAGAGAGGGATCCATTAATAAGGGCTGGTAGGGCTTAATCTCGATATTTTTCCACTCCCCGTTTTCATAGTCGGCTTCCAGCATATGGTCACTGAAATATTTTCCGAAAGGGATATTATCCTGATTGAGATCCTGTAATTTGCTCCTTTCTGCTTTTCTGATTGAAATATCCATAGCTGCAATCATAAAACTTTATTTTTGATAGCCCAAAGAAACGAAAAAAACGAACACCCATTCGTGATTTATACCCATGGTTGATAACATTAATAAAATCATTTTGCCTGACACCCTGGTGGCGGATTTATATGAATCCCTGCTGGTGGAAACGGAGCACAGCGGGCCAGCGATAAAAAGCGAACCTGAGAGTGTGGCTGAACCTGAACCGGTACAAATAAAACCAGCCAACGAAATTACCCTTACACTGGGCCAGAACAGGAAGAACATACTTGTCATTGTAAAAAATGAACCCGCTGGTTTACCCGGGGAAAATGACCTGGCTTTTTTAACCGGCATCCTGCAGGCATGCAAACTGGAACTGGATGATATTGTTGTGATCAGTTTGCAGGATTACGCCAGTGTGGGTTATAAAATCATACTGAATCAGTTCAACAGCAAGCAGGTGATTTTATTCGGGGCCAGTGCTGCGGATCTGGATTTGCCTGTGCTTTTCCCGGATTTCCAGGTACAGACAGTGGCTAAAACACAGTTCCTGTCGGCACCTGCCCTTGCAGCGATTTCCGCCGACAAACTGCTTAAGAGCAAACTCTGGGTTTGCCTGCGCAGGCTTTTCAATGTTTAATCTAAATAATCCACTTAAGGATGAAACTGATATTTGCGACCAACAATGCGCATAAGATTGAAGAGATCCGTTCTATACTTGGTGACCGTATGGAAATACTGACACTGAAAGAAGCGGGTATTGACCAGGATATCCCTGAACCTTTTGATACGCTGGAAGAAAATGCGGTGAATAAGTCGAAAGTGATTTATAACCTGACCGGTATGGATTGTTTCAGTGAGGATACAGGGCTGGAGGTAGAGGCCCTGGACGGCGCTCCTGGTGTTAAAAGTGCCCGGTATGCAGGTGATGGAAGGTCATCTTCTGATAACATTCAGAAGCTTTTAACGAATCTGGAAGGCTGCAAAAACCGGAATGCCAGGTTCAGGACAGTTATCTCATTGTTTATCAACGGGAAAGACTGGCTTTTTGAGGGTATTTGCCCGGGCAGGATTTTGCAGGAAACAGCGGGAAACAGCGGCTTTGGGTATGATCCGGTCTTCATTCCGGAGGGTGCATCGCGTAGTTTTGCGCAAATGGACATGTCCGAAAAGAACCTTTACAGCCACCGGAGGATAGCCACAGAGAAATTGGTCGGCTTTTTGAATGAGTTATCAGCAAACCACTAATTGTGACAACAGAACGCAACCAAATGATACCCGAAAGCGACCTTATAATAGGTTGTATCGAAGGTAACCGGCGAATGCAGGAAGAACTGTACCGCCGCTTCTCTCCGAGGATGTATGCAGTATGCCTGCGCTACGCTGCAAACGCCGAAGAAGCCGAAGATATCCTCCAGGAAGGATTCATCAAGATTTTCAAAAAGCTTGACAGTTTCCGGAGTGAAGGATCTTTTGAAGGCTGGATCAGAAGAATATTCGTTAACACCGCCATCGAACATTTCCGCCGCAAGCGTTATTTAATGCCTGTAACGGAAAAGGAAGAAAACACCATCGAAGGGAAATACGTTTCCGTGCTCGATGAACTGGCGGAAAAAGATATCCTGGCACTTGTACAGGAACTCTCTCCTGGTTACCGCACCGTATTCAACATGTATGTGGTGGAAGGATACACCCACCGTGAAATCGCCGACATCCTTGGCATCAGTGAAGGCACAAGCAAATCACAGTTGTCGAGGGCCAAAGTGATCTTACAGGATTTAGTCAGGAATTTTATTGACATACAAAGAGGAGCAACATCTGAACATTCATGAGTGAAGGCCTGAAAAATAAAATGTATCACTACGAGGTAACACCGCCTGCTTCTGCCTGGGAAAAAATCCGGCAGGAACTGGATGGACAGGTACTGTCATCATCCACGCTGAAAAAAATGCAGCAGCTGGAAGCCAATCCGCCGGCAGATACCTGGCAAAAGATCAGCCGCCAGCTCGATGAATCCGGTTTCAGCGGACAGGTAGCCGCTTCCCTCGGAAATATAGAAGTGAATCCGCCTGCCAGGACCTGGAATAAAATCCGCCTGGAGCTCGACAGTGAAACAGTCGCAGAAACCCAACCGGCCAGGAAATTAATCCCCTGGATGAAATATGCAGGTGCCGCGGTGTTTATCGGACTGCTCACACTGACCGGTATCCGTTTGCTGAACAACAATCAATCAACAGAAAAATCATCCGCAACCGCTTTCACAACAAATACAGTTACTGAATTACCGGCAACGGCAAACAACCCAGTTGCGCAAACGACAGAACAAACCAGTGATGACATGCGCAATGACGCAGCACTGGAAGAAAGCAAACATACTTTTGCCAAACTGGATTTACCGGCTAAAACAAGGATGCGCGGTGCGGCGGCATTCTCCTTTGTAGCCAAACCGTCTTATAGTGTTACCACCCGCGGACTGGATATGGAAGATTATACCCAGGAACCCGAACCACCCATGGTTGCTGAGCCTGCTGCAGGCGCCAGCGGCCGTTATATTGTAATGATGACCCCCGAAGGAAATATCGTTCGGATTTCCAAAAAACTCAGTGACCTCGTTTGTTGTGTATCCGGACAAGAACAGGATTTCAATTGTTCAGAACAAATGCAGAAATGGAGAACACAACTGGCCTGCACGGAAGGCACACATTCTCCCGGCAATTTCATGGATATCCTCAGCCTGATTGCCACACTGGATAACGAATAAGTCTCCGATTCCTTAATTTTATCGAAACCCATTACATGGCCAGGATACAAATTGACTGTCCGGAACAGTTTTCATTTCATTGCACAATCCCCGTTCGAATCACTGATATCAACTATGGCAGTCATGCCGGCAATGATGCAATTCTCGGCATGGTTCACGAAGCAAGAATGCAGTACCTGCAGTCATTGGGCTATACTGAACTGAGCTTCGCCGGTTGCGGACTTATTATGTCTGATGCAGCCCTGCAGTTTAAACAGGAATTATTTTACGGCGAAATGGTTGAAGTATCTGTGCAGGCCACAGAGCTGGGCCGCATTGGATTTGACCTGGTATACAAAATGGAAAAATCGGTTGATGGTAAAATAGTGACCGTAGCGATTGCCAAAACCGGCATGGTCTGTTACAATTACCAGTTAAAGAAACCGGTAAGCATACCTGCAGAAGCGGCTGCTAAACTTACATCCTGATTTATTTATTCCAGATTTTCCAGCTTTCTTCAGCCTGGCGTACAAGCATCTCTTCCCCGTTCTTGATCGCCGCACCATTTTCTTTTCCTTTTTGCAGGAACCGGGTGACTGCCGGATTATATACCAGATCGTATAGCAAATGTGCATTGCCAATATGCCGGTAAGGAATATCCGGGCAGGCATCCACATTGGGATACATGCCTAATGGCGTTGTGTTGATGATCAGCGTATGAGCCTCGATAATGTCTGCGGTAAGATCTGTGTACGAGATGGTATTTGCTGCTGTGCCGGCACGGCTGACATTATAAAAAGGAATCGACAGTCTTTTTAGAACAAACTGCACGGCTTCAGCAGCACCGCCCGTTCCAAGTACCAGCGCTTTTTGATGTTGGGGTTTCAGCAGGGGGATCAGGCTGTTTTCAAATCCGATCCAGTCGGTATTGAAGCCTGACAGTTTTCCATCGCGTATGCGGATACAGTTGCAGGCAAATAATCCTGATGGTATTCCGCTGCTGTCGTGCAGGAAGGGGATCACTTCTTTTTTATATGGCACGGTAACATTCAGTCCTTGTAATCCTGGTTGGGAAGACAATAAAACCATGAACTCATCCATGGAAGAGAGCGGGAATAATTCATAACGGCAGTCAGTCAGCCCTTCCCGTTCAAACTTCTCAGTAAACCATGCTTTCGAAAAAGAATGGGTGAGCGGGTAGCCGATGAGTCCGTAAAGCCGCATCAGGCTTCTTTTTTATCCAGGTAGAGGTGGAACGTATCACCACGGAGGCCGATACGCATTGCTTCCAGCGGAATAACTTCTGAAGGTGCGATATTACCCAGGTTGGCATTGCATCCCAGCAGTTCCAGGAAGTACAGTTGCTGTGCTTTCTGGGGTGCTTCCCATACAATTTTCTCTCCGGGAATCTGGGTGAGGATTTCCTGAACCAGACCTTCCCTGACTTCACCGCTGCCGCGGTAAATACCCACATTACCTGCTTCACGGGCTTCAGCAATAACGTAAGATGAGCCAGCTTCCAGTTCGGCACGCATCAGTTCAATCCATTTATAGGGAGGAATGATATGGGCTGCATCTTTACTGCCTACTTCGCTTAATACCGTTCCGTATTTGGTGAGTTTTTCAATATAACCGCATTTTTCAGCGTGTGGGATGGTGATAGATCCGTCACTGACTTCCATATAGCTGATGCCAAAATCCTTGCACACTTTTATATAATCTTCAAACTGATTACGGATGAGGAAAGCTTCAAATAAAGTACCGCCGAAATACACGGGCACATTCCACTCACGGTAGACTTCGAGTTTTTCACGCAGGTTAGGTGTAACAAATGAAGTTCCGAAACCCAGTTTCACAATATCCACATGGGGATGGGAGGCATTCATGAAATTACGGGCTTCTTCCACGCTGAGGCCTTTATCCATAACCATGGTTAAACCTGACTGACGGGGTTGAGCTGTTCTGGCGGGGATCTGACTAAGATTGAAGTTCATACTGCTGTGTTGAATAAATAAAATTTCCAGTGGCCGCAAAAATAAGGAAGTATGGCCATACCTGAAATGACAGCAGTCGCTCTTAACAGATCAGATTGAACGGTTTCGCTTATAACGGGCCAGTACATCCACTACCTGCTGGTGTTGCAGGAGGGGCGGATGGAGTTCCACCAGTTTTTTCAGCATTTTGGGGGCCAGTTCCATGGCTCGTTCCAATTGGAGGATTGCTTCTTTGGTTTTACCCAATCCGAATAAAACGGCTGTTTTATAAAAAAGGAATAAAGGCTTACCTGGGAGCATCTGCAGGGCCGCTTCTGTTTGTTCATATGCATCATCATAAAATCCCGCCTTAAACAGGCAACGGATCAGGGCTTCCCATCCTCCCGATGATTTAGGCCGGAGCCTGACTACATTGGAGAAATACTGGGCGGCATCCTTAAACATCCCGCGGTGCAGCAGGCATTCGCCGGCCAGCAGGTTATATTCGGCCTGGTTGCGGCTGAATTTCATGGCATTTTCCAGCTGGCGGAGTGCATTTTCCCAATTGCCCTCATTAAAATAAGTAACGGCAATTTTATAATACAGTTTCCCGTCATCCTGGCGGAGGTGGGAGGCTTTGCGGTAATAGAAACGGGCCTGTGCAAAATTCTTCAGCCGGTCATAACAATGACCGATCGCTTCAAAAATCACATCTTCCGGCTTTGCAATCTCATTCACTTTTTCGAGTGCTTCAATGGCTTCTTTGTATTTCCTTAACCGGATATACGCATCACCCATATTGCGCCAGGCATAATCAAATTTTTCATCAATGGTGATTGCATACTGGTAAGCATCAATGGCTTTTTCATACAATTTCAATCCCTGGTAAGCAGCTGCGAGGTTAAACCAGGCCAGTTCATTGTAAGGATATTCATCTATCACTTCCTGGTGCAGGCGGATACTCTCTTCATTCCTGCCTGTGAAATCAGTCCAGAAACAGATTTTATATAAAGCCTCTTCATTATTGGGTTCTTCTTTCAGCACCATTTTCAGGCAGTCGAACACTTTGTCAAATTCTTCATAGTCGTCATACACATCAGCGAGTTCAAACAGGAGTTCTGTTTTCTCATCACCCTGGAACATGTCGAGGGCTTCTTCCAGTAACCGGGCAGCTTTCTCCGGCTGGTCGAGTGCCAGCAGTGCATCTGTCCTGAGTATATAAAGATTGATATCGTTGTTATCCAGCAGGGAAACTTCATCGAGTACATCCAGGGATTCGCGGTAGCGGTGCAAACCGATCAGGATATCGGCTTTTTTCACTTTCAGTATGGAAGAATAGGGGTATTGTTCAATGCCCATTTCAATAGCCTCCATAGCCTGTTCTGATTTATCCTTTTCCTGGAAATGATCCGCAATTTTTTCAAATGCGTCTTCTTCAAGGAAGCTGTGGCCGCGGCCGTTTTTGAGGTTTTCGTACTGCCTGAGCAGTTCCTGGAATTGTTCTCTGTCTTCCCGGGAGGGGTTATCTTTCATGAATTCCGGAGATTTGATGACCAAATGATCTTTTGGAGCCGGTCAGACGGTAAAATCCCTTTACCCCCTGAATTTGGTTAGTACCAACAAGTTAAACTAAAAAAAACTGGCTCCCCGGTGTATAGTTTTCCCCAAATGTGCAAAATATAATCCATTAAGTGCCAACGATACGTAACAAATTCGCATCTCTGTACGTTAAAGGAGTACTAAAGTTCTGGATAAACGGTTTGTTAAATACCCATTTTTGTCACTATTTTTGTCACCAATGAAACAGCCCAGGCTGAACATATGGAGAATTATTACCAGGAAACTGGCAGTTGCTGCCCTGATACTCAGTTCAGGTCTTGCAGCATATGCCACGCTTGGTGACGGAAAATCAACACGTTCTGATGCTCCGAAAAAATCCCTGTTGAATAACCGTACTACGGTTTCCACAGGTCATTTTTCCCTGCGTTCAGGTTATAACTTCCGTGGCAGTTCAGTAATTAACAATGCTGCTGAAAAGAAATATATCAGCCTGAACACAACTGTAACTGTTCAGAAAGGTAATACCACCTATATTCTTCCCATGAAGAAAAAGATTCTCGAAAACGTGAAGGTGGATTTCAGCAACCGTCAGTTACGCCGCAATTAATTTAACCCCCTGCTTTCTTCGTAGGTCATCACCCTGTAACCGGATTTCGGCAGGTCAAACCTTGCCTGTAACACCGGGTTAAAGTTGATAGATGACACGGTATACGTTACTACCCTTCCGGATTTACCCAAATTCGCTTCATACTGCATAGCCAGTCCGGGCAGGTTACGGTTCAGGTACTGAAAGTCTTTATTTACAGGTACCAGGTCACGGGTAAAGTATACATTAAAGGTGGTGCTGTCTGTCAGCCGGCCGATGGCCTTCTGGCATTTATACCCGGCAATAACTTTGTATTCTTCCACATACGTAAAGCTGATTCCTTCGTATTTCGTGTTCGACTGTTTCCAGTTGTCGGGGGTCAGCTTGATCATGTATTTCTGTTCGCCATAATCTTTCAGGAAGGTCACTTCGCCTGTTTTGCCATCAATGATGGTAGCCTGTGTTCCCAGGCTGCTGATCATTTCCGAGCGGCTGGAATTCCCTTTAAGGTAAATCACACTCGTGGCACCGTCGAGCAGGTCAACCGCGCTGGGCTGTGTATTGCTTTTACCTGAGTTAATGACGATATCGTAAGTGATGGTCGCTTCAGTCAGTTTCCTGGGTGGAGTGGTTACCTGGGCACCTGCCTGGAGGGCAAATACCGTAGCCAGAAAAGAGCCGAATATGGTGTATAGCGTTTTCATGTCTGTGATATGTACTACTAATAAAAAGACGTGCCAAATTAATCAATAAGTTGCTTTCAATAAAAAACCGGGTGGTTTCAGCCTACACCCGGTTTTTCTTAAGAATATATTAACGAATCAGCGTTTATTCTTCTGCTGCATTTCGCGCATTTTCTTTTGCTGCTCCTGCATGGCTTCCATCCGCTCCTGCCACTTGGATTTCTGCTTGGGCTTTTTGCGGTTTTGTTCAATTTTAGCCAGGATCTTGTTATGGTCAATAATATATGTCTGGATCACAAACTGCAGGGCCAGGGTAACCAGGTTAGATACAGTATAATACCAGGTCAGGGCTGAAGGCAGGGCATTAAAGAAGAACAGCAGGAATACCGGGAAGATATACGGCAGGTATTTCATCATCGGGTTACTGTTATCGGGGTTCATGCTCATACTGTAGATAGAGATCATGAAACTGGTGATAACTGCTGTTAATGTGAATATGCTCAGGTGATCGCCTAACAGGGGGATATTCGTACCGAAATGGATTACTTTATCGGGTGCAGACAGGTCATGTGACCAGAGGAAATGGGCGCCCCGTAAACCGACTTCCGAGCCAAAGAAGCTAAAGAGGGCAAAGAAGATCGGGATCTGCAGCAGGGCCGGAATACATCCGCCCAGCGGGTTCACCCCGGCTTCCCTGAAAAGTTTCATTTGATCCATACTCATGGCCTGGCGGTCGGCACCATGCTTTTCTTTCAAGATGGCGATCTCCGGACGAAGGGCTTTCATCTTGGCACCGCTCAGGTAGCTGGAATAAGTTAACGGTGAAATCAGGAGACGGATAATCAGTGTGAGCAGGAGAATCGCAATACCATAGTTCTTGACTAAACCCTGCAGCATGTCAAATACCGGCAACACGAGGAACTTATTCAGTGGACGCACAAAAGAGTACATACCCTGTCCGAGGTTGATCAGCTTCTCAAACCTGTAACCATATTTTTTCAGTGTATGGTATTCAGCGGGACCATAATACACCGATAAAGCAACTGTTGATTCCTGGGCAGCGGGTATCGTGAGGTTCATATTCGCGGTATATTCTACAATAACATTGGTAGAATCATGCGGGACCTTCCATTCGGTAGTACCGGAGTTGAAATTGTTTTTTGCCACCAGATAAGTATTGAAAAAACGCTGGCGTACACCGAGCCATTGTACAGGATCTTCAAATACTTTCTTTTCCCTTTTCAGGATATTATAATAATCGAAGCTGCCGTCTTTCACAAAACCAATCTGTGTGTTTTGTTTCTCAAAAGAAACAGATTCTTCCTGGCGGACAGCACTGTACTGCCAGTTTAATTTCATTATACCCCCGTCAAACATTTTGGAAGCGCCTTTGAGTTTCACGTTAAGGTCAACCATATAATCATCCGGATGGATAACATATTCATGCACGATAGATTCGCCGGTGCTGTCGGATGTCAAAGTGAAAGAAATCGTTTGTGTTCCGTCGGGGTTGCGTACAGAATCAATTTTCGGGAAGAACAGGTCAGCGGTACTGGCAGTATTGTTGCTGCCTGTATTAATCATATATCCAAGCTTGTCGAAATCAGTACCAGCCAGTTTTACCAGTCCGCTATCGGGACCAATAAATTTTTTCAGTTCCACCCGCTGGGGTCTTCCGCCTTTCGACGTGAAGTATATTTTAATCAGGCTGTTTTCGGCAGAAAAAACCTGGGCTGTACCCAGTGCGCCGCCCTGGAAATATCCGGCGCTGTTAATATGATTGAGAGAATCTTTTTTCAGCGAATCTTTTTTGTAAGCTACCGTGTCAACTTTGGGTTTATTCAGGTTGGCAATAGAGTCTTTTACAAATTGCTCGCGGTCTTTTTGTTTTTGGTATTTAGCCTGCTCCTTGCTGTTATAGAAAAAATATCCAAAGAAAAGGAGAGCCAGCAGGGTAAAACCCAGCACCGTATTACGATCGAACTTCATTCTTAATCAACTTTTAAGGTGGGCAAAGATAGATTTTAGATATCAGATATCAGTTAATAGATATTAGATATCAGATAATTGATATTAGATGAACAGCCAATACAGATAACGGGTTGAGATAAAGTGGACAATTTATAGGAGTATAATACTACAAACCAGGTTGCCAATTGAATATCAATAAGTTACAAAACAGGCCGAGGTGTCCCCATCTGTTAACTAATAGCTGATATCTAATATCTGATATCTAATCTCTATTATCTAATCTCTATTTCAGATCATCTCGCTTTGCAGCAGCGGGTTCCTGGTTTCTGATTTTTTGTCGGTGTAGGCTTTGGCCGCTTTGATGAAATGGACAAATATGGGTTGCGGGTTTTCAACCGTGCTTTTGAGTTCGGGGTGGTATTGTACGCCGATAAAGAACGGGTGGTTAGGCAGTTCCACGATTTCAACGAGGCCGGTGCCGGGATTTTTACCGCTGGCGATCATGCCTGCGTTTTCAAAACGCTCGAGGTAAGAATTGTTGAACTCCCAGCGGTGGCGGTGACGTTCAGAAATCTGGGGCTGTTCATAGATGCGGTAAGCCAGGGTGTTTTCCTTGATATCGCAGGGATAGGAACCCAAACGCATGGTGCCTCCTTTGGCAGTAACTTTTTTCTGCTCGTCCATCAGGTCTATCACCGGATCGGGTGTATCAGGATTCATTTCTGTGGAATGGGCGTCTTTCAATCCGAGTACGTTGCGGGCAAATTCAATGACAGCCATTTGCATACCCAGGCAGATGCCGAAGAATGGCAATCCGTTTTCACGGGCATATTTTACGGCAACGATTTTACCTTCCACACCGCGGTGTCCGAAACCGGGTGCAACAAGAAGACCATCGAGGCCAGCCAGTTTCTCCGTTACATTATCATCAGTTATGAATTCACTGTGTACATTAATCACCTGAACCAAACATTCATTCATGGCACCTGCATGGATAAATGATTCGAGAATGGATTTGTAAGCATCCTGCAATTCCAGGTATTTCCCGATCAGTCCGATGGTTACTTTCCCTTTCGGGTATTTCAGTTTATCGAGGAATCCTTTCCAGCGGGTGAGGTCAGGTTCGTTGTACTGCGTGATGTTCATTTTCTTCAGAACGATCAGGTCGAGGCCTTCACGCATCATCAGGAGCGGCACTTCATAAATAGTGGGGGCATCGGCCGCTTCGATAACGGCTTCCTGTTTTACATTACAGAACAAAGCGATGTTACGGCGTAGTTCGGGCGATAACTGCATTTCCGTTCTGCAAACAATCACATCCGGGTGCACGCCTTCCTGGCTCAGCATTTTTACACTGTGCTGGGTCGGTTTTGTTTTCAGTTCTTTGGCGGCTTTGAGATAAGGGATGAGTGTGAGGTGCACAACGACTGAGTCTTCTTCAGGCAGTTCCCATTGCAGCTGGCGTACAGCTTCCACAAACGGAAGGCTTTCGATATCACCAACGGTACCGCCGATTTCAGTGATGATTACATCGTATTCATTTTTCTGGCCCAGGAGCTGCATCCTGCGTTTGATTTCGTCGGTGATATGCGGCACCACCTGAACGGTTTTGCCGAGGTAGGCTCCTTCCCTTTCCTTATTGATTACAGTCTGGTAAATACGGCCGGTGGTTACATTATTGGCCTGCGTGGTAAAAATGTTGAGGAATCTTTCATAGTGACCGAGGTCAAGATCTGTTTCTGCACCATCTTCGGTTACATAACACTCTCCGTGTTCGTACGGATTCAGTGTCCCCGGATCCACATTTATATACGGATCAAATTTCTGGATCGTTACCCTCAGACCCCGGGCCTGGAGAAGCTTTGCCAATGAGGCAGCAATGATTCCTTTTCCCAGCGAAGACGTTACACCACCGGTAACAAATACGTATTTAGCCATATATAGTCAGTTTTACAGTAATCACTAAATAAATGGCGGTGGTCCCGGAAATCCAGGAACGTTATTTTATCGAACAGCAGAAATAAAAAATCTTGAAAATAAACCCACCCCAGCTGACCATCGGAAGGATAAAAAAGGGAAAAATTCCGGGAGGTCATGCAAAGATAACCGGATTTTTTTTCACTCTAAAATTTCATATCCACAACCCGGTTGCCGGAACGTGGAAAAACCGAATCATATGTCTTTCTTATATTTAAGTATAAATCAACGCATGAAAAAAATACTGTTTATATGCAGCCTGTTGCTGGCCGGCCAGCTCGTACAGGCACAGAAAACCCTGATCTGGTGCGGCACCCTGGTAGATGGCACCCAGGCTGCGCCGAAAAAGAACATGACCATTGTTGTGGAAAAGAACAAGATCGTTTCTGTGCAGGAAGGGTTTACAACGGCAACCAGTATGGACAAAACCATTGACCTGAAAAATAAAACAGTCACCCCGGGATGGATCGATATGCATGTGCATATGGAAGAAGAAATCAATCCCAACCGGTTCCTGCAGTCATTTACACAAAACCCGGCAGACATTGCTTTTGGTTCAGTCCGGTTTGCTGAAACAACGCTTATGACAGGTTTCACCACTGTGCGTGATCTCGGTGGCACAGGCGTTAATATATCGCTGAGAAATGCAATAAATAAAGGATTACTCAAAGGGCCCCGCGTGTTTACGGCGGGTAAAGCCATTGGCACTACGGGTGGTCATGCGGACCCGACCAATGGTTACCGGAAAAACCTGATGGGTGATCCGGGACCTGTGGAGGGTGTGGTAAACGGAGCTGATGATTGCCGCAAGGCAGTGAGACAACGGTATAAAGATGGGGCTGACCTGATAAAAATTACTGCAACAGGCGGTGTGCTGAGTGTGGCCAAGAACGGATCGAACCCGCAGTTTACAGAGGAAGAAATTAAAGCGATTGTAGAAACGGCGAAAGATTATGGCTTCCGGGTAGCGGTACATGCGCATGGTGCGGAAGGCATGAAACGTGCCATCCGTGCGGGTGTGAATTCAATTGAACACGGCACATTGATGGATGACGAATGCATTGCGTTGTTTAAACAATACGGAACGTGGTATGTGCCTACATTAACAGCCGGTGCCTCTGTTGCAGACTCTGCAAAGATCCCGGGTTTCTTTAATGAACTCGTTACACCAAAAGCGCTGGAGATCGGTCCGCAACTGATTAATACATTTACAAAAGCATATAAAGCAGGCGTGAAGATTGCATTCGGAACAGATGCCGGTGTTTACAAACATGGCAAAAACTGGATGGAATTCACGCTGATGATTAAAGGCGGCATGCCTGCCCTGGAAGCCATCCGTTCTGCCACAATGAATGCAGCAGATTTGCTGGGTGAGAAAGACAGGCTGGGTAGTATTGAAGCCGGCAAACTGGCGGATATCATTGCCATGGATGGTGATCCGCTTACTGATCCGCAGGCTTTTGCCCGGGTGGTATTTGTTATGAAAGACGGAGTAGTTTATAAACAATAAATAACGGCATGAACAGGTTGTTTTTTTGTTGTTTGTTTTTCAGTGTATGGTTCAGCAGCAGTGCCCAGCAGGAACCTGATCTTACCGCATTCCCATCGTTCACACCGGATTTATCTGGTGAAAGGGCAGCGGGTAAACAGAAAATCCCATTCAGGTCAATTCTTGTAAGGGATGCCCGGTTTGACACAACCAAGCTGGGTTATATTTATGCAAGTGAATATAAAAAAATCAGTTTCCCGGTGAATGGCAGCCGCGGGCTGGAGGAAATGCTGAACAATTACTGTTATAATATCCTCGACCCGCAGTCTGACAGATCGTTACTGATAGTTTTAAAAAAATACTGGCTGCAAAGCGGCGCTGCAGAACTGATGGAAGACGAAAACACCAGTGTATCCAACAACGGTGAATCTTACCGCGATAAAACAGGCGTATGTTTTGCGGACGCAGATTTTTTTACATTACAGGGAACGGAATGCAGGGCGCTTGTCCGCATCACAGCAAATTTCATAGACAAACCGTTCAAACAATTCCGGTTAAACCGGTTTATATTTCCCTTGTTTGATTCACTGATAACTAAAATCAGGGAGACCGATGTAGATAAAGCTATTGCAGGTAAAAAGGTTTTTACTTTCAGCCAGGTGATGGCACAGTATGCCAACCGGTTCGACATCCCGGTTTTGAAAAATGTCCAGCCAGTAAAAGGGGTATTCAGCAGCTTTAAAGATTTCCTGGAAAACAAAATCACCTACCCTTCTTTCAAAGTCAAAGAAGGAAAGCTGTCTGACGAATTATACATTCTGAACAACGGGCAGGAAACGATCCTGAAAGATTACTGGGGGTTTTATGATGGCTCCCATTATTATGTCAGACTGGGTTTCAGTTTCTTCAGGCTCACCCGGCAGAATAATACATGGGATTTGTATGGCAACCGCCGTGTAAGTTTTTCCGCTTCGGAAACTTCAACTGCTGCGCAGGGTAATTCTTTCTTTTTAAAATCTGCAGGCAGTTATTTATTCCGGCGTCCGTTGCAGCTGAATATGGAGACAGGTAATGTATACTAGTCTTTCGCAATTTTTTTATAGCTCGCCACAATTCCCCGGATGAGTGAAGAACTGAATCCCTGGTGTTCCATTTCATTCAGTCCGGCTATGGTACAACCTTTGGGCGTTGTTACTTTATCAATTTCCTGTTCGGGGTGTGTGCCTTTCTGGAGTAATAATTCTGCGGCTCCTTTCACCGTCTGCGCAGCAATGAGTGAAGCAGTGGCAGCATCGAAACCGATTTCAATCCCGCCTTGTATGTTGGCGCGTATGTAACGCATGGCATAAGCGGTTCCGCAGGCACCGAGGATTGTAGCGGCTTCCATCAGTTTCTCATCTATCAATGCCACTTTACCCAATTGTGCGAATAATTCTTTTACAAATTGCAGGTCGGCCGGTTTGGCTTCGCGGTGTGCAATGCAGGTCATGCTTTCGCGGATTGCAATAGCGGTATTGGGCATGGCCCTGAAAACCGGGATGGGTTTCTTTATTACAGTCTGCATATCATCAATAGTAACACCTGTCACTACTGAGATAAGAATCTTTCCGGCAGTCAGTTCTTTTTTCACACCGTTCAAGACATCAGCTGCCTGGAATGGTTTTACGGCAAGGATGATGATATCGCCCTTCTTCACAGCAACGGCATTGTTGTCAGACACCTCCACTCTTTTTTCAGCGAGTGCTTTCAGTGTGGCGGTATTCCTTTTCGTGACGATCAGGTCAGCCGCTTTGCTGAATTTGCTGGTGATTAAGCCTTCTGCAATGGCGGTACCGAGATTACCTCCGCCAAGGATTGTAATTTTCTTTCCCATATTCCTGCTTTGTGTAAAGATAAGATGACTGTCTTATTCAGGGCCGCCGGCTAAACCAGTTATCAGAAATAAGCTGTCTTGCTGAGATAGTTTGTTACATAATCTGCCACCCCGTCTTCCAGGCTGGTGAATGGCTGGTTGTATCCTGCTTCCCGGAGTTTATCCATATCCGCTTCTGTGAAGTACTGGTATTTATCCCTGATATCTTCCGGGGTGTCAATGTACTCTATATCCGGTGTCAGGCTGAGACTGCTGAAGATGGCTTTGACCTGATCATTAAAACTGCGGGCCTTACCTGTTCCGAGGTTATATATACCACCGCCGGGAAGATGATCCATCAGCCAGGTACAAACGGCGGCAACATCTTTTACATAAATAAAATCACGGAGCTGTTCGCCATCTTTAAAATCGGGGCGGTGTGAACGGAATAATTTCACCTGTCCGCCAGACTGGATTTGCCTGAATGCATGCAGGATCACGCTGGCCATCCGGCCTTTGTGGTATTCGTTCGGACCGTATACGTTGAAGAATTTCAGTCCGGCCCATCCGTCTGGTTGTTTGGAACCGGGCTGGCTGAGTACCCATTTATCAAATTCATTTTTTGAAACACCGTAAGGATTCAGCGGCTGGAGATCATCTACCAGTTCTTCATCATCTTTATAACCCAGCTCACCGGCACCATAGGTGGCGGCGGATGATGCATACACCAGCGGCACTTTATGGGAAGCGCAATATTGCCATATTTTTTTTGAATACTCCAGGTTGAGTCTTTCGAGTACACTGTAATCAAATTCAGTGGTGTCGGTTCTCGCGCCGAGGTGAAAAACAAAATCGAGCCTGATGAATTCGGCATTCAGTCTTTGAAACAGTGCATCACGGTTGATGATCCTGGTGTATTTTTTATTTTTCCAGTTCGGGAATTTGTCTTCCCTGCTGAAATCATCACTCAGGATAATATTTTCGTAGCCCTGCTCATTCAGATAACCAAGGAGATAACTGCCTATAAAGCCGGCTGCGCCGGTAAGCAGGATAGTTGCGTTTTTTTTCATGTATACAGACAGTCATTGATCAAATAGAACTCAGGGCTGCCCCTGCTTCTTCTTTTGAAAGGTAATTTTCAATTGCGTTATCGTACAGGTCTTTCCAGGCGGCAATGTTGCCCCAGGATTGGCCATCTATTTTTGTGTCACCGGCAGTCACCACACCGATTTCAGTTACGGTCATGTTTCCTGCTTCTGCTAAAAATGCTTTTTTCAGGGAAGCCGGTACTGAAACCAGTACGCGGCTCTGGCCTTCGCCGAAGAGATATGCATCTGTGCGGATCTGTTTGTCAGTTTGTACGTCAAAGCCAAGTCCGTTAACAAAACCTGATTCGCAGAGTGTAACAAACAAACCACCTTCACTGATATCGTGCGCAGCGTTGATGAGTTTTTTACGGATCAGCCTGCTGACCGATTCCTGTAAACTGAATTCTTCCTCCAGTTCAAAATAAGGTGCCGGTGAATATTGCACGCCCAGGCAATGGCTGATATACTGTGATGAAGCGATATCATTGGTTACTTTCCCGATGAGGAATAATGAATCCCCTGCTTCTTTATAACCCAGTGTCATTTTCAAAGCCACATCTTCCAGTAACCCAACCATACCAATGGTGGGTGTGGGGAAAACAGGACCGTCCGGATTCTGGTTATAAAAACTAACGTTACCGCCCGTAACCGGTGTATCAAAACGGCGGCAGGCAGCTCCCATTCCTTTGATGGCTTCAACAAACTGGTAATAAACTTCAGGATCGTAGGGGTTACCAAAATTCAGGCAGTTGGTAACACCGAGTGGTTGTCCGCCGCTGCAAACAATATTGCGGGCTGCTTCAGCCACTGCAATCATGGTACCTTTCTGTGGATCAGCATATACGTAACGGCTGTTACAGTCGGTAGTAACAGCAAGTGCTTTTGTTGTGCCTTTCACTAAAACAACAGATGCATCTGATGGATCATTGGTGGAAGCATTTACTGTACCCACCATGCTGTCATATTGAGTATACACCCATTTTTTGGAGGCAATGGATGGCAGGGTAATAATTTGTTCCGCCATATTTTTCAAATCTGTTGGAATGGAAATCGTGGCAGGATCGTATGTACTGATTTTGGCGAGATAAGCCGGTTCGCGGTATGGCCGGTCGTACTGTGGTGCACCGCCGCCTAACACCAGATCGTGCGCGGGTAAGGAAGCTTCCAGTTCCCCGTGCATATAGAAATTCAGGATGCCATCACCGGTTACTTCGCCGATAACTGAACAGGGCAGATCCCATTTTTAAAAACGGCAGTTACTTCTGCCTCGCGGCCTTTTTTGCCACGAGCAGCATTCTTTCCTGGCTTTCGCTGAGCAGGAGTTCCCAGGCTTTCATGTTTTCCTGGCGAGCCGGAACTTTATCGAGGTCAATGCGCATACCTGAACCGCCTTTAGCACTCATTTCTGAAGTAGAACAAATAATACCTGCTGCGCCCATATCCTGCATGCCAACTACGGCACCGGTTTGTATCACTTCCAGACAGGCTTCCAGTAATTTCTTTTCCTGGAAAGGGTCACCCACCTGTACAGCAGGGAGATCCTGTGCACTGTCAGCTGTAATATCCGCAGAAGCAAATGAAGCACCGCCAATACCATCTTTACCGGTGGCAGATCCGACAAATAAAACAGGATTGCCGATTCCTTCAGCAGTTGCAGAAACTGTTTCACCTGCTTTTACAATACCCACACTCATGGCATTTACCAGCGGGTTGGTATGATAACAGGCATCAAAATAAATTTCACCGCCCACGGTGGGAACACCAAAGCAGTTTCCATAATGACCGATGCCATGCACCACACCTGCGAGGAGGTGCTGGGTTTTATCTTCTTCCAGTTTACCGAAGCGCAGTGAATTGAGAGAGGCAATTGGCCTGGCACCCATGGTGAAAATATCGCGGTGGATCCCTCCCACCCCTGTTGCTGCACCCTGGAAGGGTTCAATGGCAGAGGGGTGATTGTGTGATTCGATTTTAAATACCACACCGAGGTTGTCGCCGATATCCATAAGACCAGCGTTTTCCTCGCCGGCTTTCACGAGCATCCTGCCGCCTTCGCGGGGCAGGGTTTTCAGCCATTTAATAGAATTCTTATAACTGCAATGCTCACTCCACATACCGGAAAAAGCGCAGAGCTCTGTAAAATTCGGTGTGCGTCCGAGTTTCTGACAAATAAGCGCAAACTCATCAGCTGTAAGCCTGAGTTTTTCCGCTGTTTTAACTGTTACTTCCATGGATCGGGGACGTTGTTTGAGGAAAGCAAAACTAAGGAAAATGGGTTTGGGCAGGCCTGTAGTTTGTTCCCAAATGTTGATATGTTATACCCAAACTGCCTGTTCCTTTTTCCGGAGCGGGGTTCGGATAATAATTTCTATTTTGCGGGTTCTTAAACCACCCGCTATTGGAATACATTGTTTTTGTTGCTTACCTCGTGCTGATAGCCTGGCTGGTTACCAAAATTCCCTTTTTCACTAAAACCGGTCTGAGCCGGCCCCAGCTTGTGATTATTTTCCTGCTGAAAATCATGGCCGGTATTTTTTACGGGTGGATTGGGTTGTATTACGGTGGACTTGCACAGATGCAGGACACCTGGGCTTACCACACCTATGGCGTACAGGAGTATCACCTGCTTTTCAATAACCCGCAAGAATACTTCACCAACCTGTTCCATGATCCGTATGGAAGCGGGATGTCGAAATTCCTGTCCACTTCTGATTCATACTGGAATGACCTGAAAGGCAACCTGTTTGTGAAGATCCTGTCGGTTTTTGATATCCTGAGTTTTGGCTATTATTATGTGAACGTAATCTTTTACGCTTTCATCACTTTGTTTGGACCAGTGGCTATTTACCGGGTAATGACGGATATTTTCCCGGGTAAGAAATGGATCATACTTGTTTCAACATTCATGGTACCATCTTTTCTATATTGGACCAGCGGCATACATAAAGAAGGGATCATATTCACAGGAATCGGCTTGGTGATTTATGCTTTGTATTTCGGGCATAAGGAAAAGAAGTTTGGTTTCCGGCGTATTTGCATGTTGCTGACAGGCCTGCTCCTGATTTTATTCCTGCGGAATTTCCTGATCCTGATAATCCTGCCGGCAGTTTTTACTTTGCTCCTGGCCTATCGCTGGCCAAAGCGGGGACTGGCCATTTTTGGGAGTATGTACCTGTTATTTATCCTCATCTTTTTCAATGCACGGTATATAAACCCGAAGCTTGATTTTCCGCAGGCAGTGGTGAACCGGCAACAGGATTTTATCAAGCTAGTTGGTAATTCCACCATACCTATTGACGCACTGAAACCCACGGCAGCCAGTTTCCTGCAAAACACACCACAGGCTATTAACCTTTCTGCAATCAGGCCTTATCCCGGTGATGTAAAACACCTGCTGTCACTGGCAGCTGCGATTGAAATCAACGTCCTGCTCCTGCTATTTATATTATTTATATTCAAGCGGAAAAACGGGTACCACGATAAAAACATCATTTACTTCTGCATTTTCTTTTCGTTTACGGTTTTGCTGGCGATTGGCTTCAGTGTAAATAACCTGGGTGCTATTGTCAGGTACCGGAGCATAATCCTGCCCCTGCTGGTGATACCGATGGTGGCCAGAATTGACTGGGAAGCCATTTCCAGGTTTTTTAGTTCAAACATTAAAAAAAATAATAATTTACAAAAATCAACCTGATTTTTGCGGTTTTTTGCATCACTTCTGCATAAAAGCACAATTTTTCCACAAAAAACACCCCGAAAACAGTTGCGGTTTAAAATAAAATTGTCCTTTTAGGATGAATGCCTTTGATTTGCACAAAATCATTTTACATGTCACTTCGTTTTAATGCTATCAACAATCTTTCCCTCGACCCCAAAGGTTTGGTGGAATCGGCTGGTAAGATCACCAGCTATTTCGGGAGTAATGTTTTCACACTGAAAACGGCCCGTGAGTTTTTGAGTGATGAAGCGTACAAAAGCCTGCTGGCTTCTGTAAAGAACAGCCAGAAGATTGACCGTAACATGGCGAACCAGATTGCCAATGGTATCCGTGCCTGGGCTGAAAGCAAGGGCGTAACCCATTTCACACACTGGTTCCAGCCGCTGACCGGCACCACTGCTGAAAAGCATGATTCATTTTTTACACTGAAAGGTGATGGTACACCCATCGAACAGTTTGAAGGAGATGCATTGATCCAGCAGGAACCGGATGCTTCTTCATTCCCAAGTGGTGGTTTGCGTGCCACTTTTGAAGCACGCGGTTATACTGCCTGGGATCCTTCTTCCCCCGCATTTATTATGGAGATTGGTGAAGGCAAAACACTTTGCATACCCACCATCTTTGTTTCGTATACCGGACAGTCGCTCGATTATAAAGCCCCGCTGATGAAAGCGCTTGAAGCACTGAATAAAGCAGCGGTGGATGTTTGTAATTACTTCGATAAAACTGTAACCCGTGTTACTCCGACCCTGGGATGGGAACAGGAGTATTTTGTAATTGACGAAGGTTTATACAATGCACGTCCTGACCTGGTAATGACAGGCCGTACGGTATTTGGTCACACCTCTGCCAAAAACCAGCAGTTGGAAGATCATTATTTCGGATCTATTCCTGAAAGAGTGTATGCTTACATGCGCGATTTCGAACAGGAATCATATAAACTCGGTATTCCCCTGCGTACGCGTCACAATGAAGTGGCACCTGCCCAGTTTGAGTGCGCCCCTATTTATGAGGAAGTAAATCTCGCGGTGGATCATAACACCCTGCTGATGGATGTGATGACACGCGTGGCCAGCCGTCATAAACTCCGTGTACTGCTTCACGAAAAACCTTTCGCAGGTATTAACGGAAGCGGAAAGCACAATAACTGGAGTATGGCAACGGATACCGGTGTAAACCTGCTGGCTCCCGGCAAAACGCCCAAGACCAATCTCATGTTCCTGACATTCTTTGTAAATACCATCAAGGCGGTTCATGATTATGCAGATATCCTCCGTTCTGCGATTGCTTCTGCGCCTAACGACCACCGTCTTGGTGCAAATGAAGCGCCTCCTGCTATCATCTCCGTATTCATTGGCCAGTACCTGAGTAAAGTGCTGAATGATGTGAAAGAAAGGGTGTCTGATAAAATGGATGAGACGGATGAGAGCATGCTGAAGATTGATATTCACAAGAGCATTCCTGAACTGCTGATGGACAATACAGACAGGAACCGTACTTCTCCTTTTGCTTTCACCGGTAATAAATTTGAATTCAGGGCTGTTGGTTCTTCAGCCAACTGCGCCAACCCGATGACTGTGCTGAATACCATTATGGCAGAAACACTGAAGCAATTCAAGAAAGATGTGGATGGCCTGATTGAAAAAGGCGAGAAAAAAGAGATCGCCATCATGCACACCATCCGCCAGTACATTATTGACAGTGAGAAAGTGCTGTTTGAAGGTGATGGATACAGCGATGCCTGGGAAAAAGAAGCTGAAAAAAGAGGCCTGCCCAATGTAAAAACAACGCCGCTGGCGCTGGATGCCATGGTTACAGACAAATCCCTGCGTTTGTTTGAAAGCAATAAGATCTACACGCATTCAGAACTGGAAGCACGCCACGAAATTGAACTGGAGAAATATATCAAGAAAGTACAGATTGAAAGCCGCATCATTGGCGAACTCGCAACGAGCCATGTGCTGCCGCCGGCTATCAGGTACCAGACCCTGCTGGCGAATAACATCAACGGTCTGAAATCTGCGGGCTTACCGGAATCGGCTTACAGCAACCAGCAGCAGATCCTGTCTAAAATCTCTGAGCACATCAGTGCGGTCAGCGATCTCGTTGAGAAAATGATTGAAGCACGCAAGGTTTGCAACAATATGGACAGCACCCGCACCAAGGCCATTGCTTACCAGAGCCAGGTGAAGGATGTGTTCTTTGATCCGATCCGTTATCATGTTGACAAACTGGAATTACTGGTTGATGACCGCGAGTGGTATTTGCCGAAATACCGTGAGATGCTTTTCCTGAGATAATCCCTAACTACAATTGAAATAGTAACCGTCCTGCACCAGCAGGGCGGTTTTTTTATGCCCGCAACCGGCGCAGTTGTACTGCCGGTGCAATCGCTTATTAATCCGCTCCTGCCGGCTGTTCATATAAAGATATACTGCGGTAAAGCCGTAATAATTTGGCTACGGAATAATCCAATATCAAACTGTCCCTATTAATCCAAAAAATCAAATTTTTTTATGAAAAGAATCATCCTTCCCTTTCTCAGTGTATTACTTGTATTTGCTTCCTGTAAAAAAGAAAAAACACCAGCACCGCCGGTAGTGACTGATCCGGCTATCACAGCCATCAGTCCCACTTCCGGCCAAAAGAATACGGTGGTAACAATTACCGGCACCAATTTCGGTACCAGCACAACGGCGTTGAAAGTGTATTTCAACGG
This sequence comes from Chitinophagaceae bacterium, assembly GCA_016720825.1. Lineage (GTDB taxonomy): Bacteria > Bacteroidota > Bacteroidia > Chitinophagales > Chitinophagaceae > JJ008. Next base: position 100,023 of record JADKJV010000004.1, on the reverse strand, counting down.
CGTACAGGGCGTGGTACAAACAGCAACTGGCAACAGTATTACCGCTTCGGTTCCGGTGGGTGCGCAAACCGGTATTGTAAAAGTTGAAAAGAATGCCGTTCAGGTGAACGGTCCGCAGTTTACTTATCTCCCCACGTACACCACCAGCACTTTTGCCGGTTTTAACCAGGGATATGCAGACGGTAACGGTACTGCAGCTTCATTTAATGTTCCTTCCGGTGTAACAAGAGATGCATCAGGCAATATTTATGTGGCTGACCGTGATAATCACCGGATCCGCAAGATCACCCCGGCTGGTGTGGTAACCACATTTGCCGGCAGCGGCACAGCCGGTTTCGTGAACGGGAATGGCACCGCTGCACAATTCAACCAGCCTTATTCAATCACTATAGATGGTGCGGGGAATTTATATGTAGGCGACCGTATGAATCATTCAATCCGTAAAATCACACCGGCCGGTGTGGTAAGCACGCTGGCAGGCGATGGAAATGGTGGCATGATTAACGGAACTGGTTCCGGTGCCCGTTTTAATGAACCATTGGGTGTTGCTGCAGATGCTGCAGGTAATGTTTATGTGGCAGATTATATCAACAGCCTCGTCCGCAAAGTAACACCAGCCGGTGTGGCAACAACATTTGCAGGCAGTGGCGGCTTTTCACTGACTGATGGCACAGGCACTGCTGCCAGCTTCAGCGGACCTTTCGGCATTTGTTTAGACGCTTCCGGCAACCTGTTCATTGGTGATTATAATAACAATGCTATCCGCAAAATCACACCTGCGGCCGTTGTAACTACTGTTGCCGGTAACGGTTCACAGGGTATTCTAGACGGGAATGGAGCAAGCGCCCGGTTCAACAGGCCTGCCGGTTTAATTGCTGATGCCAGCGGGAATTTAATTGTATGCGATGCATTCAATAACACAATCCGCAAAATCAGCAACAGTGGTGAGGTGGTAACCATTGCAGGGGGTGTAAGTTCTGGTGGCTCAGATGGTACTGGCACCAGCAGCAGTTTCTTCACCCCCATTGCACTTTGTGCAGATGTCAGTACAAACACGATTTACATAGCAGATTTCAACAATAACCGGATCAGGAAAATCATTGTTGATTAACTTTTACAAACCGAATAAAATATACACGCTATGATCAGTAAACAGGACCTGTGGCCAAAAGAAGGCAAACTGAAAAAGAGTTTGATTATTCTCGGCATAGTAATTATAGCTGCACTGGCAATTACGCTTATTGAAGAGAAATCAGGGATCAAACTTTCCAGGAAAACAGGTATGGCAGTTGCTTTTGTCTGCATAGGTGTTTGGGTATATAACCCTGCTAAAAAAGAAAAAGCATGAAATACATTTTTGCGATAGCACCATTCCTGATTATTGCATTGTGCACATGGCTTAGCTTAACAGGCAGCAGCCTGGCTACAATGATAAACCGATGGCAATCGGATATGATGGGTGATCATAAGTATTTTCCCGCCCTGACAATATTTATCATGGCTTTACCGCCGCTTTTACTGTTATTGGCACTTAAGAAAATCCTATTTATGAAGGTTTCACAGAAGTCCTGAGCAATCATAACCAGTAACCAGGGTCCTGCGGCAGCAGGACCTTTTTTTTACCTGTATTTTTTTTCTTTCAGGACCCGTACGCTTAATAACTGCCTGATATAAACCAATAATTGATGGTTCCGGGCAAACAACTGATTTTGCCTTAAAAAAGGTTTCAGAAAATAGTGATTGGCAATGCGTTGGAAGGACATATTCCTGTATTTTTAATACACCCACTCCAAATAGTATTGTTATGAAATTAACCGGAACTGTATGCAGGATTGCGTTTTTAATCCTGCTATGTATTACACAGACTGTATCGTATTCGCAGGACTGTCAATGTGCCCAGTCGGATCCCAAACAAATCAGGGCGCTGATAAACAGTAAGGATTCTGTTTCCATTTTCGGGGAAATCAGCCGGCTGCAAAAAACAGGCAATCGTGCCTGTGCGGTTGAAGCGCTGATCCTGGAAGCGACCTATTGTATTTCACAAAAGAAATTGCCGCGGGCACTGGAACTGATCCAGGCACTGGAGAAAAAAACAAAAGAAACTGAATGCAAAGATTATACCCTCGCCCGGTATTATTTAACCTATGCCCATTATTGCAAGGTTGCACAGGATTATGAAAATCTGTCAAAGAATGCATTCGGTGCGCTTCAATCTGCAGAAACCATTAAAGACCCAAAACTGCAGCTGAAAGCCATTACGTTTATAGTTTTCCTTTTTACCAGGCAGGACCAGGAAGAAAAAAACTGGGAGTATGTTAAAAAAGCGGAAGCCATTACATTAAAAAACAATGATGAAAATTCAACTGCTGAATGGTATAACTGGCTGGCATTTGAATATGAGCGGAAATACACACTGACGGAAAGGATTACGCTGATGGATACCTCTATAGCCTATGCCAATATTGCTAAAGCAGCGGCATTCAAACAACAGGATTTTGAAGAAATCACGAGGGTATACCGGGTGTATGAAGCCAATGCTTATCACCGGGGACATTTAAACGATGCAGTTACTTATATTGATTCTGCTATTTATTTTTTCAGGAAAATACCGGGATTGACAAACCCGGCCTCCCTGTATTTTTCCAAAGCCTGGGATTATATGGACCTGAAACAGTTCAAGGAAGCAGAACGCTGGCAGGATACTGCCTTGTATTACGCAGAAACTATTGAGGGCCGCACACCGGCCACATTGTCTATGCTGGGGGAAGCTGTCAAATTATATGAAGCCTCCGGCAACCTTCCCAAAGCACTCAGCACTTTTAAAAAGTTTGAACACATTAAAGACAGTGTGTTTACAATGCAGCGTCTGGAAAAAATTAATGAACTGGAACAACAATACAATAAAGCAAAAAATGAAAAAACAATCCGTGAACTGGCCCAGCAAAAAAGGATTTACCTGCTGCTGGCATTAACCGGTTTGCTGGCATTAACCGGATTGGTATTTTTATCAGGCAGCAATCCCTGAAGAACAAACAGAAAATACTTGAAACAGAACAAAGGCTGAACCGTGCAAGGATGAATCCGCACTTTTTCTTCAATGCGCTGGCTTCGCTCCAGACTTATGCCCTGCAGGGCAATGACGGGAAGAGTATTGCCAGTAACCTGTCAAAATTCTCCCACATCATGCGTGAAACCCTGGAGAGCACGTATAAAGAATATGTAACGCTGGAACAGGAAGCTGATTTCCTGGGTGAATACCTTACCCTTCAAAAGATGCGCTTCCCCGGTAAATTTGAATACAGCATCATTATACCGGAAACAATGGATGCATCAGAACTGATTATGCCTTCCATGATCCTGCAGCCTTTCACTGAAAACAGCATTGAACACGGCTTCAGCGGTATTGAAACGACCGGGCAGATTTCCATTACGTTTGGCGAAGCCGGGCAGGACCTGCTGGTTACTATTTCAGATAACGGAAAGGGATTATTAAACAAGCCGCGCGAACAGGATGATCATATTTCGAGGGCTACACAAATTATCCGCGACAGGATTTACCTGCTCAATCTTAAACTGAAGACCCGAGCCGGGTTTTCTATCGCGAACAACCCGGATGGGCCGGGCGTAATGGTAAAAATCACTTTGCCGCTTTTATACAAAACCGATATTAAACGCTGATAAAAAAAGGCCAGCTTTCGGGCTGGCCTTTTCATTTGTACTTATTTTATCTTATCACATCCCAATTCCCGCTTGCCTCCGTAACTGTTGAACCGGATGGTGGATTCAAATTTCCCTGCACCGGTATAATCCTGTTTGAAAGTAAATTCCTGATAATAACATTTTCCGTCCGGATCAGGACCCGCTCCTACTGCACCCAGAAAACGGTATAATATAGCGCCGGTCAGGTCATTTTTAACCACGGTCCATTCGCTGGAAGTGATTACCACTTTTTTAAACTGCTGTTCCCAACCCAGCTTATTCATCACGGTCAGCATTTGCTGCTCTATCGCAGGATTGGACATAGCCGCTTTCGGCAGTTTACGGGTGGCCATCAGTGTCTGGTGCATATCGGATGCCATTTTTTTAAGGGCTGCCGATCCGCCGCTCATATCAAAGGCCAGTTTGCTTTTGATATTCTCGGCACCGAAACCTGCGAAGTCAAGTTCACAGGTTATATCATGATGTACATCACCGGCCTTTGCCAGGTTATCCATGAGGTAAGACAGTGTCCAGTTTTCCTGTGCGATATAGGGCGCATAATGATCTTTCATCCAGGCTTCATCAGGTATAAGCGCAAACTGTACGTAAGATTTATCCTGTGTATTAGCCGGCACGATGAAATAAGATAAATCACCACCCCATACGGCAAGGCCGTTATCCACTTTGATGACTACATGCAATTTCTCTTGTGCCCCCTGTGCATCTTTCAGTGAACGGGCCAGGTAAGCGGTACCGAAAATCGCTTCTCCGCTTTTGAATTCAGTTTTAATAAATGACGACATCCCTTTTTCCTGGCCAATCACAAGCGGTTTGGTACTCCATACAATCTGGTTCAGGTGTTCTTTGTGAAAATCACTGGTAATGAATTTGGCAGTTGCGGCTTCCGCTTCACCGGATAATTTATTAATGTCGGTGAGCTTTTGTTTAACGAGTGCGTGATCAGGTATAATCAGCAAAATACCCATGCATTGCATCCGGGCTTCAGTGTACAACTTAGTACGTTCAGCGGGTATATTGGCTGATTTGGCATGACTGATCATATTATCAATTACCCATTTCACCATATCAGAGCGTTTTACAAAATCATTATAGTCAGCCAGGATTTTATCTGCATCATCCGCATAACTGCTTTTCCTGCCGTTTAATGCAAGTTTGCGTTGTTTAAACTCTTCCAGGTTGATCGCCTTTATTTTTTCGTAATAGGCCGTTCCGCTTGCCATACCGCTGATCTCATTGCCCCAGGCATGCACATCAACCAGCTGAGCCCAAACCTTTTTAAAATAGGTCCGTTCTTCATCAGCTTTATTGGCTTCAGCATCAGCGGCATTCTGTTTAGCAGTTTGCTCGTCTTTCCATTTTTTAATTTCTGCTTCCATTGCAGCTGTGTTATATGCAGCGTCTTTTTCCTTTACACTGCCCATAGCCCTTTCCAGGTTAGTAACAGAAGAGGTTGTACCCTTGCCATCCTTGAGTTTCTGTACCTGGGTCCAGAAAGAACGGACATATACTTTAGCCGGTCCGGCGTAAGTATCATCCTGTGCATAAAGGTTAGCAACAAACAGGATCGAAAAAGCGAGAATGAACATTTTTTTCATGATGACGGTTTTCCGTAAAATAAAAAACATAGCAATCCCGGATTGAACAGAACAGCAAGTGACTGCATTGGGTAGATAACTGCAATTCATGGCTATCGCATTGAAGGTTATTCAACGCGGGATACGGTTAAAAGGAGAAGCCCTGCAGTTACTAATCCACCGGTTACAGTTATCAAAGCCGGGTTTTAGGGATTCAGTGATGATCTATCTTCCGGTTTCAAAATTATTCTGCGTGAAAAAAACCTGTACCCTTTCATTTATACCCTGTGCATCTCTGTAGCCATCTGGAGTTGCGGCTCCGGGAATGACACAAAAAACAACGACGGCAAAGAATCCGGAAAGGACGTCAGCCGGAAAGGCATGACCGTAGCAGAAGCCACGGCATTCCTCGGGGCTGATGAAGCCAATTCGGGCAAAGAAATAACTGTATCTGCCATCAGCTGGGGCAGTAATAACCGGATGGGTGGCCAGGTACAGTTAAATCTTGGCGACAAAAAACTGGAAGGCATGGCATCAGCCAGCTTCTCCTGCATATTTGAAAAAGACCAGGCAGCAGCTATACAGGCCATCGCGAAAGACGCAACGGTAACCATCAGCGGGAAAATCGCTAAGGGCGCCGGTGGCATAGAGCTGACTGAATGCAAGTTGCTTCAATAGTAACAATACAGTTCGTACGCCTGGTGATTTCTATCACCGGGCTTTTTTATTTCCCGAACTGATCAGCTGTACCTGTCATTCTATATCTTTAACAAAGAACTGTATGAAAGCACTCGTTATTGATAATGAAGTCCACCTGCGTGAGGGCATATTGAATATGCTCAGGCAATACTGTCCGGAGATCACCAGCCTGGCTGAAGCCAGCGGTGTGCAGGAAGGTTTAAAACAGATCCGCCTGTTCAGGCCGGATATTGTTTTGCTGGACGTGGAAATGGATGACGGCACCGGTTTTGATTTACTGAAACAGGTCCAGGACCCGGCATTCCAGCTCATTTTTGTAACTGCCCATAATAAATATGCCATTGATGCATTCAGGTTCAGTGCCATTGATTACCTGTTGAAGCCCGTGGATATCGAAGCACTGCAATCAGGCATCCAGAAAGCAGCCGGCAGGATACGTACCAGCAACCTGCAGGAACAGGTACAGGTTTTATTACAGCAACTTTCCGGCATCAGCCAGCCCGACCGCCGGATTGTATTAAGGGATATTGACAATACCTGGTTTGTGAAAATCTCTGATATACTGTACTGCGAAGCGGAAGGCACCTATACCCGTTTTTACCTGCAGGAAGGTGAACCCATCCTGGTATCTAAAAACCTTAAAGAGTACGAAACAATCCTGGAGCCGCTCGGATTTATCCGCACACACCACAGCTTTCTGGCAAATCCTGCCAAAATAAGGTTGTTTGATAAAACAGATGGTGGCATGCTGGTATTAGAAGGCGGAAAATCCATTCCCGTATCCCAGCGCAAAAAAGACTGGGTGCTGGGCATGCTTGAGAAAAAGTAAGCACAGATAGCCTTCAAAAACTGCAATATATCAGCCGGATTTCCGTTTCCGGATTTAGTATGCAGTTAACTAAACTCCTTTCAGGCATTTTCATGCTTTGTGCCTGCCCCGGATTATCCCAGGTTAATAACACGGTTGCAGATTCCACCACACAGGCCCCGTTGGTTGTTCTTGTAACAGACATGAAAGGCAAACCTGCCCCCGGCGAAGTAGTTATGCTGAAAAGCAAAAGCCAGGGCATTATTTACAAAGGGAAATCAGATGTCACAGGGAAATTCAATATGCATATCCCAGCGGGTGATGAGTATATTATTTCAGTAAAAAGCCTGACTGACACTACAAAGACCGGGCTCATACAAATCCCTGCACCCGGACCCGGGGAATATTTTTCAGAACCGTTTACAGTACGCGTGAGATTTGAAGCAGCAAAACTGTACACGCTGGATAATGTCCATTTTGATTTTGGCAAAGCCACATTGCGGCCTGATTCATTTGCCGAACTGAATGAACTGGTTGATTACCTGAAAAACAAACCGCAGATCCGGATTGAAATTGCCGGTCACACAGATAATATCGGGAAGGATGCAGACAATCTCAAACTCAGCACTGAACGTGCCAATACTATCCGCAAATATCTTTTAAGTAAAGGCATAGAAGCCGCCAGGGTAACAGCAAAAGGTTACGGGGCTTCAGCGCCTGTAGCAGATAATGAAACTGAAGAGGGCCGGCAGCTGAACAGGCGTACAGAAGTACGGGTGCTTAATTAAAATTGGCCTTCATTACGCGGAGTACATTCCCGCCGAGTATTTTCCTGACAGATTTTTCTGAATAACCCCTGCGGAGTAATTCTGCGGTAATCAGCGGATAAGTTGTGGCATCATCAAGCTGCAGGGGGAGTTTGCTCACACCATCATAGTCTGAACCGATTCCCGCATAATCATCCCCAACCAGTTTTACGATGTAATCAATATGATCCACCAATTCAGCCAGTGTGGGTCTTGCTTTTTCCAGTTCCGATTCAATCAGCTGTTCAGTCTTAATCCTCACCTGTGCTGTATCATGCAGGATGTTCATTAACGAATCCGTAATAACTTCCTTCCCTTTGCCATTGAGCCAGGCTGAACGCTGGTCATAATTTTTACTGATGAACCCGGCATAAAAGTTCACGCAAATCACGCCACCATTCTTAGCCACGGCTTTTATCTGGTCATCTTTTACATTGCGGAAGACCGGGCAAATGGACCAGACAGAACTGTGCGACAATAAAACAGGTTTGGTTGTAACAGCCAGTGCATCATAAAAAGTCTGTTCACCCGTATGCGAAAGGTCAATAATGATTCCCAGTTCATTCATTCTTTTCACCACTGATCTCCCGAAATCGGTTAATCCTTTATGGGTTAAGGTTTCAGGATGCAATGTTTCGTCCATCGCGCTGCTGGCCCATGGCAAACTATTATTCCAGGTGAGTGTCATGTAGCGCATACCCCGGTCAGCAAGCTGGTCCAGTTTTTCCATACTGTTTTCAATCATGTGACCGCCTTCCACGCCAATCAGTGCAGCAAGTTTATGTTCCCGGATGGCTGTTTTTACCATCGCATAATCTGTTGCCAGTAATACGCGTCCCTGGTTCCTGTGTGCCAGGAAACCAGTGAATCTATTTCCTGTATGGCATCTTTAAAACAACCTTCTTTATTTCTTGGTTCTTTATCTGTCCAGATTGAAAAAACTGGATATCCACCACCTTCTTTCAATCTCACCAGATCGCTGTGCCCGGTTGACAACCTGTTTGAAATATCAAGTCCCTGGTCAACGACCAGTGAACTGAGTACATCGTTATGCGTATCTGCCAGTATTGATTTATCGTGAAAGTTTTTTTTCTGTGCGACCAGCATGAAGGGAAAGCAAAGTGTGGCCAGTAGTACGTATGCATTTTTCATGCGGTTGGTTTTGGGGAAGTTGAATGTAGGGATTATTTGGGAAATGGTGCCTGGCCTTTGGCTATTGGCTATTAGCTATTAGCTCTTGGCCCCGATAGCTATCGGGTTTGGAATTTGGGATTTGGATAGCTATCGGGATTGGGATTTGGGATTTTTTCTGAAACAATCCGGGTGCTTTTTTGAATTTTACTTTTGATTTTTAAACACTATTTGGAATTAAGGGTTCACTCTCATACCCATTCTTCCCTGAATTCCATATCCGGCGGTGCCCAGTTGAAATACTGTACGAACCGGGGTTTGTTTGATTTATTGGGACTGCTGCCATGAGGAAGTGCATGGTGCCAGATGATAAAATCACCGGCGTTGGCAGCGATGGGTTTGACGCCCAGTTTTTCAAAATCGGTTGTTCGCGGATTTGTTCCGGGTGGAAGGCTTTGGAGCCATGACTCAATTTTGTTGTGGAAGCCGGGGACGAAGCTGAATGCGCCCTGGTCGGCGGCGGTATCCGCGAGATAAAGAATGCCCTGTAAGCCAAACGGGATGGGAAGTTTCAAACTTACATCCCAGTGGATGCGGGGACCGGGAAATGACCAGGTGGCTGTTTCAGGCGGATTGAATCCTGCCCTGGCGGTACTGACAATCAGGTCTTTTCTTCCCCAAAGTTCTTCATATACGCTGCGGATATAAGCGTTCTGCCTGTTTTTCTCCATCCATTCATGCTGGAATAACTGCACCATGATTCCCTGCCTGGCAGGATGTGCATTATACCAGGTTGCAGGGTCTAATTGGTTAATTCCGATAAAATCACAGATCAGCCGGATGGTTCTTTCACAGTCTTCCCGGCTGATAACAGCAGGAAGGACCAGGTAACCGTTTTCATTCCAACTGGCAAGCTCATCGGGGCTGAGCACATTTTTTATACTGCCGGCTGATTGATCAGGCGCAATTTCACCGGAAGCAATCTGGTTAAAACGATTGACTTTCTCCTGACTCAACTTTCCTCCATTCAATTTCAGTATCCATTTTTCAAATTCATCAAATGAAGGATTTTCCCTGTAAAGAAATGTGATCGTTTGTTCAAGACCGAGGCCGAGCATATTGAGCATGGCATTATCGAGACTCCATTCTTCTATGTAAGAATCAACCGGAATATTTCCGTTGCGTTTAAACAAGTTTATACTCCAGTAACGGCACAAATGAAGAATACCCAGTGTACCTTTTTCATTGGTGGAAGGAATCTGAACGGCCGGTGTTTGCATGAAATCAAGATACGTAATTACAGAATGTTAAATTAATAACCCGGTTGACGAAGTTCATATAAATTTCATCCCGCATCAGGCATTATTATTATACCGATGCATAGATTTGTACAGTAAAAATAATGATAAATCGATTTGAGAAAGAAACCTGCGTGAGCAGGTTTCTTTTCTCTCCGATGGATTATTTCAGCTTGAATGATTCGAGGAATTTGGTATTGAAATCCCCGCTGCGGAATCTTTCATCCTGCATCAGCTGTAAATGGAATGGTATTGTTGTTTTTACTCCTTCAATCACATACTCGCTCAATGCACGGTACATGGTCTGGATAGCTTCCTGCCTGGTTTGTGCAACCGTGATCAGTTTACCAATCATGGAATCATAATAAGGAGGGATCACATAACCCGCGTACACGTGGCTGTCAACCCGTACACCATGACCACCGGGCTGGTGTAACACGGAAATGCGGCCGGGTGAAGGACGGAAGTCGTTGTATGGATCTTCGGCATTAATCCGGCATTCGATAGCGTGGCTTTGCGGGATATAATCGGCGCCGGATATTTTTTCGCCCATGGCGATTTTAATTTGTTCCTTAATCAGGTCGAAATTGATCACTTCTTCAGTTACACAATGCTCTACCTGAATACGGGTATTCATTTCCATGAAATAGAAATTCCTGTGCTTATCAACCAGGAATTCCACGGTACCCACACTTTCATAGTTGATGGCGCTTGCTGCTTTTTTAGCAGCCTCTCCCATTTTCATACGGAGTTCATCCGTCATAAATGGTGAAGGTGATTCCTCTACCAGTTTCTGGTGACGGCGCTGGATAGAACAGTCACGTTCGCCGAGGTGGCAAACGGTTCCGTACTGGTCACCGGCAACCTGTATTTCAATATGGCGCGGCTCTTCCACGAATTTCTCCATGTAGATCCCGTCGTTTTTAAAAGAAGCGGCAGCTTCTGCTTTGGCGGTGTTGTAAGCCCTTTCCATTTCCGCATCTTCCCAAACAATGCGCATACCTTTTCCACCGCCGCCGGCTGTGGCTTTGAGGATTACGGGATAGCCCATGTTTTTAGCAAGACCGAATGCTTCATCGAGGCTTTGTAATAACCCTTCACCGCCGGGTACAACAGGTACACCGGCTTTGATCATTGTTTCCTTGGCCGTGATTTTATCACCCATGGAGTTGATCATATCCGGTGTGGGTCCGATAAATTTAATACCGTGGTCATTACAGATCTGCGCGAATTTGGCATTTTCTGCCAGGAAACCGTACCCGGGATGGATCGCATCTGCATTGGTAATTTCTGCAGCGGCCATCAGGTGTGGTATATTAAGATATGAATCGGCGCTTTGGGGTTTGCCAATACAAACAGCTTCATCTGCAAATTTCACATGCAGGCTGTCGCGGTCTGCTGTAGAATAAACAGCAACTGTTTTAATGCCCATTTCCCGGCAGGTTCTGATTACACGAAGGGCAATTTCTCCTCTGTTAGCAATAAGTATTTTCCTGAACATGGATTGTTTTTAGTGGTTGAAAAACAGAATAAGGCAGGGGTTGGCTCATGCAAATTCCCTCCTGCCATTCAGCGTTATCAGGCAGGTTCCACCAGGAACAGGGGCTGATCATATTCTACGGGTGATTCATCTTCCACCAGTACTTTTACAATCGTGCCTTTTACTTCGCTTTCAATTTCATTGAACAGTTTCATGGCTTCAATAATACAAACCACTGTTCCGGGAGAAACAGCAGCACCCACATCAACGAGACTGGGTTTATCGGGAGATGATTTACGGTAGAATGTACCGATCATGGGGCTTTTAATAGTTACCGTTTTAGCAGATACTGCTTCGGCGGCTTTGGGTTTGTCGGCAGCGGGCTGGCCTGCAGCCTGTACAGGAGTGGCGGGTGCTGCAGCAGCTACGGCATGAACCGGAGCGGCCTGAACAGGGGCCTGGGAAACAACCTGGGTAATATGATCTTCTTTCTGGCGGATAGTCACTTTAAAATCTTTCTGCTCCACGGTTACTTCGCCAATATTGGATTTATTGATCATCTTGATCAACTCCTGTATTTGTTTAAAATCCATGTTTTTCAATTTAATAGACAATTTAAATTTTACGTTAGGTACCCAGGCAAGCTGTCTGGAAGTTCTCAAGTGAGGGGGCTAAGATAATGAAATCAACATGAGGAAAACCATGATAATTCAGGAAAATTGCCCCAAAAAGGGGCGAAATCATATAAAAATGGCCCAAAACCGGGTGATTTAGGGCCATTTTCAGCTTTTTCAGGGCTTTATTCTTTTACTCTCTCTACATATTCACCGGTTTTGGTGTTTATGCGGATCAGTTCTCCGTCATTTACAAATAAAGGAACACCTACTGTTGCACCGGTTTCCAGTGTGGCTGGTTTCAGTGTGCGGGTTGCTGTGTCGCCTCTTAATCCCGGTTCGCAATAAGTTACTTTCAGTACAATCTTATCAGGAAGTTCAGCACCGAGGATCTGGTCATTTTCGGTATTGATCAGAACACCTACTTCCTGGCCTTCTTTCAGGTACTGGGAGCATCAATGGTGGTTTCCTGCAGGGCAATCTGCTCAAAAGTCTGGTTATCCATGAAATTATAACCTGTATCGTCTTTGTACAGGTACTGGAAATACCTTCTTTCCACGCGAACGGGGAAGATAGTATCACCTGAGTTCCAGGTCTTCTCAATAGAGCGGTTGTTATCCACTCCTTTCAGTTTTGCCCAAACTTTGGCTGCGGCACGGGCGGTTTTATTTTCGCCGAATTCCACAACCGTGTAAAGGCTTCCATCCAGGCTGATCACCATACCCCGGCTGATATCTGCAGTATTTGCCATAAAACAGACTTGTTTTTGAAATTTGTCCCGGAAATTCCGGGCCGCAAAGATAAGCCAGGGAGACTGAAAAGCAAAGCCGTTTTGCCCTGAAAAAGGATGCTGAACCAGAATTCAGTAAAGCCTTGTTACATTTGCCTTTACGCAACCCAAAAAGAGGCAGACACGTCATTAACGGGATCAACCCCGGTACTAAAACAAAGCGATGAAAAAAATCCTGTTTACACTGATACTGGCATTTACGGGCATGATTGGCTTTTCACAGGCTGATACAACCAGGGCCCCTTACCTGAAATTCCCGACATACCCACCGGTAAAACTGCTGATGACAGATTCCACCACTTTTTTCACCCGGGAGAGCCTGGATAAAAAAACTCCGGTAATGGTGATGTTTTTTGACCCGGGTTGCGACCATTGCAAGCACGAAACAGAGGATCTGGTTAAAAACATGGACCAGCTGAAAGATGTGCAGATTGTGATGACCACTTACAAACCATTGACTGAAATCAGGGAGTTTGTATCTCACTACGCGCTGGATAAGTTCAGCAATATTGTGGTGGCGCAGGACTATGGTTTTTTCCTCCCCTCCTTCTATAATATCACGTATTTCCCCTTCCTGGCCTTTTACAACAAGAAGAAAGAACTGATTGATGTTTTCCAGGGCCCGATGCCGATGGAAAAACTGGTTGAAACGATCCATAAATAAAGCAGTTCCTCAAAACAGAGATCAGGAATGATTACCTTTGCGGCGGTTCCGCCAGCGCGGAGCTTCCAATTATTTATCTCAATCTTTTAAATCTTTTTTCATGAAAGTAACTGTTGTAGGTGCTGGTGCCGTCGGAGCAACCTGTGCCGATAATATTGCCCGCCGCGAACTGGCTACTGAACTCGTTATACTGGATATTAAAGAAGGCCTGGCTGAAGGAAAGGCACAGGACATGATGCAGACTGCTACCCTGCTTGGTTTTGATACCCGGATCACCGGTTCCACGAATGATTACAGCAAAACGGCCGGCAGTGATGTAGTGGTAATCACTTCAGGTATTCCACGCAAACCAGGTATGACACGTGAAGAACTGATTGGCACGAATGCAGGTATTGTAAAAGGTGTTTGCCAGAACATTCTGCAGCATTCTCCCAATGCGATCATTATTGTGATCAGCAATCCGATGGATACAATGACTTATCTCGCACTGCAGTCAACCGGCTTACCTAAACACCGTATTATCGGAATGGGTGGTATACTTGACAGTGCGCGTTTCAAATACCAGCTCAGCCAGCGCCTGCAATGCAGCCCGGCTGACCTGAATGCCGTTGTGGTTGGCGGACATGGTGATACTACTATGATTCCCCTGATCAGCAAAGCCACCTGGAACAGTGTACCTGTTACAAAGTTTTTAACGGCTGACGAACAAACCCAGATTGTAAATGATACAATGGTAGGTGGTGCCACGCTTACCAAACTGCTCGGCACTTCTGCCTGGTATGCACCCGGTGCTGCCGGTGCTGCACTTGTGGAAGCCATTGTACGCGATGAGAAAAAACTATTTACCTGCTGCGTAGCCCTGGATGGTGAATACGGACAGAAAGATATTTGCATGGGTGTTCCCGTTACCATTGGAAGGAATGGCTGGGAAAAAATCGTTGATTTCTCTCTCGACGCCACTGAACAGGCTGCTTTCAACAAAAGCGCTGATGCAGTCCGCAGCATGAACGATGTGCTGAAAACCCTCTGATAATTTTCCCCTATTTTATAAGTAAAAGACCGGCTTCCCGGTCTTTTTTTTATTTCAGGGGATGCCTTTAAGGAGTAGTTATACGTTGCTTTCCTTTTCAGGCACTGAATTTGTGACAATTTAGGTAGATTACCAGAAGCTATCTCAAAAGTCAGGCTGAAGTTCCTCGCTGCGCCCGCAATGACAATGTTTGGGTGGGGAAAGGAAAGATTTCCCGCTTCGCTCGAAATGATTTTTTGACTTTTGACTTTTGACTTTTGACTTTTGAGATGGCTTGTAATAACTAAACCAACGCCTATGTTCTTCATATACTCCCGGCTGCGCCTTCTTTTACTGGCTGTTTTTTCCGGTTTTGTTACCGGGAATGTACAGGCACAACCTGTTATCAATTTCCAGCAGGTTATTACCGGCTTAAGTTCTTCCCTCGACTTTGTGAATGCTGCTGATGGCACTGGCCGGATATTTATTGTGCAGCAGGGAGGCACCATCCGTGTATATAATTCATCTTATGGTCTGATCGGGGATTTCCTCACCGTTACCGGTCTCAGTACGGGTGGCGAAAGAGGACTGTTGAGTATGGCGTTTGACCCTGATTATTCCAGTACCGGATTCTTCTGGGTATATTATACAAACACGGCAGGTAGTCTTGAAATTGCGCGGTATCATATCAGTGCCAATCCCAACATAGCTGATGCGGCATCCAAACAAGTGGTACTTACCATTCCGCATCCGGTGAATTCAAATCACAATGGCGGGAAACTGAATTTCGGAAATGATGGCTATTTATATCTCGGAACCGGTGATGGCGGCAGCGGCGGTGATCCGCCCAACAATGCACAAAACGGAAATGTTTTACTTGGCAAAATGCTGCGGATAAATGTTTCGAGATCCGCTTCTGCCCCTTTTTATACGATCCCCGCAGATAATCCCTATGTTTCGGATCCAACGGTTATGGATGAAATATGGGATGTAGGTCTCCGGAATCCTTTCCGCTGGAGTTTCGACAGGCTTACAAACGATATGTGGATTGGTGATGTGGGCCAGGACCAGCGGGAAGAAATCAATTACCGGGCAGCGGGCAGTACGGGTGGCGTGAATTACGGCTGGAGATGTTATGAAGGGAACAACAGTTATAATACTTCCGGATGCGGTCCGATCGGAAATTATGTTTTCCCTGTGTATGATTATGCAAATCCACCTGCAGGATCTGCTGCGGTTACCGGCGGAATCGTTTACCGGGGAACAGCCTATCCTGCGATGTATGGTTATTATTTTGCGGCAGATAATTACTCTGGTAATTTATACCTGATCAATCCTACAAACAGTTTCAGCACAACTGTGGCCGCAGGCTATCCGGGTTTTATTGCCGGATTCGGCGAAACAGAAAACGGGGAGTTGTTTGCTGTTACTTTATTTAACGGCGTGTACCGCGTAACCACAAGCACAGTATTGCCTTTGCAGTTTACCGGCATTGGTGCAGCGGATGAAGCGAATGGAGTTCGTGTAAGATGGAGTATTGCCTCAGCGCAGCAGCTTTCCGGCTTCATGGTGGAATACAGTACGGATGGTATCCGGTTCAGTAATGTGGGAACCGTAGCTGCCGGGAATGGCAATGATTATTCCTATTTACACATCGTACAGTATAACAGCCGGGTTTACTACAGGGTCAGGGCAACATTTGCCAACGGGTCATCGGTGTTATCATCTGTGGTGAGTCTTGATAAAACCTTCCCTGCGTTCAGGATTTATCCAACGGTTGTCAATAACCGCACCCTGCATATTGAAACAACCCTGCAGTTTAAATCAGCGGCCGTTTACAATGCAGGCGGGCAGGTTGTATGGCGTAAGGATATCAGCGGGCAGCGGGGTCATATCATCCTGAACATGCCGGTGTTGGCTCCGGGCGCTTATTTTATCAGGGCTGAAAATGATACAATATCGCGGACCAGTAAATTCCTGGTGGACTAAGGTTTTACAATGCGGTAACAGAGCCGTTCCAGTTTCCCTTCAAAATCGAAGGCCATGGTTTGGCGGGTGATATCCTGGAAAATGGCTGCATTGATTTTATCTTTTTCAGGTATGAATTTCCGGGCATTGGTGCTGAAGTAAAGAACACCGCCCGGTTTCATGGTTTGCAGTACCTGGTTCACCAGCCTGACGTGATCGCGCTGGATATCGAGGAATTCATTCATTTTTTTACTGTTGCTGAATGTGGGCGGGTCAAGTACCACCAGGTCAAAATGGTTTGGCGGAGCCTGTTCGATCCATTGCAATACATCAGCCGCTATAAACTGGTAACGCTGCGGATCTGTAAAACCGTTTAAAGCCATATTCTCCCGGGCCCAGTTGAGATAGGTGTTTGATAAATCCACCGTAACAACCTCTGCGGCGCCACCGGCTGCGGCATACACGGAAAATGACCCGGTATATGCAAAAAGATTCAGCACGTTTTTCCCTTCCGATTGCTGCCTGACCATTTTACGGGTGATCCGGTGATCGAGGAATAAACCGGTATCCAGGTAATCGTTCAGGTTTACTTTGAATAAAAGACCGTCTTCTTCTACATTGAAAAATTCCTTCTCTTCACCCAGTTTCTGGTACTGCCCTTCCCTGCCGGATTTCCTTCGCCTGAGTTTCTGGTGGATCTGGTCCGGTTCGATTCCCAGTACACGGGCGGCAATCTGCAGGCTCTGGTCGAGCCAGATATCATGGTCTTCTTCATTCATACCATGGCGGCGGAGGTATTCGGCTGCATAGAGTTTATCACCATACATTTCCAGGCAGAAAGGGAATTCAGGGATATCGTGATCATACACGCGGTAACAGCTGATCCCCTGCTGACGGGCCTGTTTCCGCAGGTGGCGGAATTTCTTAGTCAGCCTGTTTTCAAACATGGTATATTTTTCCTGTGTCAGGGGCGGGGAATTTTCACGAAATTAGTGGTTCATGCTGTATGCTATCGCAGATATTGAAACTACGGGCAGTTATGCTGCTGCTAACGGGATCACCGAAATCTCCATCCGTGTGTTTGACGGCAAGCAGGTAGTGGAGAAACTGGAGAGTCTGGTGAATCCACGGCAGCCTATTCCCAGGTATATCCAGGTGATGACAGGCATTACAGATGAGATGGTGAAAGATGCCCCTGTGTTTGAAGATTTGGCGGCTGATGTGGCAGCCATCCTGAAGGATAAAATATTTGTGGCGCATCATGTAAGTTTTGATTATTCCTTTATCAAAGGTCATTTAAGGGATGCGGGGTTTGAGATGCCGGGGCGGAAACTCTGTACGGTGAGGCTGAGCCGGAAAATATTCCCGGGGCTCCCATCTTACAGTCTGGGTAATTTATGCCAGTCTCTGGATATACAAATCCAGAACCGTCACCGTGCCGGCGGTGATGCAGAAGCAACGGTAGAGTTATTCCGCATGCTGATGGAAAATGACAAGGAAGGGCATATCCAGCAAAGCCTGAAACGGAATTCAAAAGAAGCGGTGCTGCCGCCGCATGTGCCCAAAGATCATTTTGAGCAATTGCCATATACACCGGGTGTTTATTATTTCCACAATGAAAAAGGGAAAGTGATTTACGTGGGAAAGGCGCTGAATATCCGCTACCGGGTAACGAGTCATTTCAGTAATAATTCAGAAAGCAGGCAGAAACAGAATTTCATGCAGCATACACATGCCATCAGTTACCAGCCTTGTGGTACAGAGCTGATGGCTTGTATCCTTGAATCTGCGGAAATAAAAAAACGCTGGCCCATCTTCAATCATTCACAGAAAAAATGGGAAGATGTGTATGGCATTTACCAGTTTGAAGACCAGCAGGGTTATTTAAGACTGGGTATAGATAAAAACAGGAAGCGGTTGAGTCCGGTGTATTCTTTTCATTATATCGTGGATGGCCATGCTATTTTGCGGAGGCTGATGAAACAGTATGGTCTTTGCCCGAAGCTTTGTTTTATGCAAAAAGATGACGTGCCTTGTGAGGGATGCAGGGAAGGATACTGCCAGGGTGCCTGTGATAAAAAAGAAACCCCTGAAGATTATAATAAAAAAGTGCTGGACGCTGTCCGGTCTTTAAAAGAACAGCCTTCTTTTGCTATTGTTGATAAAGGGATCGGGGCTGATGACCAGTCATGCATTTTAGTGGAGGAAGGCAAATTTTACGGTATGGGTTATTTGCCGGCTGGTGATTTCCCGCCGGATGTCCATTCACTGAAAACCCGGCTGACCCAGTACCGGGAAAACAGTTATATCAGGAACCTGGTACAGGGATATGCAGCCCGTTTCCCGGATAAAATTATACGGTTCAGCAACACCCCGGCAGAATAAAAACTGTCTCTTTTGCCTGAAAAATTCCTTTGGCTAAATTTAACCCTGCACCTGCCCGAAATCCGTTTTCTCCCTGTATTTTTGGAGCTTAATAGATTTGAATATGATAAAAAATGCTCTTTTGATTTTTATGCTTGCAGCAGGTACTGCTGTGATGGCCCAGAATGGTAAACCTACTACCGGTGTTAAAACAACGGGTACGGTAAAAACGGCAGTTGCGACCAAACCTGTACCTCCCGTATTGAAAAACCAGGCTGATTCTGTCAGTTATGCAGTTGGTATCAGTGTTGCTAATTTTTACAAGCAACAGGGTATCACCAAACTGAACACAAGCCTGATATCCCGTGCTATCAATGACATCCTGGGTGGCAAAAAGCCCCTGATGGATGATGCGACGGCTAACCAGACCATGAATGATTATATGAACCGGGCACAGGCTGAAAAGTCCAAACCTGCTATTGAAGCTGGTGAAAAATTCCTGGTTAAAAATAAAACCAAAGCCGGTGTAGTTACAACCGGAAGCGGTTTGCAATATGAAGTACTTACTGAAGGAACCGGTGCGCAGCCTGCTGCTACTGACAGTGTAACCTGTCATTACAAAGGCACATTGCTCGACGGAACTGTGTTTGATAATTCGTATGACCGTGGTGCCCCGATCACTTTCTACCTGAGTGGTGTGATCCGTGGCTGGACAGAAGGAGTGCAGTTGATGAAGGAAGGTGCGAAATACCGTTTCTATATTCCTTACCAGTTAGCTTACGGACCTAATGATTATGGTCCAATCCCCGGCGGCTCTATGCTGACTTTTGATGTGGAATTGCTGAAGGTGATTAAAACGCCAGCGAACTAGATTAGGGAAAATAAACTTATAGAAGGAAGGCCTGAATGTTTATTCAGGCCTTTTTTTAAAGTCTTAAACACATAGGCACATAGGACACATAGGAACACATAGAATACATCTAACCTGTAAGCCATAGGTTATACTTGGCAACACTTAGACTTGTAAAAATCAGGAATACCAGTGTTCACAACTCCTCACGCCAACTAATATCTGATATCTTTTATCTAATATCTATTATCTTGATATCTAACTAAAGTTTCCTTTCATCTGCATTATCTGCTGTCTTGACCCGAGTAATATCACTTTCATTCCTGCCACTACCTTGGTGTCTTCCGGCGGGTTGATTACAAATTTCCCGGCGGGGTCTTTAATACCGATGCAATTCACGCCGGTTTTATTCCAGCTCATGACATCCTGCAGTGTTTTTCCCTTGAGGTGTTCAGGGAGGGATTCAAAAGCAACGGTTTCCATGTGAATGGAATGTCCTTCTTCCCCGGAGAGGAAATCAATAAACTCAACAACATCCGGTTTGGAAACCAGTGTTGCCATGTGTGTACCGCCGATGCGGTCGGGCATGATTACGTTGGTAGCGCCGGCTTTTTTCATTTTTGCGACAGAACCGGGTTCGGAGGCGCGGGAAATGATCTGAATGGTTGGGTTGAGTCCTCTTGCAGACAGGACAATAAAGACGTTGTGTGCATCAACGGGCAATGTGGTGATGAGTGCACGGGCCCTTTCGATGCCGGCGAGTTTCAGGAGGTCATCATCTGTTCCATCGCCTTCGAGGTGAAGGATCTTCTCCCCTTCTTCAATTTTTTTCTGCATCAGTTTCTCATCTTTTTCGATGATGAGGAATGGGACCTGGTGAGCCTTGAGTATCTGGGCCGCCTGGTGTCCGTTCCGTCCGTATCCGCAGATGATCACGTGATTCTGCAGGAGGGCAATATCTTTCATAAGCCTTCTTGTTTTAAAATACATGTTGATTTCACCGCTTACAACAAACTGTGTAATGCGGGTGATAGCAAAGGCAAAAGTGCCCCAGCTGGTAATGAGCAGGAAAATGGTAAACCATTTACCGGCTGTGGAAAGCGGAATAACTTCCCCGTAACCCACCGTAGTGATGGAAATGGTGGTCATAAAAAGGGAATCAAGCAGTGACGCATGCTCAATAATCATGTATCCCAGGATACCTGTGACCACGATGATGTGAAGGATGATAAAGGGCTGCAGCAGTCTTAATGTGGCATTCTTCAAGGGATGCGTTTGGTATAAAAATAAAAAATGAAATTGTTATCCCGGTGAATATTTCAAAAAAAGCCTTGTAACCCGGTTAAATGCCCGGGTTTACACGGGGAACAATGGATTACGGTACTCCGGAGGCGGGAATGCATTGTCCCGGTTAGCCAATTCAATCCCTTACATACAAAAAAAGAAGAATGGCTCTCGCCATTCTTCCGGGTTCTGTAAAGAAACCCTGAGCTATATGTATTTACCGTGATTTAAACCAGGGTAAACCGAGCACTTATTATTAATGAGCCACGTAGAACTTAGTGCTTACTACTGTTTCACCGTTGTTCACTTTCAGGAGGTAAAGACCAGCCTGGAGGTGGTTAAGGTTATTCAGGGTAATGCTGTTCAGACCTTCAGTAAGTTGTTCCTGCTGGCTGAGAACGATCCTGCCGGCCATATCAACTACTGACAGATCAGCTTTACCATTTACTGTAGCAGAAATCCTTACAGTTGCGTTAGCTGCATTCTTAACAGGGTTTGGTGTGATTGACAGTGCATCAACTGCGTTATCAGTTTTGCGGATCATGATCACGTTGCTGTATTTGAAGCTACCATCCACATCTACAATTTTCAACCTGTAGTAGAATGTATTGCCACCTGCAAAAGTCAGGTCATCATTATGCGTATACAGCTGACGGGCAGTGTTACCAGTCTGTGCATTTTTCCAGGTCAGGCTTGTGAAGTCTGCACCATTTGTGCTTCTTTCAACATCGAAGTATGACAGGTTAGTCTGGTTTTCAGTAACCCAGTTCAGGGAAGTTGCATTGTTTTTGAATGCACCTGTGAAGCTTACTAATTTAACAGGCAGTGTGATGTTGGGGCAGAAATTGATCACTGTAGGATCATCAGGAGCAATCGTGCCGGGGTCGTTTGACAGGTCATTCGGACCGAAAGCAGCGGCTAAACCAGTGATTTCAGACTGCAGGGGAATAGTGGGATAAGAACCACCGAGTGTATATAACTGCACCTGGAATGTAAAGGGTAATGCTGATGAAGCAATACCAGTCTGGAAACCAGTTACCACTACTTTGTTGTAGTTAGTACCGGTAGCAGGAGCAACTGTTGACAGTGTAACAGTAGAAGCGGCTGTAGCAACACCAGCAGTGATCAGGTTTGCTTTGATTGTAGCAGCTGATTCTGTGAAACGCAGGCGACGGTCAGCATCAGAGATATTCAGCGTGTAAGTAAGACCAGTCTGCTGTGCAGGAGTCTGGTTAGTTACTGTAACCACTAATGGGAAAGTAGGATTGGGAGCTGCTACTGTGGGGCAAAGCTGGTTGCCGGGGTTAGCAGTGAAATCCAGGTCATGGAACACACGACCGAAGCTGCAGCTGCAACCATCCGCATAAGTATATGTGGGGGCAGTACCAACCTGTGTTAAAGTAGCGTTTGTTTTATTGATTTTCTGGAATGTACCATCCTGGCGGTAGCCGAAGAGGTTACCTACTTCATCAAAAAACAGCGCAGCGATGTACTGAGTTCCTGCATGTGTACCTACCACTGTAGTAGCACCTGTAGCTTTGTTGATTTTATATACTACCTGGTTCAGGGAAACACCATACATCTGACCATCTGTTGGGTCAATGGCGATATCCACAACCATACCGCTGGTAGCAGGGCTTACATTACCCACTTTCACAGCAGCAAGTACTGCAGTGGGGCTGTTGAGACCGGTAATGGTGAAAAGCTCACTCGCATCAGTAATGAAATAATATTTACCAGCTGCATCGAAACAACCTGCGTAAGAAACATCGCCGGTTGAAAGATCAGCACTGGTGAGCAGACCGAGGTCAGTTACGTTATTCGGTGTGCCATTGCCAACTTTCACCAGGCGTACACGTGCACCAGATGCAGGGTAACGGAGACCATACATATATCCGTCAACAGGGTTCAATCCAATCGCATTGTAACCAATACCTGTAGGGTTGGTTGCATACGCTGCTGAAGTGATCGTACTGCCGGAGAAGGTCAGTTTGTCCAGCGAAGTAGTTGAAGTAGAAGTACCAGCCGTACCGTGGCTGATAAAGAACTGGCCATTACAGCCAATAGGTGCATTCTGTGCCTGTGCAGGCAGAACGCTGAATAATGCTGCCGCTATGGCAACGAAGATTTGACAAAAAGTAAACTTTTTCATGCTCAGGGGTTTTTAATGTTAATTTTCTTTCCAGTTTCGATTAACTGATTGCTCAGTCGTTATATGATGTGTTTTATCATCCGTATTTACGGTGATCACAGCTATTGGCCTGGCATTCGAAAAGGATGGACTTCGGGGAAGTTCAGCAGAAATGGATACGTGGTTTAATACCTAAGGAACCTGGATTGGTTTGCCTGTAACTGAATTACGGGACTTTCTAAATAATGGGGTTATTCAGGGTGAATCGGGATTGTGGGCTTTCGGCTAGGATTGAGGAGATGCGTGAAATGACAATGCAAAGTTGGTTATTTTTCCAGAATTCTGCAAGTTTTTTTAAGTGTTTTTCACTAGTATTTTTCCCATAGCCCAGTTTAAAGCTAATTCAAGCTGTTTTCTTTCAGTTAATTGACTGTTGTCAAGTATCAATGCATCTTTTGCCTGCTTTAACGGGCTCACTTCACGGTGTGAATCTATATAATCCCTCATCTCCAGGTTGTTTTTGACTTCTTCAATGGAGATATTAGGATTCTTTGCATACAATTCTTTAAAACGCCTTTCTACCCGGATGGCATTATCTGCTGTCATAAAGATTTTGAGTTCTGCTTTTGGGAATACAACTGTGCCGATATCCCTCCCGTCCATGATAATGCCTTTCCCTTTGCCCATTTTCTGCTGCTGGGCTACTGCAAATGCACGCACTTCACGGATAGCAGCCACATCGCTTACTTTTTCAGCCACTACCAGGTCGCGGATCAGGTATTCCACATCTTCCCCGTTCAGGTAGATGTCGCTGTTTTTGCTCTTGGGATTAAAAATAAATTCAAGGGTGATACTCTCCAGTGCTTCCCGGACTTCTTTCTTACTTGTGATGTCTATATTATTACGCAGGAAATAAAGGGTGATGGCCCGGTACATGGCGCCGCTGTCTATATATATATAATCAAGTTCCTTTGCCATTTGTTTGGCAAGGGTGCTTTTGCCGCAGCTGGACCAGCCATCAATCGCGATTATAATTTTCTTCTTTCGCATCTGCTGCAAAAATCAGTACAATCCATGAATAAAAAAAAACATGCTGCCCGGGAGCAGCATGTTTCAGGTATTTTATATTAAGACCGTCAGGCTTCTGATTTTTCCCCGATCTGCCGGAACTTGAAAACCAGTTTTTGTGCTTCCAGGTCTGCATCAGCTTCCAGCACATCCCCTGCTTTCACGTTCATGTTGAGGATTTCTTCTGCGAGCGGGTCTTCCAGGTATTTCTGTATCGCCCTGTGCAGCGGCCTGGCACCAAACTGGGCATCGTATCCTTTATCGGCCAGGAATTCCTTGGCAGAAGGTGTGAGTTCCAGTGAGAAGCCCAGGTTAGCGAGGCGTTTCAGTACCCCTTTCATCAGGATGTCAATAATATTAAAGATATTCTCCCTGCTCAGGCTGTTGAAGATAATTACATCATCAATCCTGTTGAGGAATTCAGGAGAGAACGTACGCTTCAGCGCCTTTTCAATAACGGCTTTGTTGTTTTCATCCACGTGATCCATTTTGGATTGTGTGGTAAAACCAACACCGTCACCAAAATCTTTCAGCTGCCGTACACCGATATTGGAGGTCATGATGATCAGTGTATTCTTAAAATCCACTTTGCGTCCGAGACCGTCAGTCAGCTGGCCGTCATCCAGTACCTGTAATAATATATTAGAGATATCCGGGGGGGCCTTTTCTATTTCATCCAGGAGGACAACACTGTATGGCTTGCGTCTGACTTTTTCAGTTAACTGGCCACCTTCTTCGTATCCCACGTATCCGGGAGGTGCACCGATCAGCCTGCTCACGGTGAATTTTTCCATGTACTCACTCATGTCAATTCGGATGAGTGAATCTTCTGAATCGAACATATAGCGCGACAGTGCCCTGGCCAGTTCGGTTTTACCAACACCGGTGGGGCCCAGGAAAATAAATGTACCGATGGGCTTTTTGGGATCTTTCAGTCCGACGCGGTTCCGCTGGATGGCTTTCACCACTTTTTTGATTGCCTCATCCTGTCCGATCACCATATTGCGCATATCGTCCCACATCCGGCGCAGCTTTTCTGTTTCAGCCTGCACCATTCTCTTCACAGGAATGCCGGTCATCATGCTCACTACTTCAGCAATCGCTTCCTCATCGATGGGGAAACGCTTGTGTTTGCTTTCTTCTTCCCATTCGTGCTTGGCCTTTTCAAGGTCTTCTTGTAATCTCTTTTCTGTATCGCGGAGCGAAGCAGCTTCTTCAAATTTCTGGCTCTTCACCACTTTGTTCTTTTCGTTCTTTACATCTTCAATTTTCTTTTCCAGGTCCACGATATTCGGCGGCACATTGATATTCTTCAGGTGAACGCGGGCGCCAACTTCGTCCATTACGTCAATGGCTTTGTCGGGCAACAATCGGTCGGTTATATACCGGTCGCTCAGTTTCACACAGGCATCAATGGCTTCCTGGTTATAATTTACGTTATGGTATTCCTCGTACTTGGATTTGATATTATTCAGTATCTGGATGGTATCATCCACGCTGGGCGGATCAATCACCACTTTCTGGAAACGGCGGTCGAGTGCACCGTCTTTCTCAATGTACATGCGGTATTCATCCAGAGTGGATGCGCCGATGCACTGGAGTTCGCCGCGGGCCAGTGCGGGTTTAAATATATTGCTGGCATCCAGCGAACCACTGGCACCACCGGCTCCCACAATCGTATGCAGCTCATCAATGAAAAGGATCACATCCCTGTTCTTCTCCAGTTCATTCATGATGGCTTTCATCCTTTCTTCAAACTGACCACGGTATTTTGTACCGGCCACAAGTGCAGCGAGGTCAAGGGAGATCACTCTTTTATCAAACAGCACGCGTGATACTTTACGCTGCACGATGCGCAGGGCAAGGCCTTCCACGATGGCTGTTTTACCCACACCGGGTTCACCGATGAGGATGGGGTTGTTTTTTCTTCCGGCGTGACAGGATCTGAGATACCCGCTCAATTTCTGATTCACGTCCCACAATGGGATCGAGCGCGCCCATTTCAGCCAGGCGGGTGATGTCACGGCCGAAGTTGTCGAGTACAGGTGTTTTGCTTTTGGCAGCACCGCTTTGCTTGCCGCCGCCTTTCTGTCCTGAATATTTTTTCTCTTCATCAAACTCATCTTCATTCTCATCAGAGAATTCAGCGCGGGGGTCATTGGATTTAACAATGCCCAGTTCCTGGCGGAAAAGATCGTAATCCACGTCAAACTGATTTAAAATCTGAGTTGCAATATTTTCTTTGTTCTTAAGGATGGAAAGCATCAGGTGTTCGGTTTCCACCGTGGCACTTTTCAGTGCTTTGGCTTCAAGAACCGTTACACGGATTACTTTCTCAGCCTGCTTGGTGAGGGGAAGGCTGTTGATATTTGCGATATTCTTGCCAGTCTTATCCTTTACGGCGAGTTCAATTTCCTTCCGCAGTTCATATAAGTCCACATTAAAGCTCTTGAGGATCCGGATCGCAGTGTTATCCCCTTCCCGGATGAGGCCCAGGAGGAGGTGTTCCGTTCCGATAAAATCATTTCCTAACCTGAGCGCTTCTTCCCTGCTGAACGAAATGATCTCTTTAACCTGTGCTGAAAAATTATTATCCATTGTAGATAATTGGTTGTTATACAATATTAATGAATTAATCTGGTTCCCCCTTTCCCGTAATTATAAACGGTATGTTGATAATTTAAGTTGTTTGGGTATCCCAATTTTATGACTTTCCCGCTGCCAGAAACCGATTTTTGCCGGATTCTGCGAACTACTATTATGATTGTCAAAACTGATACCAAAGAGAAATTTCATGTCATTACCATACAGGGGCCCTCACTTTCTGCTAGTATGACAGATGATTTAACCGGATGTTTGCTGCCATTCCTGCAAAATCCCGTTAAAAACCTTATCCTGAGGATGGATGAACTGGACACGGTTGAACGCGAAGCTGCCGAAACGCTTGTGAAGATCCAGCAGCAGTTTTATGAGAACAATGCTTCATTTGTCATTTGCGGAATGCAAAAGCAGGTAGAAACTTTCCTTGATGAAAATGAACTTTTGGAGCTGATGAATGTTACACCCACCGAATCTGAAGCCTGGGATATAGTGCAGATGGAGGAAATCGAACGCGAATTCCTTGATGAAGAGCAGTAAAGTGATTATAATCATTCAACAAAATGCAGCAAAAGTGCATGGATTGTAGTCTTTTATCGGAAACCCCACACACTAAAACCGGATTGCATGTTTGCTGTCACCATCCTGGGAAATAATTCCGCCATACCGGCCTTTGACCGGCATCCCACCAGCCAGGTGGTGACTATTGATGGCACCAATTACCTGGTTGATTGCGGCGAGGGCACCCAGATCCAGATCATCAATTATAAGATCAGGCGCAGCAAAATCTCCCATATTTTTATTTCACACCTGCACGGCGACCATTATTTCGGATTGATCGGACTCATCAATTCCTTTGGCCTCCTCAGTCACCAGCAGGAGTTGCATGTGTACGGCCCCTCCCCTTTAAAAGAAATTATTGAATTGCAGCTCAAGGTGGCCGACACCAAACTTTGTTATCCCCTGCATATCCATAGCATCAACGGTGCAGCCACACTGATTGATACGGACAAACTACTGGTAAAATGCTTTCCAACACATCACCGGATTGAGTGTTACGGCTTTTCATTTACGGAGAAAAAGCAGCCCAGGAAATTGCTTCCGGAGAAAGCGATTGCCATGGAAATCCCTTCTTTATTTTACGACAGGCTGAAACAAGGGGAAGACTACCTGCGCAAGGATGGCACCCTGATCCGCAATGAAGAAGTTACGGCCGCAGCCGGCCCGGGTAAAACTTATGCTTACTGTGCCGATACCAAATATGATGAAGCCCTGCTCCCGCACATCATGGGTGCAGACCTGCTGTATCACGAAACCACTTACCTCGATAATCTCCGCGAACGTGCCGAGAGCCGTTTTCATTCCACCACAAAACAGGCTGCATTGATTGCAAAGAAAGCGGGTGTGAAAAAATTACTGATCGGGCATTTCAGTAGCAAGTATGATACGCTGGAAGAATTTGAAATGGAGGCGAGGGAGGTTTTCCCGGAGACGGAGCTGGCGTTGGAAGGAGTAGCGTATCAAGTGTAGATAATTAGAGATTAGAGATTAGATATTAGTTTCCTAAAGTTTTGATAGAGTCTTGTGTACGGGTTGCGTATTTTACCACAAGGATCACAAAGAAAATACACAAGGGGCACAAAGTTTTAGCCTTGTGCCCCTTGTGTATTTTCTTTGTGCCCTTTGTGGTTATTAAAAACTATCCCCGGAAGACTGAACTTTTTTAGTTTCCTGCTGTTCATTCGTTTCCGGCACATATTTTTTACTGAACATCATCCCCATAAAAATACTCACCGCTGCAAAGACCACCAGCGCGATGAACCAAATCCTGACATTCTTCACACTGGAGTTTACATACTTGTTATACGCATCCAGCGCAGGACCGCCTTTGGGTTTCTGCAGAAGAGATTTAAATACATTGATAGGAGAATAAGCATGGTCGCCTGAATCCTTACGGTATTTATTCAGGCTTTTAATACTGCGCATGGCCATCCAGAACCAGACGGCAAACAGTAATAACGGGGCGATGATGATATAGGCTGTCATTGATAAAAAATCACGCAGGATGATTCATCAATATAAAAATTACTCCGTCAAACAGAAATGATCCTGGTTGTGGTTAATAATATTGATATGGATTATTTTCAGACAGTCGTTAATCCAGCCAATGAAGCCAGGCAAGCCCCTGCTGCACCAGAAGGTGCCCACCATGTTTTATCGCCGACAATACCATCGGGCACTACGTGTATTGTTGTCTGGTAATTCTTCACTGCAATTTCTGTCAGGTGTGTGAAATGCCCGTCAATCGGTCCGGGATCAGGTGGTGCGATGCGGTGTAACACCTCCTGTACTGCTTTTACGGGATTGCCATGAGAGCCCAGTTTTATAAGGGGCGTATCGGGATCGGCGGGCAAGGCACCCCAGGTGGCGGGGCCGGTAATGCCATCCACAACCAGGCCGTTATCAGTCTGGAAATCTTTCACCCGGAGTATAGTGATAGAATCATACACCCCGGTGATTTTGGTGTAGTCAAGGTATTTGAGCATCACCAGCAGGCGTTGAACTCTTCTCACATCATTTCCATGTGCGCCGGTGTGCAGGACGGGTCCGCTGTTCATATTGGTTAATGTTTACTGTAATTTAACGTATTAACTTTACGATTCAAAATACTGCTTGCTATGCGTTTCGTTAAAAATTGGTTATTCGGCTTCTTACTAATACTTATCGCAGATAACAAAGGGCAGGCTGCCCGGGTAGATACCGTTTCTGTTTTCAGCAATGCCATGCATCGTGAATACAAATGCGTGGTGATAAAACCAGAGACGTATAAAAAATCAAAAGAAGCATTCCCGGTAGTTTATCTCCTCCATGGTTACGACGGCTGGTACAGCAACTGGATCATCCGTGTGCCCGAATTAAAAAAATGGGCTGATTTATTTAACCTGATTATTGTTTGCCCGGAAGGACATAAAAGCAGCTGGTATTTTGACAGTCCGGTTGACAGCACCATGCGTTTTGAAACTTATGTAGGAACCGAAGTACCCGCCTGGATTGACGCACACTATAAAACAATTAAAAACAGGAAAGGAAGAGCCATCACAGGTTTAAGTATGGGTGGCCATGGCGGATTATTTATCGGGTTCAGGCATGCTGATATTTTTGGCGCCTGTGGCAGCATGAGCGGTGGTGTAGACTTGTATAGTTCCAGAAACAAATATGACATTATTAAAAGACTGGGAGATACGCTCACTCATCGCGACAACTGGGTCAACTATTCAGTTTTTCATGTTGTGGAAACCCCGCCAACCGATACCCTGAAAATCATTATAGACTGTGGTATCAAGGATTTCTTTTTCCCTGCCAACCAGCAAATACATGAGAAACTGCTGAACCTGAAAATCCAGCATGATTTTATAGTAAGACCGGGACAGCATGATTGGGCGTATTGGAGGAATGCAGTCGGGTACCAACTGTTATTCTTTAAAAATTATTTTGATCAGGGAAATAGCTGAAATGTTGGAGGTTGGAGGTTTCCTAAGTTAGTAAGTTTCCTAAAGTATTGTTGAGTGTTGTCCTGAAGATCAAACTGTTTTCAGAAAAGTATATCACGCTCTTCGAATCAAAGTTAATTTACAATATTTCGGAGTGTAGTTAACTTTCCAACCATCCAACCCCAACTCCAACTTTTTTCTGAGTGCAGTTAACTGCCAACCTCCAACTTCCCTTTAGTAACCTGTATTACCATCCCTCGTCTTCACCTTCTTCTTCCCTTCATTCTTCTTCTTATACTCTTCGAGCGGTTTGTAGAGTTTGGCGGCTGAATCAAAGCCGACGGTTTTTATTTTTGTAACATCAATGGGTTTGATGTCCTCATCACCTTCTGCCACGAGTGCGTTTTCACCTGTCTGCAGTTTATTCATCACCCAGTTTTCTGTTTTCCAGACACTGCCTTCGGCCGGATCAAAGTAGAGCCATTTACCATGCCGTAAGGCTACACCCTCATTTTTCACAACCACCCGGTTGACCACTTTGGAGGGGTCTTTCAGGTCATATACATTCACAGTATCAAATTTCTGGTTGGGGTCAATCGCCCGCCAGCTTTCTTCGCGCTGTAATCCGCCATTGAAAGTATAGTAACGGCATTTGCCATCCAGTTTACCCCAGCGGTAATTTTCGTCAGCGATTTTCACACCTTCCAGGGAGAATTTCTTCCAGGGGCCCACTTTAAGGTCGTTTTCAAAATAGCCTTCCTCTTCATAACCCCTTTCCCCGCGGAATTCTTCAATATGGACGGACCAGGGACCTTGTTTCCGGCCCTGCATATCCACCCGGTTCAGGGTATCGCCCCTGGGACTGAGGATAAAATCCTTCCATTGGGCATTACCGCTCACAGAAATAAAAAGGACAAATACCAGTATCAATCGCATAGTTTAGTAAGTTTGAGAGAGTACAATATTACTAACGAAACCTGACTGCTTTTATGAGCCGCCTGTTAAAAAATTCCGGGAAACCGCTGTTTTTCACGATTTGCTGTTCCCTGATTCTCAGCATTTCTGCTATTTCCCAGACCAATCCCACCCCGGCGGCAGAAAGGCTGCAAGGGCTGGCCCGGCGCCAGCAACTGGACGCAAAAAGCCAGCTGAAAGATGTCACTTTCCGCAATATCGGTCCCGCCATCATGAGTGGCCGTGTGGCAGATATAGATGCAAACCCCGAAGACCCCACGGAGTTTTATGTGGCTTATGCCTCCGGCGGCCTCTGGCATACCACCAATAACGGGCAAAGCTTCTCCCCCATTTTCGACAGTACTGATATTATCACCATCGGTGATATTGCGGTGAACTGGAAAAGTAAACCCCGGCAGATCTGGGTTGGAACCGGTGAAGTAAACAGCAGCCGCTCATCGTATGCAGGAACCGGTATATATAAAACCACCGATAACGGAGCACATTGGACCTGGCTGGGACTTCCTGAAACACATCATATCGGGAAAATCTTACTGGATCCCAAAAACCCCGACCAGGTTTGGGTGGGAGCTTTGGGCCATTTGTATTCCGCCAACAAAGAAAGAGGTGTTTTCAAAACCAGCGATGGCGGGAAAACCTGGAAACAAACTTTGTTCGTGGATGAAAACACGGGTGTGGCTGATATGGATATCAATCCCGCTGATCCCAATGAAATATATGCTGCAGCCTGGTACCGCGTACGCCGTGCCTGGAAATTTGAAGAAAGCGGTAAGACGAGTGGTATTTATAAAAGCAATGATGGCGGTGAAACCTGGAAACTGGTCAGCGGACCCGGTTCTGGTTTTATGGAAGGGGAAAAGACCGGCCGGATAGGCATTACCGTGTTTCCGCAAAACCCTTCAATCGTATATGCTATTGTGGATAATAATATGCCCAAACCGGATACCAGTACGAAGAAAGACAGTTTTTACAAGCGTGATGTATTCCGCAATATTACCAAGGAACAATTCCTGGCATTAAAGCCCAACCTGATTGATACATTCCTGAAGAAAAATAATTTCCCGCGCAAGTTCAATGCGAAAATGGTGATTTCACAAGTCGAGAAAGATGTGCTGAAGCCTACCGTATTGTGGGACTGGCTGGATGCAGATGACGGATTCCAGAATGCAGGCATCTATGGTTGTGAAGTGTACCGCAGTGATGATGGCGGGAAGAGCTGGCATAAGACCCATAAAAAGCCCATTTCTATTTTCAATACGTATGGCTATTACTTCGCTAAAATTTACACTTCTGCCACGAATGCCGACAAAGTCTATATCCTCGGATTCAATGCGATGTTATCGTATGACGGTGGTAAAACTTTTGAAAATATAGATAAAGGCAATGTGCATCCCGATCACCACGCGTTATGGATTGACCCGAAAAGGGATTCGCATTTTATCAATGGTAACGACGGCGGCTGCAACATCACGTATGATGATGGCATGAACTGGTTCAAAGCCAACACACCCTCAGTGGGCCAGTTTTATAACATCACAGTAGATGATGCAAAACCTTACAATGTGTATGGTGGTTTGCAGGACAATGGGTTCCTGGTGGGGCCCTTCCACAAACAAAGAAGACCCGGGCTGGATAGACAATGGTGTTTATCCGTTTAAAAATATCAATGGCGGAGATGGCATGCAGGCGCAGGTTGATACACGTGATAATGCCACGGTGTATTCCGGCTCACAGTTTGGTGTGTACAGCCGTTATAGTAAAGAGAAGAGAGGATCACAGAAATTCCTGCGTCCTTTTCATGAACTGGGTGAAGCACCGCTGCGTTTCAACTGGCAAACGCCTATCCTGCTGAGCAAACACAACCAGGATGTATTGTATTATGGCGCGAGCCGTTTCTACCGCTCCCTGAATAAAGGCGACACAATGATTGCCATGAGCGCTGACCTGACGAACGGAAAAGTAAAAGGCAATGTACCATATGGCACAATAACAACTATCAGCGAATCACCTTTACGCTTTGGGACTATTTATGCAGGAACGGATGACGGGAACATACATCTTACCAGAGATGGCGGATACAACTGGGTACAATTAAATCAAATTCCGGCACCTGTGGTAAATTCCAAAAAGACAAAATCCAAATCACAAACGGATACGCGATTGAATACACAGCAATTGTGGGTGAGCCGGTTAGTGGCTTCACAATACAAAGAAGGCCGTGTGTACTTAACACTGAATGGTTACCGCAATGATGATTTCCTGGCTTATGTTTATATGAGTGAAGATTTTGGCAACACCTGGAAAGCCATCGGCAAAGACCTGCCGGCTGAACCGGTGAATGTAATCCGCGAGGATCCGAAAAACGACAGTATTTTATATGTTGGCACTGATGGTGGCTTGTATGTAAGTTTTGACCAGGGCAACAGTTTCATGACGTGGAATGCAGGTTTACCCAAATCAGTTCCCATCCATGACATTGCGATCCAGCAACGCGACAATGAAATTGTACTGGGCACACATGGCCGCAGTTTATATGTAAGCAAACTGGATAATGTACAGGGACAGCGTAAAGACCCTGAGTGGATGAAAAAAATCATGGAGAAGGAAAAACACAAACCTGCACCTAATGCAGATGTGGATGATGACGAACCCGGGGAACCCGAAATGCAATAAATAAGTACTGCTTAAAATAAAAAATCCCGGCTCATGCAGCCGGGATTTTTTATTTTATATAATCTCTTTGTATTTACGCTTTCTTTCTTTTCCTGAATAACAGAACCAGTACAATGATCAGCAGCAGTGCACCGCCACCGATAATGTAATACATCATCATCGGGTCTTTTTCCGGTTTATCCAGGCCCTGGTCAATTTTCCTTTTGGTATCACGTACATATTTATCAATGAAAGGGAAAGAACTGTTCATATCCCTTACTTCATTGAATTTCTCGAGGGCTTTCTTGAAATGGGACTGGTCGAATAAATCCATGGCTTCTTCATAAGCCACAGAAATATCACTCATAGCAGGATGTATATTCCCTTTGCGGATAAATTCTTTTACCACAGTGGTAGGCACAATAAAATTCATGCCCTGTACTTCCTGGCCGCGTTGTGCATCTATGCTGCCGAAAGTGGCGAGGCCGATTACTTCACCATTTTCGTTCATGACAGGACCACCGCTGTTACCGTGTGTGATGGCTGCATCAATTTGCAGTACATCCCAGCCGCCTTTCATGCTTTTACGGGCGCTTACCAGTCCGCGTGTTAATGAAGCTTCTGCCATTGATTCTTCAGAAATCAGCGGGTGGAAAGTAGCTACAGCAGGATATCCTAATACATACACCTGGTCACCGATGCGCATATCCTGGTCATCACCCACACGGATGGTGGGATACTGGTGTTTCTCAGACATTTTCAGGATGGCCACGTCTTTACCGGGAATCGGTGCACCCTGGGTTACAATTTTAGCCGGAACACGGAGTGATTCAATCTTGCCGCTTTTGCCGGTGATGCCTAACTGTACATAAAAATTCTTCTCAATTTCACTCACTTCCATGGTCTGTGAAAAATACCAGGAATAAGCATCAGTGATCGCCTGTTTTTCATCTTCCGCCATGGGTCTTGTCATGGCTTCTTCCAGTGTTTTCACATCCCTTTGCAGGATCTCTACAAAAGCCTGTTCGGCGAAACTCTTTTTGGTTTCGTCATCATTCTCATCCACCACGTGTGCGTTGGTGATTACATATCCATCGGGGGTTACAATAAAACCTGATCCTACCATGGTAATGTCGAGGTCTTTATCATAAGTCTGGGTGCCTTTCACCACATACAGGCTGATATTTTTAGCGAATGCAAGCAAGTATACATTCCAGAACTGATCGCGGGTGATGGTACCATTTTCCACTTGTGCTTTAACCTGCTGGGCCAGTTCGGTAATAGCCTCATTATTAACTTCCGGTTCAACGGCGCTGACATGGCCTTTGTACTGGGCCAGGATCATGACTGTTCCGGGTTTATTACGTTCAGCAATTTGCACCGGGGTCAACTGTGACGTTGCCTGGAATGCTGTAAATAAGAATAGGAAGAAAAGTAATTTTTTCATCGCAGAGAGTTTTGTGCCAAGTTAAAGATTGCCGGGGAGATTTCAACTGAGTCTTCCCGGGATTTATTGGGCGGTAAAATAATTGAGCGCCAGTTCATAACCCCTGAGGCCCAGTCCCGCAATGGTGCCTACGGCTTTCGGTGCCACAAAAGATATTTTCCGGAAATCCTCACGGGCCTGTACATTGGAAATATGCACTTCAATCACCGGGGTTTTAATAGAAGCCACTGCATCGCCGATCGCCACAGAAGTATGGGTATATCCACCGGGATTGAAAATGATCCCATCATAATCAAATCCCACGCGCTGCAGTTCATTGATCAGCTCGCCTTCCACATTACTTTGGAAAAATGAAATATTCACTGAAGGGTATTTCTGGATCAGTGATACCAGGAATTCATCAAAGCCCATATTGCCGTAGATGCCGGGTTCCCTTTTACCAAGGAGGTTGAGGTTGGGGCCGTTGATGATGGCGATTTTCATGGAGGGAAGGTAATACAAAACCACCTGAAAGCAGATAGTGGAATACTTGATTTTTTACCACAAAGCTCACAAAGGAATACACCCGCCTTCGCTACGCTTGTCAGGCAGCAAAGATCACAAAGGTGAATACGTTGTGGCCCTGTATTTCTTAGTGCGCTTAGTGGTAAAAAAAAATCAGGATAACGAAGCCTTTATCTCCCCGATGAAATCATCGAATAAGTACCTGCTGTCATGCGGCCCCGGCGTACTTTCCGGATGGTACTGCACCGAGAAGGCAGGCTTGCCTTTCACACGGATACCTTCAATAGACTGGTCGTTCAGGTTTACGTGCGTTATTTCAATATGATCTGCTTTTTTCACCGCGTCAGGCTGCACACCAAAACCGTGGTTTTGGGTTGTGATTTCAGACAAACCTGTTTGCAGGTTTTTCACCGGGTGATTGAGTCCGCGGTGGCCGTGGTGCATTTTGAATGTGGGAATATTATTGGCCAGGGCCAGTAACTGGTGGCCGAGACAGATACCGAATACAGGTTTGTTTTCGGCGAGTATTTCTTTAACGGTGCTGATGGCATAATCCATGGCAGCGGGATCGCCGGGACCGTTGGAAATAAAATAGCCGGCAGGATTGAATTGCTTTACTTCCGCAAAGGAAGTTTTAGCAGGGAATACTTTTAAATAAGCCCCGCGGCTGGTCATGCAGGAAAGGATATGCTGCTTCACGCCATAATCCATAACGGCAATACGAACCGGGGATGCAGGGTCACCCATTTCATAAGCCTTTGTGGTGCTTACTTTGGAAGCCAGTTCAAGACCATCCATATCCGGTACAGCAGCCAGTTGTTTTTTCAGGGCTTCCACATCAGTTGTTTCTGAAGAGATGATGCAGTTCATGGCGCCTTTGGTGCGGATATGTGCCACCAGTGCACGGGTGTCCACCCCTTCGATGGAAACAATTTTATTAGCAACCATATAATCGTGCAGGGAACCATTGGCCATTTTCCGGGAATACTGTTCTT
Source organism: Chitinophagaceae bacterium (assembly GCA_016720825.1). Lineage (GTDB taxonomy): Bacteria > Bacteroidota > Bacteroidia > Chitinophagales > Chitinophagaceae > JJ008. Next base: position 63,103 of record JADKJV010000004.1, on the reverse strand, counting down.
CCAGGTTCCGGCCGATCAATCCGTTTATTTTTACGGAATCAGATTCCACATCAGCGTCCATCACCCCGTAATTCCCGATATGCGCACTGTTCATGATCAGGATCTGGCCAAAATAACTGGGGTCAGTAAACACTTCCTGGTAACCGGTCATACCTGTGTTGAAACAGATCTCACCAGTTGTGGTGCCAATAGCGCCAAAAGCCTTGCCGTGTACCACGGTGCCGTCGGCCAGAACTAATACTGCGGGAATTGTTTTATCATGCATGGGCTTGGGGTTGAAATAAACCGTGCAAAATTACTGATTATCGGGGTTATGGAGGGAGGAAATACGAACGAGTTGTTCACAGGTTTGCCAGCTATTGGCCCTTGGCTGTTGACTGTTGGCTAAGAGCCAATCGCCAGATTACAGCATTTACTCACTGACGAGCGACTAATACGAACGAGTTGTTCACAGCTTGGCAGGCTTTGGGCTGTTAGCTGTTGGCTAATGGCCAATAGCTAATAGCCAATAGCCAGATTACAGCATCTGCTCACTGATTAACGACTCACCTTCCTCTTCCCCAGCATAAACTTCTCCCTCATTATATCCTGCACATGCACCCCGCTGATCTTGCTTTCGAGCCAGGAAATGACGTCGAGGTATACAAAGGCCCGGCTTTCGAGGGGATTGCCTTCAAATTTGCGGAGCTTGACGAGGAGTTTTTCAAATTCGGGTTTGAGGGCATGGGCGCCCACACGGAATGACTGGCGGAGGAAACCAAACATCACCTCTTCCACCTGGGTGAGATTACCCATTTTGGACATATATCGATATACTGATTTAATAAGGTACTCCAGCAATTCGAAATTCCCGAGTTCGTAGTGGGCAATCAGGTGCAGGAGACGGGCATAACATTGCAGGTCGGTGCGGAGATCGCCTTTTTGGTTGATAATCCGGTTCAGGTAATCAATGGCTTTTTCATTGTTGCCGCTGCCGAAATACAAACAGGCAATCTTATAATAAAATACCATCACCCGGTGGGTATCCAGGTAAGGTTCATATTTCTTCAGCATATCCTCCAGGAAAGGAACAAGCCGGAGTCCCTTGGTGAATTGTCCCTGCAGGAAATACAGATTGATGCGTGAAGTATATAAGTACTGGTAAGCAATGATCCTGTTATTCTCGTATTGCTGTACCAGTTTTGTTTTAGTAAACTGTTCAAACTGCCTGATGGTTTCTGCAAGTCCTTTTATGTTGAGCAAATTAAAATGCGCGCTCATCAGGTTATGCATGCCTTTGATATAACTGGCTGTTTCCACTTTCAGCAGACCGGGATATTGTTCAAACAGGTCAGCCCATTTCTGGGAATAGCGGTAATACTGCAGGAAATCCTTTCGGATAAATGCATACCAGCAGTAACTCTGGCAGAGATAGAGTTTTTCATAAAAGCCGCTTGCAGCAGTAACTTCCGGCGGAAGATGGCTGTTGAAATAATCGCGGATATTCTGCATGTCCTGGCTGTTCCTGGCATGACCATGCCGGATATACCAGCTGTATAATTGCAGGGATAAATTCGATAACTGGTTCACCAGGTTCAATGCGGTGTTCACTGCATCTGATTCGGCCGACAATTTATCGGCCCTGTCCTGCATACTCCGGGTAATATATAATGCTTCAATTTTCTTTTCAAAAAACAGGGCTTGCTGTAAATAAGTCAGCTGGTGGTAGGCCCTGGCCGTCTCTTTTAATTTATCCAGTTGTTTGAGGGATTGCAGGTAAAGGCCTTTATTAAACAGGATCCGCGCATGATCCATTTGTTCGTGCAGCTGCAGATCAACATTATTTTCATCCCGGATAATCCGTAAACTCGCTAACAGCTGTTTGTATAAATGGGCTTTGATATTACTCAGCTGCTGTTTGCGGATGGACTTATTTTTCTTCAGCAGGCTGGCCTCATCGTACTCCTGCATTTTCTCCAGCGCATCAAACAGGCGGATGATTTTCAGTTCATCGCTGTCGGTGTTCCGCTTTACAAATAGCTTAAAATTCCGCTTTTCGCTCTTACCGAGCGACTTCACGAGCTGAAAAAGGGCATCTGTCTGGCGGTTGGGCATCGTAATTCAAAAAATTTAAAACCCTTTACTGTCAAGGGTTTCAGCGAATCAGAATGGGTTTAAGCGGTGTAATTCCGGCGTTATTATGATTTCCCCTACCCCTTCTGTTAAGGTACTTTTAAGGTGCAGGTTGTTTGTTATTTGTGTGAACAGCAAGCCACACAAAAATAAGCCACCTGCATTTTTATCTCATCATTTTATTTCTCCAAATATGTCCGACGGTAAAGTCCACATTTTTGACACTACACTCCGGGATGGCGAACAGGTTCCCGGATGCAAGCTCAACAGCAGTGAAAAACTGGAACTCGCGCTGGAACTCGAAGCGCTGGGAGTGGATATTATTGAAGCCGGATTCCCGGTTTCGTCGCCCGGTGATTTTGAATCGGTGAGCCAGATTGCGAGGGCGGTGAAAGACGCAACTGTTTGCGGTCTCAGCCGTGCGGTGCTGAATGACATTGAAGTGGCCGCTGCAGCACTCAAGCATGCGGCGCGTCCGAGGATCCATACCGGTATCGGCACTTCTGATTTCCACATCAAATCCAAATTCAATTCCACCCGGGAAGATATCCTGGATAGAGCCGTGCAGTGTGTGAAATGGGCACGCCGTTTTACCGATGATATTGAATTTTATGCAGAAGATGCAGGCCGTACAGATAACGATTACCTCGCGCGCGTGATTGAAGCGGTGATTAAAGCCGGGGCCACCGTGGTAAATATCCCTGACACAACAGGCTATTGCCTCCCCCACCAGTACGGTGAAAAAATTGCTTACCTCGTGAACAACGTTCCGAATATTGATAAAGCGATTATCTCTTGTCATTGCCACAATGACCTTGGTCTGGCAACAGCCAATTCCATTGCCGGTGTGATTGCAGGAGCCCGCCAGGTTGAATGTACTATTAATGGTTTGGGTGAAAGAGCCGGTAATACATCCCTGGAAGAAGTGGTGATGATTATCCGACAGCATATAGACCTCGGTTTTTATACCGGCATTGAAGCGAAACAACTGAATCCGATGAGCCGCCGCATTCCGATACCATGCGGATGCCGGTTCAACCGAATAAAGCCATCGTTGGCAGTAATGCCTTTTCCCATTCATCAGGTATTCACCAGGATGGATTTTTGAAAGATGCACTGACGTATGAAATTATCAATCCAGAAGAAGTCGGTGCGGACAGTTCTAAAATCGTACTGACTGCCAGAAGCGGACGCAGCGCACTCGCTTACCGTTTCCAGAAACTCGGATTCCAGTTCGACCGCAATGATGTGGACGTACTATATACAAACTTCCTGAAAGTGGCTGATCAGAAAAAAGAAGTGGAAGACCACGACCTGCAGGCCATGGCCAATCAATATCAAACGCAATCAGCAGTAGCATAACATGGGCAAAACACTATTTGAAAAAATCTGGGAACATCACGTGGTGAAAGAAATCCCCGGAGGACCGGCTGTATTATATATAGACAGGCATTTTATCCATGAGGTAACCAGCCCGCAGGCATTTACGGGTTTGCAGAAAAGGGGAATTCCCGTTTTCCGTCCTGCACAAACGATTGCCACAGCAGATCACAACGTACCCACGCTGAACCAGCACCTGCCGATCAAAGAAGAGTTATCGCGGCTGCAGGTGGAAGTATTGCATACCAACTGTGCGGCACAGGGTATTGCCTTATACGGATTGGGTCATCCTTTCCAGGGTATTGTGCATGTGATCGGGCCAGAACTGGGTGTTACACAACCAGGCATGACGATCGTTTGCGGCGACAGTCATACATCCACACACGGTGCATTTGGTTCAATCGCCTTTGGCATTGGAACCAGTGAAGTGGAAATGGTTTTTGCATCACAGTGTTTATTGCAGAGTAAACCAAAACTGATGCGTATCAGTGTGGATGGTGAATTATCCGAAGGTGTCAGTTCAAAAGATATTGTTTTATATATACTGTCACAGATCACAGCAGCCGGTGCTACCGGTTATGCCGTTGAATTTGCGGGCAGCGCCATCCGTTCGCTGAGTATGGAAGCGAGGATGACGATCTGTAATATGAGTATTGAAATGGGTGCCCGTTGCGGGATGATCGCCCCGGATGAAACGACTTTCAGTTATATCAAAGGACGCCAGTTTGCTCCCGGTGGTGAAGCCTGGGAACCGGCACTCGCTAAATGGAAAAAATTGTTCAGTGATGATGACGCGGCTTTCGATAAAGAATACACCTTCCGCGCAGAAGATATTGAACCTATGATAACCTGGGGAACCAACCCCGGAATGGGAATAGCGGTTAATGCGCCTATTCCTGTTCCAAATGGTACTGAAGAAAAAACCGCTTTTGAAAAATCACTGGCCTACATGGGTTTTGAAGCCGGTGAATCCCTGTTAGGTAAAAAAGTGGACTATGTATTTATCGGCAGCTGTACTAATTCCCGCCTCGAAGACCTGAGACTCGTGGCTGAATTTGTAAAAGGCAAAAAGAAAGCAGATGGTGTGGAAGTGTGGATTGTACCCGGCAGCCGCAAAGTAGAAGCACAGGCCCGGGCCGAAGGCATTGATAAGATTTTTGAAAAAGCCGGGTTTCAGTTGCGCCAGCCCGGATGCAGTGCCTGTCTCGGTATGAATGAAGATAAAATTCCGGCTGGTAAATATTGCGTGAGCACCAGCAACCGGAATTTCGAAGGCCGCCAGGGTGCGGGTGCCAGAACGTTACTGGCCAGTCCCCTCACAGCTGCAGCTGCTGCTGTTACCGGTGTAATTACTGATGTGCGTACCCTGCTTACCCAAAAAACTGAAACTGCTGAAGCGTTTGCCTGAAAATTGAAATCATGAATCCCGTTAAAATCATACAAAGCCGTTTTGTTCCATTGCCCGCAGAAAATGTGGACACCGACCAGATCATTCCGGCGCGATTCCTCAAAGCAACCACGCGTGACGGATTTGGTAAAAACCTTTTCCGTGACTGGCGTTATGAAAATAATGATGACACAAAACCCAAAGCCGGGTTCCCGTTGAACAATCCGGCGTACAGTGGTGAAATACTGGTGGCTGGTAAAAATTTTGGTTGTGGCTCCTCCCGTGAACACGCGGCCTGGGCCCTGCAGGATTATGGATTCAAAGCAGTCGTGTCGAGTTTTTATGCCGACATCTTCCGCAATAATGCATTAAACAATGGCGTGCTGCCCGTACAGGTCAGTGATGCTTTCCTGCAGGAGATTTTTGCACAAGGTGCGGACACGGAACTGGTGATAGACCTGGAAGCACAAACCATCAGTATCCCCGCAACGGGAAAATCTGAATCATTCGATATTAACTCCTATAAAAAAACCTGTCTGCTGAACGGCTATGATGATATTGATTACTTATTGAGTATGCTGCCGGAAGTAGAAGCATTTGAAAAACAACCGCGATGAAAAAAAATATTACAGTCATAGAAGGTGATGGAATCGGACCTGAAGTAACGCGACAGGCTGTGAAAGTGCTGAATGCTGTTGCCGCTTCGTTTCATCATGAATTCCATTACTCTTATCAGTTAATGGGTGCTGTAGCGATTGATAAAACCGGTGAACCTTTACCGGCTGAAACCATCCAGTCATGTCTTGACACGGATGCTGTTTTATTCGGCGCGATCGGACATCCCAAATATGATAATGACCCGCAGGCTAAAGTAAGACCTGAACAGGGCTTGCTGGCGTTGCGTAAAACACTGCAGTTATTTGCCAATATTCGTCCGGTTAGTACGTACGCCGGTTTACAGCATTTATCTCCGCTGAAAGCCAAACAGCTTGAAGGGGTTGATATGGTGATTTACCGTGAGCTCACCGGTGGTATTTATTTCGGTGAGAAAACAAGGGCTGCGGATGACAGCAGCGCTTCTGATCTCTGCAGTTACACCCATGAAGAAATTGAACGCATTGCACGACCAGCTTTTGAAGCTGCACGCAAACGGAAAAAGAAACTGACATTGGTTGACAAAGCCAACGTACTGGAAACATCCAGGCTGTGGCGGAAAATTGTGCAGGGTATTGCTGCTGAATACAGCGATATAACAACGGAATACATGTTTGTTGATAATGCGGCCATGCAGCTGATCATCAACCCGGCACAGTTTGACATCATCCTCACGGAAAATATGTTTGGCGATATCCTGAGTGATGAAGCATCTGTACTCAGTGGTTCACTGGGACTGCTGCCTTCTGCTTCTGTTGGCAAAGGCACGGCATTGTTCGAACCCATCCATGGTTCTTACCCGCAGGCTGCAGGAAAAGATATTGCCAATCCTTTTGGATCCATTCTATCTGCGGCGATGATGCTGGATTATTTCGACCTGCATGCAGAGGCAGCTTTGGTTCGTGAGGCGGTTGAATGGAGCCTGGGGAATGGTTTTGTTACGCGTGATATTGAACCGGTGAATTTCTATTTCACCTCCACATTGGGGGAACTGATCACTGATTACATCAGTGGCAATATTCCCGGATCAGTGAAAAAAGAAAATATCGAGTTGCGTAAATCCACGATTATCTGATCCCAACGTTTGTTTGGATTTGAAAATAAAATTGCTTGCTGAGTTCTTTTCTTGAAAGGCGGGTGTATATTTGGATTCATACATCCCTTATGCTGAAACAGGCTTTATATAATATCATCCCTTCGGTATCCGCCATAATTATTGTGGTGGTGGTGATTATTATTCCTGCAACAGCCGGAGGGGGTGCTTAACATGCGTTAAACAAAAATCAAAATAACAACCCGCCTCCAAAAAGGCGGGTTTTTTTATTCCCGTAAAACAGCAAGTATGTATTACAACAACGACACGGTTATATATTTCAAAGGTGAATTTGTCAGGGCCGCAGAGGCCGGGACAGATTTATACAGCCAGTCACTCCACTACGGCTATTCTGTTTTTGAAGGCATCCGCTCCTATCCCATCAACGGTGGCACTAAAATGTTTAAAGGAGAAGAACACTATGATCGGCTCCGCCGCTCCGCTGCTGCGATGAAAATGCCTTTCCACTACTCCACGGAGCAGATGGTGGAGCTGACTTATGAAGTATTGAAAAGAAATAATTATACAGACGCTTATATACGTCCCATTGTGCTTTGTTCCCCTAACATGGCATTGTCGAAAGGCCGCGAAGCCTGGCTGGCGATTGAAAGCTGGGAGTGGACAAACGGATATATGTCAAACAGCATGCGCATCATGACCTCCACATACCGCCGGCCTAACCCGGATGCATTCCATGTGGATGCCAAAGTGAGCGGTCATTATGTAAACTCCATCCTGGCCTGCCAGGAAGCAAAAGACATGGGATTTGATGAAGCATTGGTGCTTGATACCAATGGCCATGTGGCAGAAAGTTCAGGCGCGAATATATTCTTTGAAAAAAACGGGGAACTTTTCACAGCACCCAAAGGTCATATCCTGCCCGGTATCACCCGTGCCACTGTGATTGAACTCTGTGCTGAACTGGATATCCCGGTTCATGAAAAATATTTTACACCGGAAGAGATGCGCGGCGCTGAGGCCGGATTTTTCTGTGGCACAGCTGCAGAAGTAGTGGCACTCGCTTCCCTCGACAATGTGCCGTTTAGCCGTCCCTGGGAAGTAACCAAGAGTGCTGTGATCCAGGACGCTTATAAAAAACTGGTACGCGGTCATTCGGTATTCCCTGTACAGGCAGCATCACAAAATAAAACATCCATCCTGGAACCCTGATTATGGCAGAACTGAACAGATATTCAAAAACAATTACGCAGGATACCACACAGCCTGCTGCACAGGCTATGCTGTATGGCATTGGACTGAAAGATGAAGATTTCTCCAAAGCACAGGTGGGCATAGCCAGTATGGGTTATGACGGCAACACCTGTAATATGCACCTGAATGAACTGGCGGCACAGATCAAAAAATCTGTCTGGGAAAACCAACTGGTGGGTCTCACATTCCATACCATTGGCGTGAGTGATGGCATCAGCAACGGAACACCGGGGATGCGTTACAGCCTGGTGAGCCGTGATATCATTGCAGACTCAATCGAAGCTGTTTGCGGTGCACAGTATTACGATGCATTAATTGCTGTACCGGGTTGTGATAAAAACATGCCGGGTTCCTTGATTGCGATGGGAAGATTGAATCGCCCGGCCATCATGGTATACGGCGGCACGATTGCCCCTGGATATTATAAAGGCGAAGCACTGAACATTGTTTCTTCATTTGAAGCGCTAGGTAAAAAACTGGCAGGAGAACTGGAAGAAGGCGATTTCAAAGGGATAATCAAACACAGTTGTCCGGGTGCCGGTGCCTGTGGAGGTATGTACACAGCCAACACGATGGCATCTGCCATTGAAGCGTTGGGCATGAGCCTCCCCTATTCTTCTTCCAATCCTGCATTGAGTGAAGAAAAACAAAATGAATGTAAAGCTGCCGGTAAAGCGATCCGGGTATTGCTGGAGAAAAACATACTGCCTTCGCAGATCATGACGCGCAAGGCTTTTGAAAATGCTATTACGGTGGTGATGGTACTCGGTGGCAGCACCAATGCTGTGTTACACCTGATTGCGATGGCCAAATCCGTTGGCGTTAAAATCAGCCAGGATGATTTCCAGAAAATCAGTAACCGGGTTCCGGTGCTGGCGGATTTCAAACCCAGTGGTAAATACCTGATGCAGGACCTGCATGAACAAGGCGGGTTGCCCGCGGTGATGAAATACCTGCTGCAGCAAAAAATGCTGCATGGTGATTGCCTGACAGTAACCGGGAAAACGGTAGCAGAGAATCTTAAAAACATTAAAGCGATTGACTTCAAATCACAGGATATTATTTATCCCATAGAAAAAGCGCTGAAGAAAACAGGACATATCCGGATTTTATACGGCAACCTGGCGGAGAAAGGTGGTGTGGCGAAAATCAGCGGTAAGGAAGGCGACCAGTTCACAGGCCCTGCAAGAGTGTTTGATGGTGAAGAAAAACTGATCAAAGGGATCAGCTCCGGTAAAATCAAAAAAGGGGATGTGGTGGTGATCCGTTATGTGGGACCACGCGGCGGACCCGGTATGCCTGAAATGCTGAAACCAACCGGTGCTATTATCGGTGCGGGTCTTGGTAAATCCGTTGCCCTGATTACGGATGGACGTTTCAGCGGCGGCACACATGGTTTTGTGGTTGGGCATATTACACCCGAGGCACAGGATGGTGGTTTGATTGCACTGGTCAAAGACGGCGACATCATTACGATTGATGCCGTGAAAAATAAAATTGATGCAGCGATCTCCAAAAAAGAAATCGCAGCGAGGAGAAAATTGTGGAAGAAACCCAAACTCAAAGCACGGAACGGTGTATTGTATAAATATGCCGTATCAGTGAAAGATGCGAGTGAAGGTTGTGTAACGGATGAAGAAATCCGCAAATAAAAAATTAAAACTGTGTATATGGAAACAGCAGCACTGAAAGTCCCTGTAACAGAAACAACAAACCTTCCGCAGGTCAGCGGAGGGGTAGCCGTTATGAAAGCGTTGATCGCGCAAAATGCGGATACTATTTTCGGATATCCAGGCGGGGCCATCATGCCTATTTATGATGCACTGTATGATTTCCGGGATAGCATCAAACATATCCTCGTCCGGCATGAGCAGGGAGCGATCCATGCGGCACAGGGTTATGCCCGTGTGAGCGGACGTACCGGTGTGGTGTTTGCCACCAGCGGTCCGGGCGCCACCAACCTGGTAACAGGACTGGCAGATGCCATGATTGACTCAACACCATTGGTATGTATCACCGGACAGGTATATGCACACCTGCTGGGAACAGATGCGTTCCAGGAAACGGATGTGATCAACATTACAACACCGGTCACCAAATGGAATTACCAGGTCACTGATGCCCGTGAGATCCCGCAGGTGCTGGCCAAGGCATTTTATATTGCCGGCAGCGGCAGACCCGGGCCTGTGCTGATTGATATTACCAAGAATGCACAACTCCAGTTATTTGCTTATGAAGGTTATGAAAAATGTGATCACATCCGGAGTTACCGTCCCAAACCGATTGTGCGGAAAAATATGTGGAAGCTGCTGCTGAGCTGATCAACAATGCCAAAAAACCATTTGTGATTTTTGGACAGGGTGTTATCCTTGGCAAAGCAGAAAATGAATTCAAAACATTTATTGAAAAAACGGGCATCCCCGCTGCGTGGACCATCATGGGCATGAGCGCTATCCCGACTGACCACCCGCTGGCAGTAGGCATGCTGGGCATGCACGGGAATTACGGACCGAATGTACTGACCAATGAATGTGATGTGCTCATTGCCATTGGTATGCGTTTCGATGACCGGGTAACAGGAAGGCTTGATAAATATGCAAGACAGGCGCAGATTATCCATTTTGACATTGACCCGGCTGAAATCGGCAAGAATGTGAAGCCAGCCATTGGTGTATGGGGCGACTGCAAGGAAACACTGCCCATGCTGACGGCATTGGTGGAAGCGAAACAACATCCCGAGTGGCTCGCTGAATTCAGGAAATATGAGGCAACAGAAACCGAAGTGTGTATAGTTCCTGAGAAAAATCCCACCTGTGAATCACTCATGATGGCAGAGGTGATCCATGCATTGAATGAAGAAACCAAAGGAGAAGCCGTGATTGTAACGGATGTGGGCCAGCACCAGATGATTGCCTGCCGGTATGCGAAATACAATAACAGCAAGAGCAATATCACTTCGGGCGGACTGGGTACGATGGGTTTTGCATTACCTGCTTCCATTGGTGCACATTTCGGTGCCCCGGATAAACAGGTGATTGCGGTGATTGGCGATGGGGGTTTCCAGATGACGATCCAGGAACTGGGAACTATTATGCAAAGTGGTGCAGTGGTAAAAATCATGATACTGAATAACCAGTTCCTTGGGATGGTGAGGCAGTGGCAGGAATTGTTCCATGAACGCCGGTATTCATTTGTGGACATTACCAGTCCTGATTTTGTAAAAGTGGCCAGCGGTTATTCAATCCCCGGTAAAAAACTGGTCAAACGGGAAGAGCTCCGCTCCTCTTTACGTGAATTACTGAATGCAAAAGGTTCCTACCTGCTGGAAGTGATGGTGGGAAAAGAAGATAATGTATTCCCGATGGTTCCCCAGGGATGCAGTGTGAGTGAAATACGTTTAAAATAAAAAGCTATGTCAAAAAAAGAATTCACATTAACCGTATATACCGAGAACCAGGTGGGTATCCTCACCCGGATCGCGATTATATTTTCCCGCAGGAAAATCAATGTACAAAGCCTGAACACTTCGCCCACGGAGGTGGAGAGTGTGCACCGCTTCACCATTGTGATTAATGAAACCGAAGAAGAAGTGCGTAAACTCTGCAGCCAGATTGAAAAGCAGGTGGAAGTACTGAAAGCCTATTACAATACGGAAGATGAAATTGTATGGCAGGAGCTGGCTTTATACAAAGTGAGCACCGACGCGATCACCGAAAAAGCAAAAGTGGAAAGGCTGCTGCGGGAATTCGGCGCCAGGGCAGTGGCCATCCGGAAAGACTATACCGTATTTGAAACCACCGGTCACCGCGAAGAAACCGATAAGCTGGTAAAAGTGCTGGAACCGTTCGGTCTGATTGAATTTGTACGGAGCGGCCGTGTGGCTATCCTGAAAGGCAGTCATGATTTCCATGAACGCCTGCGTGAATTTGAAAAAAGCGAACCCGGGGAAGAATCAGCCAGCAATGAATACCTGGGTCAGCATGACGAAGTATTCACTATGTAATGAATCATTCAACCCAAACAATAAAACATCACCAAAACAAATAAACATGGCAAAATTAAATTTCGGAGGCGTGGAGGAAAATGTGGTAACCCGTGAAGAATTCCCATTGGAAAAAGCAAGGGAAGTACTGAAAAATGAAACGGTGGCAGTCATCGGATATGGTGTGCAGGGTCCCGGGCAGGCGCTCAACCAGCGTGACAATGGCATCAACGTCATTGTTGGCCAGCGTGAAAAATCCAAATCATGGGATAAAGCTATCCGTGACGGATTTGTTCCCGGACAAACGCTTTTCCCCATTGAAGAAGCATTGCAAAAAGGTACCATCATTTGTTATTTGTTAAGTGATGCGGCACAGATTGCCCTCTGGCCCACGGTAAAAAAACACCTGACCAAAGGAAAAGCATTGTATTTCTCCCATGGTTTTGGTGTAACGTTTAATGAACAGACTGGCATCGTTCCTCCTGCTGATGTGGATGTATTCCTCGTAGCGCCGAAAGGTTCAGGTACCTCACTTCGCAGGATGTTCCTGCAGGGTCGCGGACTGAACAGTTCATACGCTATTTACCAGGATGCCACGGGCCGTGCTTTTGAAAGAGTGGCTTCACTTGGTATTGCAGTTGGAAGCGGGTACCTGTTTGAAACTGATTTCAAAAAAGAAGTGTACTCTGATTTAACCGGTGAACGCGGAACCCTGATGGGTGCGATCCAGGGAATATTCGCTGCACAATATGACGTGCTGCGTGCCAAAGGCCACTCGCCTTCCGAAGCATTCAATGAAACCGTGGAAGAACTGACACAGTCACTCATGCCGCTGGTAGCAGAGAATGGCATGGACTGGATGTATGCCAACTGTTCAACCACTGCACAACGCGGTGCTTTAGACTGGTGGAAAAAATTCCGTGATGCAACCGCACCTGTTTTCAAAGAATTATATGAAAGCGTGGCCGCCGGTAAAGAATCACAGCGTTCCATTGACAGTAACAGCAAACCTGATTACCGTGAGAAACTGGAAGAAGAACTGACTGAACTCCGGGAGAGCGAACTGTGGCAGACTGGTAAAACCGTGAGAAGTCTTCGTCCGGAGAACCAGCCCGCTGTGAAGAAAGAAGCGAATGAACCTAATAAAATTGCCAGCCTGTTGAAGAAACTGGCAGATAAACCCGAAAGCGTAGGCTAGACTATTATGCCAGCGAATACAAGCATATTACCCGTTCTGGATTATGTACAGGCAGCAGAGCGCCTGAAGAAAGTGACGCGCAAAACGCCGTTGCAATTCAATGCTGCGCTCTCTGCCCGTTATCATTGCCAGGTGTACCTGAAAAGGGAAGACCTCCAGGTCGTGCGTTCATACAAACTCCGTGGCGCGTATAACATGATGAGTTCATTACCCGCGGAAATACTGAGCGCAGGCGTTGTTTGTGCCAGTGCAGGTAACCATGCACAGGGTTTCGCGTGGAGTTGTAAGCGACTCGGCGTGAAGGGAGTCATCTTCATGCCCACGATAACACCGGGACAGAAAGTAACACAGACCACCATGTTTGGTGATGGTGCGGTAGAGATCAGGCTGACCGGTGACAACTATGATGAATGCTCAGCGGCGGCTCAGGCTTTTACCAAACAAACCGGCATGACCTTCATCCCTCCTTTCGATGATCCGAAGATCATTGAAGGGCAGGCAACGGTTGGACTTGAAATCCTGCAGGAATTAACCGGCATCGATTATATGTTTATCCCGGTAGGTGGTGGCGGACTCAGTGCGGGTGTCGGATCTTATTTTAAAAGTTTTTCCCCCGCCACAAAAATCATTGGAGTGGAACCGGAAGGTGCACCTTCCATGCAAAAAGCACTGGAAGCGGGGCATCCGGTAACGCTTGAGTCGATTGATCGTTTTGTAGATGGCGCCGCCGTGAAACGTGTGGGCGATCTCACCTTCTCCATTTGCCGTGAAGTATTGGATGGCATGCACCTGGTTCCGGAAGGAAAAGTATGCAGTACCATCCTGAAACTGTATAATGAAGAAGCCATTGTGGTGGAACCGGCCGGTGCCTTGTCCGTTGCCGCACTGGATGATTTTGCAGATGATATCCGTGGTAAAACCATTGTATGCATCATCAGTGGCAGCAATAATGATATTGACCGGATGCCGGAGATTAAGGAAAGAAGCCTGCAGTTTGAAGGACTGAAACATTATTTCCTGGTGGATTTCGCCCAGCGCCCCGGTGCATTGAAAGAGTTTGTGAATCAGGTGCTCGGACCAACAGATGATATCACCCGGTTTGAGTACATGCAAAAAACGAATAAAGAATCGGGTCCGGCGTTGATTGGTGTAGAGCTGAAAAACCGGCCTGATTATGATTCTTTGCTTGAAAGAATGAATGCGTCCAATATCCGGTTTACTGAGCTGAATAAGAATGATACTTTATTCAGTTATCTCGTGTAAACACGAACAGTCATTCGTCTGATAACCTGTGGAAAACAAGCCCGGCGTGGCTTCCCGTATCCTTTGATAAATCGGTATTTTACAACATTGCTTGCTGCCTGTACGGATATCCCGTGCATGAAACTTTTTTACTTAACAATTGAAGCCCATGGCAAGCAATCCCGGTTTATACAATCCCGCATTCGAGCATGATGCCTGCGGTATCGGCTTTGTTACCTCCCTGAAAGGGTATAAATCCCACCAGCATATTTCCGATGCACTGACCGTGCTCGAGAATATGGAGCACCGTGGTGCCTGCGGCTGTGAGAACAATACAGGTGACGGTGCCGGAATCATGATCCAGACCCCGCATGAATTCTTCTTTGATGAATGTATCCGACTGGGTGTGCATTTGCCTGCGTTTGGCAAATATGGTGTGGCTGTATTATTTTTCCCGAGGGATATCCGCTTACGGGAAGAATGCAGGGAAATTTTTAACCGCAGTGCAGAGCGACTTGGTCTGGAAATCCTTGCTTACCGCAAAGTGCCCGTGAATCCGGATGGCATCGGTCCGACTGCATTGAGCGTAGAACCGGAGACGGAACAGGTTTTCATTGCCTGTCCGGATCATATTTCAAACGGAGATGATTTTGAAAGGAAATTATTCATCCTCCGCAATTATGCTTCCCATACCATCCAGAATACAGTAAAGAAAGATGCGATTGGTTTTTACATCGCGTCCTGTTCACACCGGGTGGTGGTGTACAAAGGACAACTGACGAGTTTACAAGTGCGGAATTATTTTCCCGATCTGCAGAATAAAAGAGTGGTGAGTGCATTTGGCCTCGTGCATTCCCGTTTTGCCACGAATACTTTCCCTTCCTGGAAACTGGCGCAACCTTTCCGCTATATCGCGCACAATGGTGAGATCAATACTTTACAGGGGAACCTGAACTGGCTCCGCACGAGTGAGAAAGGATTTACTTCTCCTTATTTCACAAGGGAAGAAATGGAAATGCTGTTACCAATTATTACGGCTGATCAGAGTGATTCTGCCTGTTTGGATAATATCATAGAACTGCTGACGTTGTCCGGCCGTTCATTACCCCATGTGATGATGATGTTGATTCCCGAAGCCTGGGATGGTAATGAACAAATGGATCCGGTGAAAAAAGCGTTTTACGAATTCCACTCTTCATTCATGGAACCCTGGGACGGGCCTGCTTCCATTTCGTTTACGGATGGACGGATTATCGGTGCGACGTTAGACCGGAATGGTCTCCGCCCCTCCCGCTATTGTGTGACCAGTGATGACCGTGTGATCATGGCCTCAGAAACTGGTGTACTGCCTGTTGACCCCGCACTGATTATTGAAAAAGGCCGTTTGCAGCCCGGTAAGATGTTTGTGGTGGATATGGAGAAAGGCAAGATCATCAGTGATACCGAATTGAAAAAAGAGATCTGCTCACAAAAGAATTATGGTGAGTGGCTGAATAAATACAAGATCAGGCTGGAAGATTTACCGGAACCCCGCGTGATGTTTACGCATCTGGAACGTGACCATGGTTTTTAAATACCAGAAAGCATTTGGTTATTCAACAGAAGATCTTGATACGATTATTGCGCCGATGGCATTGGATGGAAAAGAACCGATTGGTTCCATGGGTACTGATATCCCGCTGGCGATACTCAGTGAACATCCCCAGCACCTGAGCCATTATTTCAAACAGTTATTTGCGCAGGTAACCAATCCGCCGATTGACCCGATACGTGAAAGAGCGGTGATGTCGCTGGCCACTTTTGCAGGCAATAATGGTAACCTGTTGCTGGAAGACCCGCTGACCTGTCACAGTGTGGCGCTGAAACAACCGGTGCTGAATAATTATGAGCTGGAAAAAATCCGGAGTATTGATACCGGTTTGTTCCAGTCAAAAACACTGCAGTGTTATTTCAAAGCAGATGGCAAACCCGGATCATTAAAAACAGCAATCGACAGGCTTTGTCGTTATGCGGTGGATGCAGTGGAAGACGGATTCAAAGTGCTGATCCTGCAGGACCGGGCGATTGACAGTGACCATGCTTCTATTCCTTCGTTGTTGTCCACGGCGGCGATTCACCACCACCTGATTAAAAAAGGGATGCGCGGGCAGGTAGGTATTATCGTGGAAGGGGGCGATGTATGGGAAGTGCATCATTTTGCCTGTCTCATAGCTTTCGGTGCAACAGCGGTGAATCCGTATCTCGCATTGTCAACCATCCGCGATATGATGGAAAGCGGCAAACTGCGCACGCATTTAAGTGAAGACCAGCTGAAGAAAAATTATATCAAGGCGGTGAATGACGGATTGCTGAAAGTATTTTCAAAGATGGGTATTTCCACCCTGCAATCTTACCAGGGTTCACAGATATTTGAAATTGTGGGATTGAATAAAGATGTGGTGGACCGTTATTTCACCGGCGCCACTTCACGTATTGAAGGAATGGGGTTGGATGAAATTGCGCGTGAGGCTTTATCCAAACACTGGCTGGCTTTCAGCCGGCGGGATATTCCTTCCTCGCGTTTACCGGTGGGTGGTGTATACCAATGGAAACAAAAAGGGGAATTCCATTTATTTAATCCGCAAACGATCCACCTGTTGCAGGAAGCCACGAAGAAGAATGACCTGCAATTATTCAAAAAATATTCGGCACTGGTGAATGACCAGACCGAGAAAGCGGCCACGCTTCGCGGATTATTCCAGTTTAAAAAGAACCGGCCTGCTGTACCGATTGATGAAGTGGAACCGGCAGAAAGTATTTATAAAAGATTTGCGACGGGTGCGATGAGCTTTGGCTCCATCTCCTGGGAAGCGCATACCACATTGGCGATTGCGATGAACCGGCTGGGGGCCAAAAGCAATACCGGTGAAGGCGGGGAAGATGAAAGACGTTATGAGAAAATGGCCAATGGGGATTCGATGCGCAGCGCGATCAAGCAGGTGGCCAGTGCGCGGTTTGGTGTAACAGCGATGTATCTCGCAGAGGCGGATGAACTGCAGATTAAAATGGCGCAGGGTGCGAAACCCGGTGAAGGTGGCCAGTTACCCGGGCATAAAGTGGATGAGTGGATCGCGAAGGTGAGGCATTCCACACCCGGTGTGGGACTGATCTCTCCCCCGCCCCATCATGATATTTATTCGATTGAAGATTTGGCACAACTGATCTATGATTTGAAAAATGCAAATCCAAAAGCAAGGATCAGTGTAAAGCTGGTGAGTAAGGCCGGTGTGGGTACGATTGCTGCGGGTGTTACCAAAGCCAAAGCGGATGTAGTACTGATTGCCGGGTATGATGGCGGTACGGGTGCATCACCAGTGAGTTCTATCCGCCATGCAGGTTTACCGTGGGAACTGGGATTGGCAGAAACACATCAGACATTAGTTAAAAATAAATTACGGAGCCGTGTCGTGGTGCAGGCTGACGGGCAAATGAAAACGGCCCGTGACATTGCGATTGCGGCATTACTCGGCGCGGAAGAATGGGGCATTGCCACTGCGGCACTCGTTGTACAGGGCTGTATCATGATGCGTAAATGTCACCTGAATACCTGTCCGGCCGGTATTGCCACACAGGATGAAGAATTAAGAAAAAGATTTTCCGGTGATCCCGATAAAGTGGTGAACTTTTTCAAACTGATCACACAGGACCTGCGTGAGATCATGGCTGAGCTGGGATTCCGTACGGTGAATGAAATGATTGGCCAGGTGGACCAGTTGGAAATGCGCCCGGCGATTGATCACTGGAAATACAAGAACCTGGATTTATCTGCGGTATTATACAAGGAACCCAATTCCTTGTATACCGGATTGTATTGCCAGGAAGAACAGGATCACGGACTGGAAGATAACCTGGGATGGAAACTGATTGAAGATGCAAAACCCGCATTAGATCACCAGGCGAAAGTAACTGGATCATATACATTAAAGAACACAGATCGTACGACGGGCACGCTGCTCTCCTATGCGATCAGTAAAAAATATGGTTCGGCCGGATTACCGGATGGAACGATCCATTTTAAATTCAATGGTACAGCCGGACAGAGTTTTGGTGCATTCAATACCAAAGGCATAACCCTGGAACTGGAAGGCGATGCGAATGATTATTTCGGAAAGGGATTGTCCGGTGCCAGGCTTATTATTTATCCGCCAAGAACGGCGAGTTATATCCCGGAAGAAAACAGCATCATTGGCAATGTGGCATTGTACGGAGCCACGGCCGGGGAAGCGTATATCCGTGGTATGGCCGGGGAACGGTTTGGTGTAAGGAATTCAGGGGCAAAGGTTGTGGTGGAATCAGTCGGTGACCATGGTTGTGAATATATGACTGGTGGACTTGTGGTGGTATTGGGTGAAACCGGAAGGAATTTCGCGGCTGGTATGAGTGGTGGTATTGCTTATATCTATGACACAAGAAAAACTTTTGCGGGGAACTGCAATACAGAAATGGTGGATCTGGATCCCTGTGATTTGTCTGATAAAAACGAATTGTTCACACTGATCAGCCGTCATGCTGAATTTACCGGCAGCACGGTGGCTAAGTTTATATTGGATGATCTTGATAACCAGTTACAGCATTTCGTAAAAGTATTTCCGAAAGATTATAAAAATGCCCTGCAGGTTTCCAAACAGGGTGCCAGTGTACACAAAAAATAAACGCGATGGGAAAACCTACAGGCTTTCTTGAATTTACCCGTGAATTGCCCGGCAAAAAACCGGTGAGTGAACGTGTACAGCATTACAAGGAATTCACGGAATTGTATGACGGGGAAAAACTCAATCAGCAATCAGCCCGCTGCATGAATTGCGGTGTACCTTTTTGCCACCAGGGTTGTCCGTTGGGTAATATCATCCCTGAATTCAATGATGCGGTGTACCGCAATGACTGGGAAGAAGCGTATGCCATTCTTTCTTCCACGAATAATTTCCCTGAATTCACGGGAAGGATTTGTCCTGCCCCTTGTGAAGCGGCTTGTGTGCTTGGCATTAACCAGCCTGCGGTGACGATTGAAGAAATAGAAAAACATATTATAGAGATCGCGTTTTCAAATGGATTTGTAAAGCCGAGAAAACCGGCGGTAAGAAGCGGGAAGAAAGTTGCGGTAATTGGTTCTGGCCCTGCCGGACTTGCTGCAGCGGCGCAATTGAATTATGCCGGTCACCTGGTGACTGTTTTTGAAAGAGATGATGCGGCGGGCGGATTACTGCGATATGGTATCCCTGATTTCAAACTGGAAAAATGGGTGGTCGAGAGAAGGATCAGTTTACTGGAAGAAGAAGGTGTGCAGTTCCGCTATCATGCACATGTGGGTGTGAATGTGCCGGTGAATGACCTGATCCGCGAATACCATGCGATTGTACTGGCTTGCGGTTCCACCGTGCCAAGGGATTTACCTATTCCCGGGCGGGAACTGAAAGGCGTACAGTTCGCGATGCATTTCCTCAAGCAACAAAATAAACAAGTGGCGGGTAAGGATGCATTCGCCGATGCAGAAACAGAAAGTAATATTTATACGGGAGCTGATCAATGCGCATGGTAAAATGTAGTGGTGATTGGTGGTGGTGATACGGGTAGTGATTGTGTGGGAACCAGTAACCGCCAGGGCGCAGTTTCTGTTACCCAGTTGGAGCTATTACCCCAGCCTCCGAAAGAACGCAATGAGAGTATGCCATGGCCTTCTTATCCTATGTTGCTGAAAACAACCACCTCGCATGAAGAAGGGGCAGACCGTTTGTGGGCTATTGCCACGAAAGCTTTTTTAGGAGATGCCAATGGTGCTCTCAGGGCTTTGCAGGTGGTGGACCTTGCATGGAGTTTTGGTGCAGATGGCAAACCCGGATCATTTAAAGAAGTTGCTGGTTC
Organism: Chitinophagaceae bacterium; assembly: GCA_016720825.1. Taxonomy (GTDB): domain Bacteria; phylum Bacteroidota; class Bacteroidia; order Chitinophagales; family Chitinophagaceae; genus JJ008. The sequence continues at coordinate 42,945 of JADKJV010000004.1, read as the reverse complement.
TGAAAGGGAGATTCCCTGTGAACTGGCATTACTGGCATTGGGTTTTACGCAACCCAAATATGAAGGGCTGCTGGAACAGCTGCAGGTTGAAAGGGATGAACGAAAAAATGTGCTGGCCAGTGAAAAAAATTACCAGACCAGCATACCCAAGGTTTTTGCGGCCGGTGATATCCGTCGCGGGCAAAGCCTGGTTGTTTGGGCGATCAGCGAAGGAAGGGAAGCAGCCCGCCAGGTGGATTTGTTCCTGAATCACCAACATTCACTCCTGGAATCCAAGAATGCCCCCTTAATCCTGAATTCAAAAGTATAAATTACACATTGTAATAATTAAGCATATTTATAATTTCTAACAATTATGTCTTATTTGTCCACTTTTATCTAAAATACCCCGTATTATTTATAAAACTAACAGGCGTTAATCTCATTTTTTGATAGATTTGATTGAAATAGTTAATATTATTAATTTTTTTAATTAAAACCTACCAACATGAGTAAAGTAAGAGCCAAACAGATTTTACCCTTTGTCTTCTTGGTAGCGATTGCCCTGATTGCCATGTTTATTAAACCCGAGGCCGATTATGTGCCCGGTGCCGGCGACCCCCAATACAGTTCCTCTGATATTGCCTGGGTGCTGGTTTCGACAGCCTTGTTTTCCTGATGACACCCGGACTCGCATTCTTCTATGGTGGCATGGTTCACCGCAAGAATGTAATCTCCACGATGATTAAAAGCACCGTGGCTGCAGGTATTGTTGGTGTGATTTGGGTAACCTGTGGTTTTAGCCTTGCTTTTGGTAAATCCATTGGCGGACTGATCGGAGATCCTTCCACTTATGCATTCTATCATGGTGTGAATCCGGTGCAGCCTTACCAGCGGCGAACACGATTCCGCTTTCGTTGTTCTCTTTGTTCCAGCTGATGTTCGCCATTATCACTCCCGGACTGGTTGTGGGCGCAGTTGCTGAAAGGATCCGTTTCACTTCTTACATCCTGTTCATTGGATTATTCTCCCGCTTGTTTATGCACCGGTAGCACACTGGAGCTGGCATCCGGAAGGATTCCTGGCGAAGATGGGTGCTTTTGACTTTGCCGGTGGTACAGTTGTACACATCACGGCAGGTTGTGCAGCATTAGCAGGTGCATTGGTTTTAAAAAGACGTAAATCACATATAGAACAAAAAGAAATCCCGCCGGCTAACGTACCGTATGTACTGATTGGTACAGGCCTGCTTTGGTTTGGCTGGTTTGGTTTTAACGCCGGCTCAGCTGTTGGTGCAACTCCGCTGGCAGTAAATGCATTTGGAACCACCAGTACGGCGGCATCTGCGGCAGGTCTGACATGGATGTTCTTTGATGTTATCAAAGGAAAGAAACCTTCTGTACTCGGATTCTGTATCGGTGCTGTGGTTGGCCTGGTGGCTATTACCCCTGCTGCAGGTTATGTGGGTATCCCGCAGAGTATCATTATAGGTCTTGTTGGAGCACTTGTTTCCAATGTTGCCGTAAGTATCAAACAAAGATCAAAAGTAGACGATACGCTGGATGTATTCCCCTGTCATGGTTTAGGTGGCATGGTTGGTATGCTTCTTACCGGTGTATTTGCCAACACAGCTGTTCATGGAATACCAGGGCCGCAGGGGCTATTCTATGGTAACCCTGCTGTCTTCTTTACTCAGGTGAAAGCTATGGCTATTGTAGCCGGCTACAGCTTTATAGTGTCTTATGGTATATTTAAATTCATCAATTACGTGGTACCGATGCGTGTAAGTGAACTGGAAGAAGAAGAAGGTCTGGACGCTTCACAGCATGATGAAAAATATATGCAGGGGCATTTACTGGTACATAACAACGGCAATATTGAAGAGAAGCCCGTTGCGATTTAAATACATAACCACAAAGAACACAAAGGATCAGTCGTTCACCTTTGTGCACTTTGCTTATCCTTTGTGTGCTTTGTGGTAAAATTCTCACTAAGTTCCAAACGTCATTCAATCGAAAAAGGCATTGCTTGAGTGGTAATCGTTTCTCGCAAAAACGGTTACCTGCAACGCCCTTTTCTTACATTAAAAATGCAATACAATGTTACAAAAATTATTTGTGGCAACCGCCACCCTGTTCCTGTTCTATACTTCCAGTTCCCAGGTAGCTTCAATAGCTGTTGCGGCCGACAGTTCCAAAACCGAAACCGATGTGCCTAAGACGCCCGCACTGAAAATCAGCGGCTCGGTTGATTTATATTATAAATATGATTTTGCCAATACTGCAGCAAATGGGTTTACGAGTTTCACCACACAGCACAATGGATTTACCCCTGGAATGGCCAGTGTTAAGCTGGAACACAGCGGTGAAAAAGTAAGTGCTGTTGCTGATCTGGGGTTTGGTCCCCGCGCCAAAGAATTTGCATATACATCAGATGGCATAACACAGGCTATTAAACAACTTTATGTTAGTTACTCCCCCGCCAGCTGGTTGAAATTCACCATGGGCGTATGGGCCACCCATGTGGGCTATGAACTGGTGGATCCCCAACTGAACAGGAATTACAGCATGAGTTATATGTTTACCAACGGGCCTTTCTCCCATACCGGACTGAAAGCAGAAATCACGAAAGGCAAGCATGGCTTTATGCTGGGTGTGGCGAATCCCACCGATTTCCATATTCCCCCGGCTGGTTTTGTCAATAAGAAATTCCTGCTGGCCCAGTACACATTCGCGCCGACAGATAAGATCAAATTATACCTGAACTATGTAAGCGGAGAAAATCCCGATACATCACAAACCCGCCAGGTGGATGCTGTGGTAACTGCCAAATTCAGTGATAAATTCAATATCGCTGTTAATGGCACAGTGAATTCAACCCGTTTATGGGATGGCGCCAAAAACATCAGCAGCCAGACCTGGTGGGGCGCTGCAGCTTATTTGAATTATGATCCTGCCAGCTGGTTCGGACTTACATTAAGAGAGGAATTATTCAGTGATGAATTCCAGCTGAAGCCGTTTGCCTATGGAGCGGATGGTGGTAAAATACTGTCGAGTACTTTATCGGCTAATTTCAAAGCAGGTGGGTTTACATTTATTCCTGAATTCAGGTTAGATCATACGGCAAAACCGGTGTTGTTTACTGATAAAAATGGTGCTTACAAAAATAGTACAGCAAGCTTCCTCGTAGCAGCTGTTTATTCTTTTAAATACATAACCACTTAAAGCACTTCGCTGTAAAACACCAAGGTCACAAAGAGTTAAACCTTAACCTTTGAGGCCTTTTTTAACCTTTGTGCACTTTGGTAAAAAAATTACACCAACGGCTCCTGCTGGCTTAAGCAGTGGAAGCTGCCCAGCCCCCATATAATATCTGTAGAATCAATCCCCACCACTTCCCTCTCGGGGAAACAGGTTTGTATTTGTTGCAGCACTTTCTCATCCTTCGCAGAACGGAACGTTGGTACAATCACCGATTTATTGGCAATATAGAAATTGGCATAAGAAGCCGGCAGCCGCTGTTCTTCCCAGATCACTTCATCAGGCATAGGAATCTCCACAATATTCAGTTGCTTGCCATTCAGCAAACGCATGTTTTTTAATTGCCGGAGGTTCTGCTGCAGCAATTCATAATTCTCATCATTCTTGTTTTCTTCGATCACTGTAATCACCGTGTCTTCATTCACAAACCTGACGGTGTCATCAATATGCCCGTCGGTATCATCACCAATAATACCTTCATCCACCCACAGGATTTGTTCAGCTCCATAATAATTACAGAGGTATTCTTCAATCTTCGCCTGGTCCAAATGCGGATTGCGATTGGGATTCAGCAAACAGGCAGTCGAGGTCATGATCGTGCCTTTGCCATTGAATTCCACGGAACCGCCTTCCATCACAATACCGGGATGGTACACGGGAATATTATAATGCTTTCCGATTAATGTCGGGATGACATCATCTAAATCATATGGCGGGTATTTGTTGCCCCAGGCATTATAGCCCCAGTCGACAATTACTTTTTTTACATCCGCAGCCGGATTGATCAAAAACGCCGGGCCATGGTCCCTGCACCAGGCATCATTGGTGGGATGAAAAAAGAATTCCACTTTGGATAAATCTACACCCGCTGTTTGCAGATGGCTGAGGGCAAAAGCCTTCATGGCATCATCGGCAACATTGATGCGTACGAGTTCGCCTTTCGTCAGTTCTTTGATAAAATCGGCGTATCGGGGAAAGATCGTTTGGATCTTACCGGGCCAGGAGGCTTCTTTGTGTGGCCAGGAAAGCCAGGTGGCGAGGTGGGGGTGGAATTCGGCGGGGAAGAAATAGCCAGCTTGTTTAGGAAGTAACATGGGATGCTTTTTTTTACCACAAAGGACACAAAGGTTAAACAAGGTTCACAAAGGAACAGCCTTAGTGCCCTTTGTTTTAACTTTGTGGGCTTTGTGGTTAAATATTTTTTTACTTACTCTCCATCAATGTACCGCTTCGTAATACCATCATAAGAGTCAATCCTCCTGTCCCGCAGGAACGGCCAATGCGTCCGGTACTGATCTGTTTTCGCCGTATCAATTTCAATCACTTTGATTTCTTCTTTATCATGTGAAGCCTGGTATAATACAGAACCAAAAGGATTGCTCACAAATGAACCACCCCAGAATTTCATCGCGCCGTTTTGCTCGAGGCCTACACGGTTTACACTGACCACATGCACACCATTGGCAACAGCGTGACTGCGCTGGATGGTTTGCCAGGCATTGTATTGTTCGGTATTGGTTGCCTCATCCTGTGAAGTCGCCCAGCCGATCGCGGTGGGGTAAAATAATATTTCAGCACCCATGAGGGCAGTGAGGCGTGCTGCTTCGGGATACCATTGGTCCCAGCAGATGAGCACCCCGATCTTACCGAATTTGGTATCAAATCTTTTATAGCCCAGGTCACCAGGTGTGAAATAGAATTTCTCGTAATAAGCCGGATCATCCGGGATATGCATCTTGCGGTATTTGCCGAGATAAGAACCGTCGGCATCAATGACAGCAGTGGTGTTGTGGTAAAGTCCCTGTGCCCTTTTTTCAAACAAGGATGCAATGATAACCACACCCAGGTTTTTTGCTTCGGCCTGTAAGCGCTTCCGTGGAAGGACCAGGAATAGGTTCTGCCAGTTTGAAATGTTCGTAATCTTCTGTGTCGCAGAAATAGAGGGAAGTGAACAGTTCCTGCAGGCATACAATCTGTGCTCCGTCAGCCGCTGCTTTTTGCACGCCGGCGATGGCTTTCTGCAGGTTTTCATTTTTTCCGGCGGTGCAGGTCATTTGCACCAGCGATGGATACCTGTTCGATCGGGTAAGCCGCCATCAGTTCACGGTTGCCGGTCACCCTGCCAAGGTATTGGCGGGTCAGTTCATATTCTTCCCGGATCGCGAGCCAGATACCGCCATAAATGGGGTGCTTGGATAAATAAGCAGTTAAAGGGAAGAAGGATTTCATCATCGCCATTTCGCAGTTATCAAGCAGGGTGCGGAAGAATAATGATTCACGGTACAGTTCCTGGATCTCCCCGATCCTGCCCTTTTCTTCCATTTCTTTTAATGCTGTTCCCACGCCAAAATAACCGGTCACATTCTGTTTCAGCTGGGCCCAGGAACCGGCATAAGGAATGGCCCGGAGGTCTTTCAGTGAAATACCGGAAGATGATCCGCGTTTGGCGGGGCGACTGCCGATATTGGTTTCACTGTAAAAACGCAGCGGACTCACCTGCAGCAAATAATCGGCGAGATAGGGATGATCCCTGAATTTCCGGTAAGCATTGTATCCGGCATCTGCCAGCTCCTCCAGTAGTTTTTCTTCTTTTTTTGTAAGCGTATTCAGCCTGGAAGAAAATAATCCGTTGGAGATACCGGCATTGAGCAGTTGTTCAATGTTAAACTGTGCGGCATCGGTTGTCCCAAAATTGGAACTTACGGTTTGTCCCTGTATGGTCAGCTGAATTTCTTTGTTGGAAATGTTATGCCCCATGGAAGCATAAAACTTATGCGTTTTACCACCACCGCGTGAAGGAGGACCTCCCCTGCCGTCAAAGAAGATCACATCCACATCATACTTGGCAGATAAACGGGTCAGTTCTTCTTTGGCTTTATAAATAGACCAGTTGGCCATGAGGTAACCACCGTCTTTTGTACCATCAGAGAATCCCAGCATGATGGTCTGGCGTTTCATTCGTTTTGCCAGGTGTTTTTTATAAGCAGGGAACTGGTACAATGTTTCCATGATACCGCCGGCATGCTGCAGGTCATCTATCGTTTCAAACAAAGGGATGATATCAATATTCAGTTCTTCCTCCTTCCACCCTGCCAGCAGGAACAATCCATACACTTCCATTACATGCAATGCCGATTTACACTGACTGATGATATACCGGTTGCAGCCTTCTGCACCGTTATAATGCTGGATCTGTTTGATAGCCCGGATTGTTTCGAGTGCTTCATGCACCATCGGATCAGTCTCCTGCGTTGCCGCAATGGGTTGCAGGGAGGTCAATGCATCAAGTTTGGCTTGATCATCCATTATACTGAAGCCCGCAGGCAAAACGGCTGTTTCAGCCAGTATGTTAACGACCTGGTCGTGTATGCTGCTGTCCTGCCGGATATCCAGCGTTGAAAAATACAATCCGAATAACTGGATTTTATGGATCAGGTTATCCACGAGGTGCAGGAATAACCGGTTATGTTTATATATAAGTATGTCACGTATCTCGGTAAGTGTGGCGATGATCTCCTTTTTATCCAGGCTGGTTTTATGTCCGGGGATAAAGAGGTTATCATAGAGTTTTGTTTCGAGTCCTGATACAAGGCTATCCACGCCTTCAAACGTAAGCCTGCGTTTGAGTTTACGCACATCCATGTAATAACACTTGATGATGGCACCACGCAGTGCGTCGGCTACCTGCAGGGTGATCTCATGTGTTACAAAAGGATTGCCATCGCGGTCGCCGCCGGGCCAGAAGCCCATCCGGATCAGCGGGTTTTCATCATTCACGGCATCGGGGAAATGGGATTTAAGATTGGTGATGATGCGTCCTGCAGCCGGATAAAAAACATTTTCGAGATACCAGACCAGGCTCACGGCTTCATCGTATGGTGTGGGTTTTTTCTTATTGAAAAATGGTGTTTTGCCCAGTTGCTGCAAATACGTATTTACGAGGTTTGTCTGGTTGGCAGCCAGGGCCCGCGACAAATCATTAATAATACCTAAAACAGATCCCGGATAAAACTGGGTGGGATGCGCTGTGAGTACAAGCCGGATAGAAAAATCTTTCAGTTTCTCTGTCAGTTCTTTTTCTTTTTCTGACTGCATCACATCTGATTCCAGTTGCTTCATGGTCCCCGGGCCATTCATATCATTCACCTGCCCGAATGCAGCGTCTTCTAATGCATCAAACAACACAACCTGTCTTTCCACATATTGCACAAAACGGAAGAGCAGGTCATTGCGGTCCTGTTCTTTGGTATAAATCGTATGCCGGTTGAAGAAGTCCTCCATGATTTCAGCCGGGCTCTGGTTTTTCTTATAGCCTTCTTCGCAGTTGTTGGACAACAGGGATAACAGGATACCGGTCTTTTCAATGCGGTGAAAAGGCAAAGAGGTGAACAGGCTGTTGTACAGCTGGTATTTGAGTCCGACTTCACTGCGGAAATGCTGCAGGCCACGGTTGGAGGAATAGTCCATAGATTACAATTTAGGGGGCAGCAAGCGTGAAATTGAAAATAAGATTTTTTAGGGAGAATTTTACCACAAGGATCACAAAGGAATACACCCGCCTTCGCTTCGCTTCGTCGGGCACGCAACGGCCACAAAGCATCCCACTTTGTGAACTTTGTGTATTACTTAGTGCACTTTGTGGTAAAATAAAAAAAGCCTCCAGTTACGGAGGCTTTCAGTCTATATAAAGCATTCAAATTATTCTGCTGCTTTTACTTCACCTGAAGCGGCTTCCGTATCACCTTCAGCTTTTTTCTTGCTTCCGGCGCGGCGTGTTTTCTTCGTTGCAGTTTTAGCTTCACCTTTACCCTTACCGTAAACATCGTTGAAGTCAACCAGTTCGATCATGGCTGTTTCAGCGTTGTCACCGCGGCGTGTGCCGAGTTTAATGATGCGGGTATAACCACCGGGGCGGCCGGCAATTTTTTCAGCGATGGTGCTGAACAGTTCAGTGACTGCTTCTTTATCCTGCAGGTAGCTGAATACAACACGGCGCTGGTGGGTGGTGTTGTCTTTTCCTTTAGTGATCAGGGGTTCCACGTAAACGCGCAGGGCTTTCGCCTTGGCGAGGGTGGTAACGATCCTTTTGTGTGTGATTAACTGGCAGGACAGGTTGCTCAACAGGGCAGCCCTGTGGGCTTTGGTTCTGCTGAGGTTGTTGACTTTGTCTCCGTGACGCATGACGTTTAAATTTGAGAATGTGAGAATGTGGAAATGTGGAAATGAGTAATCACTCATTTTGAATTCACATTAACCATTCACATTCCGGTTACTGAATTTCGGTTGCACCGTGTCAGGAATTACAACCTACTATATTTGAAAAAACTTTGAAGTGAGACTGCTTCCATTTTCACATTTCCACATTCTCACATTTACACATTATAATTCGCTCAAATCCACACCCAGTTTCACCAGATCCATTCCAAAGTGCAGGCCGCGTTCGGTCAGCACTTGTTCAATTTCAGCCAGTGATTTCTGACCGAAGTTGCGGAATTTCATCAGGTCTTCCTGTTCGTACTGTACCAGTTCGCTCAGTGAGTTGATCTTGGCGGCTTTCAAACAGTTGAAAGCACGTACTGACAGATCGAGATCTTCGAGCGGGGTTTTCAGCACTTTGCGGAGTTGCAGTGTCTGCTCGTCCACCAGGTCTTCTTTCTTCTCTTCTTTGTTATCGAAAGTGATGTTCTCATCAGTGATGATCATCAGGTGCTGGATCAGGATGCGGGAAGCCTGTTTAACGGCTTCTTCCGGATGGATGGTACCATCGGTAGAAACTTCCATGATCAGCTTTTCGAAGTCGGTGCGCTGCTCCACACGGGTATTCTCGATGGTGTACTTCACATTTTTGATGGGTGTGAAGATGGCATCGATGGGAATATAACCGAGGGGTGCATCTTTGGGTTTGTTATCTTCTGCAGGAACGTAACCGCGGCCTTTACCGATTGTCAGTTCGATGTCCATACGGGCAGAAGCATCGAGTGTGCAGATCAGCAGGTCGGGGTTCATGATCTGGAAGGAATGGGTTCCTTCGCCGATGTTACCCGCAGTGAATTCTGTTTTATTTTTCAGTGACAGAATAATTTTTTCATTATTCACGTCATGATCAACGATTTTTTTGAAACGAACCTGTTTGAGGTTCAGGAAGATTTCGAGTACGTCTTCACTAACACCTTTCATGGTAGCGAATTCATGCTCTACGCCTTCGATTTTCACACCCACAATTGCATGTCCTTCCAGAGAACTCAGTAAAACCCTGCGGAGTGAGTTACCAATGGTAACGCCGAAACCGGGTTCCAGGGGGCGGAACTCGAACTGGGCTTCAAAATCAGATACTTTCTGTAAAATGATTTTATCAGGCTTCTGGAAATTTAAAATGGCCATATGAGTTGTTTAGATTTAATGTATGTTTCCCGGAGCAGGGATATCAGCCAAACGGGGCCCGGTTGCTCGGTCCGGGCGCCCTCATTGATTACTTGGAATACAATTCCACGATCAGCTGTTCCTTGATATTCTCAGGAACGCTTTCCCTTTCGGGGTACGTGATGAAAGTACCTTTCAGTTCAGTTTCGCTCCAGTCGAGCCAGCTGAATTTGGGGTTTTTCGGACGTACTGTGGTAGTGATTGAAGGCCTTGTGCGGCTGCTTTCCTTGATAGTGATTACATCACCTGCTTTCATCTGGTATGAAGGCACGTTCAGTACTTCACCGTTCACCTCGATATGCTTGTGGCTTACGAGCTGGCGGGCAGCGGGGCGGCTTGGAGCGATACCCATGCGGAACACGGTATTATCCAGGCGGGCTTCCAGTAATTTAATGAGGTTTTCACCTGTTACACCTTTGAGGCGTGAGGCTTCCTCGAATGTTTTGCGGAATTGTTTTTCGAGAATCCCGTAAGTGTATTTGGCTTTTTGTTTTTCACGGAGCTGCAGGGCGTATTCACCTAAAGTTTTACGCTTGCGTTTCTCACCGTGCATACCGGGAGGGTTGCTGTTCTTACCCAGCCATTTGCCATTACCTAAAATGGGTTCGCCGAAAATGCGGGAAATCTTGGTCTTTGGACCAGTGTACCTTGCCATAGTTTTTATTCATTTACGCTTTTTAGAAACGGTGCTATGATCAGTAAAAGCGTTAAAAAATCAATCAGGCACCCTTTTTTAAAATGAACATTCCTGATCCTTTCAGGACTGTATGACGATATAATGAATCTATTATACCCTTCTTTTCTTGGGAGGACGGCAGCCGTTGTGGGGCAGCGGGGTCACATCCTTAATCATCACGATCTCGATACCGTTTTGTGAAAGGGAACGGATGGCGCTTTCGCGGCCTGAACCGGGACCTTTACAAATACATCCACTCTTTTCAGACCTGCGTCAAAAGCAGTTTTGGCTGCATCAGCTGCTGCCATTTGCGCGGCGTAGGGTGTGTTCTTTTTAGAACCCTTGAAACCCATTTTACCGGCGCTGCTCCAGGAAATTACCTGGCCGCTTTTGTTGGTAAGGGAGATGATGATGTTGTTGAAAGTTGCTGAAACGTGAGCATCCCCGTAGGAATCCACTTTCACCACTCTTTTCTTAGCAGCTTGCTTAGCGCTAACCTGCTGTTGTGCTTGTGCTTTTGCCATGTTTTTGGAGGTATTCTCTCTTTTTTGTTTGAAGTTTTTTCGCTCGTGTCAGACTTCGGCGGGGCTCAGTCTGACTCTCACTCAAAAACTTTGAATCTCTCCCTCCTGCCGGCTTACGACGCAATCCGGAATTGATTCATGTATATATTATGTAAGCCGAAAACGGGCGGCCTGTTATCCAGAGCGCCCGCTTGGTTATTTCTTAGCGGCTTTTTTCTTACCGGCCACTGTTTTTCTTTTTCCTTTACGTGTACGGCTGTTGGTTTTCGTACGCTGACCACGAACCGGCAGACCTTTACGGTGACGGAGACCACGGTAGCAGGCGATATCCAGCAGACGCTTGATACTCATCTGAACTTCAGAGCGCAGCTGACCTTCCACTTTCAGCTCTTCCGTAATGGTATTACGGATGAGATTCAGCTCGTCATCGTTCCACTCGTGAACTTTCTTGCTGCGATCAATATTATTCTTGTCAAGAATATATTTAGCGGTTGAGGGTCCGATACCATATATATAGGTCAGACCGATTTCGCCTCTTTTATTCTTTGGTAAGTCAACACCGGCAATACGTGCCATAGTTCTTGTTTATTTTTTGTTACTTGATACTAGTTATCTGTTACCAGTTACCAGTTGCCAGTTTGAAGTTTTCCGCTGTTTGAACAGGACTAAAGACTCCAGACTAACGACTAATGACTATCCCTGGCGCTGCTTGAAGCGGGGATTCTTTTTGTTAATGATGTACAGTTTGCCTTTCCGGCGAACGATTTTGCAATCCGCACTTCTTTTTTTAATGGACGCTCTTACTTTCATATCTGTTTTTTTATCAGCTAACGCCGTTTATTTATACCGGAAATTAATCCGTCCCCTTGTCAGATCATATGGCGACAGTTCCACTCCTACTTTATCGCCCGGTAAGATGCGGATGTAGTGCATCCTCATTTTCCCGGAGATGGTTGCCAGTATCTCGTGGCCGTTTTCCAGCTTTACGCGGAACATGGCGTTGGACAGGGCTTCGATAATCGTACCATCCTGTTTAATAAGAGGTTGTTTCGACATATAATTTTTGGGAACGCAAAGGTAGGTGTATCAGGGCGAAAAAAGAAAAAACCCCCTGAAAATTTGGGGGTTGTGTGTGAATTCCTAATAGCGTTTTCAGCTGCTCGATAACGTACTTGTAATCAATGTTTTAAAAGTTGCACTTTTGTCATATCCAGGTGCAGGTTTTGGAGTTCATGCACGCCGAGGGGGAAACTGAAATGCCGGCGGTCTTCCCGCCACCACATTTCGACGTTGGTGAAGTCACCTTTTTTGGGGGTCACCAGGCGGAAAGAATCCCGCTTATATTTCACCGAACCGTTCTCTTCTTCGCGGGTAAAGCCCAGTTTGAGGAGCTGATCCTCGTCCAGCGGGATGGCTGTCATCTCCTCCGGGTTAAACCAGAACTCCTGGATGCCGTTGTCAACCAATGCCTGGTTTTCCTCGTGGCTTATTTTAACCACGGTCCCCTCGCGGGTAACGCCTTCGTCGTTGATGGAAATAATATCCCCTTCTTTTAAATGTCCGATTTTAAGCATGGCAAGTCGTTTTTTGTATACCGAATATAAAAAAATGTGGGGAGAAATGAAAATTGGGTTTATCCCAAGGTTTTGATTTTTGGTTGTAATACAGTTGGAGGTTGGATGTTGGAGGTTGAACCCTATCGTTGAAGATTTCTGAAAGAATTCAAAAGTCAAAATTAAAAAGTCAAAAAATCAAAATTGAAAAGTCTTTACAGGTTTAGTAAGGCTTTTTACTTTTGAATTTTGACTTTTGATTACCTTGGGAAACGTACAAGCAAAGGGTTCAACCTCCAACCCCAAAGCAGATCTTGGGGATCGCTTTGGGGTAACCCTCCAACTTTCTATTGACAGTACTCCCAAAAATCCTTCCTCACCCCCGGATCAGTTCCAAAGCCGATATACGCTTTATTATTCAACACAAAACTCATGGCATTGTTCCGTGCGGTGCCACCGAAATCCATCTTCTGCACCCAGGTGTTGGTAGCAGGATCAAATTCAAAGAAATCCTTTCTTAATGAATTACCGGTTGTAACGCCGAGTCCGATGTATCCTTTGTTGCCAATACTGAATCCTGTTGCACCCACCCGGGCAACGCCGGGGAAATCCAGGCGGGCTGTCCATGTATTCGCTACCGGGTCAAATTCCCAGAAGTCCTTTCTAAAGCTTCCGGTGGAGGAAAGTTGGCCTGTCCCTGCATAACCTTTATTACCGATGGAAAACCCGACAGGAGTTGAGCGGGCCACGCCGGCAAAATCTGCCTTTTGTGTCCACGTATTTAATAGAGGATCATATTCCCAGAAATCAAGTCGGTCTGCACCATCATAACCAAGCCCTGCATATCCCTTTCCGTTGATGGAAAAGCCGATGGCACCTGCCCTTGGTGTGCCGCCAAAATCGGCAAGTTGTGTCCAGTTGCCTGTAATAGTATCGTATTCCCAGAAATCATTTCTCCTTCCTGAAGCATCAGTGCCGAGTCCTATGTATCCCTTACTTCCGATAGTAAAGCTTACCGCGAAATTCCGGGCCGTGCCGGGGAAATCCGCTTTTTGTGTCCACTTGCCGTTTGCAGGATCAAATTCCCAGAAATCTTTTTTATTGGCTACATCAAAACCACAGGTGAAATAGGCTTTTGAACCGATGGAAAAAGCTGTGGACATTGATCTCGCAGTTGTAGGTATGTCCGCTTTCTGTGACCAAACCCCGAAACAGGTTGGACCCATAGGCACACCGTTATTCAATAAGCCGGAGGCGCTGAATGATAACCAGACAGTACCATTCCACATGTCCAGTGAATTGGTATCACTATTATATATAAGTAACCCGGTTGCGGGGGAACTGATGGCATTCCGCTCGGCCGTAGTCATTCTCGGGATCAGCAGTCCGCTGTTGTTTGAACTGATTTCCACTTTTGCTGATGGATCTGGTGTGGCAGTACCAACGCCTACGTTTTGTGCAAAGACCGGCACAGTTAAAAACAGCCAGCTGATACATGCTATTAAATGCTTCATGCGAGGGAGTTTAAGTAGGGTTAAATTTCCCGTTTTATGGCTTCCTGTATTTGCTTGGTTATTTGGTGGCGGAATTCATTGTGCAGTTAACAGAGTTGAGGGAGTGGGTGACGGGAGAAGTTGGAGGTTGGAGGTTGAACCCTATGATCGAAAATTTCTGAAAGGATTCAAAAGTCAAAATTAAAAATTCAAAAAATCAAAATTGAAAAGTCTTTACAGATTTAGTAAGGCTTTTTACTTTTGAATTTTGACTTTTAATTGCTTTGGGAAACTCTCAAACACAGGGTATAACCTCCAACAAAAGAACAGACCACGTTGGCCCTCCTAGCTCCGTTTCCGATAGTTCACGACAGCCCATCCATTCAACCCGATGGCAAACCCCGTCATGATCAGCAGGTGGTATTTAATATCGGCTAGGCTGCTGCCTTTAAGTACAACCATACGCATTACCTCTATGAAATAAGATACCGGGTTGAAGCGGGTGATCCATTTGGCCCATTCGGGCATGCTGTCGATGGAGGTATATAGACCGCCGAGGAGGATAAAGATCATCATCATAAAAAATGAGATGAGCATGGATTGCTGCTGGTTGGTGGAATAGGTGGAGACGAGCAGCCCCAGTCCGAGTACTGCCAGCAGGTACAGTGCGGCAAAAATGTATATCGTGAGGAAACTGCCAACCGGTATAATGCCATACACAAGCCGGGCAATGATAAATCCCAGGCTGAGCACAAACAGACCAATGATCCAGAAAGGTATCAGTTTGCCGAGGATGAACTGGTATTTTTTTACGGGTGTTACGTTGATCTGTTCAATGGTGCCGATTTCTTTTTCTTTTACAATGTTGATGGCGGTGAGGTTGGTGCCGACCATGGTTAATAAGATCACGAGGATACCGGGCACCATGAAGAATTTATAATTCATGTGCGGGTTGTACCAGTTGGAAGAAACCACTTCGATTTGTTTTTCCGGACTGAACCGGGGGAACTGGATCCATTCGGTTCTTATTTCGCGGTTATAATCGCGGAGGATCATACCTAGATAAGCACCACCTATATTGGCCTTCACGCCATTGATGGCATTCATGGCCATGAAGAGACTTGCTTTGTCTTCCTTCACCAGGTTCTTTTCAAAATGGGGCGGGATTTGCAATACGATATCCGCGCGGTCGTGTTCCACCTCTGCCAGGGATGCATCCCAGGAGCTTGTATATTCAGTGAGCTTGAAATAACCGGAAGATGTAATCTTATTGACCAGCTGCCGGGAATATTCCGAATGATCCTGGTCCACCACAGCCAGTTTGATCCCTTTGATTTCATAATCCGCAGCCCAGGGTAATACCATCAATTGTATGATGGGCATAATGAAGATCAGTCGCAGGATGGCCGGATCGCGGAAGATCTGCCTGAATTCTTTCTGTAATAAAAACTTCAGTGTTCTCATGCCAGGCGGATTTTAAATTTTTTAATAGCGAGTGTGAGGAAGAAAACCATCATCCCTGCCAGTACCAGTGTTTCTTTCCAGATCGCATGGAGGCCAATGCCTTTGATCATTACTGATTTTACAATAGAATAATACCAGGAAGCTGGCGCAATCTTACTCACGACCTGCATCGGGATGGGCATATTCTCTACCGGGAACATAAAGCCACTGAGCATAATCGTGGGGAGGAATAAGGCAATGAGTGAAATGAACATGGCTGCCTGTTGGGAAGCCGCACCGGCTGAGATCAGCAAGCCCAGCGACAGTGATACGAGCGTAAATAAAATGCTCTCCCCTACCAGCAACACCAGACTGCCATTGATCGGCATTTCCAGCACAAAATAACTCAGCAGTAAAATAGTGCTGATATTGATGATGGATAATAACAAATAAGGTACGGCCTTGGCAAACACCACCAGCTGCGGCCGCATGGGCGACACCAGCATGATTTCCATCGTGCCCATTTCTTTTTCTTTTACAATCGTAATGGCAGTCATCATCGTACACACCAGCAACAGCACCATGGCCATCACACCCGGCACAAAATTGAAGGCGCCTTTTAACTGCGGGTTATATAACATCCGCATTTCAGTAGTGATAGTATAGGGCAGTTCCCGGTTGCCAGTTACCCGTTTCTGGTAATCACCGATAATATTCGAGGCGTAATTCGTTAAGGTATTCGCCACATTGGGATCAGAAGCATCTGCCACGAGTTGCACTTGTGCTTTATTGAAATGCTGGAGGTCTTCGTTGAAATTCGGAGGAAAAACTACTGCCAGCTTAACAGTTCCTTTTTTAAATTCTTCTTCGATTTGTTTGTAAGATGTAAGGTTCTTTGACAAATCAAAATAACGTGAAGCATCCATTTCTGTAATCAGTTGCTGAGTGGCAACATCTTTTGATTGATCAAGAACAGCGAATTTGGCGTTCTTTACTTCGTTCGTCAAAGCAAAGCCGAAAATGATAATCTGTGCGACAGGCATCCCGAGAAGGATAAACAAAGTGCTTTTGTCCCTCCAGATGTGGAAGAATTCCTTTTTGATAAAGGCGAAAAATTGAGAATTGAGAATGGAGAATGGAGAATTGGCTCTCATCTTATCTGTTTCATTAATTTTTAAATTCAGTTTACTTTTTTGTTCCCGCTTTTGCTGTCTTTACACTACTTGCCAAAAGCCTGATCAGTTCATCACATTTTTTTTGCAACAGCACCATTTCCTCTTTCTCCAGATATCCACCTTTTTCGAGCAATAGCAACCAGTATTCCGTTTCATTAGCTTCTTTTAAAGCGATACTGAGTTTGTGGATAAAATCCGCCCTGGACTCAGCATGTACCGATTCCCGGACTAAAGCCCCAATGGCCGTCCCGCTTCGGAGAAACTGCTTTGAAAGCACATACTCTTTTTTCACCTCTACCAGCTTTTACAAACCGTCACAACATGGAAAGCAAACCTTGATTTCGTCGCAACAACATTTCTTCATCTTTATTAATAAATGAGCCCGACCTCAGCCATATAAAATTTTCCCTCTCTTGGCAAGCTTCAGCTAGGCTCGCGGGCAAGAATTCTCAATTTCCATTCTCAATTCTCCATTCTCCTCCTTCATTTTCGCTTATGCTTCCCTATAAGCTTTAGCATAGGCCTTGCGGGCAAGCATTTTCAACTTTCAACTCTAGTGGCTTTACGTGCCAACTTTAAAAACACCTCATCCATCGACTCCGCACCCAAAATCAATTTCAGATTTGCAGGTGTATCGAGTGCATCAATTCGTCCATCAACCATTATACTTACCCGCTTACAATATTCGGCCTCATCCATGTAGTGTGTCGTTACAAAAACGGTAATGCCACTAGCGGATGCCTCGTAAATTAGATTCCAGAACTCTCTCCTGGTTACGGGATCAACTCCACCAGTTGGTTCATCGAGAAATACGATTTCAGGTTCGTGGAAGATGGCGACACTAAACGCCAATTTTTGTTTCCAGCCCAATGGTAATGATCCAACCAGTTTATCACCCTCGGCAGTCAGATGTAATTGCTCAAGAATCGTTTTTGTTTTGTCTTTGATAAACACATCGCTCTTTCCGTAGATACCGCCGTAAAAACGCATATTCTCTTTCACCGTGAGATCATCATAGAGTGAGAACTTCTGGCTCATGTAGCCGATATTCTTTTTGATTTTTTCGTTCTCTTTATAAATATCAAAACCGGCTACCCGGGCTTTTCCGGAACTGGGCATGGACAAGCCGCATAACATCCTCATGGCAGTGGTTTTGCCGGCACCGTTGGCACCGAGGAAACCAAAGATTTCGCCGCGGCTGACTTCAAAACTGATATGATCCACGGCGGTGAAATCACCAAAGCGTTTGGTCAGCCCTTCCACTAATATGACTTTATCTGCAGGCATAATTAATTTTTCATGTAAGCAATAAAACAATCTTCAATCCCGGGTTTGGCTTCTTTCACGATAAGTCCGGCATGTCCTTTATGCTCCAGGAACTGCTGCAACTGTACAGCGGTACTGCCAGGCTTCATCACCACATGGTGGAATTCACCAAACGGATATGCATTCACGGCTCCTTCAAATTTTTCAATATGATGTAATAAAGGCAGCATAGACGTGGCCTTCACTGCCAGCAATGGCCAGGCAAAATCATCCACAATTCCTGCCGGGGTATTCACTGATAATATTTTCCCGTTCTGCAATAAGGCCACCCGGTCGCATAAAGCCGCTTCATCCATATACGGCGTTGACACCAAAATGGAAATACCCTGTGCCTTGAGGCCTTTCAGCATCTCCCAGAATTCTTTTCTGGATACTGCATCCACACCGGTGGTGGGTTCATCTAGGAATAACACATCCGGACGGTGGATTAACGCACAACTCAGTGCCAGTTTTTGTTTCATACCACCCGAAAGCTTACCCGCCCTTCTTTTTTTGAAAGGCTCGATCTGCACATAGATATCCCTGATCAGGTCATAATTTTCTTCAATGCTGGTATTGAAAATGGTGGCGAAGAAATTCAGGTTCTCTTCCACTGATAAATCAGGATACAAGGAAAACCGGCCGGGCATATACCCCACTTTCCGGCGGATGGCTTTGTAATCTTTCACCACCTCCAGTCCGTTAACAGAAGCCGTGCCGCTGTCGGCCAGTAACAACGTGGTGAGAATGCGGAACAGGGAAGTTTTACCGGCGCCATCGGGACCAATCAACCCGAACAATTCACCGGGAGCCGTTTCAAAAGAAATACCATGGAGCGCCGTGGTTTCCTTTTTCTTCCCGTAGGTCTTGACAATATTATTGACAACAACTGCTGGCATGATTAAAATTTTACTTCACCGTACATTCCGATTTTCAGGAAGCCGTCATTTTTCACTTTGATTTTGATGGCATATACCAGGTTGGCTCTTTCTTCTTTGGTCTGGATGGTTTTCGGCGTGAATTCTGCTTTATCAGAAATCCAGATGATCGTGCCTGAATACTCGCGGTATTTTTTACTGCCGTCATCCACCAACACTTTTACGGACTGGTTCAGTTTGATGTTTGATAACTGGGCAGCGGTTGGATACGCGCGCAGGTCGAGCGTGGTCAGGTCTGCAATTTTATAGAGCGCCTTGCCCATGGAAGTAATCTCGCCTTTCTCTGCATATTTCACCAGCACGGTGCCCTGTACCGGATTAAGGATGGATGCTTTTTTCATCTGATCATCCAGCAATGCGGCTTTTTTCTGTAATGGTTTGGCATTGCTGAGCACCGCATTGTTTTGGGTGTTCACATTGTTCAGCTGCACGTTGATCTGCTGCCGGGTTACGTCCATTTGTTTTTTCACGAGATCAATCTGTGCATTGATATCATCCAGTTGTTTGCCGGTGGCTGCATCCTGTTTCAACAGGTTTTCAATACGGCCTTTTTCATGCAGCAGGTTATTCAGCTGTGATTGCTGCACCGCCACCTGGTTTTGCAGCAGCTTTACATTGGGCGCCGCATTTTGTGTCTGGTCGTTCAGAGAAGAGATGGACGCTTCCACCTGTTCTTTCTGCAGACTGAGATCAGAAGGATCCACTTGTCCGACGATGGTATCTGCC
The DNA here is from genome assembly GCA_016720825.1 of Chitinophagaceae bacterium. Taxonomy (GTDB): domain Bacteria; phylum Bacteroidota; class Bacteroidia; order Chitinophagales; family Chitinophagaceae; genus JJ008. The sequence continues at coordinate 23,453 of JADKJV010000004.1, read as the reverse complement.
GGGAGTATGGTGCCTTCATCAATGTCAAGCGACAATATCCTGCCGTTGGCCTGTGCAGAAACAATGACTTCAGTGGCTTCAAAAGTGCCGGAAGCGTCGGCATTGCTGCCGGATGATTTGCATCCTGTGAGGATGAGGATGGATGCTGCGATGCTGATTAAGCTTTTATTCATCATGATTGATTTTTATTGGTTGCCTGAAATGGTCTGGTAATTAATTTTTGCCTGTAATAATTGTAACTGGTGTGTGATGAGTGTCTGGCGTGCCTGGTCTTCTGCATTTACTTCCCGGAGGTAATCATTGGAAGTGATCACGCCGTTTTCCAGTTGCGCTTTGGCGGCGTCTTTGATGCTGATGCGGAGGTCAATGATCTCCTGGTCCGTATCCACCAGCTGCTGCAGGCGGTTGATTTCAGCCTGCTGTTGCTTAAGCTGTGAGTTAGTATTCAGTAAAAATGTTTCTTCCTGAAGCTTTACTGCGACCATATTCAATACAGCTATTTTTTGTTCTTTCTTCTTTGTATATAATCCGCTTAGCGACCAGCTCAAACGGAGGCCACCGGTATAATAAAAACTGAAATCATTATTCAGGAAATTTAATCCCGGCCGGCCGTATCCACCCTGCATGAATAAACCGGCTTTCGGTTTATTGCGGGCTGCTATCAGTTTCACCTGGCTGTTATATAATGCAAACTGGGACCGGTATAAATTAACTTCCGGCCTGTTGATTGTACTTACAGTAAGATCTGCTGCAGGTACTGGTTTAACAAGCACCCCATTTTCAGGCAGCGGTGTGTTGATGAGCAGGGATAATACATCTATCAGACCTTTCCGGGTTGCTTTCAATTCTGAAGCACGCTGGTTTGTTTTCAGCAGTTCAGCTTTCAGCACATTCAGGCTGGAACGGAAAGCCACGCCGTTTTCCACCTGGGCTTCCACTTTTTTAATGCCGGTATTGATATCTGATTTCACCAGGTCAACCTGCTTGATTTGCTCGTCCATATATAATACACCCATGAAAAGCTGGTTGATCCGGTCTTTTAATTTATACAGCTCCACTTCCAGTTTCTGCTGTTCATTTTTTTCAGCGAGTTTCTGGATATTTTTTTGTTCGCGGATCTGGCCACCGTCGTATATCAGCTGGCTGATATCGGCCAGCACTTTATACTGGTCCTTATTAGGAGGGGTAACCGTAAATCCCGGGATGGGGATTTTAATCTGTGTGACTTCCGATTGCCAGGTGGCTTGTCCGCTTAAAGTAACCTGCGGCAGGAATCCGGTACTGAGGTTATCAATGGTTAAGTCACGCGTCTGGCGGATCAGGTCCTGCTGTTTGATCAGCGGATAATTGTTGCGGGCCAGTTCATACGCCTTATCGAGCGTGAGCGGTTCTGTTTGCTGTCCGAGTACTGTCAATGGCAGTAATAAGAATAGCAGCATTTGTTTTTTCATGTGTTGTATCATATTAACCAGATGGTTAAAAAGGTTACAAAAAAATTTACAGTTTGATGGATGCGATGATAAACTCAGGGATTTCTTTTCTTCTTTGTTCCATCGCCTGCCTGAATTGCAATTCATCCAGTTTCAGGTTACGGGTAATCATGGGTTTGGCGATGAAGGGGAAGATAGTCATCGATAGTAAATTCATCAGCAGGTGCAGGGGACTGACTCTCCGGATCCTGCCTGCCTTGATTTCCGCTTCAATCTGTATCAGGAAATTCATGGGGTTGGGAAGGTTGGCCTGGCCCCAGGTTTTATACAAAAACTTGTCGGGGTCCCGCTGCAGTTCATTCAACACAAACCAGGGCAGGTAAGGCGTTTCAATCATCTGGTCTATGTACTCGTTCACAAATTTATCAATCTTCTCAAACAATGGAACATCGGCCTGGAAGATGAGGTTGATCTTGGGAAAAAACTTCTGGGCTTCAGAGGCGAAGATGGTTTCGAACAGCTTGTCCTTATCGCGGAAATAATAATGAAGCAGGGCTTTGTTGATGCCGGCTTCATCGGCGATATCCTGCATGCGCGCGCCGACGAGACCCTGGTGGGTGAATACTTTGCGGGCGGCTTCGAGGATTTTTCTTCGGTGGTGCTGTCTTTTTTGGTTAACCATTTGATTTAACCATTTGGTTAAAAGCGAAGATAGGGAGATTTATACAAAAAGCCGCACAAATACAAAGAATTCTCAATGGCCTTTGTGCTGCACTTTGTGGACTTTGTGGTTAAATGTATTATTTACTCCGCCCAGCTCATCACATAATCCTTATTCTCAATGTCTAATGCCTGTTTGGTAATCATCAGCGGCCGGAACGTATCCACCATCACCGCCAGCTCTTTGGTTTCTTTTGCACCAATACTTCTTTCAACCGCGCCTGGATGCGGCCCGTGCGGGATGCCGGCCGGATGCAGGGTGATCATGCCGCGGGTGACATGTTTGCGGCTCATGAAATCGCCATCCACATAATACAGTAATTCATCGCTGTCGATGTTGCTGTGGTTGTATGGTGCGGGGATGGCGTTGGGATGATAATCATACAACCGCGGTACGAAGGAACAAACCACGAAACTGTTTGTCTCGAAAGTCTGGTGAATCGGGGGCGGCATGTGTACCCTTCCGGTGATGGGTTCAAAATCGTGAATGGAGAAAATATAAGGGTAGCAGCAGCCGTCCCAGCCCACTACATCAAATGGATGGGTGCCGTAATGCAATCCGTATAAGATGCCTTTCTTTTTGGCTTTGATGAGGAAGTCGCCTTTTTCATCGATCGTCTGCAAATCCTGCGGCGGACGGATATCCCTTTCACAGTAAGGTGAATGCTCCATCAGTTGCCCGTTTTTGCTGAGGTAGCGTTTGGGGTAACGCAGTGGTGAAAAAGATTCAACAATGAAGAGGCGGTTTTTATCGTCTTTGAATTCGATCTGGTAAATTGTGCCGCGCGGCAATACGATATAATCACCGTAACTGAATGGCAGTTGCCCGTATTGCGTTTTCACCACGCCACTCCCCTCGTGTACGAATATCATTTCATCGGCATCGGTGTTCTTGTAATAATAACCGGTCATGGATGTTTGCGGTGCAGCCAATACAATATGACAATCACTGTTCACCAAAACCGGAATGCGGCTCTCCAGGTAATCTTTTGCCGGCTTCACATGGAATCCTTCGAAGCAGCGGTGCTGGAGCATTTTCTCTTCTGCAATCTGCGGACTTACATCCTGCTGCGGTTCTGTTTTGATAATCTGTGTCGGGGGATGGCAATGATACAGCAATGCATAATCATCGCTGAAGCCTTCAGTGGAAAAAAGCTGTTCGCTGTATAATGTCCCGTCCGGCTTGCGGAACTGGGTGTGGCGTTTGTGGGGAAGGTTACCCAGGGTATAGTAGTGAGGCATAAGAAATGTTGAATGTTGAGTGTTGAGTGTTGAGAACAATTAGCTAATGTGCCAATTAGCCAATGTGCCAATTAGCCAATTGAAAAAAGATTTGATTTAAAATTGCGTTATTCATTGATGCCAAATACAAATAAATAATCTTCTATAAATTTCCAGCCTGCCTGATTGGCTAATTGGCACATTGGCTAATTGGCAAATTGAATATTTGGCAAATTTCTTCTCTCTGCAAAGCTGCCACCAGAAAGCAGTACTTCCACCTCCTCTTATCAATATAGTATGTAAAATTCCTGTGAAAGGGCATATCCGAATTTACAGCTAATTTTATTCACAGATATGATAAAAATCGGACTCATTTCAGACACCCATGGCTATTTAGACGAAGCCGTATTCACCCATTTTGCCCAATGCGATGAGGTGTGGCATGCCGGTGATTTCGGTGAGGAAGGTGTGATTGAAAAACTCCGTGGATTCAAACCACTGAAAGGCGTGTATGGAAATATTGACAGTGCGGCCACCCGGTTGGAATTCCCGGAACAAAATATTTTTATGTGTGAAGCCGTGAAAGTAATGATGCGGCATATCGGCGGTTATCCGCCTAAATACAATCCGCCCACAAAAAAAGAATTACTGGTACACCAGCCACTGCTGTTCATCAGCGGGCATTCACATATCCTGAAAGTGATGTATGATGAAAAACTCGGCTGCCTGCACATGAACCCCGGTGCGGCGGGCCGGAGTGGCTGGCATAAAGTAAGAACCCTGATCCGCTTTGTGATTGACGGGAAAGATATGCGGGATTGTGAAGTGATTGAACTGGGAAAGCGCTGATCAGTTGCCTGTGTTCCCGAATAATATATTGGCCAGTTCCTGTTTCCGCTGCCTGGATACCGGCAGGTTTGTCTGGTCCGTTAAGATCACAAAACCCTCTTTCAGGTAATTCCTGATAAATGACCGGTTGACTAAATGTGATTTATGAATCCGCAGAAAACGGTGTGCTTTGAGGATCTCTTCGTACTCTTTGAGCGTTTTGGCACTCACGAGTTTTTGTCCGTCTGCCATATAAAACCGGGTGTAGTTCCCCTCTCCTTCCAGCCTGATAATATTTGCCGGTGAAACAAATAAAGAACCTGACACGCCGGGTATCGCCAGTTTGAAATTTTCCTGTTTTTTCTGTTCCAGGTTTTGCAGCAGGTTTTTTAACAACGCTTCCGATTCAAGCTGCTGGTTTCTTTTTGCCAGGAAACGGTCCACGGCATTTTTTAATTCTTCTGCGTTAATAGGTTTGAGCAGGTAATCCAATGCACTGAATCGGATCGCCTGGATGGCGTATTCATTATAGGCTGTGGTAAAGATGATATCAAAATGAATGGCCGGTAAACTGGCCAGTAATTCAAACCCGTTTTTGCCGGGCATAACAATATCCTGGAAAACGAGGTCGGGCTGGTATGATGCGATCAGTGCGGGCGCCTCTTCGGGCTTGGTACAATCCCTGATTTCTATAATGGCAGGAACATGCCGCTCGAGCATGAGCCTCAATACCTGTACGGCGGCAGATTCATCATCAATAATCAGGGCTTTAATCACCCGGTGAAATTAGCAAAAATACTTATGTGGCAAGGGGTCTTGTATAAAGAGGCAATTTGATTTGCACAACGGTACCTGTTGGATTTATCAGATCTTCAAAATGAATCAGCGTTTCCGGATTTGCGGTGGGATAAAGCAATTGGAGTCTTTCCCGGACCAGCCTGATACCGCTGGACTCGTGGGGAAGGTATTTCTCTTGTGACTGGCGTAAGGCATCTGCTTTTTTACGGCCTATGCCATTGTCGGAAATCTGCAATTGCAGGGAATCAGCAGTGATGCCCATTGTTATAGAGAGATGTTTCTCCCCTGCTTTGGTAGCCAGTCCGTGCTTGAGTGCATTCTCCACAAAAGGCTGGATCAGCATCACAGGAATCTGCACGGCATCTGTTTCCAGTTCTTCATCTATATCCAGGTCATACGTAAACTCATTCCCCATTCTCAGTTTTTCAATATCAAGATATAAACTGATCTGGCTGATTTCTTCTTCCAAAGTGATGAGGTTTTTACCGGAAGATTGCAGCACACCGCGGAGGAGCGTGGAGAATTTTGAAATATAGAGATTGGCCAGGTCAGTTTCACCGGCCAGGGTAAATTGCTGGATGCTGTTCATGGCATTAAACAGGAAATGCGGGTTCATTTGTGCCCGGAGTGCTGAAAGTCGTGAACTCGCCAGGTCATTGCTGAGCTGGAATACTTCTTTTTCTTTTTCATGCGCCAGCTGTTGTGCATGGATTTTACTCATCCGGTCGGCGCAGAGGGAAGCAATGGTGGTCAGGATTTGCAAATGCCTGTCAGTATAAAAATCCTTTTCCGGATTCTCACTGTCTATCACCCCGATTAATTTCCCTTCTGACAGAACCGGTACAGCAATTTCAGAATACCGCTGCGCATCATCAACAATATACCGGTTGTCAAGGGTAGTATCATTGACAATTTCAGCTAAGCCACTTTGCGCTACCGAACCTACAATCCCTTTTCCAAACGGAATTTCGATGGGATTCAGGATTTTATCTTCTCCGCTGGTTTTTGCACCCCAGGCTGCTTTTTGTACAAGCGTATCCCGGGCCGGGTGTTTCAGGTAGATCACACAATCTTCAAAACCCAGTTTGGCAATACAGTTTTTGGCAATATCCCAGAGCAGGTCATCTGTGTTCTGCTGGTCACTGATGGAACGTGCGAAATAATTGATCACCTGTGCCATTTCAAACTGGTACTGGAAGTTGCTGGCCCGCAAAGCCTGTAATTCTGTTTTTTGTTTTTCTTTATCGCGGATATGTTTCTCCCGGCGGCGGATAAAAACATAAACCAGTCCGCCGACCAGCAGTACAGCGAGTATCCGGAACCAGGTTGTTTGCCAGAACGGCGGCAAAATGGTAAAATCAAATCTTGTTTCTTTACTGCTCCAGAGGCCTTTGTTATTCGAAGCCTTAACGACAAAAGTATAATGTCCCGGAGGCAAACTATGGTAAGTAGCTGTTCTCAAACTGCCGCAACTGATCCAGCCGGTATCAAGTCCTTCCATCTTATAATAATACTGTACAGCCGACTGGTTTGAAAAATCGATAGCGCCGAATGAAAATGAAATGGCGTTGTTATTGTATTTAAAACGCGGGTTCGTGAGTGCAAGTACAGAATCTGTTGCAGAAACAGGCAGGCTGCCATTCAGGAAATCCACCGCGTTCAGTATAACGTTAGGATGTTTTTCCGCCAGGAATAATTGTTGCGGGCTGAAGGATGCAGTTCCTTGAGAACTGCCCGCCCATATTTGTCCGGTATGATCCTGGGCTAAACGGATTGAACTATACCCTTTGTTCAGGTAACCGTCATCGCTGTTGAAATTGAGTACCCGGCGTGAATATTTCCCATGCAAACCGATAAAACTGAGTCCCCCGGAACTGGCGGCCCAGATATTACCCTCCTTGTCAATTAACAGGTCAAGAAAATGTGCCGCGCTTAATCCGTCTGCCTGGGTATATTGATCCATGATTTCCAGCTGGTCGTTTCCCTTAAAACGAACATGCAGGATTCCTTCCCCTGCCGTAGCAATCCAGTATGTTTGATCTGGAGCCTGCCTGACAGCAGTTAACGGAATCATTTTTTTATTCAAAGGATACGGCACTAACTTATTACTGACGAGGTGGAACAGCCCTTCGTCACCTCCGATCCAGAGGCTGCCATCCGGACCTTCCATGGCGGCAGTAAAACCGGCATACCTTGAAATATTGGGTGCAAAATGGATGGCATTGAATTTAATATTGCCGGTACCGTCCATAAATATTTCAGTCAGGCCTTCATCGCCTAATGCAAAAAAACGGCCATGGGTTGTGTGGAAAAAGGCGGAAATGGAATTATCGTGCAAACCATCCTTTTTGGTAAACCTGCGGATACTTCCGTTCATAATAACTGACAGTCCCTCGTAACCGGAACCGGCCCATAGCCAGCCACGTTCATCCTCATACAGGCATTTTACTTCGGCATGCGGGAATAAAGTCTGGTGATCTGGAAAAAAATCGTTCAATATCCCATCTGTGTATGAAAATAGTTTTCCCCTGTTGGCACCAAACAACAGTTTTCCATCCCGTAAGTTAGCCACACTGTATATTTCCCCGAAAAGCCCGGGTTGGTTGTTATCGATTTTTTTAAACGGTGTTGGCTTTAGCCTGATAATACCGTCGTGCGACCCAACCCAGAACATATTGCCGTCGCGGCACATGCGCGAAGGCCAGTACACTCCATTTTCAAGTGTGCTGATGCTTACTGATACTGTTTCTGTATCCGGATGGAAAAGATACAGCCCTTCAGTACCGAGGTACCACCAGCCTGCTGTTTGAGGCAGGTGGACTGAATCAGGCTGGCGATGCAGGTCTATGATGGTGTGAATCCCGTTTTCCAGCTTATTCATTTCAGAGCGGGAGCAGTCAAAAAATATTTTTTCGTTGCTTACCGGGAATATGCTGAGGATCCGTTCGGCCGGATCTTCCAGCGAATATACCAGCGAAACCTTTTTATTTAAATCACGGTAAAGTTTTAATTCACTGGCAAAAAACAAACATCCTTCCTGCGTTTTGCCAAGCAAGTTTATACGTCGTTGTTCACGCGTTTTGGTTTTACTGTTCCATTCGGGTAAAAGGTAATTTTCAAGGTTTACCGGGCTTTTCAGACCGGCATTCAGTATATCAGCTGTGAGGAAGACTGGTCCATTTTCAGTTGCCATCCAGCAGGACCCGTTTTCTTCAAACAGCAGATCATTTACGCCTTGTGGCGAAGTTATTTCTGCGCTTACTTTATGTACCTGGTTTTTATAAAAGCAGTAAAGTCCGGAACTTGCTCCAAACCAAATCTTCCCGGATGGTTCAGACTTAATACAAGTTACAGTACCCAAAACCTGTCCGAGCGCCGAATAGGAATAATTGGAAAATGTATAACCGTCAAACCGGGAGATGCCGGATGCAGTTCCTATCCAGAGAAATCCCTGTGCATCTTTTTCAACTGAAAAAACTTCAGATGAAATCAACCCATTGGCAGCAGTATAATAGGTATAGAGATAATGATCAGGCGCCTCATAGCCTTTCTGTGCACTTACTTCTCCGGGCAAGCAGGCACACAGTATCAACAGTACCTTTATGAATACAGGTTTGCGCAATGGTGGTTGTTATGATTAAAAATACAAAAGTTAAGTATCGATCGGGGCTTATTCGCTTGCTTTTCCAGGCCTTTCAATTTTCCTGAAATCCCTGTTTCGTTGCTTATGCATCGCCTTCAACCCGGATCACGCATATAATCATTGAAAAAGCCACACGTTATCAATCTTTGCGGGGATGAATGACTGGCTGGTACTGATTGCAAAAACGACCATCTGGTTACAACCGTGCAATCAAATTGACAACACTTTTCCCTGATTACTCAATATTAATAAATGCAATATCTCCCCTTTTTAGTTCTTTCCAAGGGATACCAATTATGACATTATACCCGCTGATAGCAACTGAATTACCATATTGCTCAAATGTATCGACGAGTAGGGTCAAAATGACCCTATCACAATACCGTTGGTTCCTGTCCTGTGAAACACAGCTACGTGATGAGTCGTGTCCATAAAAGAAATCTTCCGGCGGCACTGCACCTATCACCAAATCATCTGAGCCCATCGAAAGACTTCTCCGAAGATCTGGTTCACATATGGATATGGATCATTTAATGTTGCCTGCAAGTTCCATACCCCTAATGCGCCCCTGAAATACAATTTAACAATCCCTGCCATTCCACCAAAGCCAGACAATGTATAAGCTACCGCTGCATAGTTACCAAAGATTGTAACTGCTCTTCCATAAGTGGTACCGGATGAACCCACTAATTTCTGTACCAATTGCCATACAACAAGTTTCCAAATAATATAGGCAGCATCAACTCCCGGGGAGCCGATAATCAGAAAAGCACCATTCATGCAAATGCTGTATCCGAATTTGTTTATGGCCGTCCCGTCTGTTGCCAGGCATTTTGTATCCAGACTCCACACACTTCCTGTCAACTGGTAGATATACACAGAACCCTGATCTGTATTGGCACCGATATCATCCGAAGGAGCGCTTACAGCGGCAGTTGTTGCATGCATTGTAACAGCAAACCCGTAATTATCATTGGCTGCGCCATCAGCTGCTATGTCAGTTTTATCTGTTGAGACCATTAGTATTCCCTGTCCTGTTAAAAACATAAGCTGACCCCTTGTCAGCTAACAAAGAAACATCATCATAGGGGGGATCCGACAATTACATAATCCCCTGCTGATAGAAACACTGAAACCGAAGCCATCACCGGCAGCACCGTCACTAGCTGTTACATGTGCTTCTTCAGTCCAGACTCCATTTACCCGGTGAAAATATAGGTGATCCTGATCTGCATTGGCACCTACATCATCCATATAAGCACCCGCAACTGCATAATCGCCACTGATAGCCACTGCATATCCAAACTGGTCATTGTCTGACCCGTCTGAAGCGGGTAATTCAATCGGGTCGGTTTGGCCATCTGATTTAATATAAACCGGGGCCCATTTCATGCCATCATAAATGTATAATGACCTTTATCTGTATCAAAACCAGCAAACCGGGTTCAGGTCCTGCAACCGCATTCGGGCAGTTGTCATCCTGGGCAGTAAAACACCTTTTGATGTGCTGCTTACATCCAGCTGGGCAGAAGCATGCGGTGAATTGGTTCCAATTCCAACATTTTGTGATACGCCTTTTTGGAAGCATGCAAACAACAACAGGCATCCTGCTAGTATCTTTTTCATATCCTGTCAGTTTTTTACTGACTAATGTATTGAGATACTAAATCCTAAATACATTTGATTACTGACCTGTTCAGTTGGATTATTCAACTGCAGCATTTCCCGAAGGTTCAAGGTTCAAAAGTTCAAGAGGTCCAGGAATTCCCTTGAAAGAATCACCTGAACCTCTTGAACTTTTGAACTATTGAACCTTCGGACTTCCGGTCTTTCGGACTTTCCGACTTTTTACTTTTGACTTTTTACTTTTGAACTTCTACATACCGGGGAACCAAGTCCTCCCCGCCCCTACCGCACGGAACGGCCAAGGAATCGAAATCAGCACAATCAACAGCGCCAGTCCAAAGAAAACCAGCACACGTTTATGCTTCATCGAGTCAGGGATATTTTTCTTGGTAAAACCATAACCCACATGCACCAGAACAATAGCAAGGATCATGGCGGTGATATGCTCCACGGCAAAAAAACGGAGCGGCGGTGTTTTCATCACATTTCCGAAACCGAGGCTGCGGATCATTTTCAAACCCCAGTCACCCGCAAACCACTGGTATAAACCCAGCAGCAGCATGATATCACAACTGATCATCAGCCAGAATGCTGATTTCTGATGGGAAGGGCCATAGGCCTTGTGACGGTCTGCAAAACTTTTATAAATCGCTACGAGGAATAAAATTAATATCACCCAGCGGAGAACACTGTGCAGGTGAAGCAGGCCTTTATACATAGTCAGTGAGTTTTAGTCGCCAAAGCTACTCGCTCACCCAATAACTAAAAAATCTATTTCTGTCACCGGCCACCGTTTGCCAGCAGGTCATCTTTACAGGCCTGGTCCAGCAATGGAATATTCCCCGTGATCAGGAATCCCAGGATATCATTGGTGTCTGAAGCATAATACATCAGGCAATTGCTGTTCGTGCAATGATTGCCATGAGTTGCGTCTTTATGTGGCGTCTGCAGCGGTGAACCCAGATCAACTAATCCCAGCAAATGTCCCATTTCATGTTCCAGCACTGTTGCCACAAGCTTTGTGCGACTGGCCTGGCCAATGGCCCCTGAATTATCGGCGATCACTTTACCAAATAAAACTACAGAAGTATTCAGGTAAGCAGCACCCAGTACCGATCCATCGGTAAAAGCACCATCAGTATAAATCACCGACAAGGCAAGTGTTGTGCCCTGGGTAAATACCTGGCGGTTATTTCTTTCAATCTGTGCCACCTGGTCTACCGATAACATACCGGTTCCTGCAGTTGGAATCTGACGGGTTATAATGGTAACACCCCCGTTTTTATTCATTGCGGCTGACAGGAATTGCTCACAATGTGAAAGCGCAGCTGCATCGGGTGCATAACCCGGCATGTACATCACTTCAATTTTTACAGAAGTATATTTTGCGGAAGAGAGCAGGTCACGTGCAGAATAACCCACCGGTTTATTATACGGATAAGATGAACCCGGATTGTTTACGTAACCATTGTTTGATTTACTGCAGCCTGCCATACCGGCAAGCAGGACAAAGAAACAGAGTGTTTTAATCATAGTCTAAGGTTTAAAAAAAGTAAAAAGTAAAAAATCAAAACCCGATCCCGATAGCTTACGGGACCATATACTAAAATCCAAATCCCAAAAAACAAATTCCAAACGTCTAACCTGGGAATGTAAGGTTGATGTTTGGGATTTTAAAGGTTATCTCAATAGTAAGGGAACTAGAACTGATTGAGGATTGTATTCCGCTGCGTTCGCTGCTCCTCTGCGGCCGCTGCGAGAAACCTTTCGGATATACGTTAAAAAGCCGGGCCCGGATGGACCCGGCCCGTTAGCCAGTTTCAAATATCATTCCAGAAAAAGTTAATCAACCCAATCGGCGATAAATACGTTTGTATCTCTTGTACCGCCATTATTGCGGTTACTGCAGAAAATCAGCTTCTTCCCGTCGGGAGAGAACATGGGGAATGCATCAAATATTTTCTCATGTGTAATCTTCTGGAGATTGCTTCCATCTTCGTTGATAGAATAAATATTAAAAGGGAAACCACGCTTGTATTCCTGGTTGCTGGCAAAAATGATTTTTTTGCTGTCGGGGAAATAAGCCGGCGCCCAGTTGGCCTGCCCGAAATGCGTAACCTGTGTAACATTTGAACCGTCTGCATTCGCAATAAACACTTCCATGTTGGTGGGTGCTACGAGGTTCTCAGCCAGGAGGTCTTTATATTCTTTTACTTCAGCATCCGTTTTCGGACGGCTGGCGCGCCAGATGATTTTCTTTCCATCAGGGCTGAACCAGGCACCACCATCATACCCAAGGGTATTGGTGATTTTTTTCTCTTTACCTGTTTTCAGGTTCATGATGTATAAATCGATATCACCATCCTTGTCGCTGGTATAAATCATTTTCTTACCATCGGGGGAAATCGTGGCTTCGGCATCATATCCTTTGGAATGGGTCAGCTGTTTTACAATTTTACCATCGAGGTCAGCCATGTAGATATCATATGAATCGTACAGGGGCCAGATATATTTGTTGCCGTATTTTTTGCGGTCGGGTACAGGCGGACAGGTATCAGCGCCCTGGAAAGTAGAAGCAAAAACAATATGCTTGCCATCTTTCAGAAAAGCGCCGCAGGTTGTCCGGCCTTTGCCACTGCTCACCATTTTGTAAGTGAATTTTTCACCGGGGGCAGGCACTTTGCCAATAAACATCTGGTCGCATAAAATGCCCTCTTTGGGGTTGGTACGCTGGAAGATGATCCATTGCCCGTCGAAACTGAAATAAGCTTCTGCGTTATCGCCGCCGAAAGTCAGCTGCTGTACATTCCTGAAATGGGACTCTTCAGGGTATTGGATCGTATCGTTGTATGTAACCGCTTTGGAGGTCACCGGAGCATGAAAACCGGTGAGCAAAAGGGTTGCGGAGAGGATTGTCAGGAGGAAAATTCTTGTCTTCATAATCGTTTTTTAACAGCCGCGCAAAGTTATTTTAGTTAAAAATGGGGTTTGTCAGTATTCTGTCATACCTGAGTTACTGAAAACTGTTAGTTTTGAAAAATGATCCGAATTATCTTTTCCAGTCTGCTGATTTTTGCCTGCTGGAGCTGCAATAATAAGAAAGAAAATTCACCATTTGCCGGAATACTATCATCCCCGCCGTATACTTCTGTCACTGACAGTATCCGGAAGTTTCCGGGTGATGCAGGGCTTTATTTCCGAAGGGCCGTGCTGTTGAATTCCAACGACCAGCCCGTACCGGCACTGGCCGATTTCCGCCAGGCCTGGTTCCTGGAAAAGAACGAAAAATATGCCATCGGCATCAGCACCCTGCTGCTGGATAAACACCCTGATTCTGCCCGGGTTTTTATCCAGGAAGCGCTGCAGGTTTTGCCCGAAAGTTTCATGCTTCGCCTGGGCCTGGCCCGTGCCCTTGACCTGGAAAACAAAACCGATGAATCCATCCGGGTTTGTGATGAAATCCTTGCCAAACAGCCCGACCAGGTGGATATCCTGAAACTGAAATCTTCTCTCCTGTTAAAGAAGAACCAGCCGGTTGAATCGTTGCATGCACTGGAAAAGGCGTATGGCCTCACGCCGTATGACCTGGAGCTGAATAATATGCTGGCCCTGCAGCTGGCGGAAGCCAAAAACCCGCGGGTGCTGTCGTTATGCGATTCCCTGATCAAAAAAGATTCCCTGGGTATGTTACCGTCACCTTATTATTATAAAGGCATCTATTATTCCAATATAAAAAATGCGGCAGCGGCGCTGGCGCAATTCAATGAAGCCATCCGTATTGATTATTATTACCTCGATGCCTATATTGAAAAAGGGGCTGTGTATTACGAGCAGAAAAAATATGCAGAGGCGCTGAAAGTGTTCCAGCTGGCGAATACGATATCGCCGGCATTCCCCGAAGCCTGGTATTGGGTTGCCAAAACCCAGGAAGCGATGGGCCAGAAAGAAGATGCGTTGCTGAATTATCAGAAAGCGCTGGCGCTGAATAAGCAGTTTACGGAAGCACAGGCAGGGATTGACCGCCTGAAAAAATAAGGTGCTTCCGTCGGTGCGTTGTATCTTGCAGCGCAAATCACCTGCTATGGCACTGATCGCTCCTTCCCTGCTTTCCGCCAATTTTTTACAACTGGAAAAAGACTGTGCCATGCTCAACCAGAGCGAGGCCGATTATTACCACCTGGATGTAATGGATGGCCGTTTTGTTCCCAATATCAGTTTCGGGCCGATGCTGGTGGATTTTTTCCGTAAAGCCACCACCAAAACCTGTGATGTGCACCTGATGATCCTGGAACCGGAGAAATTTGCGGAGCAATTCAAAAATGCAGGTGCCGATATTTTATCTGTCCATATTGAAGCCTGTCCCCACCTGCACCGGAACCTGCAGCAGATCCATGCACTGGGTATGAAAGCCGGCGTGGCGATCAATCCGCATACACCGGTTTCGATGCTGGCGGATGTATTGCATGACACGGACCTGGTTTGTATGATGAGTGTGAATCCCGGGTTTGGCGGACAAAAATTCATCCAGCACACAATCGAAAAAATCAAACAACTGCGGACAATGATTGACGAGCGGGGACTGAAAACCCTGATTGAGATTGACGGCGGTGTTACTTTGGAGAATGCACCTTCCATTATTGCAGCGGGTGCGGATGTACTCGTAGCAGGCAATACCGTATTCAAATCCGCTGATCCTTCCGCCACGATTTCGGCATTGAAAAACTGCTGAGCAGGCCATAAACAATTCGTATCTTGACATTACACTTTATGAAGCGTCAGCACCGACAAATTACCTTCACTGTTTTATTCCTGCTGAGCGCCCTCCTGTCTTTTTCCCAGAAAAAACCAGCCACCGTTTCCGGACATGTAGTGGATGAGAATGAAGCCCCCCTGTCGAAAGTAACGGTGATGATCCTGGGCCAGACCAAAGGCATTACCACCAACGATTCAGGTTATTTTAAAATCAGCATACCGGCCGATAAAGCCTTTGCACTCATTTTTACCTATGCCGGCCGTAACCCGGTTCAACGGAATTTCTTACTGAATGAAGGCGAAGAAGAAACCGTAACGATCAAAATGGAAAAGGGTGAGAAAACCCTGCCGGAAGTTGTCGTTACCGACCAGCGCGACCGCCGTGAAGCGGGATTGCTCCGTCCGAATCCAAAGACGATTCTCAACCTGCCCTCTGCGGTCACTGGTGTTGAAAGCCTGATTAAAATTATTGTCGGTTCCAATAATGAACTCACTTCCCAATACTCCGTTCGCGGTGGTTCCTACGACGAGAACCTGATTTATGTAAACGATTTTGAAATATTCCGTCCTTACCTCGTCCGCAGCGGGCAACAGGAAGGTTTGAGTTTTATCAATCCGGAGATGGTCCGCAATATCAATTTTTACAATGGCGGTTACCAGGCGCGGTATGGCGACAAACTGAGTTCGGTGCTCGACATCCAGTATAAAAAGCCCCGTCATTTCGGCGGCTCTGCTTATATCGGCATCCTCGAACAGGGTTTGCAACTGGAAGGTGTGAGCAACAATAACAAATTCACTTATTTAATTGGTGCCCGTAACCGCAGCAACCGGAATTTACTCAGTCGACAGGATACCAAAGGAAACTATGTTCCTTCGTCAGCCGATCTGCAGGCATTGCTTACATACCAGTTCAGTCCGAAATGGCAGGCCGAACTGCTGAGTAATATTTCACAAACTAAATTCACGTTGCTGCCGCAGAGCAGCCAGCTGACCACTTCGGTGTTCTCGCCTTTCTTCAGCGCTACCATTGGTGTGGACATCTTTTTTGAAGGCCGTGAGAAAGACCAGTACCAGACCAACATGCTCGGGTTGTCGCTGGTGAACCAGGTGAACAAGCGTTTAAAATTAAAATGGATGGCTTCCCGTTTCAGCAATGATGAAGCGGAGAATGTAGATATCACCGGTGCGTATCTTTTTGGTGAAAGGGATTTCGACAGGCGCAATGCCACGTTCGGGTTAATCATTAATCCGCTGGGTGCCGGCGTATTCCAGAATTATGCACGCAACCAGCTGACCGTTGAGAACTGGAATGTATCCCACAAAGGAACTTATGAGAATGGCAAGCATTCCTGGCAATGGGGACTCGCCTACGACCGCACGCATATCAAAGACAAACTGAACGAATGGGAATTCCAGGATTCTGCCGGTTATGCATTGCCGTATGCACCCGACATGCTGCGTTTGAGCAAAGTGCTGAAGTCAAATGCCAACCTGGATATCAATAAATTTTCCGGATTTGTACAGGACAATATTTTACTGGGTGATTCTGCCCATGCAGCGACGCTGACGGCCGGTGTAAGATTTAATTACAATTCACTCAACGGTGAATTCCTGATTTCACCCCGCATTGGTGCCAGCTGGAAACCCGGTGGCAAAAAAGATGTGGTGTTCCGTGTAGCGGCAGGTTCTTACCAGCAGCCGCCCTTCTACCGCGAACTGCGCAGGTATGATGGCTCTGTCAATACCAAACTGAAAGCCCAGAAAAGCTGGCAGGCGGTGGCCGGCTTTGATTATAATTTCATTGGCATGGGTGGCCGCCCGATGCGGTGGACCGCAGAAGCGTATTATAAGAACCTGACGGATGTGGTTCCTTATGATGTGGACAATGTACGGCTCCGATATTTCGGAGAGAACAATGCGAAGGCTTATGCGGCTGGTATTGAAACCAGTTTATTCGGTGAGTTATTAAAAGATGCGGAATCCTGGCTGAGCCTGGGCATCATGAAAACGGGTGAAGACATCAAAGGTGATTTCTTCAAAGTCTATACCCTCGATTCCCTGAACTTGCCGATTGACAGCATGACGAAAGAAAATGGTTTCCTGCGCCGTCCCACTGACCGCCGGGTGACGATTGGTTTATTCCTGCAGGATTATTTATCTACCAATAAGAATTTCAAACTCTATATGAATTTATTGTATGGCACGAACCTGCCGTACAATATCCCGAACTCGGTTCGTTTCCGCAATGCGGCGGTGATTGATCCTTATATCCGCTGTGATCTTGGGTTTAGTGCGTTGTTGTTAGATGAGAACCGGAGTAACCGGAGGAGTCATAGTCCTTTCCGGAATTTTGAAAATATATGGGCGAGTTTGGAGGTGTTTAATATTATTGACCGGGCGAATACGATTTCTTACCTACTTGTAAGGATTTTTCGAATACGGTTTATTTGCTGCCGAATAGACTGACACCGCGATTGGTCAACTTGAAAATTATTGCACGCTGGTAAATGTTGAAATACAAAACCACAAAGTTTCACTAAGTTTTTTTTTCTTTGGATTGAAGACGTTGAAGGACTTGAAATTTTCTTTTTATTCCGTCACCCCAAGTAAGGCCACTATGGGTCGCCTTCGGCGGCCGAACCCTAAAGATTGTAGAATCATAAAGGACTGTGCAAATCATAGTACACTCTTTGTGCACTTTGTTTTTCCTTTGTGCACCTTGTGGTAAAAAATCTACCTCCACTTATTCCTAAACCTATCCCAGGTAGTCAACCCCACTTTGAATTGCACCGGGTTATTATATTTATTCGCCCCCGAGCCCACCACATAAATCCCCAGCTTCACTTTTGACAATGGATTAAACGGCCATTTAAACACCCGCTCCAGTCCTGCGAAGACTTCTATATAACGCAGTCCGCGCTCCTTAGCCAGCAGTATACCACCGCCTGCTATTTCCTGGATTTTTAATTTCTTCATGAAAGGAATTTTATTCACGAGCGCGCCGTTGAATTCATGTACGAGGTTTCCCTGCCAGAAACGCTGGAATACGGGGAAGGTGGAATCGAGGGCCTGGAAGGCTTTGTGCGGATCCTGGAAGAAGATCGGGTCGCCGCGGCGCATGAATTTATAGTCGATGATGCGAAGGTCATTGCGGTTGAGGAAATTGGCGGTTTTGAAAATGTAAGACGTGTTTCCTGCAACCCCGAGATTGATTTTTTGTTCTAACCCGAATTCGAGGTAATCAAAATCCACTTCGCTCTGGAAAATACCCGGAATGCCTTTGCGCAAGATGACGTAGAAAGTAGGCAGTTTGGATCCGAGGTAAATTTTTCGTGGGGTTCACGGATGTATTTCTGTCCGGGTGTGAAATAAACTTTCACCTCATTGTAAGTGGCGTTGTACGGATCAAAATCAACAGCTGGTTCGTTGGGAATACCAAAGAGGGTGTCGGCATTGGGACCGACTTTATAATTAGCTACGGAGCGACGCAGGGCAAACTCCACTTTATTCATCAGGTGGATGCCATTGAATAATTCAACATCATGCGTTAACTGGAAAGCATTATTGAGATAGATATTGCTGCGCTTGAGGATATTCACCCAGGCATCACCGGGATAAATAAACTGGAAATCCCTGCCCACTTCCAATTTAAACGTACCACGACTGAACGGATTGTACATGTGAGATACTTCTATGGTACCATTCACATCCTGGTTGCGGAAACCGTAGCTGGTGTTGACTTCAAACTCCAGGTTTTTCCGGTTTTGGAAAGTCTTGCGGAATGCCAGTCCGACGTGCAGCCGGGTACCACCAAACGCGATGGGCTGGATGAGTGATGTGATCGGCGGCAGGATCCACATCCGCTGTTTTTTGTGGTCATTGAAAATCTGTCCGAAGATGAGCATCTTTTTCCAGGTGATCCGGTTCAGCACTTTGTCCATGGAATCGAGGTATGCCTCACTGCGCTGGTACTGGTAAATACTGTCCTGGTAATGCGCATACTTGGCCTGCTGCATGGTGAGTGATTCACCGCGTACACTTTTCCAGAAGGAAGAATCTTTTTCATAGGCCTCCACAGAAGTCGAACTGACTTCATTCCCGAAATACCCTTTCTTAAACGTTTTATTCAGCTCGTAGCCGGAATACAGTGCGGTGGTTTCGCCGTAGCGTTTCCCGCCTTTGGCTTTGTTATAATAATTGAATTCCTGTCGCGTGATCACCCAGGCACCATTGCCGGCGTGACCATATTCCTCACTCACTTCAAAATAATCGAATTCGGGCATGTGTGCCTGCGGGATGCGGAACACGGCTTTTTGTATGGACCAGGTACTGTCCTGGATCGTGATCTCCCCTTCTACTGTGGCATTACTTAACTGGCGGGGACGAACGGCAATGGTATATACTTTGGGTTTCTGGGTGCGGTCGATTTTAATGGTCTTGAAACGATAGGCAACGAGTCCGCTGTAACTGACCGGTGATACAAACGGAATGGGTGAAATCACATGTGAGCGGACGAGGTTGTTGTAAATATTAAAATCACCATCGGTGGTGGTCATGTAAAACAGGTTATCGGTATTGCCTCTTTTATTGACACCGATCCGTTCTTCTTTGATTTGTCCGTTGCGGTTGCGGTCGTACCGCAGCGACACTTCCGCGAGTGACATCCCTTCGAAATTATCTGTAGCGACCGTATCATCTGCGGGTGCTTTCTTTTTCGTTACATAGCCGGAATCCTGCTGGAAGGCTTTGATGTAGATATTGCAGGAGTAATCACCCGGGCCGGACAGGATGCTGTCTTTGGTGCGGATGGCATTGCGGATCAGGTCTTCGGCGCGGTCGCGGATCTTGGCTTTGACGATCACTTCACCGAGGTTGGATGATTCAGCGGCTTCCATGCTGATATCTTCCTTGATATCTTCATTATTGATATAGATGGTAACGACTTTGGTTTTGAAACCAACCATGCTGATGACGAGGTCATATTTTCCCCGCTCGAGGTAGAATTCATAACTGCCATCGTCGCGGCTGACGGCTCCTTTATGTGTTTCTTTGACTTCAATGCTGGCGAGCTGGAGCGGTTCTTTGCGCGGATCCATGATCACCCCGGAAACCCGGTAGAGCTGGGCGGCGGATGAAAGGGCGGTGAGGAGCAGTAATATTGATAAACAGTACCTGAACATGTAATCCGGATGTAAAAATTGCATTAATTACCGGTAATCCCGGTGAGATAAAGTGATTTTATCTTTTTTTAACAGAAACCAAATCCTGCATCAAATCGCTTCATCATTTTCACAGAGACTTAAGAAATATACGGGGAATTCCTGCGTCTGTATTGTTATATACACTTAAACAGCACATTTCCCTATGCAAAGCTGATGTAATACATAGTTAAAAAATCATTTCAATCACCTTTCCCGGTTTTATTTCTATTCACAGATGTGAATAAGTAAAGCGGGGATTTAATAAAATGCAAAGATTATATTTGGTACAGACTACGCCGCTAACGTAGGAGAAAGGGTAAAACTGCCAGTGGCAGTAAATCTCCCGGAATAGCCCGGGAGACAGAGCAAAACCGGTAGGCCCTTCACCGGAATTTCCAAAATGGCGCTGCTACCCGGTACCCCGGACGCCAGACAAAAACGAAACGAATTGACAGACACTATCATCAACCTTGAGACCGTCAACCCTATTGAATTTTTCGGAGTAAACAACGGCAAGCTCGACATCCTCAAAAAGAAATTCCCCCTGCTGAAGATTTTATCACGCGGCACCCAGCTCAAGCTGAGTGGTGCCCCTGAACAGATCGTATCTGCGCGGGAGAAAATCGAACTGATTGTATCTTACCTCGAAAGAAACGGGCACATGAGCGAAAATTATTTCGAACAGGTGCTGGGTGGCGATGATGCCGAAACCATTGACCATTTCAAAGAACGCAATCCGAATGAAGTGCTGGTGTTCGGACCCAATGGCAAATCAGTCAGGGCCCGTACTGCCAACCAGAAAAAAATGGTGGCTGATGCCGAGAAAAACGACATTGTATTTGCCATCGGCCCGGCCGGTACCGGTAAAACCTATACGGCTGTAGCGATTGCCGTGCGGGCGCTGAAGAACAAACAGGTGAAGAAGATCATCCTGACCCGTCCTGCGGTGGAAGCCGGTGAAAGCCTGGGTTTCCTGCCCGGTGATTTAAAGGAGAAGATTGATCCTTACCTGCGTCCGCTTTATGATGCGCTGGATGATATGATCCCTGCCGATAAGCTGGGTTATTATATGACCACCCGCACGATAGAAATTGCGCCGCTGGCTTATATGCGCGGCCGGACGCTGGATAATGCGTTTATCATCCTCGATGAGGCGCAGAATGCCACGGACCTGCAGCTGAAAATGTTCCTGACCAGGATTGGCGCCAATGCCAAGGCCATTATTACGGGTGACATGACCCAGGTGGATTTGCCCAGGCACCAGCGGAGCGGTCTGCAGACAGCCGTACGGATCCTGAAAAACATTGACGGCATCGCCCATATTGAGCTGGATGAGGAAGATGTGGTTCGTCACCGCCTCGTGAAGCATATCCTTAGGGCGTATAATAAAGAACACGAAAAGGAGAATCCCGATCATAACAAGTAATGATCCGGTAAACTGAACTTTTGTAATTTGCAGGAATGAATAAGGTAATCGCCCCTTTTTTATTCCTGCTTTTTTTTGTGGCCTGCCGGGATAAAAAAGATGAATCTGGTCTTTCAGACAGCAACCTGGATGCGGCCCGTAATTTTATCCGCAATGCCCTCGATGGCAAATTTGCCGCGGCACGCAATTACATGCTGACGGATTCCGTGAATGAGAATTATATGGATGTGGCCGAGCGCAGCTACCAGAAAGCGGAGCCTGAAATCAAGAACGGTTACCGCAATGCCTCTATCCTGATTCACCGGACCGATGAGCTGAATGATTCCACCGCGGTGATCATTTTCTCCAATTCTTACAAGAATGACCACGACACGCTGCTTGTGGTGAAGAAAGATAAACGCTGGCAGGTGGACCTGAAGTATCTCTACCAGCATGATGAGGACACCATTTATTCAAAGCCGGCACTGAACGACACTATTAAATGATAACAAATTTCCTGTTGGTTGCATTGGGCGGTGCGTTAGGCAGTATGGCCCGGTATGGCTGCCAGCGTTTTTTCACCGACCAGTTCCCCGGCCATTTCCCCTGGGGCACGTTCCTGGTGAATGTGGCAGGATGTTTCCTGATTGGCATATTCTGGGGATTGTCATTCCGTTCGTTTAGCAGCAATGAGCACTGGAAATTATTTCTGATGACAGGCATTTGCGGCGGGTTTACCACGTTCTCTGCGTTTACCCTGGAGGGCATTGGTTTATTGCGGGAAGACAAGATGGGCCTGTTCTTTACCTATGCCGCCGGCAGTGTGATATTGGGCCTCCTGGCCACCTGGGCTGCGATACGTCTGGTGCGGTAAGCCAAATAGGTTGTAACTTGTTGCCGGATTATTCCCCGCACCTAAAAAACAAGACCATGCTTACTGTTAACCATCCCTGGCATGGGGTTCATTATGGCAACCATGCACCCGACAACGTTACTGCACTGATTGAAATCCCTCAGGGCTCCCGCGCCAAGTACGAAGTGGATAAAGACACCGGTTTGCTGAAACTGGACCGGATGATTTATTCTTCTTTCCACTACCCCGTCAATTATGGATTTATCCCCCGCACGCTGGGACTGGATCATGACCCGCTTGATATTTTAGTGCTTTGCTCCCAGCCGATACAACCCCTTTGCCTGGTGGAGGCCCATGTGATTGGCAATATGCAGATGATAGATAATGGCATGGAGGATGATAAGATCATTGCCGTGGCCACGCATGACCCTTCCGTGAATCACATTACGAGACTGGAAGAATTACCCCGTCACTTTTTCCTTGAACTGAAAAACTTCTTCGAACAATACAAAGTGCTCGAAAACAAAAAAGTGGAGATTGATAATTTCCAGGACCAGATCATTGCCTGCAATGTTATCCGTGCCGCCATTGATTTGTACAAAGAAACGTTTTCAAAAACCAAATGAGAATCAAAACCGATCATATGACGGCTCAAATTGTTTTGCTGCTGGTGCTGGTAGGCTTTTCTGCCGGTATCCTCAGCGGCCTGGTGGGTGTGGGCGGCGGCATCATCATTGTGCCGGCGCTTGTTTTCTTCCTGGGTTTCTCCCAGCAGGAAGCACAGGGCACTTCACTCGGACTGCTGTTATTACCCGTGGGCATCCTGGCGGTGATAAACTACTACAACAAAGGCCAAATAGATATTAAAGTGGTCGGGATTATGAGTGTGGCGTTTGTGATTGGCGGATACCTGGGGAGTAAGTGGGCGCTGCAGATGTCGCAGGAAACGGTGCGGAGAATATTTGCGGTAGTACTA
>JADKJV010000003.1 GCA_016720825.1 Chitinophagaceae bacterium | reverse complement strand
GTATTATCAATTCGTGTATTATAAGTAACCGGCGTTGAATTGCCGCAGGCATCTGTTGTAGTAACTGTAATGACAGCACTGCAGGTTCCAACTGTAGAGGCTGATTCAACCAGAACACCGGCACAATTATCCGTTGCCGATGTAGCTGCCAATGCTGCTGCTTCTGCTGCCGCCACGCTGGCGTAACAGCTTCCAATCGTTCCGGTAGTAACAACCGGCGGAATATTATCAGCCGTTACTGTAAAGGTAGCCTGGCAGGTTGTTGTGACAGGTGCGCAACTGCTGGTATAGGTAAACGTGACCGTTGTGCTTCCGCCACAAGCCAGCGGAGCGCCTGTGTTATTATTCGTTAACACACCATTACATCCACCGCTTGCTGATGCTGTTGCCAGCCAGGTTGCAAACTGTGTATTGATTGCTGCCTGGGTCTGACAGGATGCAGCAGTAGTATTAACTGGACAATTTAATACCACCACAGGTGCAGCAGATACAGTAAAGGTAGCCTGACAAGTTGTGGTTACCGGTGCACAATTGCTGGTATACGTAAATGTAACCGTAGTGCTGCCGCCATGCGCGATGGTGCTCCCGTATTATTATTGGTTAATACGCCATTGCATCCACCGCTTGCTGATGCTATGCCAGCCAAGTTGCAAACCGACTATTGATCTGCAGCTTGTGTTCGACACGCAGCAACAGTTGTATTAGTTGGGCATGTCAAAACAACCGCAGGCGCAGCAGAAACTGTAAATGTAGCCTGGCAGGTTGTAGTTACAGGAGCACAACTGCTGGTATAAGTAAACGTGACAGTTGTACTGCCGCCACATGCGGACGGTGCGCCAGTATTATTATTGGTTAGCACACCATTGCATCCACCGCTTGCTGATGCTGTTGCCAGCCAGGTTGCAAACTGGAGATTAACCGCAGCTTGTGTCTGACAAGCAGCAACCGTTGTGTTGGTTGGACAAGTCAGCGTAACTGTTGAAGGTGCAGCTACTGTGAATGTAGCCTGACATGTGGTAATTGCCGGTGCACAACTGCTGTTGTATGTAAACGTAACTGTTGTACTGCCGCCACAAGCGGATGGCGCACCAGTATTATTATTGGTTAAAACGCCATTGCATCCACCGCTTGCTGATGAATTTGCCAGCCATGTTGCAAATTGGGTATTGACCGCAGACTGTGTCTGACAAGCAGCTACTGTTGTGTTGGTTGGACAAGTCAAAACAACCGTTGGAGCTGCCGAAACTGTAAATGTAGACTGACAAGTAGTGGTTATCGGCGAACAACTGCTGGTGTAAGTAAACGTTACAGTTGTACTACCGCCACATGCTGATGGTGCGCCCGTATTATTATTGGTTAAAACACCATTGCATCCGCCGCTGGCTGTAGCAGTTGCCAGCCATGTAGCGAACTGGGTATTGACAGCAGCCTGTGTCTGACAGGCAGCTACTGTTGTGTTTGTTGGGCAAGATAAATTGACTGGTGGAGCTGACGAAACAGTAAAGGTAGACTGACAGGTAGTAGTCAAAGGCACACAGTCATTCGTATAAGTAAATGTTACCGTAGTACTGCCTCCGCAGGCCGAAGGTGCTCCGGTATTATTATTCGTGAGCACTCCGTTTGAACCACCGCTGCCTGATGCTGTTGCCAGCCAGGCCGCAAACTGGAGATTCACAGCAGACTGTGTCTGACAAGCTGCTACAGTTGTATTGGTTGGACAATTCAGCGTAATGGGTGTACTGTTTACTGTAACCGTTACTGAATCCTGACGTGTACAACCGGCATTGCCATATCCCATAGTAGCATAAAACTTAGTAGTAGCTACTAATGGTGAAGTGGTGATGCTTGATGTAGTTGCGCCGCCGGGTGACCATACATAACTGTTGGCAACAGGAGCTGTGAGGACAGATGTGCCTGAACAATTCAATACAGACGGAGATGCAGTAATCAAAGAAAGATCACGTGGCATATCCACGGTTAACTGGTATGAACTGCAACCCGTGCCGACATTTACTTCATGTACCACGACATCAATAGTTCCGTTAGCCGGTACTGTAACCTGGTAGAAAGCGAATCCCGGGAATGAAGAACCATGATCCCCCAGGTAGTTTGCACAAAGGCTGGCAGGGTTAAATGGAGGTGTATAGGCCGCAGAGAATAAAGTTGTACCCACAGGAGGAGGCAACACTGATTGTTGCACAAACAGGTACATTTCTCGGGTTTGTGATTGTATAATTGTCATAGAACCTCGCCCTCCCTGTGGTAAAAGTGAGCGGGCAGGCTTTAGGTGCGGCACAGGTTGAAAGATTGGCGAAACGATTCAACCTTCCCGTTTGCTGAGCATCCCCGACAGCTAATGAACCAGTGAAAACATAATCACTCAGGCTGACTGCTGCAGTATCTGAAGCAGAACAACCAAACTGGTTGGTTACGCTGAGGCGGTATACACTGGATGCAGTAACATCCTGTGTTGAGGTGGTTCCACCAAATACTGTAAATGAATTGGGGGAGGCGATACCTGTCAGACTTGATGCCCATCCATATGTATAGTTAGGATCAACAGGACCTGTAAGTGTTACTGTACCCGGGCAATATATACCACCACCGGCAAGCGTAAAGGCTGCAGGCAAAGGGTTCACTACAATGTCCACATCATCAAATGATGCTGTACAAGGCGCACTGGAAATCGTCCAGCGGAATGGATATGTTCCTAAAGTGTTTAATCCCCAATAGTTGTGTTGGGAGCTCCTGGGTAAAAAAATTGTGGCCGTAACAGGACCTGCTATTTGTGTCCAGACACCTGTGCCTGATACAGGGGTGTTAGCAGCCATTGTTGCAGTAGGATTCTGACAGGAACTCTGATCTGGGCCTGCTGTAGCTGTACTGGGCTGTGGGCTCACAACCACTGTAGCAGTAATCGGCACACCGCTGCAAGTACCATCTGTTGAATTGATGGTAAATGTTACCGTAACCGGTGAACTGGTGGTATTGGTTAAAGTGCCGCTGATATCCCCGGAACCGCTGGCAGCAATGCCGGTTACAGAAACTGTATTATCACGGGTCCAGCTAAAGCTGGTGGCTGTTCCTGATAATACAATGGTTGTAATGGCAGAGCCTGAGCAGGTTGACTGGGAAGCAGGAGTTGCAATGGCGGTTGGCGGCAAACAGGTAATTGTCAGATTATAGGTACTGCCGGTTCCGATACATCCGTTTGCATCGGTCGCGGTAACTACAATCGGGAAAGTGCCGCTTTGTATGGGTGTACCACCGAGTACACCGGCTGTTGATAATGTTAAGCCGTTGGGCAATACACTGACTGTTGTGTATGAAATTGGTGCCTCGCCGCCGGTTTGTGTAAAGGCCTCGCTGAAGAACACACCACCTGGTGCACTGGTCAGCAATGGATTTGTGACAGAAGGCGTTGTCCCCACAAAGAAACTAAACGGATCACTCGCGCATCCGAATACACCGGCATTGAAGTCGGCTACACGGACATCGTGTGTGCCGATACCAATTGTACCAATAGTTGGTGAAAAGTTAGCGCCATCCACACTATAATAAGGCGTGTTGGGGACACTGCTGAATGTAACGTTGATTGTAGTCGGTCCGCAACTGGTATTTTTAGTTACGCCTGTCACCACTGCTTTAGTGGGGATCGTAACTGTAATATCTGAAGACGATGTTTGATTACCGCACCGGTCTTTAACCGCTATCCGGTAAGTACCGCTGGTATTCACTGTAAATGTGCTGGAAGCTCCGAAGGCACTCAAAAGTGGTGCAACCTGCACCGGAACAAATGGCATACGTATATGGGCCGTTGTTACCGGAAGCACCATATCCGCTCAAAGTAGCAGATCCGCTGCAGTCAATTGCACTGGTTGTAGTAATTGTAGGTGTACCGGTAAGATCACCTAACACAACATTCGCAGAATTCGTCACTGTACCGCAGGCATCAGTAACCCGCACAATATAGGTACCGGCAGAAAGACCACTGAAAATACTGTCAGCCTGCGGTCCTGCAACAATTGAAGCAGTTACCTGGTCAACCAGTGTAAAGGTCACCGGAAGTGAACCACCTGTTGATGCACCCCTGATAGTACCCGTATTTCCACCTGTGCAGGTTCCTGTTGCAGTACCGGAAGCAGTAGGTGTTGATGCACCAGACGCAACGTTTGCTGCCACTGTACCTGTGGTTCCGCACCGGTCTGTAATACGAACGGTATAATTTCCTGCGGCCACGTTATTAAATACAGGGCTGGATTGTGTTCCTGCCACTTGTACTGTATTGCCCGCATCATATAATGCATAGCTGAATGTACCACCGGCTAAGGTTGATCCGGTTCCCGGCGTTACTACAATGATTCCGGTAGATGGGGAAGCACAGGAAGCCGTGGTTACAACAGAAGCAGTTGGCGCAACAGCAGCCGGGAATAATAATGCAGTAGCCGAGTTGATTGTATTTCCACAGGCATCGGTTGTTTTCACTAAATAACCGGTTGCATTGGCCGGTACATCATTAAAGGTGGTGCTGGTTTGCGGACCAGCTACTACCGCTAAAGTGTTTGCATCTATCAATGAATAGTTATAAGGAGCCAATCCACCATTGCTGCCAGTAGTCACCTTTATAACGCCTGTATTAGAAGCCGCACAGGAAGCAGTGGTCGCTGTAATAGTTGCAGCTGCTAATGCAGTAGGAAGATTAATTGTAACCGTTGTTGTACCCGTATTTCCGCAACCATCCGTTACCCGGATGGTGTGTGTAGGCGAACCCGCAAGCGGGGTTATCGTTGAAAAAACGTTGGAAGCCTGCGGTCCTGCAATAAGCGTTGTATTGGTTGCATCATATACGGCAAAAGTATAAGGGCCTCCGCCGCTGCCGGGAGGTATAGGTCCTCCGGATGTAAAGTTCTGCGGACTGGTAACTATAATCTGGCCATAATACCCGCTGCCGTTACAACTCACAATACTGCCGCCTGCTGCAGGTGAAAATGCACCGGCAACTGCAATGGTTGTTGTTGTGGTACCGGTTTGCCCGCACTGGTCAGTAATCTGGACAGTATAAGCGCCGGCAGGTAAGCCAGTAAATATGGGTGATGTCTGGTCTGGTCTTGTTACAGCTGAAGGTGCAATTAATGCAAAAAGATATGGGCCTCCACCCTGGTTAGCGGCGGTCGCTGTACATGTTATAGTTCCGGTGTTGGTTGCGCAACTGTTTGTATTGCTAACGGAAAGACCCGGAGCAGCAGCAACGGCCAAAGCCAGTGGCGTGGCACTGTTATCAACCTGCGTTCCGCAGGAATCAGTGATGCGGATGGTATAATTCCCATCAGGTAAATTATTAAACACCCTGCTGTATTGCGGTGCCCTGGTAACCGGTGATGGAGCAATCAGTTCATATTTATAAGCACCAAGTCCGGATGTGGGCTGTGCCACAGTAATCTGACCGGTAGAAGATGCGCTGCAGGAAGGAATTGAAACAGATCCTGCAGGGAAAGCCAGTGCAACCGGCGCAGCAATTGTTGCCGTTCCGGTTACAGGAACCCCGCAACCATCAGTCATCCGCACAGTATAGAATCCCTGGTTGAGTCCGGTAAAAATGCTGCTGGTTGAATTGGCAATATTACTGCCTTGTGGTGGTCGGATCGCACCCCCCGGACTGATCAGCTCAAATGTATATGGTGAAATGGACGTGGCACCCGGAGCAACTGTGATCGTTCCCGCAGCCGGTGTAGTGCAACTTGCTGTTAGCGTTGTTGTGAACGTTGGTGCGGAAGCGGCATTTACAGTTACCGTTGTGATGGCTGGTGTACCGCAAACATCTTTCAGCCTGACTGTATAGGTTCCCGGAGGAAGATTATTAAATGCGTTATCATTCTGGGCTGGACGGAGCACCGGTGAAGGTGCAATCAGTTCAAATGTATACGGTGAACCACCACCGGCAACAGTACCCTGCTGGACTTCGATAGAACCAGTTGATCCGTTCGGACAGGAAATGGAAGTGAATGAAGTCCCGAAATTGGGTGCCGCCGCTGTACCCACCGTACTCGTTGCGGTTCCGATATTCCCGCAAGCATCTCTTACAGCAATTGTATAAGTGCCGGGGAACAGGTTTTCAAAAACGGATGAATTCTGGAAAGGCCTTGTTATTGGTGAAGGCGCGATCAGTGCGTATTGAAATGTACCCGGTGAGCCGTTAGCCGACAAACCGTTAGCTGCAGTTGCAGATACAGTCAGTGTGCCTGTGGCTGTTCCTGCACAAGATGGGCTTGATACCGTGTTTGCGGTTGGTACTGTTGATGCGGTTACTGTAAACGTTGCCCGGCGGACTTTCCCACAACCATCTGTTGCCTCAACAGTATATAATCCAGGCAAGAGGTTTGTAAAAGTTGTATAATAAGTAGAAGTAATCGGGTCTCGTTGCAGTGCGGGTAATGCCCCGGTAGTAACCGGTGAACTGGTTACCAGCGCCATGGTATATGGAGCCGTGGTACCATTGGCGAAAATGGTTGCTGAACCAGTAGGACTGCTTCCGCAAGCCGCCTGGATATTCTGGATTCCTAAACCAATTGTTGAATTTGTGGCGACTTGAGAGATTGTAACATTACCAGTAGCTGATTTACCACAGGCATCCGTTACTTTAACGGTATAGGTACCGGGTGCAAGTCCGCTGAATGAATTGGATGATTGGGGAGAAATAACTACAGGCGACGGAGAGACCAACTCATATGTATAAGGCGGGGTACCACCGGTTACTCCGGGTGTGGTAGCACCTGTTGTAACAACAGTCAGTGTCCCGTTATTTGAATTGGAACAGGCCGGTGTTACAAAAAGCCCGGCAGCATTCACAGCCGGTGGGGTATTATTATATACAACCTGCTTGCGGATGAAACTATTGCAACCGTTATTATCGGTTACAGTCAGGCTGACGTAATAAGTTCCGGGAGTCACATACGTGTGATTGGGATTTGCAGTGTTAGCCGTGCTGCCATCTCCAAAATTCCAGGCATAAGATGCAATACCGGATACCGCAACCGAACTGCTTACGAAACCATACGAGCCACTACAGGCACTTAAAGTATTTACTGTAAAATCCGGGCGGTTATCAAATATGCCCGGCGTTGAATTCAGCCCAGATGACTCGGGGTTTCCGGTAAATTGTACATTTAATAATAGCGGGACAGTGTTTGCAAACTGATCCACGATCAGTACATACCAGGTACCCAGGGTAACATCCACACCCGGATTAAACTGGGAAGCTGTAAAAGGTGGTGAAGCCATCCCGGTAGCCCCGGCAATACCAAAAACAGTGGAAGATCCCGCAAAATTACAACTGATCTGGGTTTTGTTATCACAGTTTGAAACACCGGGTGCACCAGGTAATTGATATAAACTCCAGTCCACATCTGTTACGACTGGCAAACCAGCCAGTGTGGTAGGACGGATTACAAAATTCAGTTTGCCGCTTGCTTTGGCCTGGAATGCCATCCAGATACTGTTATGTTCAATACCTCCGCAGGCCAGTTGTTCCAGTTTATTACCTACCCCGCTGGGGTTAAAGGCTGTAGTGTTGCCACATATGACAACAGCGCTGGAACAATCTGACTGGGCGTTTGAAGTAAGGGAAATGAAAAGGAAGGACAGCACAATGAGAGAAAGCTTTCTCATAATGGAATTGGTTTGATGGTTGGTTATGGTTAGGTACCGAAAAACGGTAACCCAATATATTTATTTCTTTCGGATTGTAATAGTCTTTTGAAAGAAGTTTGTAAGCGGGAAGCCCTTGGGGGAATTTGGAACTTGGAATTGGGGATTTGGAATTGGGGATTTGGAATTTGGAATTTGGAATTTGAATTTAGAATTTAGAATTTAGAATTTAGACTATGCTATTGTTACACTTTTAAACAGCAGGCAACGTAAACCCAAACACACTCCCCGATCCTATTTCACTTTTTACCCAGATTTGTCCACCTTGCGCTTCAATCAATTCTTTGGAGATCGCGAGGCCAAGTCCGGTACCGCCAGATTTGGATCCGGGCACTTTGAAGAACCGCTCAAACACACGGGTAGAATATTCAGAGGAGATGCCCGGGCCGTGGTCTGATACAGCGAACTCAATATTTTTTTCAACCTGTTTAATGCTGACAGTAACCGTGCTGTTTTCCGGGGAATGTTTTACCGCATTGGTCAGGAAATTATTTAACACCCACCCGGTTTTTTCGTGATCAGCAAAAACCTTCCGCAGTTCTTTCCCATATTCTTTTTGAACGCTGATATTTTTCTGCCCGGCGCTATTCATTACTGCATTGATTGCGGTATCTGCCAGTTCTTCGGGGATAATTTCAACAATATCCAGCTGGATCTTCCCGGCTTCTACCTGCGACATATTCAGCAGCTCACTCAGTATGCGCAGCATCCGCTGGTTATCCTGTTTCAGGTTTTGAATCAGGTCCTTCTGCTCTGCAGAAAGTTGCCCTACCCTTTCGTCTTCCAATAGTTTTATACTAAACCCGGATGAGGCGAGCGGTGTTTTCAATTCATGTGATATCGTGGCAATGAAATTCGTTTTAGCCACATCGAGTTCTTTAAACGAAGTGATATTGCGCAGAATGATCACTTTACTGCTGCTGTTATCCTGGGCGATCTCCACCACTTCTTTGGTAAAATAATTTTCCCGGTTATCAACCACAATCTTAAAAGGCATGCTTCCTTTTTCTTCCAGCAGGAACCGCAGCAGGTCGTTCTTCCCGGCCACTTCTTCTACCGGGTGCCCGATCAGTTCTTTTGACTGCATTCCCAGCAACTGCAGGGCCTGGTCGTTGGCAAAAAGCACGATCCCTTTTTTATCAAACCCGATACTCGCCTCTTTCAGGCTGTTGATCACTGCTTCAGCCCTGGTTTTTTCAAAAATGATTTTATTCAGATTGCTGTTCTCAAAATATTCCAGCCTTTCAGCCATATCATTAAATGAACCCGCCATCTGCCCGAATTCATCTTTCCGGTCAAGGTGAATCCGGAAATGATAATTTTTTTTACTGATCTCCATGATCCCTTCATTCAGGGTATGGATCGGCGAGGTAAGTACAGAAGGGAAATTGTAGGAGAATGTAAAACCGACAATCAGGATGACACCTGCTATCAGCGAAATATAAGTCAATGCATTTTCCGCCGTCTTATTAGCCTTCTGGTTTTTGACCTGGATTGCGGTCATATTCAGCGCCATCACATCCAGGATACCTGTTTTCACCTTTTGCAAGGCAACCCCGGAGGTATCGCCTGACTGGTACATATTAAAATGCTGCCTGATGCTTGATGTAATATCACTTTCTCCCGGCTCCGTAATATTATCCTCCTGTAATTTCAATAAACTGTCAAAAACTGCCGCAGACTTTCCCGATATAACAGGCGCACTGTCGAGCACCTCCATCATACCATGGGAATAACTCAACGACTCATAATTATCCTTCAGGATTTCTTTTGAATCATTTTGCATCCTCACCAGATGGTAAATGCTTACCCCGCCTGAAAGTAACAACAGGGAAAAAAGGAATAAAGTCCCCAGACGGATTTTCTGTTTTACAGTAATGGACATTATGATAAAATTACCAGGTCAACATCATTCCTGGATAATGTTTTTAAAAGCTCCCTGAACACACTGGTCTTTAAAATGATCTGCCACATCTTCAAATGCGGTTTTCCGATACACACCGTGGTGATCTCTTTCTCCTCTATCACTTCCATGATCGCCCGGCTGATATTTTTCCCCGTTTTCTGGATCACTTCAGCGCCCAGTTCCGTGGCATTCTTAAAGTTATTGATCAGATGCCTTTGTAAAGACAAAGGTATCTTATCGGCCGATTCCCCGGGGGTTTGCACATATAATACATACCATTTACTGTTATAATAAGACGCCAGCCGGGCTGTTTTCCGGATAATGGTCTGTGCAATTTCATGATTGGAAGAAATACAGGCCAGGAACCGTTCATGTTTCCAGCTCTTATCAACAGAGGTTACCTCATAATCCACCTTCCGTTCCACCTGCCCGGCCACTTCTATGCTGCAGGGCCTGCACTTTGTTACTGTCGTAGATCTTTCCTTCCTTCAGCCTGGTGATCAGTTCATCAGCTGTGAGGTCAATATTCACCACCTCATCGGCGAGCTGGAGCATTTTATCGGGCACCCGTTCTTTAACCTCCACTCCCGTGATTGCCTTCACATCATCATTAATACTTTCAATATGCTGGATATTGACCGCAGAAATCACATCAATACCTGCTTCCAGGATATCCATCACATCCTGCCATCTTTTTTCATTCTTACTGCCGGGTATATTGGTATGTGCCAGCTCATCAACAATTACAATTTGCGGATTCAGCAGCAGGATGGCCTGTACATCCAGCTCATCCAGTTGTTTGCCTTTATAAAACACTTTCCGCCGGGGCACAATGGTTAATCCTTCTGTTAACGCTTCTGTTTCTTTCCTGCTATGTGTTTCCACATAACCAATTTTCACATCCACCCCGTTGCGCAGCAGGTTATGCGCTTCCTGCAGCATCCGGTAAGTCTTTCCCACACCGGCACTCATGCCAATGTAAATCTTCAGCTTGCCTTTGCGGGGCTGCTGGATTTTCTCTAACCATTTATTTGCTTCCAGTTCTCCCATGTTAAAAAGAAACTGCGATGGATGAAGTAATAAAAGTATTGTTGCTGCCAAAACCCGAAGGCTTCGCGAAAATATTATCCTTGCTGTTCAGGCTTCTCAACTCAAGCCTCACCAGTACATTTTTAGCCGGACTGTGGTCAATATTCAATGAATATCCTGTTGTCTGAAAACCATTGGGTGAACCGGTAGCGATAATCACACCGTTCTTATCATTATAATGCTCCACCCTGCCGGCAAGTGCCCATTTACTGTTTGGCGCATACTTTACAATGATTACCGGTGAATACCAGGTGTTCTTATCTGTACTTCCGGGTGATTTTTCTTCCGTGCCAATATCAAAACCCAGCGTTATTCCAAACTGGTCGCTGACATTAAAAACGCAATACAGGTTGTGAAAGAACCTCGACAACCGGGCACTGTCCGGCTTATCGGTGCCGATAAAATTGCTGTAGTTCAATAATACTTTAGATGAAGGCTTATACTGGATTTGTGCACCCCAGCTCATCAGCGAATTGCCGCTGACCCTTGTAATCCGCTGCCAGCCGTTCAGCGCCATCCCGCTGAGCAACCATTTGCCATCATCTGTTGTATAACTGATTTTGGCACCTGCTTCAAAATACGGACTGTTCTCGGCCAGGATGCTTCTCGTCAGCGTCCAGCAATCCTTGCTGACTGCGCTTTCAAATCCAATATGCGAAGGCATGATGCCGGCATCAATCCAGAGATTCTTCTTTTTACTGATTTTAAATCCAGCATTGGCTTCAAAAATATTTTTCAACACACCCGGCTCAGCCGCATAGTTGGCATTCATATAAGTACCTGCACCCAATGCCAGGTTTGCCCTGACCCTTTCTGCTGTATAATTTGCTTTTACAAATCCCAGGTTCAGGTTAAATTCATTGTGGCGGTTATGACTGTAAATGAATCCGGGCCGGTTATTATCGGCCGGCTTGTTAAAATCATACTGGTAGTAAGCCTCCGCATAACCACTGATGGTTAAAACGCCTGTTGAATCCTGTGCAATAATATTTGTACCTATAAATAATAGTGTAGCAGATAAAATCTTTTTCATTGATTTATAATTTTTCAATTTCATTTTAATTGGTCCAGGGCCATGTTCAGTTTGAGCACATTCACCACATCAGGTCCTAAAATGGTTTTGGAGATATGCTTATCCACCAACTCCTTCACGGCTGTTTCGGGTAAACCCCTGACAGCAGCAACCCTTTTCACCTGTACAAAAGCTGATGCCGGGGAAATATCCGGATCCAGTCCACTGCCGCTGGCGGTGACCAGGTCAGCCGGAATGTCTTCTTTGCGAATGCCTGGGTTATGGACCAGGAAAGTATCAATCCGGTCCTGCACTATTTTTAAATAATCGGGATTGGAAGGGCCTTTATTACTTCCTGCTGAGCCAGCTGCATTGTAATCAACCGCAGATGGCCTGCCGGAAAAATATTTGTCTTCCGTAAACCGCTGGCCGATATTTTTATAGCCTACAACCTTTCCATCAACCGAAACGGTTTCACCATTTCCACCACCCGGGGTGGCAGTGCCAACCGCTGCGATCAATAAAGGATAGATGATGGCACAAAGGATTATCATTAACCCGGTCAGTTTGAGAGATATCAGCAAATTCTTTTTCATTTGAATTATTTATTTAAAATCAGATAAATAGTCCGATCAGCATATCAATCAGTTTGATGCCGATAAAAGGTGCAATGAGTCCACCCAAACCATATATCAGCAAATTCCGCCTGAGCAATGCCGATGCACCAATCGGTTTATAAGCCACCCCTTTTAATGCCAGAGGTATCAGCAATGGAATGATGATCGCATTGAATATAACAGCAGCCAGTATGGCCGATTCCGGGCTTTTCAATCCCATGATGTTCAGCGACTGCAATGCGGGTATAGACGCAATAAACAAAGCAGGCACGATCGCAAAATACTTGGCCACATCATTCGCAATAGAGAATGTGGTCAGCGTGCCCCTGGTGATCAGCAATTGTTTCCCGATCTCAACCACTTCAATCAGTTTAGTGGGATCATTATCCAGGTCTACCATATTGCCGGCTTCTTTGGCAGCTGCAGTACCGCTGTTCATGGCCACGCCCACATCAGCCTGTGCCAGGGCCGGCGCATCATTGGTACCATCGCCCATCATGGCAACCAGTTTGCCGCTTTGCTGCTCACGGCGGATATAATTCATTTTATCTTCCGGCTTTGCTTCTGCAATAAAATCATCCACACCGGCTTTTTCCGCAATGTATTTTGCAGTTAACGGATTATCACCTGTCACCATCACCGTTTTCACGCCCATTTTACGCAGCCGCTGGAAACGTTCATGGATACCGGGTTTGATAATATCCTGGAGTTCGATTACTCCCAATACAATTTCGTTCCGGCTGACGACCAGCGGCGTTCCGCCATTGGAAGAAATAATATTCACCCGTTCAGTAACTTCTTCCGGAAATGAATGACCGGCTTTCGTCACTATATTTTTTATGGAATCATACGCCCCTTTCCGGATCCGGGTGCCATCAGCCAGGTTGATCCCGCTGCTTCTGGTTTCTGCAGTGAATTCAATGAAACTGGCACCGGTTGTGTTGAAATTCTTTTCATGGAGACCGGATAACTCAACAATGGATTTTCCCTCAGGTGTCATATCTGCCAAAGACGACAATGCACAGGCCGCAATAAACTCAGGCTGGTCAATCCCATTCGCATGGTGGAACCCGGTTGCCTTCCGGTTACCGATAGTTATCGTTCCGGTCTTATCCAGTAACAGCGTATCAATATCGCCGGCCGTTTCAACAGCCTTACCGCTTTTGGCAATCACATTCGCTCTCAGCGCCCGGTCCATCCCCGCAATACCAATGGCAGACAACAAACCACCAATGGTAGTCGGGATCAGGCATACAAATAATGAAATAAATGCCGCAATGGTTATCGGTGTCTGGGCATAATCAGCAAAAGGTTTCAGTGTAACGCATACAATGGTAAATATAAGTGTGAAAGCAGCCAGCAAAATGGTCAATGCTATCTCGTTGGGTGTTTTCTGCCTCGAGGCTCCTTCCACCAATGCAATCATTTTATCCAGGAAAGATTCTCCGGGCTGGGTTGTAACCCTGACCGTAATTCTATCACTTAACACTTTTGTACCACCGGTAACAGATGATTTATCACCGCCTGCCTCCCGGATTACAGGTGCTGACTCACCGGTAATGGCAGATTCATCAATCGTGGCAATGCCGCTGATGATTTCCCCATCCATCGGGATCATATCGCCTGCTTCGCAAATAAACAGGTCATCTTTCTTTAGCCTCGCTGAGGACACAACCTCAAATTGCCAGTCCTTCCCGATGATTTTTTTAGCCGGCGTGTCCTCCCTGGTTTTACGAAGACTTTCCGCCTGCGCCTTTCCCCGCGCCTCAGCCAATGCTTCAGCAAAATTGGCAAACAGCACTGTCAGCAATAAAATGAAGAAAATAGTGATGTTGTACCACAGGGCGCCCTGTGAATTGTCGCCGGTAATCAACTGGTAGATGGTAACTGCCAGCATGACGATGGTTCCCAGCTCCACCGTGAACATCACCGGGTTCTTGACCATCAGCCGCGGGTTAAGTTTTACAAATGACTGGATAATCCCTGTCTTCACCAGGGCCGGGTCAAATAATTTAATAGAACGTTTATTGGTAGACATTTCAGTTCGTTATTAAAGTGAAAAGAATTCTGCAATAGGGCCTAAAGCCAATGCGGGTAAATAAGACAAAGCCGTTACAATAATGATCACCGCCAGTGTCATCACTCCGAATGTGCCGGAGTCTGTACGTAAAGTACCCGGCGATTCAGGAATGAATTTTTTATTGGCCAGCAAGCCGGCTATAGCAATGGGTGCAATGATGGGCAGGAACCTGCCGATCAGTAACACAAAGCCGGTGGTCACATTCCAGAAGATATTATTATCACCCAGTCCTTCAAAGCCGCTGCCGTTATTGGCATTCGCGGAAGTGAATTCATACAGCATTTCAGAAAAGCCGTGGTAAGATGGATTATTCAGCCAGGCGCCCGGTTTTACCTGCCAGGCAATATCCGGATGATGCGCCACCAGGTATGCCGCCAGTGCAGTAAACCCTTTAATCAGGAACGCAGACAACAGGGTTATCAATGCGGCTAT
Source organism: Chitinophagaceae bacterium (assembly GCA_016720825.1). Lineage (GTDB taxonomy): Bacteria > Bacteroidota > Bacteroidia > Chitinophagales > Chitinophagaceae > JJ008. Next base: position 283,669 of record JADKJV010000003.1, on the reverse strand, counting down.
TTTCACTTCCCGCGCTTCTACTTTATGCCCCATGAACTCAGGGGTTCGCCCGACCATCAGTCCGGATATAAATACGGCAATGATGATAAAAATGAAATAATTGAGAATACCAACACCCACACCACCGTACAAGGCATTCACCATCATATCCAGGATAACTACACCCCCGGAAATGGGCGTTAAACTGTCATGCATTCCGTTCACCGAACCATTGGAAGTTGACGTAGTAGCCACACTCCATAAAGCGGTGGCAGCCGCACCTATCCGCACTTCCTTTCCTTCCATGCTGCCGGCTGTCTGGGCGATCCCCAGTTTATCAATGGCGGGATTTCCTTTTGTCTCATAATATATATTGATGGCGCAGAAAATGACAAACAGGAATGTCATCACCCCGAAAATCACTTTCGCCAGTTTCCTTTTGTTGAGATAGAAACCAAGCATGAATACCAGCGCAATCGGTATGAGTAAAATCGAAATCGTTTCAACTGCGTTGGTCAGATAACTGGGATTTTCAAGCGGATGGGCTGAATTCGTACCAAACCAGCCGCCCCCATTGGTACCGAGCTGTTTGATAGCAATCATACCTGCTGCTGGTCCCCGGGACACCTGCATCGTATCACCCTGCAGAGTGGTGATGGTATCTTTTCCTGCAAAACCGGAAGGCGTACCGCTGAATGCAAGAATTACAGCCACTATTATTGATAATGGCAGCAATACCCTGGTAACCGATTTTACAAAATAGTTCCAGAAATTACCCAGGTGCTGCACTGTCTTTTCCTTAAAGGCATTCAGCAATGCCATTAACATAGCGATCCCTGTTGCGGCACTCACAAACTGCAGGAATGTAACAACAAATAACTGGGTGAAATACGTCAGACCTGATTCACCGGAATAATGCTGGAGATTACAGTTCACCAGGAAACTGATCGACGTATTAAATGCCAGGTCAGGTGATTGACCGGGATTGCCATCCGGGTTCAATGGCATTTTATCCTGGAAGACCAGCAGGAAAAAAGCATATACCAGCCAGAGCAAATTGATGGTCAGCATGGCTTTCAAAAACTGTTTCCAGTTCATGCTTTCTGCCGGGTTGATTCCACTGATCCTGAAAATGAATTTTTCCACCGGCTTCATAAAACCAGTGAGTGTCTTTTCCCCGTTAAATACTTTGGACATATACCTGCCCAGCGGATAAGCCAGCAGCAGTGTAATCAAGTAGATTAAAATGGTTCCTGTAAGTTCGCCGTTCATACCCTAGAATTTTTCAGGTTTAATTAAAACATACACGAGGTAAATAAATACCACGATGGATAAAATGAATAAAGCCGTCATCATAATGATTAAATTTTTTCGAACCAGTCAATAGATTTAAAAAAGATCCAAAAACAGACCAGCCCGCAGGCCAGGAGTAAAAGTGTTAAAAACATATACTTGGTTTATGAATGAAACAGAACTTTGAATTTCACGACAGCCAGCAGCAACAACGCCCCTGCCACCAGCCACACCAGGATGATCCATAAAATATCCCCTTTGTTTTCCTGCATAGCTTTGATTTAATGGAACCAGCCGAATTTGAACCAGGCAATCCATGAAAAAGCAGTCAGCAATGCGACTACCACAAACACAATGACAAAATGCTTCAGTTCCGGGGCTTCATCACCTGGCTTATCTGGTTGATTTGTTTTCATTGTCTGCCGTTTGATGTATAATGCCAAAAGAAATGCCTGAAACAGGCAACGACTGTTGAATCGGCTGAAATGCAGTCTGGATAAGACTTCCGGGAATTTCGCTTTTCAGATAATAATTGAGGAAAACAAAAAACCATCTCAGATTGAGATGGTCATTTTATCATTTTGAGAAATGGGCGGCAATGGTATATTCTTCCATTTTACGGTAAAGGGTTGCCAGGCCGATTTCCAGCAAACGGGCGGCCTTTGCTTTATTGCCATTTGTATATTGAAGTATTTTCAGGATATGCTGTTTTTCCACAGCGGCAAGGGATAGTTCATGTGGCCCGGAGGTGTTTTGTTTCTGGATATCAAAGGGCAAATGCTCCGGAAGGATTTCAGTTCCTTCCGTCATTATTGCAGCCCGTTCCATGGTGTTTTTCAACTCCCGGATGTTCCCTTTCCAGTCGTATTGCTGCAACAACTGCATGGCAGTCTGGCTGACAATAACCGGTTTCCTGTTTTCTTTTATGGCGAATTGTTCCAGGAAATATCCGGCAAGGGCCGGGATGTCACCAGTCCTGTCGCGCAGGGAAGGCAATTCAATATCAAAAACATCCAGTCTGTAAAAAAGATCTTCCCGGAAACGGCCCTCAGCCACTTCCTTTCTTAAGTTCCGGTTAGTGGCAGCAATAATCCGCACATTGGCTTTGGAGATTTTGGTATCACCCACTTTGATATATTCACCGTTCTCCAATACCCGCAGCAGTTTGGCCTGCAGGAGGATATCCAGTTCACCGATTTCATCCAGGAACAAGGTACCGCCTTCCGCCATTTCAATTAATCCTTTTTTATCTTTCACAGCGCCGGTATAAGCACCGGCCTTGTATCCAAACAATTCCCCTTCCAGTAATTCCCTGCTGAATGCGCTGCAGTTAATAGCCACAATCGGGAATTCTTTCCGGCGGCTGTTATAATGGATGGTGTTGGCAAAAATCTCTTTGCCGGTTCCGGTTTCACCCAGCAATAAAACAGTGGAATCACTGGCTGCAATTCTTTTGGCCAGCCCAATGGCTTTTTTAACCGGTGCACTGTCACCAATAATGATATTAAACCCGGAAATGGGGTTATTGCTGAAAGTAACGGCCGTTTTTTTCTGAAGCGCAGATTTTTCCAAAGCCTGGTGCAGGAGCGGGATGATCCGGTCGTTGTCATCCCCTTTGGTGATATAATCAAAGGCACCGTTCTTAATGGCCTGTACCCCGTCCGCGATGTTACCGTAGGCAGTGAGTAAAATAATTTCAATGGACGGATACCTGTCTTTCACCACTTTGACAAATTCAACGCCATTGCCATCGGGTAACCTGACATCGCAGAGAACGGCATCCACAGCCTGGTGCGACAGGATTTGAGATGCAGCTTTTAAAGTATTTGCTTCGATTACAGTAAAACCTTCCAGGGAGATTACCCTTGTCAGGAGTTTTCTCAGCTGCTCTTCATCATCAATTAATAATATGGTATCAGGCATAACCCGGATTATTAATTATTCTTCCACCCGCTTCATCCGAAGACGGACCACCGGCCCAACCAGCAACGGGAATTTTTCGATCGTAACGTTTGCTGTATCCAGGCCAAATCCCTTTTCCTCTGACAAGCTGATATCTTTCAGCCAGAAATGGAATTTCATGACTATTTTCTCGAAGAAAGGAAGTTCCGTATCCTGGCTGATATATTTTTCCATAACCACAAACTGGAAATCACCAACGGTATTCGTGCTGGCGAGGCTTTCATAGCGGCTGGTTACGTTTACTTCTTTGTTGGCCACCATATCTTCCACCACTTTGCGGAACATCAGGTTAATCCGGGGCTCCACGCGGAATCCCAAACGGAAATCAACCCGGATAATATCATTTGGAATGATATGTTCCACTTTATACTCACTGGTATAAGGATCGTCCAGTGTATCCACATGTACAAACCAATAGATATCCGCGCGTTTAGGTTTTTTATTCAGGATGGAATAAATGATTTTATGTTCAATTTCCTTACTGTTGTTGGCGCTGGTTAAATACACCAGGTGCGTGGCATACTTGGGAACAGCCCGGTCGTTACTCAGTTCCTGGATCAAAGGTACATAATGTTCAAGCCTTACAAATTCCACGTACCGGTTTTTGATTTTCCGTGCCCTGAACCATATATACATCACCAAAAACAGGATTCCGCCGATCACCAGCGTTACGTAACCGCCATGGGGGAATTTCTGTATGTTGGCAAACAGGAAACTCAGTTCCAGCGTTAAGAAAACAGCCAGGTATAAATAGATGAGTATCGGTTTGGTGCGTTTGAGCACGAGGAAATTCGAAAACAGGATAGAAGTGGCGATCATACAAAGCGTAATCGCCAAACCGTAGGCCGCTTCCATATTGGCTGCTTTCTTGAAGAAAAGCACCACACCAATACAGCCCGCATACAACAGTAAGTTGATGGCAGGTACAAACAACTGGCCCCTGGCTTCTGTTGGATAATTGATCCGGAGCTTGGGCCATAAATTCAGCCGCATGGCTTCGCTGATCAGCGTAAAAGAACCGGAAATCAGCGCCTGGCTGGCAATGATAGCTGCAATGGTGGCAATCGCAATTCCGAAATAAAGGAACCAGCCGGGCATTACACCATAGAAAGGATTAAAACCGGCATTGATCATATCCGCAGTAATGGCTTTACCATTATAATGACTGAGCAGCCAGGCACCCTGTCCCAGGTAATTTATAACGAGGCAAGTTTTTACAAATATCCATGAATAGCGGATGTTCCATTTACCGCAATGGCCCAGGTCGGAATACAAGGCTTCTGCCCCGGTTGTACAAAGGAATACACCTCCCAGGATATAAAAACCCTGTGGATATTCAATTAGTAATTTTATACCCAGCCAGGGGTTGAAAGCTTTGAGGATCGACAGGTCATCTGAAATATGCACAAAGCCAAGTACCGCAAGCATTAAAAACCAGCAAGCCATTACGGGCCCGAAAAATTTTCCGATAAATGCAGTGCCGAATTGCTGGATAAAAAACAACACACTCAGGATACCGATAACGATATAAATGATTGTAGTCTGGGTAATGCTTGACAGGATCGGAACTTGTTTTAAACCTTCCACTGCAGAAGTCACTGAGATAGGCGGTGTGATCATACCATCAGCCAGCAGGGCGGCACCCCCAATCATGGCAGCTGCCACCAGCCAGCGCTTCCGGCGCCTGACCAGCGCAAAGAGGGAAAATATGCCGCCTTCCCCGCGGTTATCTGCATTCAGCGTCAGGATAACATACTTGATAGTCGTTTGCAGGGTGAGGGTCCAGATGATTAAAGATAAAACACCGGCCACAAGCTCATCTGTAATAACTTTGCCACTGGTAATCGCATTTAAAACATAGAGCGGGGATGTTCCGATATCGCCGTAAATGATTCCCAGGGCAATGAGCAGGCCTGCAAAGGATACTTTATTATAAGATGACATTAGTTTTTGTGAATTGCGAAACCAAAATTAGAACAGCGTTCAGCAACTGACGAATAAAACGGTCATACCGGAAGAATCTTTATAAAATCTTTATACTGTTTTCAGCCTTTAAATTCGTCTGCATAACCGGTTTCTTACATTTGATACAGCAATGAAAAGCAAGCGGAATCAATACATTATCAGTCTCAGCCTCGTGCTGGTGGTTTCGGCTATCTGCTATGGCATTTCCTCCTGGCTGGGTTACCGGGTCATTGCGTTTATCCTACTGCTTTCGGTTTCGTTAATTGCTATTTCGTTTGACATTTTACCGGTGCTGGTTTCTGCGGCCCTGAGTGCATTTATCTGGGATTTCTTCTTTATTCCCCCGCGGTTCACCGTTCATGTTACCAATACCGAAGATGCCATCCTGCTGATCATGTATTTCGTGATTGCCATGATCAGTGCGGTGCTCACATATAAAATCAGGCAGGTAGAAAAAGCTTCGCGGAAAAAAGAAGAAAAGGCAAATACTTTAAAGCTATATGACACGCTGCTCAATTCATTTTCACATGAACTGAGAACACCTATTGCAACAATCATTGCAGCAACAGACAATATCCAGTCGGGCAATAACAACCTGACAGCCGAAAACAAAAATGAACTGATCAGTGAAATTTCAAAAGCCTCCTTAAGACTAAACCAGCAGGTGGAGAACCTGCTGAATATGTCAAGGCTTGATTCAGGCTTCATCAAACCCAAAATGGACTGGTGTGATATCAGCGAACTTGTTTATGATACGGTTAAGAAAATTGAAGATGTTGGAATAGCTCAAAAAATATCCATCGCTATTAACCCCGACCTGCCGCTGGTTAAAACAGATAAACTGTTGCTGGGCCAGGCTATTTACAATTTGCTGAATAATGCATGCCTGTACACAAAACCAGACAGCAAGATCAATATCACGGCTCTTATCCACGCCGACATATTAGAACTGATCATTGAAGATAATGGTGTTGGATTCCCCCCGGAAGAAATAGAAAATGTGTTTGATAAATTTTACCGGCTTAAATTCAGTAAACCCGGCGGTACCGGACTTGGACTTTCAATCGTAAAAGGATTTATTGAAGCATTAAAAGGGAATATCAGCCTGGAAAATATTACTACCGGCGGCGCCAGGTTTACCATTACTTTACCTGCAGCAACTGCATATTTAAAAGCATAAGCCATGAATAAGGCAGAAATACTTGTAATAGATGATGAAGAACAGATTCGCCGTATGCTGGAGATTACGCTGAAGACCAATAACTATAATGTTACTGAAGCAACAACCGGTAACGAAGGGCTCATCATGGCATCCAACCATCCGCCGGACCTGATCCTGCTTGACCTCGGGTTGCCTGATAAAAACGGCATGGATGTATTACAGGAATTAAGGGAATGGCATACCGGCCCGGTGATTGTGCTTTCTGTACAGAACAGCGAGGAAGTTATTATCCGCGCACTGGATAAAGGCGCCAATGATTATTTATCCAAACCATTCCGCACGGGCGAACTGCTGGCGAGGATCAGGTCTGCCTTACGGAGTTCTGTTACCGAAGACAGTGAACCGATCATAAATTCAGAAGACCTGCAGATTGATTTATTAGGGAGAATCGTAAAGAAAAAAGGCGAACTCGTCAAACTCACAAATACGGAATTCAGCCTGTTATCTTTATTTGCTCAGAATGACGGCAAAGTGCTCACCCACCAGTACCTGCTACGGGCTGTATGGGGACCGGGTTTTATTAACCAGTCACAATACCTGCGTGTTTTTATAGCGCAGATCAGGAAAAAGATTGAAGATGATCCAAACAGGCCGCAACACCTGCTGACAGAATCCGGCGTTGGTTACCGGTTTATCAGCAACCTGTCACAGTAAATTTTACCGGGATGTAGAATTACCTGGCAGTCTGGCTTGTCGTTGCAGCATGCAACCCGACAAAATACCGGATGGCCGCCATCACTTCTTCCTCCGATTTATTCTGGGTATTGGTGAGTGGTATAACATGACGAAATGGTTTAACACCACCCCCAACATAAAAATCAATCACTAGCTGGAAATTGTCCTGGACCGATTTCCATTTGCCTTCTGTTTTCTGTGTGATCGTGGCCTTGACAAGACTTTCCCATCCGGTAATTAAACGATTGCCCTCATAAATTCCTTTTCGGTTAATCCGCAGGGAAACAGGATTCCGAAAGCCTTTCCTGAAAAAATAAATTGCAGGAACAATCGCCGCCAGGAAAGTAAATGCTGAGGCATTATCCTTCAGGCCGGTTATTACGGTGAGATCCAGTATCCCGTAAATAAAAATCAGGATGGACAAACCTGTTAAAATAAAAACAAGTACAATTTCTTCTTTAACAACAAACTCACTGTCGGGGTGCAATTTACCTGCCATGACGGAAAGGTAAATAAATTTCAGTGCCGTATGAAGATTATACCCGGGACACAATGTGATAGTTGATCATGGAAGGCTTATCTGCCACCAATGGTGTGGATTAAAAAAAGTATGGGAATTAAACCTGTTGATTTCTGTAAAGTCTTAATGTTCTGTTCCTAAAATACAGGAATAAAGGATTTTTAATGCCTTTATATTAAGAAATATATTTTCTCCTGCCCTATTTCCATTTTTATCCGGAAAACAGTATGTCTGCAAGCAGCATGGCACATTATAAAAATGTCTGAATAAACAACTCACGGAAATTCATTATGAAGAAAATAATCCTTTTTGTCTTTCTGCTGTTAAGCAAGCAGCTGGTTTTTTCACAGGATGAAGAAAAAAAACCAACAAAAAATACTTACGACAGTTACCTGGTGTACAGCCCATTCAGCTGGTTAGAGGGACAAATGCCTGTAGGTCTCGGGTTTGCCCGGCAGTTTACAGAGCGCAGTGAAGTGTATACTGAACTGGCCTGGGTGACAAAATCACCGTTCTACAGTACAGAACCTGAAAGCCTTTCAGGATTCCGGGCGATTGCGCAATACCGTTATCATATTAATAGTGGCGGGTTCCCGATTTTTGGTTTTTTCCGGAGGCAAAAGAGGTTTATACGGAATGTATCAGAATCATTTATTGGACTGGAAGGACGAATCAAGACATATAATTTTACCGCCAGGTATGATTTCATAAACCCGACTGCCGCTGATACCCTGCACAAGTATCTTTACAAGGCCAATGCTTTTGTGTGGGGCGGCGCTATTATTTTCGGTAAAGCTTTTTCTATCAGCCGGAATGACCGCTTACAAGCTGAAATAAATATCGGCATTGGCGGCAAAGAAAAAACGGTAAAATACAAAAACCTGCCTGCGGGTTATAAACCAGTGACCACAATTGGCGGATGGGGCTTAAAGCCACCCGGGATACAGGAAAGTATGGGTAACCCTTATTTTCCCTGTGCTGTCCGCATACGGTATGCCTTATAAAGTTCAGGGAAGTGATTCAGTATATTTTTTAAATGAATCCAGGATAGCCTGCCATCCCATTTGCTGCATCTCTGCCGGGTTGGTGTTTTCTGCATCAAACGTAACTGTAACATGTGTTTGATGACCATCTTCCTTAAATACAGCCTTGACTTTCCGGCCGTCTGCCATCACATATTGAATCAGGGCATGTTCCCTGATATCCGTGTACACACCTTCAAAATCAAAACCCATTGACCCGTCGCGGGCTTCCATGCGGGAAGTGAATTTACCGCCCACTGTCAGGTCGTTTGTTGCCTTGGGGCAATGCCAGTCAGGCGAAGCGAAATTCCAATGGACGATATGCCCGGGGCCGGTATAACAATCCCAGGTCTTGCCAACCTGGGCGTTCACGGTGGCTTTGATCGTAATAGATAATGGTTGTACACTCATGATTTTTGTTTATGTGTCAAAGATGGAAAAAAATCCAGAAACAACATCTCCATTCATAAAAAAGGCCGGCTCCTTCCGGAACCGGCCTGTAGTTTCAGGTTTCAATAATTATTGTATTACGATCCTTTCTGTTTCTTTTCCTGCTTTCAGGATATAAACACCGCGGGCCAGTCTGCTCAGATCCCATACCTGTGTACCGGGCTGGAATTCTTTGGTCATAACCAGTTCTCCCAGGTGGTTATACAGGCGGATAGTTTCTGTTTGCTGTACCTGGACATTCAGTCTTCCGTCAGAAACAGGATTCGGGTAAACAATCAGCGGCTTAGCTTCTGTGGTGAAAATAACCACCACTACTTTGCTATAGGTTGCATGTCCATCCATATCTGTTTCTACCAGGCGATAATAATTGATACCAGTTACGGGCTGATGATGGGTAAAGCTGTAGATAGAAACGCTGTTGCTGTTTCCGGCTGCAGGCAGATTACCAATATCAGACCACTGTTGTCCGTTCACACTGTGCTGTATCGTATAGTCGCGTGAATTCCGCTCAGATACTGTACTCCAGTTCAGCCAAACCACCTGGTCGTGTTTAACGGCAGTAAAGCTCAACCAGCTGACAGGCAGTGTAAACTGGTTGTCAATGATTGCAAACGGTGAGAATGAACCCATATACCCTGTAAAGCTCAGGCTGGTTGCAGTCGGATAGCTTGTTGTGCCATCTTCTTTCACCCACCTGCTGCCAGAGGCCTGGTAATGGAACATTCTTGGTACAACCAGGCTACCGGTAGTTTCACCAGAATTCCAGTTGAATACGAAATCAACACCTGCTCCGCCATTCGGATTGGTTTTATTGATCATCCATGTCCGCTGCACACGTGCATAAGGCAGGATGGATCCGTTGAAACCATTGTCATACACTTCATCCAGTACGCGCACATCAAAATCATCACCTGCGCCACTGTTATTAGTAATCGTTACCGGATTATAGGCACTGTTACCAACAGGTATTACAGCAGCTACTGTGTTACCAATATTTACTTTCAGCACACCGGCTCCCTGTGTCCTTACATAAGAAGTAGCAGAACCACCGGAAACGGAAGTAACGGTCAGCGTATTGGCACCCAGGTCAAGTAAACCATTCACCAGTACAAGCGTACCGGCAGTTTTGGATTCACCAAGGGTTACTCCGGCTGTATTATCAATCCGCAGCGTGCCGATATTACCATTGAAAGCACCGGCAGGAATTGTCTGCGCAAGTGTACCATCCATTTCAATAGTACCGGCTGTTGCATCAAAACTGCCGCTGTTACTGATTGCACCTGCAATTTCCAGTGAACCCTGGACAGTTACAGAAGCACCTGCAGCAATACTGATATCATTCAGCACAGCATTGGTTACGTTGCTGATTAACGGGTAATTGGTCAGTCCTGAAGGAATCACAACATCTGTTGTGTGAACAGGCAGAACACCACAACCCCAGTTACCGACATCAGACCAGGCGGTACTGTTGGTACCGGTCCAGGTGTAGGTATTGGTAATAGTTACTGAAGCAATTGAAGAATTAGCCACTGAACAGCTTCCATTTTGAACAACTACCCTGAAATAGGTATCTGCAGACAAATTGGTAGCCGTATACGTATTAGTCGTGTTGACAATATCAGAAACTCCACTGCTGAAATCGGAAACACCAGAAGATTGCCATTTAACTATAGTTCCTGTATAAGCTCCCAAAGTCAGTGTAGTACTGTTTGTAGTCGGGCACACTTCAGCAGATCCTGAGAGGGTTCCACCGTTTGATAACTGGTCATTGGTCAGTGATACATCATCCTGGCTTGAACATGTACCGTTCGTAATTGTCCAGCGAAGGATAGTTGTCTGTCCGACTGTCACTCCCGTAACAGTTGATGTTGGTGAAGCAGCATCTGTAATAGATCCGGCACCGCTAACGATAGACCATGCTCCGGTTCCGACCAAAGCTGTATTACCCGCAAGAGTGAACGTGCTGGTAGCACACTGGGTCTGGTCTGTACCGGCGGCAGCTACTGTAACAGCCACATCATTAGTCAGGGATACTTCATCCTGGCTTGAACATGTACCGTTAGTGATCGTCCAGCGGAGGACAGTTGTCTGTCCGGCTGTTACTCCTGTAACGGTTGTTGTGGGTGAAGATGCATCGGTAATAGATCCGGCGCCACTTTGTATTGTCCATACACCTGTTCCTGATACGGCAGTATTACCTGCAAGGGTAAATGTGCTGGTAGCACACTGGGCCTGGTCTGTACCGGCGGCAGCTACTGTAACAGCAACATCATTGGTAAGGGATACTTCATCCCTTGCTTGAACATGTACCGTTCGTAATAGTCCAGCTGAGGACAGTTGTCTGTCCGGCTGTTACTCCCGTAACGGTTGTTGTGGGTGATGCGGCATCTGTGATCGCGCCATCACCACTTTGTATTGTCCATACACCTGTTCCTGATACTGCGGTATTACCAGCAAGGGTAAACGTACTGGTAGCACACTGGGCCTGGTCTGTACCGGCGGCGGCTACTGTAACAGCAACATCATTGGTCAGGGATACTTCATCAAAACTTGAACAGCTTCCGTTAGTAATAGTCCAGCGGAGGACAGTTGTCTGTCCGGCTGTAACTCCCGTAACGGTTGTTGTCGGTGAAGATGCATCTGTGATCGCGCCATCACCACTTGTTATTGTCCATACCTGTACCAGATACTGCTGTATTACCTGCAAGGGTAAACGTACTGGTTGCACACTGCGCCTGGTCTGTACCGGCGGCGGCTACTGTAACAGCCACATCATTGGTCAGGGATACTTCATCAAAACTTGAACATGTACCGTTAGTGATTGTCCAGCGGAGGACAGTTGTCTGTCCGGCTGTAACTCCCGTAACGGTTGTTGTTGGTGATGAGGCATCTGTGATCGCGCCATCACCACTTGTTATTGTCCATACACCTGTTCCTGATACGGCCGTATTACCTGCAAGGGTAAACGTACTGGTAGCACACTGCGCCTGGTCTGTACCGGCGGCGGCTACTGTAACAGCAACATCATTAATCAGGGATACTTCATCAAAACTTGAACAGCTTCCATTAGTGATCGTCCAGCGAAGGACAGTTGTCTGTCCTGCTGTTACTCCTGTAACGGTTGAAGTTGGTGAAGCCGGAGTTGTAATGGATCCAGCTCCGCTTGTTATTGTCCATACTCCTGTTCCTGATACTGCTGTATTACCTGCAAGGGTAAACGTACTGGTTGCACACTGCGCCTGGTCTGTACCTGCGGCGGCTACTGAAACAGCAACATCATTGGTCAGGGATACTTCATCATTGCTTGAACAACTTCCGTTTGTGATTGTCCAGCGCAGTACTGTTGTTTGTCCTGCGGTAACCCCTGTCACAGTTGTTGTCGGTGATGATGCATCTGTTATTGTTCCAGGTCCGCTGACGATTGTCCATAAACCCGTGCCAGTGGCTGGGTTGTTACCAGCTAATGTAAATGTACTGGTAGCACACTGAGACTGGTCAGCACCTGCATTTGAAGTTGTTACTGCAAGGTCATTGATTAATGACACTTCATCATGGCTTGAACAGCTTCCATTGGTGATAGTCCAGCGGAGTACAGATGTAATTCCGGCTGTAACTCCAGTAACGGTTGTTGTGGGTGATGAAGCATCTGTAATAGATCCTGTGCCACTTGTAATAGTCCAGGTTCCTGTACCAGTTACCGCTGTATTACCAGCAAGGGTAAATGTACACTGAGCCCTGCAACACCGCGTCAGCACTGAATTAACCAGAGATACATCACCTTGAACATGCACCATGTGATCGTCAGCGGAGAACAGTTGTCTGTCCGCAACTCCTGTAAGGTTGGTGGGTGAAGATGCATCTGTGATCGCGCCATCACCACTTGGTATTGTCCATATACCTGTACCAGATACTGCCGTATTACCAGCGAGGGTAAACGTGCTGTAGCACACTGCGCCTGGTCTGTACCGGCGGCGGCTACTGTAACAGCCACATCATTAGTCAGGGATACATCATCCTGGCTTGAACATGTACCGTTAGTGATTGTCCAGCGGAGAACAGTTGTCTGTCCCGCTGTTACTCCCGTAACGGTTGTTGTCGGTGAAGAGGCATCTGTGATTGTACCTGCTCCACTTGTTATAGTCCACAAACCTGATCCTGATACTGCTGTATTACCTGCAAGAGTAAACGTACTGGTAGCGCACTGCGCCTGGTCTGTACCAGCGGCAGCTACTGTAACAGCCATCATTGGTCAGGGATACTTCATCAAAACTTGAAGCTTCCATTTGTGATTGTCCAGCGGAGAACAGTTGTCTGTCCGGCTGTAACTCCTGTAACGGTTGTTGTGGGTGAAGATGCATCTGTGATCGCGCCATCACCACTTGTTATTGTCCATACACCTGTTCCTGATACTGCAGTATTACCTGCAAGGGTAAATGTGCTGGTAGCACACTGGGTCTGGTCTGTACCGGCGCTGGCTACTGTAACAGCAACATCATTGGTCAGGGATACTTCATCCCAGCTTGAACATGTACCGTTGTATCGTCCAGCGGAGGACAGTTGTCTGTCCGGCTGTTACTCCCGTAACGGTTGTTGTGGGTGAAGAGGCATCGGTAATAGACCGGCGCCACTTTGTATTGTCCATACACCTGTTCCTGATACGGCAGTATTACCTGCAAGGGTAAACGTGCTGGAGCACACTGCGCCCTGGCTGTACCGGCGGCGGCTACTGTAACAGCAACATCATTGGTCAGGGATACTTCATCAAAACTTGAACATGTACCATTAGTGATCGTCCAGCGGAGGACAGTTGTCTGTCCGGCTGTAACGCCTGTAACGGTTGTTGTGGGTGAAGAGGCATCTGTAATAGATCCGGCGCCACTTTGTATTGTCCATACTCCTGTTCCTGATACGGCTGTATTACCTGCAAGGGTAAACGTACTGGTAGCGCACTGCGCCTGGTCTGTACCGGCGGCGGCTACTGTAACAGCCACATCATTGGTCAGGGATACTTCATCAAAACTTGAACATGTACCATTAGTGATCGTCCAGCGGAGGACAGTTGTCTGTCCGGCTGTAACGCCCGTAACGGTTGTTGTCGGTGAAGCAGCATCGGTAATAGATCCGGCGCCACTTGTTATTGTCCATACACCTGTTCCTGATACTGCCGTATTACCTGCAAGGGTAAATGTACTGGTAGCACACTGGGCCTGGTCTGTACCGGCGGCGGCTACTGTAACAGCAACATCATTGGTCAGGGATACTTCATCAAAACTTGAACATGTACCATTAGTGATCGTCCAGCGGAGGATTGTTGTTTGACCCGCTGTAACACCTGTAACGGTTGTTGTCGGTGAAGAGGCATCTGTGATCGCACCTGCTCCACTTTGTATTGTCCATACACCTGTTCCTGACAGGGCTGTATTACCTGCAAGGGTAAACGTACTGGTAGCGCACTGCGCCCTGGTCTGTACCGGCGGCGGCTACGGTAACAGCAACATCATTGGTCAGGATACTTCATCAAAACTTGAACAGCTTCCATTAGTGATTGTCCAGCGCAGGACAGTTGTCTGTCCGGCTGTTACTCCTATAACGGTTGATGTGGGTGAAGAGGATCTGTAATCGCGCCAGCTCCGCTTGTTATTGTCCATACACCTGTTCCTGACAGGGCTGTATTACCTGCAAGGGTAAATGTACTGGTAGCACACTGCGCCTGGTCTGTACCGGCGGCGGCTACTGTAACAGCAACATCATTGGTCAGGGATACTTCGTCAAAACTTGAACAGCTTCCATTCGTGATCGTCCAGCGCAGGATTGTTGTCTGTCCTGCTGTTACTCCCGTAACGGTTGTTGTGGGTGATGCGGCATCAGTAATAGATCCGGCACCACTTGTTATTGTCCAGGTTCCTGTACCAGATACTGCCGTGTTACCGGCAAGGGTAAATGTACTGGTAGCGCACTGCGCCTGGTCTGTACCGGCGGCAGATACTGTAACAGCCACATCATTAGTCAGGGATACTTCATCAAAACTTGAACAGCTTCCATTAGTAATTGTCCAGCGGAGAACAGTTGTCTGTCCGGCTGTAACACCTGTAACGGTTGAAGTTGGTGAAGCCGGGGTTGTAATGGAACCTGCACCACTTGTTATTGTCCATACGCCAGCCCCTACAGAAGCTGCATTACCCGCAAGGGTAAAGGTACTGGTAGCACACTGCGTCTGGTCAGCTCCGGCGTTTGCTGCGTCAGGTTGTGCATAAACCGTAGTTGCAATAGAAGAAACTGCACTCGCTGCAGTACAGCCATTCTCATTCGTATAATTTACAGTAGCTGTTTTATCTCCTGTAGTCAGGTATTTTAAAGTAATTGAATTATCTGTTGAAAGACCACCAGAGGTAATTGAGAAATCAACGCCAAGTGTACCTGACACATTCCATTCATAATTACTCATACCGCTCTGTGTAGTATAAGTAACATCGGTATTAATACAGGCACTCGCACCTGGTTCTGCCGTAAATGTAATGGAAGGCAATGGGTTAATAGTTACACTCGTGGTAGTTGTATTTGAACAAGTGCCGTCACTAAAGCTATATGTAACAGTATAAGTACCAGCCGTACTGGTAACAAGATTTATTTCCCCTGTTGAACTGTTTATATCCAATCCGGCTGTTGAACTGTATGTACCACCCGCCTGGCCGCTTCTTGTTACGCTGGCTGTACCTGTTGCACAGTACGGCGAACCATCATAGCTAATCGTTGCTGACGGTAAAGGATTCACAGTTACAGTTACAGAACCAGTTGCAGTAGCACCATCATTATCCGTAACAGTTACAGAATATGTTGTAGTTCCCGTTAAAGCAGGGCTTGGATCAAATGAAGCAACATTACCCTGGTCAGGTGTCCAGGCATAGCTGTATGGCGCTGAACCACCGGTTGCATTAGCACTAACTGTTGTTGCACCCCCTGAACAAATGGGGTTTACAGTTGCAGAAGGCGCTGCATTGAGATCACTGAATCCGGTATAATCCGAAAACGAAGTGGCGCCTGTTACACTTAACACATTATCCACTGTATTTACAACCGAATACATTGTCCAGCTGCCATTGTATTTCGCAGCTTTCATTGATCCTTCATTACCCACCACATCCGGATGTAAATATGTGAATGTTGCATCATAATCAGGGGATGTAAATGTACCTGAAGGAGTTATTGTCCAGTAACGGTTAATATAATTAGGTGTTGACCCGATATTAGCCTGTTTCCCTTCTGTTACATTCAAAGTCAGGTAACTGCTTCCATCAACTGTTCCACTGTTTAATTTAAATGTTGCAGGTGAATAATTAGCAGCTGTACCTATCGGGAAAAGATACGCAGAAGCCATAGTGCCAGGGATATATTTAATCACCCGGCCGCTGCCTGAGTAAACTATATAATTTGAACTGCCCGGGCTGCCAGCAACAGCAGTTGTTGTATTCAATGTAAGGTTATTATTCCCCATTGTTAACTTACCGCTGGTCAGGTCTAAAGTGCCATTTACAGTTACACTGTTATCAATCTGTACCCCCGCTGCATTATTCAGCGTAAGATTATTAAAGGCAGAACTGGCTGTACCTCCTATCGTCTGTCCGGCAGAACCATTTAATACAATTGTACTTCCGGTAGTCGTAAGCGTAGTTCCGTTATTTACGAAATTTCCTGCGATACTATGCGTATAGCTTCCTGCAGTAAAAGTTGTACCCGAGCCAAGGACCAGGTCCTGCCCTATAGTCATCGCACCACCCGGTGCCACAGAAGCCGTACCGTTTATTGTTACAGTTCCATGTATTGATAATGCTGAAGCAGGCATTGTTTTAGTACCACTGCCACTCAGAATCAAATTATGGTAATTCGGGGTTCCATCAGGTAACAAAACAGTCTGGCTGCCACCATTGTACTCAATAGTCGCATCCAGGATATCTGCAAACCATTTACCCGTACCAACCCTTGTAATGCTGTTGGCAATTTTCATAGTGCTGCTTGCTTCATTACTGATATCAGCTCCATTGCTGATTTCCACATCATAGAAACGGGCATTACCGGAAATAGAAGTGTTCGGATTGGAGAAAATAACCTTACTTGTCCCGGGATCATTACCGGCAGCATTCTGGTCTTCCCAACCACCACTCAGGCTGTTCTGGATTGTAATTATATTATTATTCATCACCAGCACACCACCCGGCTCTATAGACATAGTATTGATCACAGTCAGGTTATCAACCGGCAACACAGGATCATTCGGAGTTGTAGAGGCATCAGGAATAATCACATGACTTAATGAATGAGGAACACTAGAGCCGCCATGTAACAATGTCCAGTTATTGGCTGTTTTCCAGTCATTATCCACTGAACCATTCCAGGTAATTATTTCTTCATCATATTCACGAAGTGTGAAAATAGTCCTCCATTCGTGCGTGGTTGGCACATAGATAAAATACGAAATTGGCACGCCTGATAAGCCAATAAAATTATTAGTAAAATCAAAACTGGCCCGTCCATGCTCATCAGAAGCAGGTGCACCATGACCATTGATATCAATATCATAGTCCATCGTTGTCAGATGGGTCTCATCATTCACAAAAGCTGTAAGACTGCTGGTCAGTTCATTGTCCAGGTAGTGAAAATTTGCATTGACACTTGAACCACTGCCACCCGTAGAAACTATCTCATAAGTCCTTTTAATCCCATCGCGGATTTTATCACTTCCATTAGGGCCAGGCGCACTGTTGCCTAACGCAATGGATACTGCCAGCGCTGAAGGCATCGTTCCTGCACTCAGCGAAATCGTTTGTATACTGGTGCCCGAATGTGTAAGATGTATTGGCAACAATTGTGAGCCTTTTCACTGTACCTGTTACATCACCTGTACCTGTTGTTGTTGCACTGGCGCCCATATTCAGGATATGTGAATCCAGGTAGTCAGTTACTAAAGTGCCAGGGTAATTAGTGTAACTGTTGGTCATTTCCAGCAAGCCTTTCGATGTGGAAGGGTTACTGTTTGCCAGGTTAAGGATTCCATTCACCGTAATATCACTGGTTGCAGTAACACCACCGGCTCCGCTAATGGTTAAATTATTATAGGTCGTTGTTCCGCTCAATGTTTGTGCAGAAGCACCGGTAAATGAAACCGTACCGCTTCCGGCCGTAAAACTGCCGCTGTTAGACCAGTTACCACTCAGGCTCACTGCTGTGGCAGTTCCCACATTGAATGTACCGGCTGTTATAGTTAAGTCTTTTACTGTAAGTGAAGTTGTACTGCCGGCCACGGTTAATGTCTGCCCGGTTTTGCTGATATCTATATTATTAAATGTCTGGCTGGCAGCAGTTCCATCTATTGCCTGACCGGCAGAACTGCTGTTAAATGTGATTGTGCTGGTTCCCGGTGTAAATATGCCGCCGTTGTTGGTCCAGTTACCGCCGATTAAATGCGTATATGAAGCCGCATCAAAAGCAGTACCTGAACTTAACGTTACATTGCCGGCAATGGTTAATATACCACCCGCAGTTGCTGAAGCAGTGCCATTCAATGCAAGGTTTCCCGTAATCGTCATGGCTGCAGCAGGCAGTGTTTTAGCACTCGTACCTGAAAGCGTAAGGTTATAATAAGACAAATCAGGCACTGTCTGGACGCCTGATGCATAATATTCTACCGTACCTGTACCAGCCGTAAATGTTCCTGCCGTATTGGTCACCGAACTTCCAAGTTTCAGTATACTGGATCCCCCCAGTACCGTACCAGCTGTCCTGGTCCAGACCCCGGTAAAAGTATGTGTAAGGCCAGCACCCAGGTTTAATGTACCCCCTGTTCCGTTGATCGTAAAAGCAGCACCATTTACATTTCCTGTTAAGGTAGCCGTACCGGCAGTCTTCGTCATACTCACTGTACCTGTTGTCGTGAAACCGGCAATACTTTGAACAGCGGTTGTTCCTGCAATGGTAATGCCACCTGAACCGCTAGTTAATGTACCCGCATTGATAAAATCACCGTGCAGCGTAATCAGGTTTGCACCCGGAGTAAGGATGGCGCCTGAACTAATATTTAAAGGAACACTGGTATTGTTGCCAATCTGAACAACACCCGGCGTTGTAATAGCACCTGTATTTTTTATAACGATCCCCCCTGTGGCCAAAAATGGGCTTATCCATTCTTCAAGAGATGCAGTCCTGGCAGTGGCTGTATTATACTGCAATTTCGCAGCAGCACCATAAGTCACAACACCTGTAGTTACTGTAACAATAGCCGTTCCTTCCATGGATAATACGGCATTCACAGTAGGCGTGGTTGCAAACGTTTTTGTACCTGATCCGGCTAAAACAAGGGTATCATATGTTGTCACTTTACAGGTTTGGTTACCTGCGGTATAGCTTACTTTATTACCTGAAGCAGTTGCTGTTAAGGTTGTAATTGTTGCCGTACCACCGAGGTTTAATATACCTGTCGCGCCGTTTGTCAATCCACCTGCACCGGTAAGTGCTGTCGTTACAGTTAAAGTACCACTATTTGTATATGTACCGGTTATAGCAACGCTGCGTATAGAAGTAACGGTTGATCCGTTCAAAGCTTTAGCGGCTCCGCTGAAAGTATGCGTCCCTGTCCCCAGCGCATTAAATGTTGTTGCGTTGTTTGTAAAATTCCCCGCAAAAGAGTACGTATTATTCACCCCGTTCCCAGATGCTGGCTCTGTCCATACTGCTCCGCTGTTTAATGTCACATTACCGGTAAACAGCATTGCCCTGGCAGTACCACTGGTTGAACCAAAAGTGATAGTACCGGTTATTGAAGTAACCCCGCTTACTGTAAGTGGCCGCTGCATATCCAGTGTTGCCCCGCTGTTGATTGTAAGGCTGGCACATGCATACGAAGTTCCTGTATTGGCTCCTGTAACACTATTCCCGGCTGTAGTGGCGATCACTACATTATCGGAGGCGGTTGGTGCAATATTTCCAACCCAGGTAGTGCCTGTGCCCCAGTCACCACCAGCAGCAGTACTGGTTATCTGGGCCTGTAACTGTGATACAGAAAAAAACAAAATTAAAAACACAAAGTTTTTGGCTGACAGTAAAGTTTTGGCAATAGCAGTAATAGCATGACTGGCATGAAAATTCTTTGTACTCATAAAAAGTAGATTAATGCTGTGAAGGGGGTAACAGCTGGTGAGCAGTTTGGATTTCTGATTCGATTTCATACTGTTTTATAAACAGGATTTGGATTTTTTGAGACACTGATTTTTTAAAAGCAGGTTCCCAAACAGAACAGAAAGCTAGCTTATGAAAATCCTTACGCCTGTGATGAACAAGTATTTCAAAATTGATTTTACTCATTATAATAGAAAATACTTATGCTTAAGGGATTTACCGGCAAAGCATTTCTGTGGTTTTTTCAATGGTAAAACAATAGATTATTGATGATTGCCTTTCCGTTCCGGAATTTACTGTCTAACCATTAACCGCTTGTTCCGGCTCAATCACCGCCAGCTTTCGTTTCAACCATAAAACCAAACTCTCATGAGGGCAATACCTCATCTGGCTGCATGCTAATAATTGATCCCGGACAAATTCTGAGCTGAACACCCTTTTTGGGCTACTCCCTTTTTGAAGTCAATAGAATTTGAAATTCAGTTGCAGATGAAAAACCTGCTTCAGATCAATATCTGAAAATAAAAAAGCCGGAAAATGATTTTTTTCCGGCTTTACCTGGTTTTTCAGTTAATTATTGCTATCCAACGAGCTTCAAAGCTTTTGGGAATAAGATATTATTTTCAAGATGCACATGCCTGTGAAGATCCAATTCAAATGCCTGCAGGGAGGTATAACAGAGTTTGTAAGTCGTACAGCCATCTGCAGGAACAGTATAATCAGTAGTTATTTTGCGAATGTCTGCCATGAGTGTTCCGGCACGGTCATGCTCAATTTCCATAACCTGGATGGGGCCCTGCAGGTATCCGCCTTCTGGCCTCACGCCAAATGCCACTCTTGACTGATGTTCCGCTTCACGGATCCTTGGAAATAAAATCATTTCTTCTTTTTTCATATGCGGTTCCAGCTCGTCTTTTACATCTGAGAACAGCGACAATACACTATACAGTTCAGGATGCCGTTCGCCGTGCTTTGTAGCCAGTTTCAGCAGGTAGCCCTCAATCAATGGTATCTCCTCACGAACATAACGGTGGTGGTTTTGTTCAATGTAAACAGTTAATTCCCCGGGGGTTTGTTCAAGTACATTTTCAGACAGTACATTTTCCCCGTTAGCACCGCTGCTTGCCAATGCCTGTTCCATCTCTGACCAATCAATTCCCTTTTCGGCGCATGCCTGGACAAGTGTTCTTTTCCCTTTACAGCAAAAATCGATATTGTATTTCTCAAATACGACTGCTGCACGGTAATTCTTAGTTACAATTTGTGCAAGTGTATTACTCTTCAGGTCTTTCATAGTTTGAATTTTATAGTTTTTATAAATCTTTATGTTTGAATTTTTTGACAGCCAGCCACAACGGAACGACAATCCATACAAGCATGATACCTCCGGTAAACAATACGCCGGTCCCGGATCCGAAGAAATCTTTATACAAGGCACCGGTATAACCCATCAGCGCACTGATGTCCATTTTTAAAATGATAAAAATCCTTCCCAGGTCAATGGGGTTCAGTGCCGACAAAACCAGCGTCAGCTTTTCCAGCGGGTAATCACTGAAACTGAAAAGTATCAGCAGCACCAATCCATCATAGATCAACGCAAAATAAAACCAGAGCAACAACGCGAAACCAATGCCCCGGGCTTTATCCCTCGCCCTGACAGAAGCAAAAAATGCAAGGGACGTAAACACCAACGTGAGGGCCGCACCGGCAAACAACAGTGCAAATCCGGTTTCATCAGGCATATATATCAATACCGGTATCCCGACCCCGATAAAGAATGCACTGAGCAGGGCAATACTTACCCCGGTGTATTCACTCATCAATATCCGGGTACGGCTCATTGGCTGTGAAGACATCAGCTCGATGAATTCATAGGAATTATAATAATGTATTGTCGTAAACACGAGGCTTACCAGCGGCAGTACAATCAGCACAATATTCAGGAGACTCAATAATGCCTTGCTGCTGTTTTCTTCCATCTGGAACATACTGCACGATACAATCAGCAGGAATAAAGTATATGCTATGATTATCCGGCTCCGCAGGATATCATACAATACATATCTTGATAATTTTATCATACAATCAGATTATTTTATCACCGGTAATTACTGAAAACATACGCCCGTTCCACGCATTGCCCGGGCCATCACCTTTCATAATTCTGGCAATCGCACGTCCAAGTTTGATCTCACCCGTATCCTCCCTGACGGCATCCAGGTCTTTGAAAAAGATCTGTTTCCCGTCCTGCATATACATGATATGTGAAGTCAGTTCATCCAGGTCACTGAGTATATGAGAGGTTATCAGGATCAGCTTGTCCTTTTTCTTCTCCTTCATCATTTTAGCCTTGAGAATCTCTGCAGCCAGCGGATCAAGTCCGGCAGTGGGCTCATCCAGTATCAGTATGGGCGGATTAAACAGGAATGCCAGCGCCGCGCTCACTTTCTGCCGGGTACCACCACTGAGTGTACGCATCGGCTTTTCAAAAATATTTTCCAGCTCAAAATCACGGATCAGTTCCCGATCCGTATTTTCTGCCTCATCCTGACGAAGTGTATACAGCATTTCAAACAACTGGCGGATTTTCATATTATCGGGATAGCGCCCTATCTGCGGCATATACCCGATTTGTTTCCGGTATCCATGTTGCTGCTGTACAGAATGTCCATTCACCAGTATATCCCCACGGTCAGGTCGCACCATCCCAAGGATACATTTAATAAGCGTTGTTTTTCCAGAACCATTGGGACCAACCAGTGAAACCACCTGCCCCGGTTCAAAACCTGCATTGATATTATCCAGCGCCTGCAGTTTCCTGAATTTTTTGCTGATATGTTCTATACTGATCATAACTGTACTGGTTTCATGAACGGTTTGGTATCAGTCAGGTTTTCGGGTGTGAGACTGGGAATGGCTTTTTCGGCTTTGTCAATCAGCTGTACCGTGAAACTGCGGAACAGCATCAGCGTAGCGGGGTTCTGTTCCACAATCATTGAGTACATACTTACCGGATGGTAAGGGATATCGCCGATACCATCGTGGTTGATATCATAGCCTTCATATTTATCCCAGTAATTATTATAAAAATCATTGAGGGAGATGGAACCATTTGTTCCTACATCAAAACTGTTACCTGTGAAATTATTATGATGGAACTTGTTGTTCTCACAACTGGCCTGCACTTTTACCGCCCACCCATTTTCCGAGAAACGGTTATAGCGGATATCAATCCGGCTGCTCCCTTCCAGGTGCAGCGCCATGGTGTTCCTGCGAAAGGTGTTGTGGAATATATAACTGTCACTGATATCTTTCAGTAAAATACCATATGCGGACGGTCCCCAGTTATCTTCAAAAAGGTTTCGTTCCATTTTTACTTTACTGGAGTACATCACGGCCACCCCTGCACCATTATCCTGGAAAGTATTGTGCTGGTAGGTATCATCATTGGAAAACATAAAATGCAGGCCATACCTGATATTTTTTTCACTGATATTATTCCGTATCAGGGAATGTGTCACAAACTCAAAATAAATACCATCACGGTGCCCCTGCACATGGTTGTTCTCAATCAGGGCCTCACTGGATTTCCAGCAATGGATGGCATTACCGGTCAGTTGCTCCGACCGCGGGGTTCCTTCAATTCTGTTATCTCTCACCGTAGCCCCGGCTGTATTGGAAATATGAATAGCGAAATACGCACCGGTAATATGATTATCACTGATCAGTATCTGCCTGGCATCAACCACTTTCACCGAAGCAAAATCATTCATCGCTGAATACCCGGAATTGCGGAACTCAAAACCCGATACCCGGATATTCTTACCGCTCACCAGCAGGATTTCATATTTATGTTCCCCATCCAGTACCGGCCGGTCCTTCCCGATCAAGGCAATAGATTTTGTAATGGTTAAATGCCCTTCCTTATATATACCAGGCAATACCATCACCGGGTCACCATTGACCGCCATCGAAATCCCTTCCCGGATGGTACTTACCCGGCCCCCTTTCCCAACCAAAATGGTATTTCCATTCGCATAGCCAGCGAAAATCATAATACATATGAGGAAGCAGTATCTCATTTCAGCCTGTTAATTAATTCATCCCAGGTAATAATAATACCGGTTGTTTTCGCAGTACTTTGCCCGGCAGCCTGTTTAGAACTAAAAGCTGCCGCATTACTTCCCATCGGGCTTTTCAGTGAAGGATCCACCAGGAAGTAAGCGTTGCTGGTTTCAATAAAGTCGTTCTCCTTTTCCATATTTATCACCAGCTTCTTTGCAATATCTTTTTCTTCCACACCTCCTGCCTGCAGGAACCTGGCCATACAAACCACATCATCAAACTTGTATACTTTACTTTTCTTCGTTACAATCTCAGCACCATAATGCGGATCAGCAATGCCCATCTTGCAGAAATAACAATTGTCCACACCGAATTTGAACGCTTCAGGCTTCGCAGAACAGGAACTAAAAACAGCAGCCAGTATCACCAGGGGAATTATTCCGGCGGGAATTTTTGAGGCAGGTTGTTTTCGCTCTGACCGGTGATGCAGGTACCATTCCACAAACCAAACCGTAAATGCCATGACGGCTGCGCCTATCACAATCCAACCGCCTGCATCCGGAAATGAATATGCATCAAAATTGAGAATCCGTTTATGGCCTATAATGGGAGGCTGGTAAGATAAACCCGGAACCTGGATTGGTGCAGTTGGATCAAGATTGTGGCCGTAGTGATATCCCCATATATAAAAATCAATCATTGCAGCTATTCCACCCAGCGCAGTCAGTACCAGGTACCAGAATAAGAATTTTCTTTTGCCGGTTATAGCCACGATCATCCCTAACAACATAAAAAAGCCGACTACCAGTGGAAGAAACTTGAATTCCGGGAACATATCAACGGTGATATGTTTCATGCCTATATAATGGTTGAGACCATTGATGATATCCACTTCCCCGCTCAGTCCGTTAATCCAGATATTCATCGTGAGGCCCTCGGGATACTGGGGGGCAAATAAATCAATACGCCAGGCAGGTAAAAAGAACACCGCTATCAGCGCACCTGAAGCAAACGCCACCAGGATCCGGGAAGCCACACTCAGTTTCTGTTTCATAATCTTTCAGTTAAAGCTTCCGGGGCAACCCACCCCGGAAGCTGTTTTATTTCAAGAAAACCCCAACATAAAACTCATTTCTTCGCAGGAGGCAGTAACACGCCGTCAATCACATGTATAATCCCATTGGTGGCCTGGATACTGGCTATTATCGAAGCTGTACCATTCACCATCACTTTACCGTCCTTCATACTCAACGTGATATTGTCCCCATTCGCCATACCGATAACCTGACCGTCTTTCAGGTTTTCTGTTTTATAACCGGCCACAGCCACATGGTATTGCAGTATATTTTGCAAATCCGCCTTCTTATCATCTTTCATCAGTCCGTCTACAGTCCCTGCAGGCAGTTTATCAAAAGCAGCATTCGTTGGTGCAAATACAGTGAAAGGTCCTGCGTTGGATAAAGATGTAACCAGTTCAGCCTGTTTCAGCGCCGCCACCAGGGTGGTATGGTCTTTTGAACCCACGGCTACTTTTACAATATCATTGGCCGACTCATCATCTTTAACGGCTTCCTGGCCTGCACCCGGATTATTCGTTTCTGAAGCTGTTGCTTCTTTTTTTTCTGAACTGCTGTTACAGGCTGTGCCAGTCCACATAGCAGCAACCAGCAGTACACTCAGTATTCTTTTCATAAATTATTTTTTAAATCAGGAATTAACATTTTCCCTCCGGATTATTGCGGCTAATTGGTGGTAATACTGTCCGGCGTTGTTTTGCCTGTACTAAAACTCAATGGCACAGAAGATCCGGCAGCACTCACACGGATATATCCCTGCATTTCCTGGTGCAGTGCTGAACAGAAATCCGTACAATAGAACGGGAATACACCTGGTTTCTCAGGAACCCATTTCAATGTTTGTGTTTCACCGGGCATAATCAGCAATTCACCGTTATTAGCTCCTTTAATGGCAAAACCATGTGGTACATCCCAGTCCTGTTCAAGATTGGTGATATGGAAATACACCACATCTCCCATCTTCACACCTTCAATATTATCCGGCGTAAAATGTGAACGGATAGAGGTTGCATACACATGAATTTCATTTCCTTTACGCTCTACACGGGCAAAATTGTCTCCTTTCGCTGCATAGGGATTCTGGTTATCCTCGATTTTATATATTTTCTGGCTGTTCTTCATGATCAGTTCAGCCGGAATAGCTTCTGCATAGTGCGGTTCACCAATGGTGGGGAAATCAAGCAGGAGTTTCATCTTATCGCCGCTGATATCATACAACTGCGCACTTTGGGCCAGCTCCGGACCAGTTGGCAGGTAACGGTCTTTCGTGATTTTGTTATAAGCGATTACATATTTGCCCCAGGGTTTTTTTGTAGGTCCGCCTGGAACACTTAAGTGACCAATAGAATAATAGGTAGGCACACGGTCAAGTACTTTCAGGTCTTTGATATTCCATTTCACAATCTCTGAGGAAACAAAGAAAGATGTATAGGCATTACCCTTGTCATCAAATTCGGTATGCAGCGGACCCAGACCGGGTTTCTGCACTTCACCGTATAAAACGGATTCATATTTCAGCACCGGAATGCCTTCATAATCTCCATCATATGCTTTGGCAGCAATGGCTGCCTGGATTTTTGTAAATGAAAACACCGGGATCACTGCAGCCAGTTTACCACTGCCTACAATATATTCGCCGGTAGGATCAGTATCACAACCATGGGGTGATTTGGGGCAGGGCATAAAATACACCATGTCCGGGCAGTCTTTAGGGTCAAGCATCACCACTTCTTTTTCCAGTGTTGATGTCGCTGAATGTGTTTGCTCATTATAAGTATTGTGCGCATAACTAACTGCTTTCTTCACTCCTTTACCCGCTTTCAGGTACTCTTCCGCTTTTTTCCAGTTGACTGCCAGGATAAAATCCTTGTCTTTCTGACTCGCATTCACTTCCAGCAGTGTGTTGGCTCTTTCAGAATTATAACAGCTGAAGAAAAACCAGCCATGTGATTTGCCTTTCCCTGCACGGGCAAGGTCAAAGTTTACACCCGGAAGAAGGATCTGGAAATTGATGCTCATATTACCAGTGGTTTTATCCACCGCAACAAAACTGAGCGTGCCCCTGAAGTTTTGTTTATACGTATTGATCGGCACGTCCCCGTTTGAATTATCCATCGGAATAGAGAACCGGGTACCCGCTACTACATATTCTGAATTCTCAGTAATAAACGGAGAAGAGTGGTTACCGGCGCTGTTGGGGATTTCAATAATTTCTGCCGTACGGAATGTTTTCAGGTCCACCCTTGCAATACGCGGTGTATTGTTACCATTGGCAAAAACCCAGCGACCATCCTGGATACCATCTGTTTCAGAAAGTGCTATATGGTGCAGGTCATCCCAGGGTACAAATCCATGTGAAGTATTCAGCATGGGTTTGGTCTCTTCACTGTAACCGTAGCCTTTTTCAGGATCTACAGAAAAAACAGGAATCACCCTGAGCAGGCGGCCGGAGGGTATACCATACACAGACATTTGCCCGCTGAAACCTCCCGATACAAAATTGTAAAACTCATCATACTTGCCCGGTGCTACATATACTTTGCTGGCAGCATTTCCGCTTACAGCCGATGAAGTGCCTTTGGGCTTGCAACCCTGCATGCCAGCCATTCCTGCAAAAAGCAGGAAAACCGGAAACAGGCTTCTGACAATTACTTGTTTCATAAATTATCTTTTTAGCGTTTAAGTGAAGGATGAATTAGTACCGGGAGTTTCGCTGGTTTTTTGTTTCTATTTTTCGCCATCATTATTACGCATGAATTCTATCACTTCACGTGCCTGGTCTTTTGTAAGATTCTGGTTAGGCATTCTCACCATACACAATTCAAGCAGTTTGCGGGCTTCCGCATCATTATCCAGCATCATTTCTGTATTTGTGATCATATTCATGATCCAGACCGGCGCCCTTCTTTTTGTTACTTCCTGCCAACCCGGACCTACCAGTTTCTCACCGGTCAGCCTGTGGCATGACTGGCATTTCACACTGTAAATACTTTTTCCTGAATCCACCCATGCCTGGTTAAGCGGATTTGTGATGGTAATGTCTTCCGCCTTGATTTCAGGAGGGTGAGTTTCATTCTTGTCACTGGTGAGTGCTGAAATATCAATTTCCTTTTCATCTTTTTTTACGCCCTCCTGGCAGGATACCAATACAAAGCCGGCAGCCAGCAGGGAGAGGATGATCGTTTTTGCAGTTTTCATTTTTTTTAATCATTTGTTATTAATAGTTGTGTCAGTTAAAATTAGTTCTATTCCGATTAAAAGACATTGATGTCTTTTATTGATTCAAAAGTATTTTCCGGGGTTTTGCACCATCCTGACGTGGCTCAGATCAATGAATGACTTTAATCGCCAGTCGCGAGGGTGACTTTTATTACATTCGGTCCTTTTATATACATAAACACTATGCTTTCCAAATCATTCGGTTACGCCCTCCGCGGAATAATATATGTGGCATTGACGCATGAGAAGAAGGAGCGCGTGCAGGTGGAGGAGATTGCAGAAAGCCTGGCGGTACCAAGGCATTTCCTGGGAAAGATTATGAAGAAGGTGGTCAAGGAAGGAATACTTGAATCAACCCGCGGGCCTTATGGCGGGTTCTCTATAAATGCAGAAACACTGCAAACTCCGCTGATCAAACTGATCCGTATTACAGAAGGACTTGAACAGTTTAACAGCTGCGTGCTTCATTTCAGGAAGTGTAAGGGGCCGCATTACTGCCACCTGGCCACTTTCCTTCCTGTACGCAGATTCTGACTCTTATTTACTAACTGCCGCTTCGGCAGGATCATAAACGAAAAAATCAGACATATCTACTTCCAGCGCATTGCTGATCTTCCGGAGAGTCAATACAGTTACATTGGTCTTTCCCGACTCAATCCTGCTCATACTGGCTTTTTCGAAATTACAACGGCTCGCCAGTTCATGCTGGGAAATTTCCTTTTGCAGCCTGATTTCCTTAATCCGGGCTCCTAATCTGGATAAAAACTTGGGTTCTGTCATAAAATGGTTTCGGAAAAATCGAATACCCGAAACTAACATACATGTGGATTGTCATATTTGACACGGATCACAGGTTTGTATGATGTTGATCAACTATTTGGCCTTTTATCTGCATTATTTGGACCGGGTTTCACCCTTAAAAAAGGGCTAACCGGCCATTTTTGACATTACATGAAAAATTTCTACCTTCCAATTCACTAAATCACACAATTATGGCGCTTACACCCGGCAAACCCTCTAACTTCCTTTTATTCCCCTGGGGACTACTCTCCATTTCCCTGGTTCTGATTTTAAACCTTACCCTGGACGATACCTGGTTTAACAAGAACTGGAGCTGGATTGCCCTGGTTCTGATTATCCCGGCTGCCATCCTGGAGAATTTTAAAGTAGGTTACTCCACCATGCGTATCATGTTTATGAAAGTGGTGTATTCCCTCCTTTCATTCCTGCTGGTAGGTATGGCTTTCGGATCAGCCATAAATGGCTGGCATATTGATACATTCCAGAAACCAGGCGTGGCTGTTAAATACATCCACCTGCCCTGGTATGTTGTACTTGCATTAGCCATCCTGTTGCTCATACAGGTAGCCCAGTTATTCAGTATGCTGAAAGCTGTGAAACGTGAATTCATGCAAATGGATCCGGATCAGTAAAACTTACTGACGCAAGGCTGCTTTGAGAAACGGCCATGTGGGCAGTGTGGAAATAATACCGATCTCTTCCCTTAAAGAAGTTTCATTATCCAGGAACCCCAGCACTCGTTGGGGTTCATTTTTTTTGAAAAGCCTGGTGAAGATTTTATCCCCAGGCAGCAACTTATGGGTAAGCACATGCAGCAGCACACTGTCGTAAAAACGATACTTACGCCTGTGGTTTTTGGGCTGGTTAAATGGCGTGCCGGTGCGGATGAGTGATTGGGTAATCGCAGCTGCATGTTTTTGGATAAACCGGAATGTATAGCCGCTCGATGCTTTGGTCTGTCCACCCGCAGTTCCGGTATAAATGATATTCCCCCTTTGTACAGGGAACCGGTGATTGGTCATTGGTATCACCCCAAATTCTTCTTCGGTAGTCTGGTAATTACTGATGCCTAACCGGGTATTGATATACTCATCCAGTAATTTGTCATAAGCTGCAGGTTCGAGTAAATTTTCAGTGAAAAATGTATATTCAACCAATGCCCGCTTTTCAGAAAATGGCATCACATATACAAACGTGGTTCCTTCCTCCTGTCCCACCCGGAAATCCATCAGTGTGGCTTCACCGGGTGTGAACTTTGGTTCCGCCGTTTCAATAATCCTGCCTTTGAAATGCTGCAACAGGTAATAATCTTTTTTATCCAGCACCGGTTTCCCGTCCCTGATGCTGCTGAAAATATACTGCGACTGGTATTGCACGCCATTTACAAGGAGGCTTGCGCCTGTATCATTCGTCTCCATTCCGCTGATCTCACCGTTCACGAACCTGACATTCGGTTGTTTCCGGAGCAACGCATGG
The DNA here is from genome assembly GCA_016720825.1 of Chitinophagaceae bacterium. Classification (GTDB taxonomy): domain Bacteria; phylum Bacteroidota; class Bacteroidia; order Chitinophagales; family Chitinophagaceae; genus JJ008. Next base: position 252,778 of record JADKJV010000003.1, on the reverse strand, counting down.
CACCAGTTGTAAAAGTCTATACCACGGATCAGTTTGTACTTGTATGGGGCAAGATCCATGAGCTTTGAAAATCCATCGCCGTGGAACCAGGCTTTTTCCCACTGGCAATACACCAGTTCCTCAAACAGCCCGGGTTCTTTTTCCCAGAAACACCAGGTGCGGTCATTCTGCTGTTTGCTGTCACGGTCAGCCAGCAATATTTTTTTATCACGGAACTGACCTGATTGCACCAGGTGTACAGCGAGGCTCAGACCGGCACAACCAGCCCCTGCAATGATGTAATCATATGTGTATTGATCCTGCAAAAATTAAATTGAAAATTGAATCGCTGGTCAGTCAGCCTCAGGTGCATACTCCACTTTCCGGTTACCGGCCATCAGGGCTTTGTCGCGCCTGATTTTATCCCAGTATTTTTTAGCCACATACAGCATTCCGAAACTCTCGCCGTGTTCTTTGTTCAGGTGCTTGTGATGCATTTTATGTCCCCAGCGCAGCGCCCTGATATATGTACTGTTGCTCCGGGTAAACCATTTAAACCGCTGGTGGATGATAACATCATGTACCATGAAATACGCAAACCCATAAGCCATGATACCAAACCCGATGGCTTGCTTCCACCAGATATGATCGTATGTTCCGTAAGCTATCAGCAGCATACTGGGTATGGCAAAAATCACAAAGAATGCATCGTTCTTTTCAAAGAAACCGGGTTCCACCTGGTGATGGTCTTTGTGCAGGTACCATAAAAAACCATGCATCACAAACCGGTGTGTACACCAGGTAACACCTTCCATCACCAAAAAAGTGCCGAGTAAAACGAGTATAAAATATAATGTGACCATAGCCCTGTAAAATTAACTCTTTCCGCCATACCGTTCATTCCACCATTTTTCCAGACGGGGATATGCCAGGAGGAACCAGGCAGTGTATCGTTCTGGCCGCGTATGCACAGATTCATGAATTGCACTCATAGAAAGATAACAGTAGTCTTCCACTTCATCCGGGTTGGGTACCAGTTGCCCTTCGAATTCGCCGAGGAATACATGGTCGAATTCATGTTCCGTAAGACCATTTGGCATTTCAGCCTTATATACAAAATCAAAAATCTTTTTAATCGGTGTGTCAATCCCCAGCTCTTCCACCAGCCGGCGGTGTGCCGCTGCTTCGGTTTCTTCACCGGGATAAGGATGGCTGCAACAGGCATTGGTCCATAAACCCCCGCTATGGTATTTTTTGGTACTTCTCTGCTGGAGCAGCATCATCCCTTTCTTATTGAAAAGAAATACACTGAAAGCCCTGTGCAATACACCCTGGTAATGCGCTTCCATTTTTTCCATTTGTCCGACCGGGTTGTCGTTTCCGTCAACCAGGATCACATCTGTTTGCTCCATAATTAAATTAATCGCAGCTGGTTTTTTACGCCGGCCCGCAATATGATCATTGCTTTCCGGTAATTGGGTATCCGAATACGCTGCTCAAGCACCCGGGCGGGTTCCATCTGTTTTATTTTCCTAAAGAGTGAGAGATAATATTTGTATGCCACATACACCCCAAACCGGGCCTTCAAAGGCAGTTTGCGGATGCCCTGGTATGCATCCCTGAAATCCTGGTGGATTTCTTCTTCAATATTCTTCTTATCCTTCTCTGTAAAATTGTTGAAATCACATCCGGGAAAATAAACCCGGGCGAGGCATTTGAAATCAGCTCGCAGGTCACGCAGGAAATTCACTTTCTGGAATGCAGCACCCAGTGAACGTGCCGGCTTTTCCAGTTGCTGGTACATTTCTTTTTTTCCATCACAGAAAACATACAGGCACATCAGTCCGACTACTTCTGCTGAACCGTAGATGTATTCACAATATCCTTCCCGGTCGTATGATTTTTCTGAAAGATCCAGTTCCATACTGCGGAAGAAAGCTTCAATCAGCGCATGGTCAATATTATACTGGTTTACAGTCAGCTGGAAACTGTTGAGAATCGGATTCAGGCTGATACCCCTTTCAATAGCCGCAAATGTTTCATGCCTGAAGTCCTGCAGCAAAGCTCCTTTATCATGGCAATGGAATGTATCCACGATTTCATCCGCAAAACGTACAAATCCATATATGTTGAATATGGGCTTGCGCAGATCACGATGCAGCAATCGGATAGCAGATGAAAATGACGTGCTGTATTTTTCAGTCACTACTTTACTGCATTGTTCGCTTACTATATAGAACAGTTCAACCATAGTCTGAATATAAGGAATTATTTTATAGTCTTAATGACTTGTTTAGCTACCACTTCCCCGCTGATCAGGCTTGGCGGAACACCCGGTCCGGGCACTGTTAACTGGCCCGTATAAAATAGATTATCAATCTTTTTACTCCTGCATGCCGGCCTGAAAATCGCTGTTTGCCTGAGCGTATTGGCCAGCCCGTATGCATTGCCCCTGAATGAATGATAGTCTGCCGTAAAGTCGCTGACCGAATAAGTTTTCAAACTCACTACTGAATCAAGGATAGATTCGCCGGTCAGTTTTTCCATCCTTCCGGCTATCATCCTGAAATATTTTTGTCTCAGCTCTTCACTGTCACCTTCAAGACCCGCAGCTACCGGCACCAGGAATACAATATTTTCTGAACCGGCGGGTGCCACACCGGGATCTGTTGCGGAAGCCACACTCACGTAAAACAGCGGATCAGCCGGCCAGCGTGGTGTTTTATAAATTTCCTGTCCATGCTGTTCAAAAGGCACGTCAAAGAACAGGGAATGATGCACCGGGTTTTTTAATTTCTTATTCAATCCCACGTAATACATCAGGCAGGATGGTGCCATTACTTTTTTATCCCAGTATGCTGCTGAATACGATCTTGCTTTTTCAGACAACAAACTTGTTTCTGTAAAATGATAATCTGCTCCGCTTATAACAGCATCGGAGCTGTACTTGTTTGATGCAGTATTAATTTCTTTCACTTTTTTTCCGGTAGTGTTTATCGATTTCACTTCTTCGGAAAACCTGAACTCAACACCCAGTTCCACCGCCAGCCGGTACATCGCATCCACCACCGCATACATGCCGCCTTCGGGATACCAGGTACCCCCCTTGATATCAGCATAATTCATCAGGCTGTACAGCGCAGGCGTATCTTCCGGTAATGCACCCAGGAAGAGCACAGGGAATTCCATCAGCTGCCTGAGTTTCTGATTTTTAAAATATCGGGCGATGTGTTTTTTAATAGACGTGAATACATCCAGTTTGAAAGCGCCACTGATGGTGGGCCAGTCGAGGAATTCAGTAAACGATAACCCCGGTTTATATACCAGTTTATTGATACCTACATTGTATTTATAAGCGCCTTCTTTCAGGTAACGGTCCAGTCGTACAGCACTGCCCGGTTCAATAGATTCAAAAACCTGCTGCAGGGCTTCGTAATCTGCCGGGAGATCTGTAAAACCATCATTCCAGTATACACGGTATGAAGGGTCAAGTCTTTTGAGCCGGTAATAATCAGATACCTTTTTTCCAAACTGCGCAAAGTAACGGTCGAACACATCGGGCATCCAGTAAAAACTGGGGCCCATATCAAATGTGAAACCATTTTCTTTTAATTGCCGGGCACGGCCGCCGGGTCCTTCGTTTTTTTCGAGCACAGTGACTTTCCATCCTGCTTTAGCCATAAACGAGGCTGCAGAAAGTCCGGCGAAACCGCTTCCGATTACAATAACTGATTGTTGGGCCAACCGATTTGTTTTTAGAATCTGCTGATTTGTTCACGCAGTAATTTCCTGGCAAAGTGGATACGGCTTTTGATCGTTCCAAGAGGTTCCTGCAATGCTTCAGCTATTTCATGATACTTGTACCCGTCAAAATACAATAAAAAGGGGGTTTTAAATATCTCGGGTAACTGGCGGATCGCTTCATGGATCTCTTTGATCCTTATTTCGCTCTCCGCAGCATTGCTTACTGTTACCTGGCGGTAATTAAGCAGGAATTCATTACCGCTGCTGTCGAGGATGGTTTTTTGTTTAACCTTCCGGCGGTAATTATTAATAAATATGTTGCGCATGATCGTGAATAACCATGCCCTGATGTTCGTGCCGGCATTGTACTTGTCCTTATTGGAAAGGGCTTTGTACAGCGTTTCCTGGAATAAATCATTCGCAGCTTCATGATCACGCGTCAGGTTAATTGCAAATGGTTTAAGGAAATCAGCATTATTCAGCAGGATAGCATCAAATTCAGCAGCAGACATATTGTTTAAGATTTATGCCACAAAGTTAAACAAAATAATCTTGCCCACCAAATGCCTTTTTCTTTAATAAGACGTTGATTTTCATCAATTTTGGAGACTAAAGAGTTGTCAGGAAGCTCATCACCTCTGTCATGGATCGTTTAAATTCAACGCAGGAAGGTGGAAGTTTTTTGTAATGGCGGGTAATTTCCCCGCTCAGCACTGTTTTGATGGTGCCTGTAAACTGCCTGATCTGGAGCAGCAGTTTTTCAACGTTGAAGCCGGGGCTGGCTCCGGTAAGATGTATGAAAGCGATATCTGCTTTTTTAAGGTCCACCACATAACCCACATCTTTCACCGGTACGTTTGCACCGAGATAAATCGTGGGAACTCCCGGCTTTTAAGCAGGTAATACATGAACAGGAGTCCCAGTTCATGATATTCACCTTCGGGAAGATAGAGGAGTAATCGCCGGGTGGATTGTTTCACCGGCACAGTGGTTTCAATAGCTACAATCAGTTTTTGCCTGATCAGGTTGGTGACCAGGTGTTCCTGGGAAGGATTGATATGGCCACTTTCCCAGAGAATGCCTGTTCTTTCCAGGAATGGAAAGATGACCTGCAACACAGTCAGCTCAATTCCTTTCTGGCTGATATAGACGGAAACCGTTCTTTCAAATGCTTCCGTATCCATGTCCACCATAGCCTGGATCAGTTCATTCACCATTCTTTCCTGGGTAGCTTTTACATCCACCAGCGAACCGATGTGCTGTTCCATTTCAGCCTCAGGCATTTTATCAATATGGGAAATTTTAAACCCGTACTTGTTGAGCAGGGAAACGTTCAGCAGGGTTTTGAGTTCTGCATTGCTGTAATACCTGATGTTGGTGGAAGTCCGCTGTGGTTTCAGGAAATGATAACGCTGTTCCCAGATACGGATCGTATGGGCCTTGATCCCGGAAAGATTTTCCAGATCCTTTATGGTAAACGCATTCATACCAGAATATACAAGCGGAAAGGGAAAAGGTTCAGAAAGCTATCGGTTTACTACAGTTTTGTATTCAGCAGGTGTCCCTGCCCCACCAGTTTAGCCAGACCGGCTGTGATTTGGGGATTCCGCAGCGCATCGAGGTGGCGGATGTTGTGCAGGTCGGTGCCCGCCAGGTCATAGTATCCTTTTTTCAGGAGGTACTGGGCCAGTTCCTGCACGGTTTTACCATAATACCCGCCGAGCGACATCAGGTTGAGCTGGAAATAACAGCCATCATTTTTCAGCTCATCATAAAAATCCTTTTGCTTATCCAGGTACACATATCGCTCCGGATGGGCGATCACCGGCTGGTATCCCTGCATCTGCATATCAAAAAGGATTTTTTTCAGGCTCATAGATGGCTGTGCCATGGAAAATTCAACCAGTACCATCGAACCACTGATGGTAAGCAGGGGTTCATTTTTTTCAAGCAGGCCTTCCACATAATCATCGAGAAAATATTCTGCAGCAGCATCTACCTGCACATCCATTCCCGCTTCTTTCAGTGAATCACGGAGCACATCACGCTGGCGCAGGATAATATCACGGGTATTGCGGCGCATATCCCACATAATATGGGGTGTGGCTATAAAACGTTTATACCCCTGTTCCATCATTCCTTTAATGAGCGAAACAGAAGTATCAGGATCAGGTGATCCGTCATCAATCCCCGGAATGAGATGGGAATGCATATCCGTATTCAGCACCGAATAATCGGGCTGTTCATCGGGAGTCTTGTTTCTTGAAAAGAATTTCAGCATACTGATCAGTGGCTTAAAATTACATATTTATCAGCAGCCGGGGTTTGAATTAAAAATCCCTTTTCGGTAAGGAAGGGAATACGCGGTACACCAGCTGGCTGTGCGGGAAGAAAATACACCAGGCGGTGAGAAACAGGATCATGAAATCAGTATAAAAAGAAATATGCTGCTGGTACCAGAGTTCCAGTTTGCCTTTATAACTGAATATCTGCCTGTAAGTGGCTTCCCGGTCAGTACTCGCTGTTACTATTTTTTCTTCATCCCTGAATATCACTGATCCAATCCCGGTAATACCGGGCGGTGTATTGTATATCACCTGCTGTACTTCGGGAGTATATAAATCAAATCCTTTTTTTACTTGCGGCCTTGCACCCACAAAACTCATGTTCCCGATCAGTACATTAATGAACTGGGGAAACTCATTGATCTTGGAGCGGCGGAGGAACTTACCCACTTTGGTTACCCGGGGATCATTGCGTACGGTGATTACACCGGTACCAATGTTCATGCTGTTCTTCAGCATGGTCGCAAATTTCCAGATACTGAATTCACGGTTTTTATACCCGATCCTTTTCTGGAAGAAGAATACCGTGTGTTCACCCGTGAGCAGTAACAGGATGATGATCGGGATAAAAACCGGGAGCAGGATCACCAGTGCAATCAAAGCAAACAGAAAATCAAAAAATCGTTTTACAACCAGATACATGCATGTTGTTTTAGCTGAAATTTCCTGTCAATATCAGTAGATGGAACGGATAGCCTGTGCCACTGTTTCCAGCTCGGCATCTGTGATATTGGTGGAACAGGGAATACTGAGGCATTCACTGTATATCGTACCGGAACAATCGTTGTGATTGTAATAAATATTATCCTTGAACATCCGCAGCTGGTTCATCGGAACCCAGAACGGCCTGGACTGGAGCTGTTTTTCGTTCAGTAGTTTCAGGAGTTCCCTTTGTTTACTGGTCCTGAATGTAAATAACCAGCAATTGCAATCCACTTCAGGGGCAATTTCCTGGAAACTGATATCGCCGCAACCCTGGAGGGCCGAGCGGTAAAAATCATTGATCTCTTTTTTGCGCTTTACAAAGGAGGGCAGTAATTCCATCTGTGCCACACCCATCGCTGCCAGTACATTCACCAGGCGGTAATTATAACCAACCTCATCATGGATATATTCAAAAGGATCACTCTTGGCCTGTGTGGTCAGGTGCTTGGCTTTGCGGGCCAGCTCTTCATTATTGGTAACAATCACACCACCACCGCCGGTGGTGATAATTTTATTCCCGTTGAAACTGAAACAGCCCATCAAACCGAAACTGCCGGTGTGCTGGCCTTTATAATAAGTACCCAGTGATTCCGTGGCATCTTCCACAACGGGCAGATGGTAACGGTTTGCCAGTTCCATAAACCGGGTGAGATCAATGGTATTGCCCAGCACGTGCACGGGCATGATGCAGCGGATCGTCCTGCCGTCTTTCACGTAAAACAGCTGGCCGTCTTTTTCATCCGTTTCATTTTCCAGGAATTCTTCCAGCAGGTCAAGGTCCATCTGCCAGGTACCGGGATGCACATCAATCAGTATAGGATCTGCACCGGTATATTTAATGGAGTTAATGCTCGCAATAAAAGTGACGTTGGGAACAATTACATAATCATCCTGCTTCACACCGGCAAGCATCAGGGAAACGTGGAGGGCGGTTGTGCCATTGCTGGTAGCCACTCCGTATTTACAGCCGCTGAATTCAGCGAGCATGTTTTCAAACTGTGTTACATAGGAACCGACGGAGGAAACCCATCCGGTATCGAGGCAGTCTTTCACATATTTCCATTCGTTGCCTGCAATATTCGGACCTGATAATAGTAACATAATAAGGTTTTTCGTTAGTAAGTCACTGCAATATAATCAAGATACGGATTGCCCAAACAGGCGCTTATATATTCCGGAATTTGGCGGCATGGGGATCAGTGATGATACCGCTGCGCATCAGTTTAATCACTTCACGGATACCGTCGGGAACTGTTTTGGTGATCGTAAAACCGAGTTCATTTTTAATCTTATCGCAGTTAACGCGGTAATCGCGGGGGTCTTCTGTTTTCTCCACATAAATCGCTTTGGCATCCGGGATTTGTTTCTGGATTTCTTCCATCAGCATGCGTTTGCTGTAGTTCTCTGTGGTAATACCCACATTGAATACATTGGCGCGTACTTTGGCATCATCCGATTCAATCACCAGCACAACAGCACGGGCCAGGTCATCCACATGGCAATAAGGCCTGTTGAACTGGGGGCCCCAGATTTCCTGTACACCGGTCATGCAAACATTCCGGGTGAATTCATTCACCGTCAGGTCGAACCGGATACGGGGAGAGAAACCATATACAGTAGAGAACCGCAGTGCGGTGGCACAGATGCGGGCATCTTTCCTTTCTTTCAGCAGGTAATTCTCAAATTTCACTTTCAGTTCAGCATACAATGAAACGGGACGGAGTTCTGATTCCTCAGTCACAAATGAATTGGGATCTTCCATCTTGCCATAATTGCTGCAGGTGCTGGCGAAGACGAATTTCTTCACACCGGCTTTCTCCGCTTTTTCAAAAAGATTGACGGAACCGGTCCAGTTTACCTCATTGGCTTCTTCACTGAATTTAGAACAGGCCGGGTCGCCAACGATGGCAGCTAAATGCGCCACGGCATCCATGCCTTCCAGTGCTTTTTCAACATCCGCTTCCACGCGCACATCCCCTTTCATGAATTCAAAAGCCGGGTGCTGGGCCACATCATAGAGGGCATCGCCGCCGAATTTCAGGGAATCTAATACCCTTACAGTATAACCTTTGTTAAGCAGAATACGAACGAGGACTGAGCCAATATAGCCTGCGCCGCCGGTAACGAGAACTTTTTTCATGTTAATAGGATGATGGTGGTAAATCAATTATTTTTTCCTGAGAACGTATGCTTCGATCGGGGAATAATTACCGGAAGGAGGCATAAATGAGAAGAACTTCACGAGCTCTGTATTTTTCATATGCGGATCACCTTTGGTAATCAGCGGATGGAGTACACGGGCTGTAAAGTAGTGGGTGCTCATGAAATTGCGGGCCACATCATAAGGGCCTGCACCCAGATCCTCGGGATCAACGATTTCAAAACCTTCACTGATCCAGGGTTCAAATATGGCTTTGTCGAAGTAGTTGTTGTGATGGGGCATCGGGATACTGTCGAGACCCAGCTCATTACGCGCGATATTCAGCGTATCATATCCTTCCGTGAAAGATTCAATGAAAAGCAGGTAGCCTCGTTTTTTCAGCACCCTTTTCATTTCCAGCAGGCCCTGCTGCTGTTCTTCCCATGTAAGCAGGTTGATAATACAGCGCTCTGTGTAGATGGCATCAAATGATTCATCAGCATATTTCAGTTCCCTGACATCTCCCTGTTCAAAACTGACATTAGGCAGATTCCGGGTGCGGGCAATCTCTAACAAGTCCTCGCTGAAATCAAGTCCGGTAAAATGGATGTTCGGGAAAGCAGGCTGCAGGATATTCAGCGTGTATGCATTACCACATCCAATTTCCAGCACTTTTTGTGTGTTCTTCTTAACTGCAGGTAAATTAAAAAAATGGGTAATCAGGTTCACCTCTTTCTTACGCGTGATCGGATCTTCCATGGTGGAGAGTGCTCCGTCCTTATGTTTCTCTGCTTGTGTTTTGTAGTGGTCTTTAATGATCTTGTCGTTGCTTGAAAACTCTTTCATAAAAATTTTATATTGAATATTTTTTGAATAGGAACCTCTGCGGTGTTTTGCAGCATTTACCCGTTCAAAACGGGTGCAAAGTTATCGCATTTCACTCCCCACAACAAAAAATATTAACACTTGTTCGTACAAATTTTGAATAAAAAAAGCATGCGCCGGGCACATGCTTTTTACTGTTATGTTGCTTAAGCCATCAGGCTGCAATAAGCCTTGAAGGTTGTTGTTTTTTGGTAAGTACTTTCTGGGGATTTCCGATCACGGTTGTGTTATCGGGAATATCTTTTACCACGACTGTTCCTGCTCCGATCATCACGTTTTTACCGATGGTAATGCCCTGGCGGATAACGGCATTGGCGCCTACAAATGTGCCATGTCCCACTTTTACGTTTCCGCAAAGAACCGCACCGGGTCCGATATGGGCGAAATCATCAATCACACATTCGTGATCTATGCTGCAATGTGTATTGCAGATAACACCTTTACCGATACGGGCGAGGGGGTTGATGGTTGCATTGGCAGCCACCATCACGCCTTCTCCCATCTGTACAGAAGAGGAAATAACGGCTGAGGGGTGGATTGCATTAATCGGGCTGATCCGCTGTTCATTCAGCTGGGTGTGGATTTTTTCACGGATACCGTTATGCCCGACACATACGAAAATGTCAAACTTTTTCAGTTTTCCGGGAACTTCTGATTCCCTGCCCAGGTACTGTAAATGATAGGGATTGCTTTGCTTTTCTTCGGAGTCGCAGTATGCTGTTACTAACCGTCCCGCATTTAGCAGGATATCGGTTATAACGTAGGCATGACCCGAGTAGCCTATTATGGCCACAGGTTTTTTCAATGTGGTTTTCATTGACTGGATATTGGTGATACTAAAGTAGTACGCCAATTTCCGATTCCAAAAAAACGGGGGCTGAATATTAGCAAATTAAGTACTAGTACCCAGGACGGGTAAGTAATTTTCCGATAACAGGGGCTCAGTCAGACTTCGGCGGGGCTCAGTCGGACTTCGGCGGGGCTCAGTCAAGCTGCGGTTATAGCCTGATACTTAGCGAGCAGGCTTGCATGAACCACTTTCTGGTCGAAGCAGGATTCAATCCGTTTGCGGAGCTGAACGGACATTGTTTGCATATATGGCCGGTCGGCCAGGGCACGCTGGAGCGTGATATAGAGGGAGTCTGCGTCTTTGACGTTGAAAATCAGGCCGGTTTTTTCATGTTCCACTACATCCACATTGCCTTCAATCCGGGAACAGCATACCGGGCAGCCCATGGCGCCGGCCTGCAGTAAAACATTGGGAAATCCTTCCCGGTAAGAAGCATGCACCAAAATATGGGAGAGGTGCATGAAATATTCCACATCATCGCGCCAGCCGGTCTGGATCAGGGCGGGATGGGTTTTTAATATCTGCCTGGCCTGGTCTGAAACAGGATCCAGTTCATCTTCAAAACTGCCGACCAAAATCAGCCGCAGTGAATTATTTTGTTCATAGAGCCGCGTGAATGCTGACAACAATTCATCAATGCCTTTATCCTGCACGATCCGGCCAACTGAAACGAGGTAAGTGAGTGAAGGATCATACTGAATCAGTTTTTTCGCTTCCTCCAGCTTTGCCGGATCAATGGAAGAAACTGAGAAACGTCCGAGGTTGATGCCATTACTGGAACCCTCTCCGATCACTTCCAGTTTACGTTGCTTCACCAGTTTGTGCTGCTGGATATATTCCATCAGGGAACGGCTGTTGGGCCATACATGGGTGGCAGCACCGGCCGTGAGTTTCTCCATCCAAACGAGGATGCGCCTGGTCATACCACCTGCCGTCATGAACCGTAAACCGGCAATGGTATGCACCCTTGTTTTAACGCCGGCCATTTTCGCGGCCAGCATGGCAATGAGACCGGCTTTGGGTGTATGCGAATGGACAATATCCGGTTTCTCTTTTTTAAAGAACCGGTACATTTTCCAAAGTGATTTGAGATCGGCGAACGGGGTGATCTTCCGCGTCATCGGGATCACCACGTGCGGGCAGCCTTCGTTACGGATTACATCTTCCCTTTCTTTATCATCGGCACTGACCATAATTACATCAAAGCCATGTTCTTTCATATACTTCATTTGCCCTGCGAGTAAATACTTGAGGGCAATGGGAACCGTTGTAACGCGAATCAGTTTTGGCATTTTATTTTACGTGGCTGGAAATCCGTTTTTTTAAATAATACCAGATCGTTGGGTGTGACCATAAGCGGGAAGGGCCGTCACTCAATGATGGTTGGGAAAGCTTTTCCCCCTGCAGCAGTTTCGGTAAAGAAAGCCGGAGTAAATCAATCCCTGCAGCGATCTGCTTAAGCGGGTAGGTAACAAAATTATCTTTCGGGCTGATGTCAATGATTTGCTGGGCAATAACACTTCCGGTGTCAATGCCTTTATCTACATAATGGATTGTGGTACCGGCATGCGCCGCATCTTTATTGGCCAGTGCCCAGTAAGCACCATGCACGCCCCGGTATTGCGGGGTGATGCCAACATGCATATTGACGAAGGGAACACCGGCTGCTTCCAGCACTTTGGCGGATATGATACGGGTGCCTTTTACCAGCACGAGATCAGGTTTGACTTCAAGGATGATGCGGATACATTCATCATCATTTACCGTTTCCACTAACCGGGCTTTTTGTTCCGGCAAGGGTGTGGTGTCGAGTTGCAGTGAAGACATCAGCTGCTTTTTGTATTTCCGGCTGAACAGGCTGAGGCATTTCACAATCATTACCTGGAAACACAATTGCCCGAATACTTTTACAATACCCAGTTTTTTGATCCGGCGCTTAATCATGCTGCTTTTGGAAACAGGTGCTTCCAGAATAACGGTGTGAATCTCAAACAAGGGATTAATGGCGTTGTACACCATATCCTTTGCAGGATCAAACCGGGACCCCAGCAACAGAATGCGCGGCATAAGCGGGTTTACTTTCAAATAATTTTCCGGCTTCTTCCATATTGAGACTGACCATACCGTATTTGCCGGAGAGGTATTGGTAATGCTTCAGGATTTCTTCGAGGAATTTCATATTCTTTTCCACGTTGTTCCCGAAATTATGCGGATGCCACCACAGGTGATAGAGCGAACCTGTTTGGGCGGCTTTGGTCATTTGTTTTTTTATCCTTCGCAGTTTCATGAACTCGAGGAAACTCAGTTTGTTTGAGAATGGACGCAGGAAAAGGCTTTGCGGCACATTCACCGGCAACTGCTGGTTCATTAAATCCTTCACAGGATACAGATGCCTTCCTTTATAATTGATATAAGAATCGAGGAAACGCGTCATTCTCCGCTTGCGGGTTTCCAGCAACCTCGATACCGGTGCATATTCAAGCACAGGCTGGCTGCCGCGGTAATAACTGATACCTACTTCTTTTAAAATCTGGATATAACGTTCATCATACTGCATCCTGGGGAATACAATGCTGTGCAGTTTGATACCATACTCACCCGCAATGCGGATAGCCGCCTGCAGGTCGGCCCGGAATTGTTCCGGATTCTGCCCGTCTTCCAGCGTATAATAATGCGAAAATGTATGTGTACCGATTTCTTGTCCTGGTACCTGCCGGATCTTTTCTAAAACTGATGGTGCAAAATGGAAAGGATCAGCTGTTTCATCCGCACCGGCACCTTCAGCTACCGTATAATTCGAAAATGATTTAACCGTGTAATGCGGCCTCATCTCCTCCGTTACATAGCTGAACAGTTCTTCTTTTTTCCTGCAGAAAAGCATACCTACCGTTGCCCAGGTAACATGCACATTGTATTTTTTGTATAATTCCAGCATACCGTCAATAGCCCTGCGGGTATTCCGGAGATTCAGCCCGTACGTTTCCACCGTATGCCTGTCGCTCACGCCCCAGTGCAATTCAAAATCAAGAGATATAGTAAAAATGGACTTCACAGGCCCCGATCCGTTACTCATTGCAAATAAATATTTATGATTGACTATTTCTTATAACATTTTCTGTACCACACTTCAAAAGCAAACAGGGTCCAGATCATTTTCGCTCTTTTCTCATCCCCTACCCTGATCTGCCGGTTCACCAGTTTTTCAATGAACCCTTCTTTCACATAATTCTTACAGTAGGCACCTGGCGACAGGATATAATCATGGATGATTGGTTTCAGTTCATTATCCACCCATTGTTTCAACGGACTTTCAAAACCCCGCTTGGGCTGGTTTATCAGTTGTTCGGGCAGGTATTTCTTCGCCAGGGTGCGGAGTAAATATTTTGTCTGACCGCCTTTGATTTTATACGCATCAGGTAATCCGGGCGTATACTCCAGCAGTTCCTTGCTTAACAACGGGCTTCGACCTTCCAGGGAATGGGCCATCGTGGCTATATCCATTTTCACAAGCAGGTTACCAGCCAGGATGTTATCAAAGTCAAGATTCATGATTTTCTGCAAACCAGTCAGTCCCGATTTATTGATCACATCAAAATCCACCTGGATGTCTTTCAGGAAATCACTGCTGAAGGACAGGTATTTTTCAAAACCCTCAAAGCTATCCATCGTGGCCGACAAATATACATGTACATTGTTTTTCCGCGCCAGGTCAGCCAGGCGGTAAAAATAATTATACTTATTCTGTTTATTATGCGTCTGGGGCATGATCGCATGCAGGAGCCCTGCAGTACCCCGGGTGATGGCACCAGATTTGAAGAAATCAAATTTTGAGAAGGGAACATACCGCCTGTAACCGCTGAAAATCTCATCCCCGCCGTCGCCATTGAGGATGACGGTAAGGTATTCCTTGGCTGCTTTACTCACGTAATAGCTGGGAATCGCGGAGTTATCAAAGAAAGGCTCTCCGTAATTGGACAAAATAGTTTCCACATCAGACACCAGGTGATCGTATGAAATTTTTATTTCACAATGATTGGTGTTGTATTTATCAGCAACCAGTTTGGCCAGCGGCGCTTCATTGTATTTGCCTTCAAAGGCAACAGTAAATGTTTTTAAAGACGGGCTGTATCCTTTTGCGATACTGGTTATCAGGCCGCTGTCAATGCCACCGCTTAAAAAAGAACCTACTTCAAGATCAGAAGATTCGAGTCTCCTTTTTACGGCCATGTGGAGGTAATGGTCTGTTTTCTCCAAAGCGGTCTGGAAATCATCCGTTGATTTTTGTGTATAGAAATCATGGATATTCCACCAGCTGACCGGGTTTACTACCGGGTTATCGAGGGAAACGGCAGCCCAGTGACCGGCTTGCAGTTCATACACATGCTCGTAGGGTGTATTCGTTTTATAGAAATAACCCATCAGGATAAACTGACGGAGGTTTTGCTCATTCAGGTTCAGCGGAAGCTGGTTGCGGAGTGCATTCAGTTCACTGGCAAACACCAGTTGGTTTGAATGGCTGAAATAATACAGTGGTTTTTTGCCTGCACGATCCCTGGCAAGGAATAACTCGTTTTTGGTACGGTCATAAATAACCAGTGCAAACATGCCATCGAGATCGTTCAGCATTCCTGCACCTTTTAACTGGTAAAGGTGAAGCAGGGTTTCCGTATCTGAATGGGTAACACATGACAGCTTGTATTTTTCCCGCAGTTCCTGGTGATTGTAAATCTCACCGTTGAAAATAATTGTGTATGGCCCGTAATGCATGGGCTGTTTTCCGCCGCCGATATCCTGGATAGACAACCGGCTATGGTGCAGACAGAGATTTTTTTCCCTGAACAGGGTTTGTTCATCAGGACCGCGGTGATGCAAATCACGGTCGGCCTGATCTTTATTCAGTTCAAAATTGATGGAACCTGCAATACCACACATATTAATGAATTGGTTTTCTGTATCTGGGTTTTTGTTCTGGCCTGTATCCGATTGCTTTGGCAAACCAGGCCGGGTATTTCAATCCTGCCTGCTTGTACATAATCAGTATCATCAGCAGGTAGAATGGCAAACAGGGAATTTTATACCTTGAGATAGATCCGAAATTGGTGGCGGAACTGCCCACTGCAGCGGCAAATATCAGTGAAAATATCAGGCACATAATAAACACCGGGTGGCTGAAAGCGCCTTTAAAAAATCCCACCAGGCCTTTCTTATAAAAAAGCATCACGGTGAAATATAGGAACATCATGGACTCTACCACCGATAAAAATCCAATCGGCGAACTGATTTCCCAGGGGAATGGCCGGAATAATGTGGCCACCATGCCATATAGTACGAGCAGTACCGGGTTCGATGTTTCGTATGTAAAATAGGCACCTTGCTCCCTTGTGCTGAATCCTTTATAAAGATCGCGGTTATACTGGCTGGTTTCCAGGAAAGTATCCAGCCTGTACATTTTCACACTGTCGTCAGATCCCACATAATTAATCAGCAAATAAGCAATGCCTGCGCCGACAGAAAAAGTCATAATGGCCAGGATCCTTCGCAGTGTTTTATTTTCGACTGCTTTGTTGACTTCCGAAAACAGCCATAGCATCACTGCTGGTAACAAAGCCAGCAGGATATACACTTTTACATAGAAGAGCAGCAACACTGAAATGGTAATCCAGATCAGTGATGTCAGGATTTTCTTTCGTCGTATAAAAATCGAAAAGAGGCCATATATCAGGTATCCCACGCTGCCAAAACAAATCGGGTCTTTCAGGAAACTGGAGCTCCAGAAAACCATACTGGGCAGGAACAGGGTAGCCAGTGCTACTTCCTTCTGGTAATCGGGGAAATAATGGATAAAGAATTTATAAAGGCGGATAGAGCCTCCAAAGGCAAAGAATGAAAAGGCCATCGACATACACAGGTAACTCATGTCTGTCAGCAGGCCAAAGGGCAGTCCAAGACGGGGCACCATGAAGTTACTGGGTGAGTGTGCCGATTCCCAGGTGGGGAATATAGAGTTGTCGTTCAGGAAATAACTGGCGATCGGGCTGTCGGAGTTGAGAGATTTTGTACCCATGATCGTCCAGAAGTTTCCCGAATCATCTGTAACGGCATTCTTAAGGTCAACAGCACTGTCATAGTACATGGCTGAGTCACCACCGCGGTAGTAAAAAATGATAATCAGTGAACTGATCAGTGAGATCAGCATCTTGAAATAAAAGGCCTTCATGAAAAGCCTTTTTGTTGCATCGTCTTTATACTTACTGGCCACGACAGAATACACCATGAACAGCGCCATAAAAAATAATGGGCCGTAGATGAAATCGTTCGACGTTAAAAGCGCTGTCAGTAAATGCAAGTTCTTGCGTTTAGTTCTTTAAAATACCCTGGTAAAATCTGTTATTTCCTCAATCTGGCCAGCCAGCTTTGGGTGTTCTTTTCAATGAGTAAGTACTGGATCCACCCCATCAGCAGGCAGAAAAATACACCTCCCACCCAAACGGCAAAATTGGTGATTTGCGGCATATCTTTTCCCGCAATCAGCCAGTAAAAGGCGAGGTAAAGATAGATAGAAGCAAAGTGTGTGATATATAAAGTATAACTGTACTTACCCACGTTGGAAATCAGGGGGATGCGGATCTTGTACTTCAGGAAGAAAACGATCAGCACCACCGACAACATTGCGGATTCAATAAACGTGAAAACGTTCTCAATTTTCAGGTAAATGTTTGCCCCGTAAATAAACAGGAGCAATCCGGCCATGATGGCTATAAACTCCACTTTGGTATAATTCACAAACCAGTTGGAGACCATGCTGAAGTGGGTATAAAAATATACACCCACTGCGAAGTAAATATTATAGATGAACAGGAACTCGTATATATAAAGCGGCAGTCCTAAAGAGGCTACTACGTTGGGCAGGAAAAGATTGAAAAGGAAAAGAGCCAGCGAAGTCAGTACATACACATTTCTTTGCCGCAGCAGGAAAGGAGCCATCAGGTAAAACATCACTTCATAAGTCAGCGACCAGAAAGGCCCGATGAATCCGTGAATGGGCATATAAAACAGGTTACCCGCCACGACCTTAGGCTCAAAATACTCATTCATCTCCATCGTCCGCAGGAAAGCAAACTGGGTATACGTGCCGTCATACCATTGGGGGAAGATCCCTTTTGTTACCAGGAAAATAATACCGGCCCAGACTAACGCAGTAAGGTAAGACGGATAAATCCGGATCAGCCTTCTTTTATAAAACTGCCAGGGCGACTGGTTAGAACTCAAACTGTGCGCAATGGAAAAACCCGAGAGTACAAAAAACACGATGACAAATTCAACAGCCAGTCTCGTAAGCATGCTGGTACCAAACATCACGGCATCCCAGGCGTTCCAGCTTTCACGCGGGAATAGCTTGAGGAATTCACTGCCGCCCAGCCACAATGTGCCGCGGCAATGGGCAATCACCACATACAGGGCAGCGATGCCCCGGATGGTGTCGAGCAGTTTAAAATCGTTTTTTTGCAGAATTGGTTTCATGATGGCGGTGTATGATAAATCCCGAAGTGGTGTCAACCCGTTTTACTCCACGGCCCAGGGGCTGTTCTCAATTGCTTTTAATTCTTCGGGCGTATTAAAACTCATTACATCCTGTTCCAGGGCAACCGGAAATGCTTCCACAAGATAACCAGCTGATGCAAGCTTTTCTACGGCGTATAAAAAACCGTATTCTGGCTTGCCATTTACCAGGGTTGATTCAGCCTTTGTTTCAAGCACAGTAAAGAGCGGCTTTTTCCGGAAGATAAATAAACCGATATCGCGCTCACCGCCTTTTCCGGGAGGCAAACCCAACGCACGGGTTTCCAGCAGGGCGGTCACTTTCCCGTTTTCTCTTTTTACCACGGTATAACAGGAATCGCAAAAAGCAGATACAAAAGAAAAATCGAATCCGCCTTCAAGATGCTTTTGCACCATCGTGTCAATGGTATTGGCATGCAGGAAAGGTATATCTGACCAAACGAGCAGGATATGCTCATTGTCTTTTACATGATTGCCGGCCTGGAGAATGGCATGACCCATACCGAGTGATTCACGCTGGTAAGCATATTCAGCTTTCATACTGAATTCAGCGAGTACTTCATCGAACAGGGGCTGGTGAGCCGGATTGATAATCAGGATCGGAGTCGCATCATACTGCTGGAATTTCCGCAGTAATTTAATGAGGATCGGAACCCCGTTTAAACGATACAGCGTTTTCGGATAATCCAGTCCGCTGCGGGAGCTGCGCCCTGCAGCAGGCACCACCACCCTGATTGAATTGTTGTTATTCAAACCGCTTTCCTTTTTTCTTTTTATAACCGTCAGTTATGGCCGGGTAAAAATATTTTGCATTCCGCCCGAAAAAATAACTCAGGAACTGCAGGAATCCATTCCGGCGCATAATCCGGTACATGGCCACCAGCACGGTCAGGATATCCCTCAAAAAGGCTTTATCCAGGTGTGCATGATTGAGGATAATAGTATTCCTGATAAAATAATATACTTTTTTCTTTTCGATGCTCCGCTGGCTAACATCGGGATGGAAGTGCAGCGCCGGTAAAATGGTAAATACTTTGGCCATTTTTTTCATCCGGTAGAAATAATCCATTTCATCGCCGTACATAAAAAATGAAGTGTCTACCTCTCCCACTTTCTGAGCCAGCTTCAGGCTGATTAAAGTCCCGTTGAACGGATGCAGGTGCGGATATTTTATAGTTCCGGCCGGGAATTCGGAAAGCTTGTTATACTTTCTTTTGAAAGAAAAAATAACGGAGCCGCCTCTTTTATTGATTTTGGGGAGGCCAAACACCAGTTCATCCGGTGCATTTTCCTTAACAACGAGTGATGAAACACAAACCACATCATCACCGGTATGGCCCAGCAATGTTTCCAGGGCGCGGGGGTCAGGGTATCCGTCATCGTCCATCATCCATACATAATCAAACTGGCGCGACCATCCCTCACTCATACCTCTTTGCCACCCGCCGGCAGAACCGGTGTTAGGCTGGGTAATATGATCAATCTGGTTTTCTTTCAGCCAGTTTTCCGTTCCGTCGGGTGAACTGTTATTAATAATGAGTATATGCGGCTTTACGGTTTGCTCCTGCAGGTATTTTACACAACGCTGTAAAAGTTCCAGCCGGTTATACGTAACTACAATTGCAAGGACTTTAGGATACTGATTATCGGGCATGACCGATCAAATTTATTAATTCACCAAAACCCGCTTTGCATACCATTACGGGATAGCCATTGTCGAGGTCTGTAAAAGGATCCACACAAATCACATCAATACCTGCTGCCGCCGCGGCACGGATACCGGAAGGCGCATCTTCAATCACCAGTGCGGTGGAAGGATCTATGGAATAGCGTTGCAGGATCACCTGGAATATTTCGGGGTCGGGTTTGGCTCGGGTAACATCATCAGCCGTGATTACACCGGAAAAATAATGCCCGATGCCCAGGGCTTCCACACCGGTACCGATGTTCATGGCTGAACCCGAACTGCCAATAAATAATTTCAAACCCCTGTCATGCGCCGCAACAATAAATTCCCTGGCGCCGGGCATGAAACGGATGTATGACTGGTATAACTGGTTTGCGAGTTGTCTTTTCCGGGCTACCAGGATAGTCAGATCTTCCTCGCCCGGATGCTGGTCATTTGCTTCGAATATCATCCGGATTGCGCGGCCGGTTGACATACCGGTATAGTCGCTGTAACTGAATTCCAGCGGATAGTCTTTCAGCGCCTGCTGGAAAGCGGTTTCATGCAGGGTAAATGTATCAGCAATGGTTCCATCAAAATCAAAGATGATAGCTTCCCTGCCTGCAAACAAATTTTCCGTAACCGGTGTACTCATGGATTTGGCACCAAATTATTTTCCGGACTCAGTTGAGGGGTTTACGCAGGTATACGGTCAGCTGCATGCCTGTATTGGTCCATTCCATATATTTCCGCATAAAGGGTTTCATAATCCCCGGGAAATGGAAAATACTGCACACATCAAATTTTTTCTCTACCAGTTCGAGGTTCAGTTTTTTGCAGACTTCCTCAAAAGATTTCACCGTGTATTCGTACAAATGGAAGGGCGCATGCATGGGTGATAAACTCGTTACATAATTCGTACCACGCAGACGGTAATACCGGTTGATCAGTTTACCCACCAGGTTTTCCGCATTGGGCACTTCAATATGTATAATACCACCGGGCTTCAGCCATTTCACAGAACGTTCCAGCACAGCAGCCGGGTGATACAGGTGTTCATATACAGCTCCGTAAGTAATGAAGTCAAAATGATTATCAGGGAAAACAGCTTCTTCAGCTGTAGCAAGCCTGATCTGGTCTTCCGGGATTTTCAGCCATTCAATGGCACGTGTGCGGAAATTGGGAGAAGGCTCAATACCAAACACATCAAAACCGGCGCGCTGCATAGCTTTAAGGGCTTTACCAAGGCCGGCACCCACATCCAGTGCTTTCATGCCGGTTGATTTTTCAGGCAGTAATTTTTTTACTGTATTAATCTGCGTGGAATAATAATCGGGATCGTCTACATAATAATCTTCTTTCCAGCTGTATTCTTCCGGATCAATACCATAGTGGTCCTGGATGCTGAACGGGATTGGCATCGGGTAGCTGTATAACAGACCACAGTTCCTGCATTTTTTTACAGAAACAGTAATGCCTGTTTTCTTTTTAGGCCGGAATCCCTGCGACTGGTTAAGCCTTTGACCGAGGATTTTATGGTTCTCGGTTTTGTCGCCGCACATCTCACAATATTCATTGTGTTCGAAAATATATTTTTTGTCAGGTATCATACGTTGATTGATGTTTTACTAATCAGGATTGTTTAAACTGCTGGTAATATTTTTCCATGATATAGGTAGCCAGGTGTTTGCCGTCGTGTTTACCCGGGTTCTTCGGGTCTTCAAAGGCATCCACCAGGATTCCGCAACCGATTTTGTCAAGTTCAGCCTGTGTGAATTTCACATATTTTTCCAGTTCTTTATTGGAAAAACTGTTATTCACCAATGCCACACTGATCAGGTCATTGGGAGCCACCGTATGGCGGGTACCCATGCGAAGATAACGCAGGGCGCCATTGATGAAATCTTCTGATGTATAACTCGGTGTTTCATAATCCTCACCGATGTTTGTCACAAACACTTTAAAGGCTTTTTTATTGGAAACGATAGATTCGGTGAGGCCTTTCGAAATATAGCTGGGATATAATGATGAATGCTGTGTACCCGGCGAATAAATAATAATATCCGCATCCCTGATACTTCTTTCCACTTTGCTGGTAATTGTTACCTGGCGGTTCATGATTTCAAAATACTGTTCCACTTCCGGAATGCTCATTTTGGCAACCACTTTGCGGTCAGGATACTGGTCGAGCAGGTAAATCTTTTTAATGCGTGAATTGGAACGCAGCTCTACGATTTCCGCTTCAGAATACAGGATGGTACCATCTTCACGGATAGCTACCAGTTTCTTGTCTTCATTATTAGTGGGCAGCACGGTGCCACGCAGTTTAAACAGCTTGTCTATAAAGATCGTCGCATCTTCAAAGTCACCGGCACAGAACAGGTAAGCGCCTGCATAAATCAGGTTCATGATGCTGCAGTCTTCAAAACTGAGCTGCTTGCCTTCTGCTTTTTCAATCAGTTGAATGCCTTTCACCAGGTGCTGTACCAGGGTGCGCAGTGCTTCCAGTATTACATGGTCGCTCACCACCACACCGGTCAGATCATTGGTGCTGCCATTGGCGAAAGCCGTCAGTTCACTTAAGATGCGGTCATGATCCGAATAGGGATAGCGGTAATTATAGAGGTGCATCACCTGCTTATAATCGGTCAGGGATGTTGGCACCATCACTTCCTGTACTTTGCGGATATCGCTGGGACCAAGCATGCGGAAGAAATTCCGCACATTGCCTGTTGATTTGCCATCATCGTATGCGTTTACGATTGATGTGATATGAACACCTTCAATTTCCAGGAAACTGGTAAAGAGGTTTCTGGCACCACGGCCACCGTTGAATGATACTACGTTGATCATTTTTTTATGTTTATGTCAGTCAGCTTTCGCTCAAATGATTCATTCTCCCAACACTTTCAGGTAAGCCTGGTGGTATTTCTCAACACCCCGGCCAAGGTCGTAAATACCGGTAGCCGCTTCCCGGATGGCTGCCGGCGATAATTGCAGCAGTGCAGGAATACTTTCTGCTGCTGCCTGCAGGCTCGCAGTTGAAAAATCACGGATCGCTATGCCCCCGCCGGTTTTTTTTACAATCTCTTCCACATCTCCTACTCCGCTATTGGAAATAACCGGAATTCCCATGGCAAGTACTTCACCCAGTTTAGTGGGTGAACTCGACAATTTGGAATACACAGGTTTGATAAATGAAATATTGACATCAGATGCTGCAACAAATACCGGCACTTCCTGTCTTCCTGCTTCGCGGATCACCAGTTCATTCCTGTTCAAACCAGCGGCTTCTGCCCTTAAAAATATATAATCCGGTTCAGAAGGGGTAATAAAGAGGAAAACGGCGCCGGGATTCCGGTCACGGATCATGCGGAACAACTGCAGCATTTCATCCAGCATGTACCAGGAACCAACCGAGCCGAGATAACTGATCACCAGTTTGTCCTGCGGCAAACCCAGTAATTCGCGGCTGTTTTTCTTTTTTTCCGGGGAAGTAAGTGTGAAATGACTCATATCTGCACAGCAGGGAATCACATCCACCGGAACTGAAGGATCATAGCCCGGCCATTTTTCCATTTCTTTTTTCCCGGCATCGGTGAGGGAAATGATAAAATCAGCCTGCAGCTGGTATTGCTTTTCCTGTTTTTTGTAATGTTTATATACCTGGCGGAAAAGCGGGTTCTTCACATTCCATGCCCCTGCATCTTTTTTTTCATCGGCCCAGAAGCCGCGCATGTCAAAAAAGAATTTCACGCCACTTTTCTTTTTCAGTGCAAGCCCGATACTGGCACCGATATAACCCCGGCAATGGGTCATATCAAACTGCTTTTCTTTTTGCAGCCTGATTGCGGCTTTCTTCAGCCTGATCATATCATACATCTTGGAAAGTACCGGGGGACGGGTACTGAATGGATAATGTACCCATTCAATGCCGTACGGATCGAGAAGGCCGTGAATCTGTTTTTCCAGTTTGGCAAACCGGGCCGGTTTTTCAAAACTGAGTATAGTAAACTTATACCCGAACCGGCTTAAGCCCTGCAGGTAAGGAATAATCTGCGACTGTCCCAGCGGGTCAGTCATTCCATCATAAGAAATGTACAGGATTTTCTTCAAGGCATTTTCTCTTTATACCATTTATGCAGTAACACCAGGGCCCAGATTCTGTTGTACAGGTAATCATTCCCTGCTTTAAACAAACGGAGGAGCTCCTTCACATATTCATATCGCACCAGGTTAACCTCCCTGATAATTTGTTCTGATAAAAATTTATCGAGCAGGTAATTCAGTTCATTTTTCATCCACAGGTTCATGGGAACAGCAAATCCCCATTTAGGCCTGTCCAGTATTTTCTTTGGCACTAAATCATATAACACTTCCCGGAGCAGGTATTTGGTCACTTTCCCTCTTACTTTCAGTGATTCATCCAGATTGATGGCAAATTCAATCAGCCTGTGATCGAGGAAAGGCACCCGTACTTCCAGCGAATGGTGCATCGAAGCCCGGTCCGTTTTCACCAGCAGTTCTTCCGGCAGGTAATTTTTGATGTCGAAAAAACTCTGCGCTTCCATGATGCTGAGTTCCCGCTTCGGGTTTTCCAGGGTTTCATCCAGGGTAATACCCGCAGGTTCCACCAGCATTTCACTGATTTCTTTTTCAGTGAACAGGTATTGCTCCTGTGAAAATATATGGCTCTTCTTTCTTTCTGTTCCGGGATAATCAAATAGTTTGCTGCCTCGCTTCATCCTGCTGTTGCCCAGCATAAACAATCCTTTTGCGATAGGCCTGCGGAATGCTTTGAGGAAAGGATTATCCAGTTTTTTTGCCCAGTAATAAAAACCGTAGCCCATGAAAAGCTCATCACCGCCGTCGCCAGACAGTGCAACGGTAACATGCTTGCGGGCCAGCTGGGATACCATCAGTGTTGGTATTGCTGAAGTATCCGCATAGGGCTCATCATAAATACTGGTCAGGCTGTCAACCAGCTGGAGGGCATCCTGTTCGGTAACCGTAAATTCATGATGATTGGAACCGATATGTTTTGCCACTTGTGAGGCAAAAGCGGTTTCATTGTATTTTTCTTCGTTGAATCCGATGGAGAAAGTCTGCACCGGAGTACCCGTTACATTTCGTGCAATAGCTGCCACTGTACTGGAGTCCACGCCCCCGCTCAGGAATACACCCAGCGGCACATCGCTGATCATGCAGTATTCAACGCTGCTGAAAAGAAGGCTCTTCAGTTTTTTCTTTGCTTCTTTTTCATCGCTGAATACAGCCGGGTCAATTTCATCTTCGAGTGACCAGTAAGAAAATATATCCAGCCGGCCATTATCCAGTACGGCATACTGGCCGGGCGGTAATTTATGGCAGTCTTTATAGATGGTATCCTCACCGGGAACATATCCCAAATAGAGAAAGTTAGTAACCGCTTCACGGTTTACTTCCCTTTTTATGGGCAGGGTGATGATGGATTTCAGTTCGCTGGCAAAAGCAAACTCACCTTCTGAATACCAGTAAAAAAAGGTTTAATACCAGCCCGGTCGCGGGTCATGAAAAGTTTTTCAGTCACTTTATCATAAATGACGAGGGCAAACATGCCATTCAGGTCACAGAATGATTCAGGACCGGCTTTGGCAAAAATTTCAAGAATGATTTCGGTATCAGAATGTGTACGCGGCTTGATGCCGTATTTGGATTCGAGTTCCCTGAAATTATACACTTCGCCGTTATAGATCATTACATAACGGCCATCGGCAGAATAGAAGGGCTGGTTGGCTGCGGCTGACAGGTCAATAATGCTCAGACGCCTGTGGCCGAGACCGGTTCCGGTATTTTCATCATGGAAAAAGCCATCTGCATCAGGCCCGCGGTGTTGCAGGGCATCTGTCATCAGCTGCAGCTGCTGCCGGTTAAATTTCTTCGAAACAAATCCTGCAATACCACACATATTACTGCTTAATGCCTTTTACGATTGCCGAAGAATAATTGTTTCCAAATATGATAAAGTCCGCGAAAGTCACTTTTGCCCCGGCTTCTTCAAACCATTTCTTCACAGTGGAAATCCGCTGCGGATGATCATGCTCCGGGGAGAACATATCAAAGGTGTCGAGAATAACCCACTCTTTGAGTTCTTTTTTACTCAGGTTTGGCGGAAGTGTGCCGGTGATATCCACGATTGGAATAAAACGGTTGAATACACGTCCGAGACCTATTTTCTGGTTGAACTTATACAGTTTCATCATCCAGCCTGCATTTTTCTCAATGCGGCGGAGCAGTTTTTCATGCGACCAGCGTTTGGTGATGGGCCTGAAAATATATTTAGCGTGGATCTTGGTCCACCAGCCTTTAATCGGGTAAAAATCCACCACAATCTCTGCACCGGGTTTGGCTTTATCAATCAGCGCTTTTACTGATTTTTTGAAATCAGGAGTATGCTGGAGTACACCTAAACAAAATACTTTATCAAATGATTTATCCGGGAAAGGCATATCATAGATACTGGCCTGGAACAGGTTAAACCGGTCACCATGATGCCCGTTATTCCTGAAATTGGCGGATACCGCATCTGAATAGTCAATGCTGTAGAGATTGGCTTTGGTGAAATCCAGTACGATCTGGGAAAACCGTCCGGCGCCGCTGCCTGCTTCGAGCATGTCTTTTCCGCTGAGATCTTCTTTATCCCAGCCTGTTACTGTGAAAAAACGCTCTTTGCTGTAGCCAAGCTGATCCGGTGACTCTTTGTCGATCTGGGTTTTTTGAAACTTATTCCACTGAAAGCCGAAGCTGTCGGTATAGTTGCTCTCCGTTACAAAACGCGGAACACCCCTGATGATGGGGAAACTGCTACCGGCCTGATCGAGATAACGATCACCGTCTTTAACCAGCGGTGAGCCGTTGAATGGGTTAATTAAATGAACCATTGATATTATTTGCAAATATAAGGCGGGGAAGTCCTTATTTATTTTTTGAGATACGAGGGCACCAGCATCGTGGAGGGATGATCACCCAGGAATGGCGGAATGCCATTCAGCGCCAGGAATCCACCCTGGTTGCTGATGGTCCAGATTCCTGATTCCCCACCCTGGACATTCACTGCAAAAGTTTCCTCTGTTATAGTCGTTTTATTGATCACTCTTCCCGAAGGGGACTGGAGCATAAATCCGTTTGACTTGGCGATTTGGAAAACAGTAACGCCTGGCGGTACATAAAAATAGAAAGTGTTAAGCGACAACAATGAGGTAAGCGTAACCCCTTTCTCCATGCTGGCAATCATACTGTGATTAACCGCTGGTGAAAAACTGAGTGAAAACATTTTCCCCTGGTCTTCCACTTTGAGGCGGTAGTCGCCGGGAGCCAATGACGCGAGGCTGAGTCTTTCAATCTTATTTTTCACTGACTGGTAAAACACGGTTACGGGCATTTCATCCTGTCCGCTCTGTACCGCCTTCGCCTGGTAAACGGTAATCTTCACCGGGCGTTCATTCGGGGGTGGCGTGATAAAATCGCTTTTGATCTCAAAGTAATTGTCAGCCTGTTTCTTGCCGATCTGGAAAATATACTCTGTATTATACCAGGAACTGTGTGGCGTTGTACTGTATGGCTTAGCCGGAATTTTATAAATATCCTGAAGTGCAACGTATGGGGCATCGGCAGAATAATAAATAACACCGGCTGATTTCTTTACGGTCTGTTGTATTTTATTATAATCATCCTGCAGGTCACTGTTTGTATAGGGGCGTTTATCTGCACGCCAGGGCTGGTCTTTGTCATACCATCCGATACCGGGATGCCCGGAATAAAAAGGCAGGGATGCCAGGATTGGCAATGTGGCAAACTGGGCATCATCATAAGAACGGTATGCATATCGCATAATCCGCATGAGGTTATCCATGGTGGGTGCCTGTTTCAGTTCAGTATACCACACCAGGTAGATGAGGTATTTTTTGATGGCATCAATACGGGCCTGGATAGCCGGAACACGGGTAACAGCGGTGGCATTGTTTACTAATGTAATCCAGTCGGCCAGGTCGTTGGCCAGCGGCACTTTCAATGCATATTTTTCCCAGGTGCTGTATAATTTTTTGATATGGGGTGCTGCAGGCCCGAAGGCGGTGTTGTAAAAATCTTCAAGCAGGGAATCCGTGTTAGCATTCAGGTTCCAGAAAAGTTTTGAGAGCACGTATTGCCCGGGACCCCGGTTTACCCAGCCCATGGTTGATTCGCCCTGGAATACCCTGGCACCATTATCATAATATTCCCGCAATGCTTTTTTCATGATGGCCGGTTTGGCAGCAGGAACCTGCCCCGGCATATCATACGTCCATTCAAACACACCGAGGTAATCATAGATACCCGTTTTAGTCGCTTTTGCTTTCCACATTTTGAGCAGGTCAACTGTGGTGTATTGTGTTCTGTTGAACCCGTTGGTGATTTCAACAAATACATTGGGTTCAAGTTTGAACCGCGGAGGCAGCATGTGATTGTTGTATGCATATCCGCCAACCCATGCTTCCGGGTATTTGCGGCGGAGTTCACGGGCTACATAATTAGTCAGGTAAAAAACCTGGTCAGATGGACCGCCGAAAGGTTTGAGTTCCGGCAGATCTCCGTAACCGCCACCGTCGCTGGGCTCCATGGAAACCATGCAGGAGCTGTAGCCGGATTTCACATTGGCCTCAAAACGTTTAACAGCATCCTGCGCGAGGAAATTCACCAGGTCGCGGTTTGCCACGTTGAATTTAAACTCATTGGGCAGTGTTCCGGCTTTCACTGGTTTGGCAAAATATTCAGGATGGGCTTTGAAGAGATCGGCGTGATCCTGTACAATAGATTCGTATGCGTGACCGGTAGCGACCCTGAATGCACCGCCCATCTGGTTGTATTCTGCCCAGCTATTAAAATCCTTTGCCAGTTTTTCTGAGTTTCCGTAACCATGGCCGTTTGCAATTTCACGGTATTCATAATCCGGTTTAGTCAGTACACTATAGTTCCTGTAAGGCGATTGAAGGGAAGGAACCACTTTCCAGATATCACCCGGCATAAAATAACGGAACCCGGTTTGTTCAAGGTATTTGTAAACAGCTTCCCGGAGTCCCAATCCGGTGTTCGCGATGATGGTTACCGACTGGGTGTTGCCTTTAATATAGATGCCTTCCGGGCCAAAGGTTTTCAGTTTATCCGGGAATTCAATCCGGTATTGCTTTGCCTGGTTTGTTTTCAGTAATACGATGCCGCGGCCGGAAAATGCCGAAGGTGATTGCAGCTGGAAAGCAAATGCAGCTGATTTCTGTAATTCACCCGTGATCAGTTTGAATGCAATTTCCACAGAATCGCCTTTGCTGAACTCGGTATAAACCGGTACAGTTACCTGCGACCAAAGGCAGCATGGAATAAGCCCCGTTACCAGGGTTGTCAGTAATTTTCTGATCATGTAGTGCAAATTCGTTTGCTATCAGGATGGAGAGTGCAAACGGGGTGCCAGCGTTTTGACAAATGCAGTCCGCGGTTGTTTGAACCGCGATGGTTCGCTGGCCAGGTAAAGCTTACTGAGCAAATACATATAGTTATCGCGGCCTGCCACCCGTTTAACCCTTTCAAAATTTGAACGGGCAATCTCATCCAGGTCTACTTTGTGAGATAAGATGGCTTCCACTTTATTTACAAGATCCTTAACATTGTTAAGATCGTAGAATACGCCTTTGTTGTTGGTGGCTTCACGCAGCACCGGAATATCGGAAAGTATCGCTGGCAGTCCGCAAGCCATGGCTTCCAATAGTGAAATGGGCTGGCCTTCAAATACGGAACTCATGATGAATGCATCATACTTGGGAAGTACATTCTGTATATCATCCCGTACACCGCATAAACGTACATTCAGGCTATACCGGGTTATTACTTCCTGCAACTCATGTTCGAGGGGACCGGCACCGTAAATATCAAGTGAAACGCTGTCGGGCATATAGCGGAATGCCTCCAGCAGGTACATATAATTTTTTGCTTTCTTCAGGTTACCAACAGCCACCATCCTGAATTCATCTTTAAACGCGGCACGCTTATAATCGGCCTGGTAATATTTATCATCCACATAATTATATAATACCGTGTAAGGGCCTTTGACGCCTATACATTTATTATAATCATCAAACACTTCATGACAAATGGCAATGATGTTATGATGGGGACGGTAGACCCGTTTTTCAATCCACCTGGCGATGCGGCTGTTGGCGAAATAATTTCGGCTGGCCAGGCTGTGAATAGTAGTGTACAGTTTTACTTTCTTCGGTGTGGCAAGTCTTGCTACTAAACTGCCCATGAAAAGATGTGAGTGGACCACATCTATATTATTTTTCCGGATATATTTCCTGACTGCCATTACACAGCGCATCAGGTCGAACTTGGAACGTAAATTAAGGGAAGTGACCTTGCAGGAATCAGGCAGGAATTTCTTCATGGCGTCTGATCCACCGAGGTAAATCACATGATGCTTCAGCTCCGGAAGGCCGTTTACACAACCTACCATCACCTTCTCGGCACCACCAACACCAAGCGTGTCAATGATATGCAGAATATTGGTTTCAGGCATTGTCCGGTTTTAGAATCATGGATTGGATGGCTTTAACAGCAACGACTACGAAATTATAACCAATCAACGGGCTTATAAACTAATCCGCTCCTTTCCTCAGCTAATTGGGCAAAAATGCCTGCAGGGGGTAAGTAAAAACCCCTGTGCGTTTATCGTAAACTTACGGGTTCAGCGACAGGCATCCTTATATAACTGATCAAGCTGGCGGATGAGCATATCTTTCCGGGCCATGGATCTGGCCCTGTTCCAGGCCTGTATGGACATTTCAGGCAATTTATTTTTATGCTGCAGTACATCTTTCACACAGGTTACTGCATCGGCCGGATTATCGAGTTTAAAGTAAAGCGAAATATCACCGCCTGCTTCCCTGAGAACCGGTATATCTGAAAGTAATGCAGGTAAGCCGCAGGCCATGGCTTCCATCAGTCCGAGTGAAAATCCTTCATACAATGAACACATGATCACCACATCATAACCGGGAAGGATTTCTTCCAGGTTATTGCGAATGCCGCAAAGCCTGATCGGTAATTTATCGCGGTCAATGATTTCCTGGAACTCAGCTCTCAATGCACCTTCACCATAAATATCCAGTTCAACACCGGCGGGCATTCCTTTAAAAGCTTCCAGTAAATACGGATAATTTTTCTGCCAGCGCAGGTTACCCACGGCCACCATCTTCAATCCGTTTTCAGAAAAAGATGTTTTAGGCTGTGCCTTAAAATATTTTTCATCAATGATGTTATACATCACAGAGGAAGGCCCTTTGAGTTTTATCCACTTATCAAAATCATCCAGTACTTCTTTCGATACTGCGATGATATGATGTCTTTTTTTATACGTCCATTTTTCAATCCACCATGTCTTTTTATTGATCTCATAACTGGCGGCACTGGTGATTGCCTGGATATGGTTAAAGAGGGGTATTTTTTTGGGTGTCGCCATTCGCGACACAACATTGGCCCAGTATAAATGGGAGTGAACGATGTCAATATGATTTTCCCGGATATACCTTTTCACATAGCGGCTCATCGGGAACAGCTGCCTGTTAACCCGGAAGTCGCATAAACGGGATTTCACATGCGCCGGGATTTCATTTTCCAGTGTATGTGGTTTGCTCAGAACAATCAGGTGCAATTCATATCCGGGTAATTCCTGCAGTACGGTGATCAGCAGTTTTTCAGCACCGCCCACACCCAGGGAATCTATAACATGTAAAACGCGCTTCATAATTTATCAGGGATGGCCGGGAGTTGCCTTGAATTTGAACAAATTTTTCATCGGGTAGGTCCGGTTTGCTGCATAGATAATCATTACGGCCATCAGTCCGTTTACTGCCATGCTGGTGTATGTGGCACCGATAGATCCATAATGGCTTACATTATAATAATTCAGTCCGAGACTGGCTGCCATTCCTGCGATAGAAATGGTCATCAGTGTTTTGTTTTTCCTTTCGCTCAGCAGGAAAGGGAAAAAAGCGTTATATACTGCCCACAGGAAATAACCGATGGATAAATTGATTGCATAAATCTTACCGGGCTGGAAGGCAGGGCCGATAAAATACTGGAAGATCACAGGCACCATGAAAATCAAAAAGCCGGTAACCAATGCCGATACACCAATAAATATCCAGGTGTAAATACGCACAGAACGGTGATCAATCACTTCTGCCGTCAGTTTTTTAATCACCATGGGATGGAAAACATTGATCAGCACAAGAATTGACATATTCACCACGAGCGCAATCTGTGCACCTACACTGTAATAGCCCACATCCCTGATACCATTGAAATAGTCTATGAAAAAACGGTCGGAATAAGACAATACAAAGATGGCCAGCCGCTCGGGAATAAACGGCAACCCTGTTACAACCACGTCCCTGAATTCTTTTTTCTCAAAACGGCCGTTGTAAAATTTCCATTGCCTGATCAGCAACACTGACACAAGACCGAATACAATCATCGCGGTCAAAGAGCCTGACAGCCTGCCCGTCCAGCCCCACGACAAACCGATTACCAGCAACAGGGTTACTGCGGTTTCCAGCACGGTGCGGGAAATAGAAAAGCCCATGAACAGAAAGTGTTTGCCTTTATTGCGGATCATATGCAGGATCACATCATTGAGCACAACAAGTGCACAAGTGAAGGGCATAAGGATCGCAAAAGAGATTCACCTTAATCAGGTGCTGGATAAACGGGTAAATAACGGCAAAAACCACGGTAAGGATACCAGCCGTAATGAGCGGGACCATCATCGCATTGGTGAATCGTTTCCTGAACTGCTGCTCATCCATTTTGAAATAGTCAACGGTGAGCGTAAACGAGATTCCCAGGCCGATGAAGGGCATGAGGAAGATACTGAGCGCGCTGTATAAATTGATTACACCATAATCGTATTCCGATAAATGGTGGGTGAGGAATGAAGTGGTCACAAAATACAGTAACGCATTGATACCAATGGAAACTGCATACACTGAGAAAGACTTAAGAAGTCGTAACAATGGATATGAATTTGTCTATAGGACTATTGCAGGTTTTAAACCCTGGATCTGCAATATAATTTTCAGAGCCGGAAAAACGAATGACTGGCACTATTTTATACTGGAATTGATTTTAAATACATTCCGTATCCACTTTTTGCCAGTCCTTCTGCGAGGCCAAGTAGTTGTGTGCGGTTGATAAATCCTTTTTTATAAGCGATTTCTTCTATGCATCCGATTTTAGTGGCCTGGCGTTTTTCAATGACCCGGATAAATTCTCCTGCATCGTTCAGTGAATCAAAAGTACCGGTATCCAGCCAGGCGGTTCCCCGGTCAAGTATAGAAACGTGCAGTTTGTTTTTTTCAAGATATGCCTTGTTCACATCGGTGATTTCGTACTCACCACGCACAGAAGGCCTGAGCGATTTGGCTATTGACACAACTTCATTATCGTAAAAGTATAATCCGGGCACCGCAAAATTCGATTTGGGGCTGGCCGGTTTTTCTTCGATAGACACCGCATCAAAGTTTTTATCAAACTCAACCACACCATACCGCTCCGGGTCGCTCACCTGGTAAGCAAACACATATCCACCATCCACTTCCGTGAGTGAACTGAGTTGTTTATCAAGACCTGTACCGTAGAAAATATTGTCACCCAGTATCAGCGCTACTTTGTCTTTCCCGATAAAATCCTCACCGATTACAAATGCCTGGGCAAGTCCGTTAGGCACTTCCTGCACTGCGTAATGGAATTCGCAGCCAACCTGGCTGCCATCACCAAGGAGACGGCGGAACTGGGGGTTATCTTCCGGAGTGGTGATGATCAGTATCTCCCGTATGCCCGCCATCATTAAAACTGACAGCGGATAATAAATCATGGGTTTATCATATACCGGCATCAGCTGTTTACTGACAGCTTTGGTAATCGGGTAAAGGCGTGTGCCGGATCCACCGGCAAGAATGATCCCTTTCATAAGCTAACGTTTTGCATATTGGGTATCATAATACTGCATATAAGTTCCGCTGGTTACATGCTGCAGCCATTCGGCATTCGACAAGTACCAGTCAATAGTAAGCGCCAGTCCTTCTTCAAAAGTTACGGATGGTTTCCATCCCAGTTCTTTACTGATCTTCGTGGCATCAATGGCATACCGGCGGTCGTGCCCCGGCCTGTCTTTCACATAAGTAATCAGTTTCTCACTGCTGCCTGCTTCCCGTCCGAATTTTTCATCCATCAGCCTGCAAAGCAGTTTCACCAGGTCAATATTCTTCCATTCATTGAATCCGCCGATATTATATGTTTCACCAGTTTTACCGTGGTGATATACAGTATCAATGGCTCTTGCATGGTCTTTTACATATAACCAGTCACGGGTGTATAAACCATCCCCGTACACCGGAAGTGGCTTCCCGTTAATAATATTATTGATGAAAAGCGGAATCAGCTTTTCCGGAAAATGATTTGGCCCGTAGTTGTTGGAACAATTGGTCACCACAACCGGCAAACCATAGGTTTCACCGTAAGCCCTTACAAAATGATCCGATGCTGCTTTGGAAGCTGAGTAAGGGGAATTGGGATCATACGCTGTTTCTTCTGTAAAGAAACCTGTACTGCCCAATGCACCGAAAACTTCATCGGTGGATATATGATAGAATTTTTTGCCGCTGTAATCAGGACCCCAGTATTTTTTAGCGGTATTCAACAGGTTTACCGTGCCGATCACATTGGTATAAACAAAATCCATCGGCGACATGATGGACCGGTCAACATGTGATTCGGCCGCAAGATGTAAAATCCCGTCGGGGCTGTATTTCTCAAACACTGCATCAATGGCGGCGGTATCCTGGATATTTGCCTTTTCAAAAACATAGTTCGGTGAACCATCTATATCCCTTAGGTTTTCCAGATTACCGGCATACGTCAGCGCATCGAGGTTCACAATAAGGTAATCCGGGTATTTGTTTACAAATAACCTGACAACATGTGAGCCGATAAAACCGGCACCGCCGGTTATGATAATCGTACGCTTCATTTATTTATTAAAATGGTCTTTATACCATTTAAAAGTCTGCCTGAGCCCTGTACTCACCGGAACTTTAGCTGCATACCCCAGCAAAGAAGTGGCTTTGGAAATATCAGCCAGACTGTGTTTTACATCGCCCAGTCTTTCCGGTCCGAATACCGGTTGCAGGCTGGTGCCCGCTTCCTTCCGGAGTCCTTCAAAAAGTTCAAGCAGTGAAGTTTGTTCACCGCAGGCGATATTATAGACCTGGTTTACCGCTTCCTTATTTGTTGTAAACAGTGACAGGATATTTGCTTCAACAGCATTGTCAACATAAGTAAAGTCACGGCTGTGCAATCCATCGCCGTTGATAGTGGGAGCTTCATTTTTAAGTAATGCCTCTGCAAAAAGAGGGATCACTGCGGCATAGGGGCCGCGGGGGTTTTGTTTCGGTCCGAAAATATTAAAATAGCGAAGGCCGATCAGTTCCATACCGTACAGGCTGGCATAGACCCTTGCATATAATTCATTCACGTATTTGGTAACCGCGTAAGGCGAAAGCGGGTTGCCGATCTTGTCTTCCACTTTAGGAAGTCCGGGATGATCTCCGTACGTTGAAGAACTGGCTGCATATACCAGTCGCTTAATGCCTTTTTCTTTTGCGGCAGTGAACATGTGCAATGTGCCGGTGATATTGACATTATTGGAAGTAACGGGATCGTTGATAGAACGGGGAACAGAACCAAGGGCAGCCTGGTGGGTGATCACATCCATTCCATCACAGGCCTGCAAACAGGTTTCATAATCCCTGATATCCCCTTTCACGAATTCAAAAGCAGGGTTGTCCATGAATTCCTGATGTTATCCATGGAACCTGTTGCCAGGTTATCGAGTACACGTACATGCGTAACGCGGGGATCCGACAATAATTTGCCGGAAATATTGGAGCCGATAAAGCCGGCTCCGCCTGTCACTAAAACCTTCATAAGGAAATCTCCCTTTACTTTTTCTTCTTGCTCTTTTTCCGGAAACCAGGAATAAAGCGACGGACATCCAGGAAATTAGTTATCCGTTCCAGGAAATTGGCAGGAGGTGTTTCTTCTTCGTAATAACTACCGTAACCGTAACCATATCCGTATCCGTAACGGCCGTAACCGTAATAGCCATATCCGGCTTTCACTTTTACGTCATTGATAATAATGGAAACTTTAGGGAGTTTATTATCCTGATAGAACTCATCAATAAGTGCGATCTGTTTTTTGAATGTATGCCCCTGGCGAACCAGATACAATGTACAGTCAGCAAATTTGCTGAGCGTCATCGCATCACTTACCATTCCTACGGGTGCAGTATCCACCAGTACAATATCAAAATTCTCTTTCAGCCAGGTGAACATTTCTTCCACGCGGGGATCGAGTAATAATTCAGCCGGATTCGGGGGGATGGGACCGCAACCGATTACAAATAAGTTCTCATGATCAGGAACCGGTTTAACGAGGTCGGCTAAGTCAGCTTTCCCTACCAGGAAATTAGAAATACCGGGGCCTTTGGGTATACCCAGCCCGGAGAGCATTTTTGGTTTCCGGATATCAAATTCAAGCATGACGGTTTTGCGTCCGGCCAGCGCCAGTACCGCACCCATGTTGGTTGATACGTATGATTTACCCTCACCGCTGAACGAAGAGGTAACGAGTATCACCGATTTTTTCTGCTGGTTAAGGATATACTGCAGGTTCGACCGGATAATACGGAATTGCTCAGCCACCATGCTCCTTGTGGTTTTATTTACCACCAGCGTCTGGTCTGAATAAGAGTGCCCGATTTCCCCCAGGATGGGAACAGGCGTGATTTTCTCGATATCAAAGCGCGTACTGACTTTATCATTCAGGATTTCACCTACGAAGATGAACATGGCGGGCAAACCAAGACCAAGTAAAATAGCAAGAATCCTGATCGCCTTCCTGTTTGGCTTCACCGGAACTGAAGTTGGTACAGCATCGCTGATCACATCTGAATTCGCTAAAGTGGAAGCACGGGCGATGGAAGTCTCCACTTGTTTTTCTTCCAGGATTTTGATCAGTCCCAGGTAAGTTTCCAAACCCTGCTTGATATCCAGCTCGCCTTTCTCTTTTTTCGGAAGTTCTTTCAGCTGCTGGACATTTACATCACTGATACCACGGGTATGATCAATGCCTTTGGCAATGGTGCTTTTAATCGTGCGCAGTACTTCCATGATACTGCCGCGCATTTTTTCAATCTTTTGGGTGATCTCCACCACCACCGGGTTGGTAACCGGCACATTGGCATTGAGCAGGTCCTGGCGGTCGAATTGCAATTTGTTATACTCACCCACCATATTATTCAGGGCAAGGTCTGTAAGTCCAAGTGATGAAGGAACCACCAGCTTGGAGAATTCGTTTTTCTTATCCTTCAGGTAATCACTGAGCGTTTCAGCAATACCGAGACTAATCGTCTGGTCGTTTACAAATTTGTCAGTAACACTGATGCTCCCGAAATAGTTACCGGTTTGTGTTTCCACATCAATCAAACTGGTTTCTAATTTATATCGCAGCAGGTCAGTCTGGAAACTGTCACGGATGTGCCTGTATTTTGCCAGCTGCCCGGAAATGAAATCCAGGATCTGGTCTGAACTTTTCTGGTTTTGCTCCACGCTGAAAATACCATACTGGTACATGAGTTTGTTCACTACATCAGCCCCGAGCTGGGAGTTGGTGGATACCATGGTAACATTCAGGATACCGGTACCCTGTGTTTTAGGCGTGATCTGTAAAGCACCGATAAAACCTGAAGCAGCCGCATCGGTAGGTTGCCAGTCAACCGTATAATCCTTGCCCATGGGCACCTGGGGATTCCTGACCAGCCGGAATGTTCCATACTGGTTGGTGAACACCTCCCCTATTTTGAATGTATTCTTTTCTTCGTTCAGTTTGAACTGCTGGTCATTCAGGAATTTCACTTTGAGTGAAAAACGGATGGATGAATCGTTGATCTTGAAAGCCTGGATCAGGAAAGGCCCCTGTTTGTAAATGTTGACCGTCCTGATTTTGCCGATGGCATTATAGCTGAACTGCAGGTTGAGGCTGTCCACCACCCTTTTCATCAGGGGCAGTGATTTCAGTACCTCAATTTCGCTCTGGATGTTCTGCGACTTGTTATTACCGAGGATATCCTCAAACTTATCGGAACGTGATCCGCCCCGTTGCTGTTCGCTTTTGATCAGCATGGTTCCATTCACGCTGTATGTAGGTGTGCTGTAACGCAGGTATACGTAAGCTATCAGCAGGGCAAAAGCCACCGATAAAATAAACAGGGGCAGGAATCTGACATACTTGTAAAAGAGATCCCTCAGACTCAATGTCCAGAGTTCACTTTTATTCCAGATCTGCTGTTCGTGCGACTGATTGATGGTCGGTTTATTATTCTCCAAGCGCTTATTTGAAAATGTTATAAATAAAAGCAGCCGATGTGATGATGCCGAGTGCTATGCTGATGCGTTGGGCAACGATAGACTGGTTCTCCTGTTTAGCCCTTTCTTTGGTGGATTCCACCAGCACCACATCGTTTTGCTTCAGGTTATAATAAGGGGACTCAAAAAGATTCTTATCAGTAAGATCAATTTTTCCGATTTCACGTTTGCCATCCACTTCGCGGATTACTTTCACACCGTCTTTTTTTCCAAAGCGGGTGATATCTCCTGAAAGCCCGATGGCTTCGAGGATGGTAATCCTTTCACCGGCTACAGGAATTGTTCCGGACCGCTGCACTTCTCCGAGAACAGTCACTTTGAAATTGATGAACCTGATGATCACTGTGGGATCACGGAGTAATTCTACCGGTTCAGTCAGTCTTTTTTTAATGGCATTCGCCAGTTCCTGTTTGGTTAATCCTTCAGCATGAAAAACGCCGAGACGCGGATACTCAATATTGCCGGCATTATCAACCAGGAAACCGCTTGACGCAGCAGTCTGGCCTGCCGGAGTCTGTATATTATATAACAGATCTATTTCAGGTTTGGTACTAAGGCTGTAGACCTGGATTGAAAGCAGGTCGTTTTTTTCAATTTTAAGTTCAGGGATAACCAGTGATAACTTGCCCGTTGTGTCCGGTACATGTTCCAGGTAACCGGGTAGTTGTTGAGGGGCTTTACACGAAAAAATATACAGGGGGGCCATCCAAACTATAAACCGCAGAAATTTCATTGATACGATATTGATATAAAGCTAATAATGTATTACCTGGGCAGGGCCGAAGTTAATTTACTTCTTTCAATATAAGCTACCAAAATATAGCCCAGGCTGTCTATGGCTACTTTGGCTGTTTTGCGTCTGATATCCAGCACTTTACCTTCCTGATCCATCAGGGTTCCGTCGGTGATTCTCACCCGCTGGTTGACCCGCAGTGTCAGGGGCCTTGCTTCCACATTTTCATACTCATCCAGGAACCTTTTGATCGCTGTGATTTCCTTTTCCCGGATTACGGCGGGTTTCCCCTGCCAGTAAACAAAATTGATAGCACCGGGAGTCATTCTGACTGCTGCACGATCTTCCTCTGATACTTTGATAAATACATATGATTTGAAAAGCGGTTCCATCACCACTTTTACACGATCACTCCATTTCCGTCTTACTTTATTCAGGGGGCAATAACTTTCAAAGCCCTTTTCTTCCAGTAAACGGTTCACTTTTTTCTCCCAGCGCGGCCTGGTATAGATTGCCAGCCACTTTCTGGGTGCTTCAGTCTTTTTAGGGTATAGCTTCGCCATCTCAGTCACACAATTGTTTTATTTTGTGCTGATTATCAATAATTTATAAAACGCCCGGCAGAGCAAGCCCTGGGCATACGCATTTCGGGAGCAAATATAATACTCATGTGACTGGAAAGCGAATAAAATGAACGGATTTTGAGGGATTTAATGAACGAGATTGGGATTAATCAAGTTTTTTTACCTGGTTTTCGGAGAGCTGGTAATGCGACCTGGTTTGAGTGCAAATTGCTTTGCCAGTGTCATCAAAATCGAGTTTGATGCCGGCTTCACTGACCCAACCGGTTTGGCGGGAGGGGTTCCCGGTAACCAAGGCATAATCGGGAACCGATTTTGTAACAACGGCTCCTGCACCAATAAATGCATAGCTGCCGATGGTGATGCCGCAGATGATGGTGGCATTCGCGCCGATAGATGCGCCTTTTTTGACCCTGGTTTTTTTGAATTCATTTTTCCTTTCAATAAAACTGCGGGGGTTGATTACATTGGTAAAAACCATGCTGGGGCCGAGGAAAACATCGTCATCAATGATTACGCCATTATACACAGAAACGTTGTTCTGGATTTTGACGCCATCCCCGATTTCAACCTGGTTATCGATAAAGACATTCTGCCCAATCACACAGTTTTTGCCCACTACCGATTGGGGCATGAGATGTGTGAAATGCCATATTCTTGTTCCTTCCCCGATTTTGGCACCCGGGTCAATCACGGCGCTGGGGTGTATCAGTATACCTGCAGATTCCATAGAGGCAAATTAATTCATTTGTCATTCCCGATCCGCTGATTCCCACCGAAAATCCTACATTTATACTAAACCCGTTTGCTTGAACCAGCGTTTTTATTCACTCGACGTTTTTCGCGGTGCTACAGTCTGCCTGATGATTATGGTAAATAATCCCGGCAGTTGGGAACATATTTTCGCTCCGCTGGATCATGCTAAATGGCATGGCCTGACCCCCACTGACTTAGTATTCCCATTTTTCCTGTTTGCCGTTGGTAATGCACTTTCTTTTGTGATGCCCCGGCTGCAGGCAGGCGGAGATGCGGTGTTCTGGAAAAAAGTACTGAAAAGGTTTTTACTGATCTGGGGTATCGGGTTGTTCCTCACCTGGTGGCCGTTTGTGAAGTGGACTGATCACGGCTTAGTCGGAAAACCCTGGGAATGGGTGGATGATAAAGGGGTGCACCAGGGTGTTCGGATACTGGGTGTACTGGCCAGAATTGCGATCTGCTATTTTTTAGCATCCATTGCGATCTATTACCTGAAACCTAAAAAAGCTTTTTTACTCGGTCTGCTGGTTTTGCTGGCTTACTGGGCTTTGTGTTTCATTTATGGTGAAGCATCAGATCCTTACAGTATGGCCGGGTGGTTTGGAAACCAGGTTGACAAGGCTTTATTGGGCATGGCACATATTTATAAAGGGGAAAAAATTCCATTCGACCCTGAAGGTATTATGAGCACATTCCCCGCTATGGTGAATGTAATTTTTGGTTACCTGGTGGGTGATTATATCCAGAAAAAAGGAAAGAACCACGAAATGCTGTCGGGCCTGTTTGTAGCAGGTATCGCTATGATGATAACCGGATTTTGCTGGGACATGGTTTTCCCGATCAATAAAAAAATATGGACCAGTTCCTATACAATTTACACCAGCGGCCTGGCTACAATCACCATTGCCACGATGATTTACCTGATTGAATTTAAAAATGTTAAAGGTGCACTGGCAAAGTTTTTTGATGTATTCGGCAAGAACGCGCTTTTTGTTTTTGCCCTGAGTGCCTTCCTGCCAAAAGGACTTGCGCTTATACGCATCGGCAACGGGGTGAATCCCTGGAACTGGCTGTACCAGAAAGTGCTGATCCATGTTCCCGGTGATCCTAAAATAGGCTCCTTCCTTTATGCGCTTTGTGTGATTACACTGATGTGGGCCATTTGTTACTGGATGGATAAGAAGAAAATTTATATTAAAGTGTAAGACTTCCCCTGACTTTATTACTGTCCAGCCCTATATTAAAAATTCCAAATCCCAAAATCCAAATCCCAAAAGTCTAATCTGAGCATCCAGAGTTAGCAGTTTGGAATTTGGATTTTGGAATTTGGATTTGGTCCCGATAGCTATCGGGATTAGGTTTTTGAATTTTTACTTTTTACTTTTTATTGGTTTCTAATCTTTCATCCACGGCTTAGGGCTCGTTCCCGCCATCTTTACAATCTTCGGCGTGAATTTGCCGACAATATCCACTAATGCTTCCTGGGACTTCATCACCAGATCAATGTCCTTGTAAGCAAAAGGCGCTTCATCCAGTCCGCCACCGAGCAGTTTCACCCCGTGTTTTTTCAGCTCATGGTTCATGGCGTCCTGTGTGATTGATTTCATCGCGTTGCTCCGGCTCATTTTCCGGCCTGCACCATGTGAAGCAGAATCCAGTGATGTTGTTTCGCCTTTGCCTTTGACAATGTAACCGGCAGCAGTCATGGACCCCGGAATAATACCCAGTACATTTTTCCCTGCAGGTGTTGCGCCTTTCCGGTGCACGATGAGTTCTTCACCGTTTACCATTTCCTTCCAGGCAAAATTGTGGTGGTTCTCCACAATCCGGATTGGCTTGCGTCCGATCTGCCGGGCAATTTTCCGGTGAATGATATCGTGACAGGCTTTGGCATATTCACCTGCCAGGTTCATAGCCAGCCAGTATTCGATACCTTCTTCCTCATCCATGGTAAGCCATGCCAGGTTTTTGGCTTCCTGTGCCAGTCTCCGTTTGGAAATGGCCAGTCTGGTATAGTATCCTGCAATTTGTGCACCTAAACCCCTCGAACCCGAGTGTGAAAGCAATCCGAGATAAGTACCGGGTTCAACGCCGAGTATTTCATCTTTGGAAGTGATTTCCACTTCACCGAATTCCACAAAGTGATTTCCGGATCCGGATGTACCCAGCTGTTTCCAGGCACGACCGTGCAGGTTTTTCAAAAGCGGCATTTCATAAAACAATGGGTTGTCCATTACTTCATGCTCTTCTGCCTCTTTGTACTGCGCACCACTGCCAAATAAAGTAGCTTCCCCGAGTTCCCGGACGAAGAATGATTCTTTTTTTGCGAGTTCTGTTGCCGGGATATCAAAAAGACTCATACACATCCTGCAGCCGATATCAACACCAACACCGTAAGGGATCACTGCGTTCTTAACAGCGAGCACCCCACCAATCGGCAATCCATATCCTGCGTGCGCATCGGGCATAAGAGCCCCGGCTACAGCTACCGGTAATTTAGCAGCCATATACATCTGGTGCATGGCACCTTCTTCAATATTGGCTGATCCGAAAATGCTGAAAGGTATTCCCTGGTTATTCAGGGAAATTTCCGCCCCTTCAGTATTTTTCTTCGGCAGCAGTTTCTCCGCAATCAATGCAAATACTGCATCATTTTCATATTCAACAGGTGCTGCGAGCACTTTTTTAAGTAATTCCATCACTTCCTCCTTCTTCCCGTGTTTAAATTGTTTTTTTACCAGGGCCATGGTTACACTGATTACCGGTCCTTCCGGAAATCCGATAGCCCTGAGTTCTTTTCCTGTTATTTGTAAACTTGCCATTATAAATTATTAAACCACTATGCGTTTCAACTTCGGATAAAAAAACCTATTCGCATGCAGTGATATTTTTTACTTTTTAATTTTGAATTTTCAACTGTAAATATCTGACATCTGCCTTTAGCCGGCCTGGCCTGCACTTTACAACACACATGACCGAATCAGCCGCCACTAACAGACGTATTGCTTGATATTAACGCAGTTCAAATTCTGCCGGGTGACGTACATCCATACGTACCGGCTGGTCTGTTGTTTGCACTTCGTCGTTCCTAACAAACACATACCAGATAAAACGCACAATCAGTGCAATCCAGAAAACTTTCATCACTTCCTCCTTTTTCACGGGTATAAAAAACCCGGTCTTATGGACCGGGCTATGCTCAGGGTGTATCTGTCACCGCTGTGATAAATCCGGTCGTATCAAAAAAATATTTTTATAAGCATTCACCAAACGCAGCCCGCCTGAATGTACAGGCAAAGCGCTGCTGCTGCGGTCAGTACCCGGTACTGCGCGCATAGTGGTGCTGCCGTCAGCATGTACTGCAGGCAAACTGCGTGCATGCTGTTCATTTCGTTTTATATGAGTCATACGGGTCATTGTTTTATTTTTTCCCATTAAAAAACCCCGCTTTGCGGGGTTTGTATTATTGAAATGTTTTAACAATTCAGAACATACAAACTTGCCGCGCACTCAGCCAAAACACAGGCTGGAAGCCGTTTTCAGCGATATGTAAACTTTTATTGCGGAGCATTGATTTCATTTTTTGCATTGCAAAGATGGATTTTTTTTCTGTTACGTTCCAAATTTCGTTAACATTTTTTTTGAAATTTATTTTTATGCACAACGGGTTACCCCTGCATCATACTGATGATCAAACAAATTTTTATGCTCAGGTTAATACCGGTTTGCGCTGCTCTTTTATTGTTGTCATTCAGTTTACCCGCAACTGATAAACAGGCGGATAAACCGCTTTACGGGACAAAATGGAAACTGCAATCTGTTCATAACGGAACCCATGAATTTACACCTGCAGGAAGTACCGCTTTCCTGCGGTTAGAGGCAGGAAAAAACAGTGCAGGCGGAAAAGGTGGCTGCAACAGTTTTGGCAGCACCGTAAAGGTGGAAGGGAATAAAATCAGTTTCAGTGAGCTGTTCTCAACAAAAATGTATTGCGAGGGCATACAGCCGGTTGAAGATGCTTATTTCAATGCGCTGAACAAAGCAACACGATATCATATTTCAGGAGATAAACTGGTTATTTATCAGGACGGACAGGAAATACTTGTTTTTGTGGCAGTTGGTGATTTCTGATAAGAACCGGGAGACCATCCATTGTTTTTGCTGATCCAACGG
This sequence comes from Chitinophagaceae bacterium, assembly GCA_016720825.1. Classification (GTDB taxonomy): domain Bacteria; phylum Bacteroidota; class Bacteroidia; order Chitinophagales; family Chitinophagaceae; genus JJ008. The sequence continues at coordinate 208,110 of JADKJV010000003.1, read as the reverse complement.
AGGCTCCCGGTTTATTTGCTAAAAAAAAGAACTGCCAATGAGTGCCTGAACCTTTCTTCGAGTGACGTCAACACGGACTGGCTTTTATATACCGATTCCTTCGATTTCTATTTTAGAAATGAACCAGTACCCGACAGGGTGTTTATCAAGTTCCGCCATGAATTTCCCTGACAAAGAAATTTCTTCGTGATCACCGGCCACTACCGCTGAAGCTTTGTAATGACCGGGTACCGTTACTTTGTTATTTTTCTCCACTTCAAACAGGTCAAACACCAGTTCTTTTAATTCGAGTTTCTGGTAAAACGATTTGAAGCGGTTGAGTACAACGATGGCATCATCACAATGATCATACCATTTGCCATTCATCATAATATCCCGCGGCCGGAGGCTGAACATAAAATTGGCCATGGGCTGTGGCTCAAATAAGCAGGCAAAAAAACAATCCCTGAGCGCTTTCTCCGATTCGAATACAGGATCCGGATGGAATTCATCATAAAAGAAACAGGCCACACAACCTTCCGGTTTTATTTCATCAATTTCTTCTATAACCAATTCATCAATTACAAATTTGTACAACTCGCGGGTGTTACATTGGGACTGCTTACTACCAGTTCGATGTCCTTCAGGTTCATGTAACTTTTCAGTGTTTGCCAGGCCTCTTCTATCTGGTGATCCGGGATACGGTCGGGATGACGGAACTGGTCGCCCAGTTTTAAAACATTGCCCACTTTTATCCTCCCGGATTTATCCAGCTGGTTTTCAAATTCCATGATGTGTTTGAGGAATTCATTTTCAATTTCCGGCGGGATGGGCAAATCCTTATTCGTCCCGAATGTTGCACCACGTTCCAGCATCAGTCTCAGCTTCAGGATTTCATTTTCCGTAATGAGCTTGTCTTTGTCTTCTCCTTCATAAAATTGTTCTGCCATGATTTTCGGTTTTGGTGATGAATAACCGGGAATGAATCATGACACAAAATAGTATGCAGGTAAAGTTGAAAAAAGGTTGATATTCCCATTTTCGCGAAGAAAAACACCATTGAATAGTGATGAAAAAACGAACGGATTCATCAGAACAGTTTGCCTTGTTCGCCTGGACGCCTGAAGATGCTGGTATTGAGACTCCATTCTTCTGCATTCATCCTGTAGAGTTTACCATATTTTTTATACTGCTGGCTGACCAGTTTTGCAATATGTCCTTCCCCGCGCATCCTGACACCCCATCGGCTGTCATTTCCTTTACCATCATGGCTTTGTTGTATAAGGTGCCAGACTTTATCTGCCTGGTCCGGAAAGTTTTTAAAGAGCCAGTCGCGGAATAAAAACTGTATGGCACCATTGAGCCTGATAAAAGTATACGCAGTAAATGTTGCCCCATGATCACGTGCTGCTTTCATGATGCGTTGCATTTCATGTTCATTCAGTCCGGGTATCATAGGCCCCATCATGATCCCCATGCGCACACCTGCCTGGCTGAGTTCCTCAATCACTTTCAGTTTTTGCCTGGAGGTGGTGGTTCTCGGCTCCATCACCCGCCGCAGGTTTTCATCCATGGAAGTGATGGATACCATGGCGGAGACCAGCTGCTTTTTGGCCATCTCCGCCAGGATATCCTTATCCTTCAGTATCCATGAATTTTTAGTGAGTATGCCTACGGGTTGGTTGAACTCCAGGCATACTTCCAGCAGGGACCGTGTGAGGCGGTAAGTCTGTTCCGCGGGCTGGTAACAATCAGTATTGCCACTCAGCATGATCGGGTGGCAAACCCACTTCGGGTTCATCAGGAATTTCCGCAATAGCTGGGGTGCATTTTTCTTGACAATGATTTTTTGCTCAAAGTCGAGACCCGCACTGTATCCCCAGTATTCATGTACATTTCTTGCATAACAATAGATGCACCCGTGTTCACATCCTGCATAAGGGTTCATGCTGTAACCCATACCCACATCGGGGCTTTCCACTTTATTAACTATGGTTTTTGATTCCTGTTCGAGGTATTGGGTAGGCAGGCTGGCTTCTTCCCAGTCATCAATACCTTCTATATGTTCCCTTGTTTTCTCATCTTTCTGGAAACGGTTTTTGGTATTGAACTGGGCACCCCTGCCGGTATGGTAATTTTTTCCCTGTTCTTCTCCTTCACGGGCATGCGGATCCTGTTGCTGTTGTTTTTGTTTCACCCTCATGATTGTCGCTGGTTTTCAGAAAATGATTCAATCCATAAATAGTTCCCCCTGCTTTGTATGCACCGGCAGGTTTTGCAGCGGGAATTGCTGCAGGAGATGGTAACGGGTTTCTCCTTTCAGCCTGCGCAGGACGGCAAAACTCCCCACGATAAATGAAGCAGAGAAATGCCTTTGGCTGTATTCGAGCCATCCTTTTTCATATTGCCAGGGTTTTAGTTTCCGGGCGAGGTTGAAATGCGGCTCCATGATAAAATGCGGTTTATTTTCTTCATTCATTTTCATGAGGCGCTGGGTGCCGCTGCGAATGGTTTTCACGAGTTCCTGTATGGGCAGTTTGCTGGCTGCTTTTACATATATCGTATGATCGGGGATGCTCCCGAAATCTTTCAGGTTAACCAGAAATGGCGGAAACCCCATGGCCAGATGTTCAAGGCGATGGAGGATTCTTTCCTGCAGCATTTCATACTGGCTGAAGCTGGCGAGTACCAGTTGCGGACGGCCACCGGGTTTTTGCTCCGTTTTATACTTTTCCGCAAAGCCTGTTTTCAGCTTTTGAATGCGGGCCGAAAGTTCGGCATGCGGGGTGATTACCAGCAGGTATTCGAATACCCGGTAACCCGGCAGGGTATGCGTGATTGTTTGCATGGCGGGAGTTTTTAAAATATTTTGCTCATTTTATTAGTATGAATATACTAAATATTTTAGTTTTACAAAAACAATTCTATGGATGGGGAAGATTTTTTCGGGGCTGCTTATAAGGGATCAAAGCAGTTTAAACAGCAGGAGGTCCGCACGGCCAATGCCACGGGTTTTGGCGCAGCGGCCGACGATTATATGGAAAAGGGCATTGACCTGAATGAGCAGCTGATCAGGAACAAGCCGGCAACTTATTTTTTCCGGATGAAGGGGGATGCCATGCGCGAGGCGGGGATTTTTGACGGGGATGTGCTGGTGGTTGACCGCTCCATCCGTTTAGCGGAAGGCAAAGTGATTGTTGCTATCCTCAATGGAGAATTGCTGGTCCGCCGCTTCCATAAAAATTTCTCCTCTGCATTCCTCATTCCTGAGAACACCCGGTACAAGGCGATTAACCTGGCAGAGTTCAGTGATTTTATGGTGTGGGGTGTGGTGACTTATGTGATACATCATTTGGCGTGAGATTTTTTACCCCGGGTTAAAACCCGGGGCAAACGGGTTAAAACCCGGGGCAACTGCGATGCCAGTAAGTTCTGTAAACAAAAGAATAGTATGACTAACCTCTTACTGAATACTATAAATAACTGCTCTGTAGCAACAGCATCGGGGGGACTAAAGTCCCGGAAGGTTTATTCTTTAAACAGGAAAATTGATGAAAACTGCTGCGGGGCTTTAGCCCCTGGCTTTATTTCCAAAAGAAACGAAAACAAAAAAACTACTCGTTGAAACAGCGCTAACCCTTGCCCCGGGTTTTAACCCGGGCAACCAGCAAACTTCCTAAACAAAACAACAATATGACTAACCTCTTACTGAATACTATAAATAACTGCTCCGTAGCAACAACATCGGGGGGACTAAAGTCCCGCAAGATTTATCCCCTAAAGATGAACACCGCTGACGGGGCTTTAGCCCCTGGCCTGTCATCCAAGAAAAAACGAAACCAAAAAACAGTAACCAGTTGAAACGATGCTAACCCTTGCCCCGGGTTTTAACCCGGGGTAACCAAAAAAGCAAGCAAGCTAAATAAGAAAACAAAACCATATGCCCTTTTCTAAAATCTGGATACACCTTGTTTGGTCTACAAAAAACCGCGAGCCTCTGCTAACAGATAATATCCGCAGAAAGGTATTCAATCATATCAGAGAGAATGCAGATAAGAAAAAAATAGAGATTGACTCGATCAATGGATATACAGACCATGTACACTTGCTACTTGTATTGCAACCGACCCAATCCATTGCAGAAATAACACACTGGATTAAAGGAGAGTCATCCCACTGGATTAATAAAAACAAAATCTGTTCAGGAGCATTTGAATGGCAGGACGACTACTTTGCGGTTTCTGTCAGCGAAAAGAATGTTCCCAAATTACAGGCATATATCAATAACCAGGAAAAGCATCATCATTCAAAAACATTCGAAGAGGAATATGATAAGCTGAAACGGCAACACAACAAGCAAATCAGTGAAACAGCGCTACCCTTTACCCCGGGTTAAAACCCGGGGCAACACAGAACCGGGAAGCATAATAAACTAAAGAATGATATGACTAACCTCTTACTGAATATTATAAATAACTGCTCTGTAGCAACAACATCGGGGGGGACTAAAGTCCCGGAAGATTTATCCTCTAAACAGGAAAATTGGGGTGCCCCCCCCCCCCCCGCGCCACAACCCCCCCCCGCCACCGCCCCTCCCCCCCCCCCCGCCTACCCCCGCCCCCCCCAACCCCCCAACCCCCGCCTGAACACCGCTGACGGGGCTTTAGCCCCTGGCTTTATTTCCAAAAGAAACGAAAACAAAAAAACTACTCGTTGAAACAGCGCTAACCCTTGCCCCGGGTTTTAACCCGGGGTAACCAAAAAACCGGCAAACTTCCTAAACAAAACAACAATATGACTAACCTCTTACTGAATACTATAAATAACTGCTCCGTAGCAACAGCATCGGGGGGGACTAAAGTCCCGGAAGATTTATCCTCTAAAGATGAACACCGCTGACGGGGCTTTAGCCCTATCAAAAGAAACGAAAACCAAAAACCCGTTGAAACCCCCTTGCCCCGGGTTAACCCCGGCACCCCACCCCCCACCCCCCCCCCCAACACCCCAAAAACCCACCCCCCCCCCCAAAAACAAAAAAAACCCCCCCCCAAACAACCGCTCCGGGGCAAGTCCCGGAAGGTTTATCCTTAAACAGGAAAACTGATGAAACTGGGGCTTTAGCCCCTGGCTTTATTTCCAAAAGAAATGAAAACAAAAAAACTACTCGTTGAAACAGCGCTAACCCTTGCCCCGGGTTTTAACCCGGGGTAACCAAAAAACCGGCAAACTTCCTAAACAAAAAAATGCACCCCGCCCCCCTCCATATTATCAATTCCCTCGCCCCTGCCAGCATAAACAAAACACCGGAAGAATCATCCGGCATGACAGCCATCGTTGACTGCAACAGCTTTTACTGCTCCTGCGAAAGACTGTTCAGGCCCGACCTCGACAAACAACCAGTGGTTGTACTCAGCAATAATGACGGCTGTATTATTTCGCGTACTGATGAAGCCAAAAAACTGGGCGTGGGTATGGCCGCTCCTTATTACCAGAACCGCGAGATCATTGAAAAAAATAAAGTGGCGGTATTCTCCAGTAATTACAATCTCTATGGTGACCTCAGCATGCGTGTGATGGACACCCTCCGCCATCTCGTGGGTGAAGACCGTGTGGAAGTTTATTCAGTTGATGAAGCTTTTCTCAACCTGTCCATGATCCCTTTCAATAAGATGCAGGAAGTGTGCAAACAAATCAAAGACACCGTAGAACTATGGACCGGTATCAAAGTCTCCGTAGGTGCAGGTCCGAGTAAAGTATTATCCAAAGTGGCTAACCGCCTTTCTAAAAAAGATAAAGAAGGATCGCAGGGTGTGTGGGTGCTGAACAGTGAAGAAAGCATCCGCTTCGCACTTCAAAAAACAAGTGTGGAAGATATCTGGGGCGTGGGCCGGCAATATGCCGTCAAACTCCGCAACCTCTGCATCAACGATGGCTGGCAGCTCCGCAACATGCCCGAAGAATGGGCCCGCAAAAATATGGGCGGCGTAGTGGGCACCCGGCTGATCCGCGAACTGAAAGGACTGCCCTGTATACCCATGAAAGATCCGCTCGAAACAAAAAAAATGATCGCCACCACGCGTATGTTTGGCAAACCGGTGTTCGAATGGACAGACATCCGCGAAGCCGTAGCCACCTATACTTCCCGTGCCGCAGAAAAACTCCGCCGCCAGTTTTATGCCGCAGGTTATATCAGTGTGTTCCTCGTCACCAATGGCCGCCGCGATGAAAAATATATCTATAACCCGCAAAGCCGCCACCGCTACACCATACTGCCCATCGCCAGTTCGGATACCCATGAACTGATCCGCCATGCGATACCACTGGCAGAAATGCTGTATGAACCCGGACTCAAATACCTCAAAGCCGGTGTGATGCTTGGCTCACTCGTACCCGACAACTCAGTACAGGCCAACCTGTTCACCGAAGGAAATCCGCATGCACATCACAAACTCATGGAGGCCATCGATAATATTAATTTCAGCCAGCGCGACGATGCAGTGAAATACGCCGCATCCGGACTCAAAAGAAACTGGAAAATGCGGCAGGAACTCCGCAGCAAAAGATTTACCACCCGCTGGGATGAACTCTATGAAATCAAATAACATGCTCAACCCGTATATCATACTAACCCCCGCCCTCCTCTCTGCCATGACCAGGCAGCGGATTTATTTTGTCCGCCAGCAATGGCCAAGGGGAAAAGGATTACACGAAGACGATTCTGTTACCTGCTTCCTGTTCACCCACTATGTTCATCACGAAGTGGATACCGAAAGAGTACAACGACACATGCGCCTTTTATTTAATGACCCTTACCGGTGCTTATATGACAGCCAGAACCCGGAGCACATGGAAAAACTCCGCATCGCTGCCGGTCAGCCTGAAGGATACCGCATCTATATCAACCTGATGCAGAAAAAATGGAAAGCGGGTGATGTACTGAAAAGGAAAATCAGTGCTTACGTGGCCAGCCGCCTCTCCTGGTGGAAATACAATCCCGCCGATAAACTCAAAGTCACCCTCAAAGAAAGATATGGCGGCCTCTACCTGGCCCTGTTATGGAAAGGACAGCAAACAGAAGTACATTTGGAGGAAATAGAAAATTTCCGGCCATGTGTTACGACATGAGTTTCTTCAGCAATATCAAACTGGCAGCCGATTATCTCCGGATCAAAAACGATCCGTCCATGCAGTTTGATCCCACTTACCATGTAGTGGCGCAGTCATTCCGCCGCTGGCCCGTAGCCATTCATGAAAACGAAACTAAAATTGGTTTATTTGAATGGGGACTGATTGCAGACTACATGAACACGCCTGAAAAAATCAAAGAGTACCGCACGAGTATGGCCAATGCCCGCAGTGAAAAACTGCTGGATGATAAAAGATCCGTATGGCACCGGCTCCGTGACCAGCGCTGTCTCGTATTCAGCACCGGTTTCTTTGAACACCATGATACCGGCGGCAAAAAGAAACAACCCTATTTCATAAAAGTAAAAGGCGAACCGGTTTTCTGTATGGCCGGTTTGTATAACTACTCACCCATTCCTGATCCCGAAACCGGGGAGCTAATTGGCACATTCACCATTATCACCCGCGATGCCAATCCGCTCATGGCTAAAATCCATAATGGTGGTCCCAACAGCCACCGTATGCCCGCGATCCTGCCGCATGAACTGGCATTGGAATGGATAAAACCAGGACTGGGTGACGAAACAATCCGCAGCATTCTCACCTATGAAATTTCTTCAGAACACCTGGAAGCCTGGCCCGTGAATACCATCCGTACACGGAAACCCGATGATGAAACCGTGATTGCTTTGAAAGAAGATGCACCGCCGCTCACTTAGCAGCGGTAAGACAAACATCCTTAATTTAGTTATTCAAACAAGCCTATGCGACTGCTCCCTGTACTCATGCTGTTTGGCCTTGCCGCCCATGCACAGCAAAGACCCAATATTATTTACATCATGAGCGATGACCATGATGCCAAAGCCATCAGTGCTTATTCCAAAGAACTGATCTCCACCCCGAATATTGACCGCATCGCCCGTGAAGGAGCCATCTTCAACAATGCATTTGTCGCCAATTCAATCTGCGGGCCAGCACGCGCCACCTTACTTACCGGCCAGTTCTCACATAAAAACGGGATGAAGGATAACCTGCTCCGTTTTGATTCTTCGAAAGTCACCATGCCCAAACTATTGCAGGCCGGCGGGTACCAGACAGCCATCGTGGGAAAATGGCACCTGAAATCATATCCGACCGGATTCGATTTCTGGAAAGTATTACCCGGACAGGGGCTATATGTGGAACCCCGTTTTATCAATATGCAGGGTGATACTTCCACATACCATGGTTATGCCACAGATGTAATCACAGAAGAAGGATTGAAATGGCTAGACAACCGCGATAAAAACAAACCATTCTTACTGCTGCTCCATCATAAAGCACCACACCGGTATTTCTTACCCCCATTGAAATTTGTAGAAGCGTATACGAAGAAAACATTTCCCGAACCTGCCACTTTGTACCTGAGCATGGAAGGACATGGCAAAGCCTGGCAACTGCAGACCATGAGTATTTTAAAAGACATGAAACTGAGCAGTGACCTGAAAGTGGATCCGGCTTATCTCATGGATATCCCTTCGCTTAAACCCGATTCAGCTGAAATAGCTTATTACAATGCCATCTTTAACCGAATTCCCAAAGAAGACCGCGCGAGAATGAAAGAAATCTATAAAGAGCGCGGGGAACTGATACAAAGACTGAAACCCCAGGGCAATGAACTGCTCAAATACAAATACCAGTGGTATATGCAGGATTACCTGGCCTGTGTGGCCTCCGTAGATGAAAACGTGGGAAGAGTACTGGAATATCTTGACAAGAATAACCTGGCCAAAAACACTTTACTGATTTACACCAGCGACCAGGGCATGTACCTTGGACAAAACGGATGGTTTGATAAACGATGGATGTACGATGTTTCTATGCGCACACCGCTGATGATGCGCTGGCCGGGACATATCAAACCCGGTAAGCAAATCAATCAGATGGTGCAGAATATTGATTACGCACCCAGTTTCCTGAATGCCGTGGGACAAAAAATCCCCGACTGGATGCAGGGCATCAGTCTGGTGCCGCTGGTTACAGGAAAACAAACTGTTCTTCCCAGGAAAAACCTCTATTACCATTTCTACGAATACAAAGCGGACCATACTGTGTTGCAGCATCTGGGTGTGCGCGGTGAACGGTATAAACTGATTTACTTCTACCCGGTCAATGAATGGGAACTGTATGACCTGAAAACAGATTCACAGGAACTGATTAACCTGGTTAACGTACCGGAATACCAGAAAATCCTGAAAGAGATGAAAGCCATACTGATGAAACTACGCGATCAGTATGATGATCATGAAGTAGCCGGCGAGCTTCACTGATATTTTTTAGATAAATCGTAAAGGATCTTGCGGTCTGCTTCATTTAAGCCAGCTGTTGAATCTGCCGGTGTAAAATGTATTTTGAAAGACTGGATCGCGTTCTTTTCGTTTTTAATATCATATCCAACGATACGGAGCGCCAGCAAAGCATTGAAGTCAGCCGGCGGCTGGACTTTTGCGGTATCGTACCACAATCCAAAACCATTATCTGCCAGTTTTTTCCAGGGGAAATGACGGCTGGGATCCACTTTGCGTCCGGGTGCAACATCCGCATGTCCGACAAAATTGGCTGACGGTATATTATAAGCACGTTTTAGCCTGCCCAGTAAAATAATGAGGCTGTTGATCTGGTCATCCGTAAATGGTTCAAAGCCGTTATTGTCAATTTCAATTCCAACGCTGGAAGAATTCAGGTCTGTGGCATTACCCCATTTACTTACACCGGCCTGGTGCGCACGCAACAGATCATGGAGCATGTGATGCACTGTTCCGTCGCGGCAGATTACATAATGTGCACTCACCTGGGTTTTAGTCATGGTGAATGTTTTCAAAGTCTGGTCGCAGGAATTTTGTGCCGTATGGTGTATCACCACAAAATTGGGGCGACGCATCGTGAAGTTGGTGGTACCTACCCAACTGTTTGCATAATTCAAACCTGCCGAATCTGACAACGGGTATTTTTTCAGCACAGCAGCGAATTCCTTTGCCTGTGTTTTATATGCCTTATTGGTTTCTGTGTATTGTCCGGTTTTGCAACCCAGCACCAGGAATCCTGTCAGGATAATGAGACCTGAAATTTTTATCATAGCAGGTTTATTAAAGATTAGCGTCTGTGTCTTCCGCCACCGCCACCACCACGAAATCCTTTCCTGCCACCGCCACCATGTCCGGCATTCCGGGCAACATATGAACGCGGGTGGTATGAAGGGCCGGGACCAAGCACGGCAGGTAATTCAGCTTTCGTAACTTCTTTCTCCAGCAGTCTTTCAATCTGGGAAAATTTATTCTGCTCTTTCTCCCCTATCAGTGTAATAGCCACACCGGTGGACTCGGCACGTGCGGTACGGCCGATACGGTGTACATAATCTTCGCCGTCACCGGGCACATCAAAATTGATAACCAGGTCTATCGTATCAATATCAATACCACGGCTGAGGATATCTGTTGCAACCAGTAAAGGAATCCTGCCGCTGCTGAAAGCGCTGAGTACACTTTCCCTTTCTGCCTGTTCAAGGTCGCTATGAATTTCTGCAATATTGAATCCGCTGCGTTTCAGATCGCGGGTTAGTTGTTTTACCGTTTGTTTACGGCTGCAAAACACCAGTGCATTTTTATAGGGATGTTGTTTCAGCAGATACTGCATCAAAGGCAGTTTCTGTGGTTCATAAACAACAAATGCTTTCTGGACAATCTTCTCCGGCGGTTTTGCGATTGCGATATTCACTTCCACAGGGTCTTTCAGGATCTTTCTTGCCAGCTGCCTGATTTTTTCGGGCATGGTGGCAGAAAACAACAGGGATTGCCTGTCAGGTGAAAGGGTTTGAATGATTTTCTGGATGTCTTCCTGGAACCCCATGTCCAGCATGCGGTCGGCTTCATCCAGTACCAGGAACTGGAGTCCTTTCATGTTCACATATCCCATATTAATATGAGATATCATCCTGCCCGGTGTGCATACAATCAGATCGGCGCCCATTTGCAAAGCCTTCTTTTCAGCGACAAAGTTCTGGGCATCATTACCTCCGTAAATAGCGATGGAACTGAGGTGTGTAAAATAAGAGAGCCCTTCAATATGCTGGGCAATCTGGATAGCCAGTTCCCGGGTGGGAACCACAACCAGGGCGCCTACCTGTCCGTCCTTGTGATTGTTCAGCAACCGGTTCATGACCGGCAGCAAAAAGGCAGCCGTTTTACCGGTACCGGTTTGTGCAGATGCGATGATATCTCTCCCCTGCATAATAGGCGGAATCACCTGTTCCTGTACAGGTGTGGCATTTTCGTATCCGGAAGCTTCAATACCTTCCATAATACCGGGGAGAAAATTGAATTCGTCAAATCGCAAGGGACAGTTTTTTTATGGTGGCGAAGTTAACTGAATTTAAACTCCCGTCAGGGAGTTTCAGAAAAGAGCAGCTTAGCATACCTTTAGAAAAATAATGATATGGGAGCAGCATTTGGCATGATCGGACTCGGAACCATGGGCAGGAACCTGTTGCTGAACATGGCAGATCATGGTATCAGTGTATGCGGATATGACCGCAATCCGGCCCAGCAAAAACTATTGCTGGAACTGGCCGCTGATAAGCCCGTTACCGTGGCAGATTCCATGAAAACTTTTATTGAAAGCCTCGAAAAACCACGTCGTATTATGATGCTGGTACCTGCCGGCAAAATTGTGGATATGGTGATGGAAGAAGCCAAACCTTTTCTCTCCGCAGGTGATGTGCTGATTGACGGAGGTAATTCCCATTATATTGATACAGACAGGCGGATTGAAGCCCTGAAACCCACGGGCATTCATTTCACCGGTATGGGTGTCAGCGGCGGTGAAGACGGCGCACGATTTGGCCCCAGTATGATGCCCGGTGGCAGTGCAGAAGGTTATGCCGAACTAAAACCCATCCTTGAAAAAATTGCTGCACAAACTGAAGACGGTCCCTGTGTTTGCCATACCGGAACAGGCAGCGCGGGACATTATACCAAAATGGTTCATAACGGTATTGAATATGCCATCATGCAACTGATCAGTGAAGTATATGGCGTATTGAAAAATGTATATGGCTATTCCAACGATGAACTCCACCAGGTATTTGACCAGTGGAACAAAGGGGCATCTGCTTCGTTTCTGCTGGAGATCACCGCCAATATTTTCAAACAGGCGGATCCCATGCTTCCCGGAAGCCAGCTGATTGACCAGATCCTTGACCGGGCTGCGATGAAAGGAACCGGCATGTGGACCAGCGCATCTGCCCTTGAATTGCATGTGCCTTTATCAATCATTGATGAAGCTGTTGCTGCCAGGATCTTTCCTCCTTTAAACCGGAAAGGCAAATAATCAGTCAATGGGTAACACCTGTGAAGCCATTAAACAGGGATGACAAACACCTGCAGACACTGGCTGAGGCACTGCATTTCGGCACCGCACTCAGTTATATCCAGGGATTTCATTTATTACAAACAGCCTCTGCGCAGTTTAAATACGGAATTAATCCTGCTGAAATTGCCAGGATCTGGAAAGGCGGCTGTATCATCCGCAGTAAATTCCTGGATGATATCCGTAAAACTTTCCTTCAGCAAACAGACTTGCTGAACCTGCTGCTGGATAAAGACATGTTCACTGTCATACTGGGAAATCGTGCAGCTGCTGCAAATATCATTTCCATTGCAACCGCTGCCCGGCAACCCATTCCCTGCCTGAGCAGCAGCCTTCAGTATTTTGATATGTTTAGCAGCGGACGACTGCCATCAAACCTGATACAGGCGCAGCGTGATTATTTCGGGGCACATACTTATGAAAGAACTGACCAGGCTGGTTCATTCCATACAGACTGGACAATATAAACATCCTCTATGCTGAATAAAAAACGAGCGGTGCAGATTGTTATTTTCGGTGGGAACGGGGATCTTACCTGGCGCAAGCTGGTGCCCGCCCTGTATAACCTTTTTATTGCCGGAGCCCTGCCGGAGAAATATTGCATCATTTGTGTGGATTATGTGGCGATGAAAGAACCAGCCTTCCGGAAAAAACTGCGCGATGGCATTGACCAGTTTTCCAGGACAGGCAAAACAAAGAAAAGAGACTGGGCCCGTTTTGAAAGCAGTATCCATTACCTCGCCGGTGATTTTAATAACCCGGCCTGTTTTGCAGCATTAGGCAAGCACTTAAATGCACAGCAAAAAACCTGGAAGCAAAGAGCTTCCCGTGTATTTTACTTCGCGGTATCGCCCCGTTTTATTGAAACCATTGCAGATGGATTGCATACACATGCCATCGCATCAGTAGCCAATCTCGACCGGCTGGTTATTGAAAAACCTTTTGGCACTGATTACCAGACAGCCCATTCTTTAAACCGGTTTTTACTGAAACGTTTTGCGGAGAAACAATTATACCGGATTGACCATTACCTGGGCAAGGAAACCGTGCAGAACATCCTGGCCTTCCGCTTTGCAAACAGTGTGTTTGAACCACTTTGGAACAAGGAGCATATTGATCACATCCAGATCAGTGTGTCAGAAACAGTAAGTATTGGCAAACGCGGTGGTTATTATGATGGCAGCGGCGCCATGAAAGATATGATCCAGAACCACCTGATGCAATTGCTATGCGTTACGGCCATGGATTGCCCCCATCGTTATGAAGCAGAAACCATCCGCGATGCAAAACTGCAGGTGCTGAAAAAAATCAGGCCTTTCAAAAACAGCAATGATCTTATACTCGGTCAATACACTGCTGGAACTTTAAATGGCGTTGCCCAACAGGCTTACCGGAAGGAAGATAATATCAAGCGGGGTTCCCGGACAGAAACCTTTGCAGCGCTGAAGCTATTTATCGACAATGAAAAATGGAAAGGCGTCCCTTTCTTTCTCCGTACCGGCAAATGCCTGCCCCGGCAGAGTTCCACCATCATCATACAATTCAAAAAATCCAAACACCCGATTTTCAGTGATGATATCACACCCAACCAGCTTGTGATCAGCGTACAACCGGAACAGGAAATCAGTTTGCTGTTTGAAAGCAAAGTCCCCGGCTTGCAAATGAAACTGAAAGCGGTTGAAATGGATTTCACATATAAGGATTCCTATACGGAACCGATACCCGAAGCGTATGAAGCCCTTTTACTGGATGTGATGGAAGGGGATGCCACGCTGTTCATGCGTGCCGACCAGGTGGAACAAGCCTGGAAAATCATGACACCACTGCTGGATGCTGTCAAATCTGAAAACCATAAACTCCATTTTTATAAAGCCGGCAGCTGGGGACCACAGGCCTCCCGCGAATTATTAAAACCTTTTGCCAATAACTGGTTCAGTTTACCTGATCCTGCAATCAAATAACCATGGGCCAGCAAAAACAAATGATAACCGTTTGGGAAAATGCAGCAGCAATGGCAACCGCTGCCGCACATGCATTTGTGCAGGATGTTAACCAGGCTATTGCATCACATGGACAGTTTACCATTGCTTTATCAGGAGGCAATACACCGGCCACTTTCTTCAGGCAACTGGCAGAACCCGCATTCAGCCGCAATATCCCCTGGCATAAAATCCATGTTTGCTGGAGTGATGAACGCTGGGTGGCGTATGATCATCCTGACAGCAATTTCCGTATGGCCAAAGAGAACCTGTTAGATCATGTACCACTGACCGCTTCACATATCCATCCCATTCCTTTCCGTGGCAAACCGGAACAGGCAGCCGCTAAATATGAGCAAACCATCCGGCGGATCTTAAAACACAGCAAAGGTGCATTTGACTGGATCATGCTTGGAGTTGGCAACGATGGCCATACGGCTTCCCTGTTCCCCGGTACTGCTGTTTTAACAGAAAAGAAAAAATGGGTGAGTGCCGTCTGGGTGGAAGAGAAACAAACCCATCGCATCAGCTTTACATACCCGCTGATCAATCGTGCCGCCAAAACCGTTTTCCTCGTTAGCGGCCCGGAGAAAGCAGCTATAGTATCATCCTTACTTGGAAAAGCCGGCAGTAAAAACAAATATCCGGCTGCGGGGGTCCATCCGGCAAAAGGCATCAACTGCTGGTTCCTGGATGCAGCGTCCGCAGCAGGCATACAGGCAGGATAAATCCTGATTTTACATTTTTTTATACGACTTCATACAATAACCGGGGCGTTCCTGTCGTATCAGCAGCTACACCATGAGAAAAACACACCCAAACCACCTGTTGCTGCTGTTATTTGTTATCCCTTTCCTTTCTTTCCAGCGCAGTCCGGCAGTTTCACCACTGGCTGCTTATTCCGCAGAATGGAATAAACCCATGTACAATGCCTGTAATACAGCCGCCAAATCTGCATTCCTGACACCGGCCGAAAAAGATGTAATCTATGTGCTGAACCTGGCCAGGATGTACCCTTCCCTTTTCCTGGAAACGGTGATTAAGCAGTATCCTGAAAAATCAGATAGCAGGGAACTCATCAATTCCTCTTATTATAAATCACTGGTTGATACATTTAAAACGCTGAAAGCAGGTAATCTTTTACTTCCGGACCTGGCTTGTTTTACCAGCGCCAAATGCCACGCTGTCCAGGCAGGTAAAGATGGTTATGTGGGTCATGACCGGAGCAAAGCCTGTGAACGGGTCTCCAATTTCAGTGGTGAATGCTGTGACTATGGCAACAACGAAGCGCTGGATATTGTAATGCACTTACTGATTGATGAGGATGTTCCTTCATTGGGCCACCGCGAAATCTGTCTTGACTCCTATAAAAAACTGGGCATATCCATACAGCCGCATAAAATGTACAGTTACAATGCTGTGCTTGATTTCAAATAAAGGATTACATATTCCTGCGGTATTGCCCGCCCACTGCATATAAAGCATGGGTAATTTGTCCGAGTGAACAGTACTTCACGGTTTCCATGAGTTCTTCAAATAGATTTCCGTTACTGATAGCTACCTCCTGCAGTTTTTTAAGCATCTCTTCTGATTTGGACCTGTTCCGTGCATGGAATTTCTGCAGGTTGTAAATCTGGTCTTCTTTTTCCTCATTGGTACTGCGAATCACTTCGGCAGGGATAATGGTGGGTGAACCCTTTTTATTGAGGAAGGTATTCACGCCGATAATGGGCAGTTCACCTGTATGTTTCTGGTGTTCGTAGTAAAGGGATTCTTCCTGGATTTTATTCCGTTGGTACATCCGCTCCATGGCACCCAGTACGCCCCCTCTTTCTGTGAGGCGGTCAAATTCGGCCAGTACAGCATCTTCCACCAGGCTGGTCAGTTCTTCAATCACAAATGAGCCTTGTATGAAATTTTCAGACTTGGCTGATCCCAGTTCACGGTTAATGATTAGCTGGATGGCCATCGCCCTGCGCACACTTTCTTCCGTCGGCGTGGTGATGGCTTCATCGTATGCATTTGTGTGAAGGGAATTGCAGTTATCATATATCGCGTACAAAGCTTGTAACGTGGTACGGATATCATTAAAATCAATTTCCTGCGCGTGCAGGCTGCGGCCGGATGTCTGAATATGGTATTTCAGCATCTGACTGCGCTTATTGGCCTTGTACTTATACTTCATGGCCTTGGCCCAGATGCGCCTGGCCACACGACCGATCACACTGTATTCCGGATCCATGCCATTGCTGAAGAAGAAAGATAAATTCGGCGCGAAATCATCAATGTTCATTCCGCGGCTCAGATAATACTCAACAAAGGTGAAGCCATTGGCCAGCGTAAATGCCAGCTGTGTAATGGGATTCGCACCTGCTTCCGCAATATGATAACCAGATATACTTACACTGTAAAAATTCCGGACTTTCTGTTTGATAAAATATTCCTGCACATCACCCATCAGCTTCAATGCAAATTCCGTGGAGAAAATACAGGTGTTCTGAGCCTGGTCTTCTTTTAAAATATCTGCCTGCACCGTTCCGCGCACCTGTGACAAAGCAGCGGCTTTAATCTGTTTATAAATATCAACCGGTAAAACATCAGCACCTGATAATCCCAGTAAACGCAAGCCCAAACCATTATTACCTGCCGGCAGTTCACCTTTCAGCTCCCCTTTCTCCGGAATCACCGGATGGTTGTCAACACCCTTGTAGCGGGGCATCTCCTCCGCTTTATACTTCCCTTCAATAATTTTATTGACCTCATCACGCAGGTTATTGGTGATGATATATTTTTCACATTGCTGGTCAATAGCTGCATTCATGAAAAAGGCAAGCACCACCGGGGCGGGACCGTTGATGGTCATACTCACCGAAGTCTTTGGATCACACAAGTCAAAACCGCTGTATAATTTCTTGGCATCATCCACGGTGGCAATACTCACGCCACTGTTACCTACTTTACCAAAAATATCAGGACGGTGATCAGGGTCTTCGCCATATAATGTAACAGAATCGAATGCAGTTGACAGACGGCGGGCCGGCTGGTCCATACTCACGTAATGGAAACGGCGGTTGGTTCTTTCCGGTCCGCCTTCACCGGCAAACATGCGTGTGGGATCTTCGCCTTCCCTTTTTAACGGGAACACACCGGCTGTATACGGGAAATGACCCGGCACATTTTCCTGGCCCTGCCAGGTGAGCAGGTCGCCCCAGTCGTGGTATTTGGGCAGCACTACTTTAGGTATACGTGTACCGGAAAGACTGGTAGAGAACATTTCCTGGCGGATGGTTTTATCCCGCACCACGAATTCATAAAAATCTTTCTGGTATTCATTTACTTTATTGGGCCAGTTGAATATCAGTTTGCGCGCAACCGGTGTGAGCTGCTCTGTATAAAACTCCATTTGCTTTTTCAGCACAGCAGCTGTCTCTGCATCTTTTTCACTGATCAGGTCATACGCACCCTGCAGGCGGTACAGTTTGGATGCAATCGCTGATTGCTCCTTCACCAGGTTATCATAATCACGGTTGCTCTGTGATATTTCTGAGAGATAGCGTACACGGGAAGGCGGGATAACGGCCTGGGAAACTTTGGCAGTATCCGCAAAATAATAATTGCCGAAATAGACAGACGTTTTAGCCTCCACTTTTTTCAGCAGCAGTTCAAACAGGTGGTTCACACCATCATCGTTGAACTTGCTGGCCATCGTTCCCACAATGGGCAGGTCTTCATCCTTTGCCGTAAACAGCTGGTGGTTCCTTTTGAACTGTTTGCGTACATCGGCCAGTGCATCCAGTGCCCCGGCTTTATCAAACTTGTTGATACAAACCAGGTCGGCGTAATCCAGCATGTTGATTTTCTCCAATTGGGTGGCGGCACCATATTCAGGTGTCATCACATACATGCTGATATCACAGAAATCTAGAATAGAAGCATCACTTTGTCCCACACCAGCACTTTCGAGAATGATAAAATCAAATCCCGCTGCCTTGCAGATATCAATCGCTTCGCGGATATGCGGACTCAGTGCCGTATTATCATCTCTGGTAGCGAGGCTGCGCATATATGCCCGTGGATGGGAAATGGCATTCATCCGGATCCGGTCGCCGAGTAAAGCACCGCCCGTTTTTTTCTTGGACGGATCTACAGAAATCACCGCAATTGTTTTGTCTGTAAAATTCGCCAGGAACCGGCGCACGATTTCATCTGTCACACTGCTCTTGCCTGCACCACCGGTACCGGTAATACCCAGCACGGGAATGGTGAGACCGCTGATATTATGGAGGGGATGCAACGTCCCGTTCTCCGCATGGGTAATCTGACGGGCAATTTTCCGGACATCTTTGGCTTCTTCCAGTTTCAGGGGAGTGGGATAATCTGCCTGCCCGTTGAGGATTGTGTCGCACTGGCGGATCACATCTTCAATCATGCCTTCCAGTCCCATCTTCCGTCCGTCATCCGGGGAATAAATCCTGGAGATACCATACTGGTGCAGCTCTTCAATTTCCGTTGGCAGGATGGTTCCGCCACCACCGCCGAATATTTTGATATGACCACAGCCGTTTTCAACCAGCAGGTCTTTCATGTATTTAAAAAATTCCACGTGTCCGCCCTGGTAACTGGTGATGGCGATGCCCTGTACATCTTCTTCAATGGCGGTTTCCACAATTTCTTTCACTGAGCGGTTATGGCCCAGGTGGATGATTTCGGCGCCAAGGCTCTGCATGATCCGGCGCATGATATTGATGGCCGCATCATGTCCGTCGAACAGGCTGGCAGCCGTAACAATACGTACCTTATTTACAGGGGTGTAACTCATAATTGAAAACTGACGCAAAATTAACTTAAAAAACTAATGCCTGTCCGGGAAGGTCTTACCCATTTTGCAGGGGGTTGCCTACATTTGCCGCATGCAACACCTGGTGGAAGCTATTTCCGCATTATATACATCCTGGGCGGGTTGCCCTCCCGACAGCACAGACCTGCTGCCCCAGAGCGGCAGCGACCGCCGTTATTTCCGGTTTCATGGCAAGGGCAAGACAGTCATAGGTACTTATGGTGCTAATATTCCTGAAAACGAAGCTTTTTTTTATTTCTCTGACCATTTCAGGGAAAAAAAACTCGCCATCCCGGAAATACTGACCATCAGTGAAGACCGGCAGTTTTACCTGCAGGAAGATTTTGGAACCGTTTCATTACTGAACCGCTTAGAAGCAACTGGTTTTACAGATGAAAACTATATGCTGTTCAGCAAAAGCCTTAAAGCACTGGCTGAACTGCAGATTAAGGGTGATGAAGGACTGGATTATTCCCGCTGCCTCACCAACAAAGAATTCGGCAAGCAGGCCATCATGGCTGACCTGCTCTACTTCAAATATTATTTCCTGGATGCCTTACGCCGGCCTTATGACAAACAAAAACTGATTGATGATTTTGAAGCGCTGAGCAATTACCTCACGCATACAGAATACAAATATTTTATGTTCCGGGATTTCCAGAGCCGGAATATCATGGTGAAGGATGATGACAGTGTTCACTTCATAGATTACCAGGGTGGCATGAAAGGTGCCCCGCAATATGATGTGGCATCTATGCTCTGGCAGGCCAGGGCCGGTTTGCCCGACAGCTGGAAAAATGGTTTGCTGGAAGATTACATGAACCATTTTGAAACAATCACTGGCAAGGAAACTGACCGGAATATTTTCCGCAGTCAGTATAATGGGTATGTACTCATCCGTATTTTACAAGTGTTGGGTGCTTATGGTTTCCGGGGTTTGTTTGAAAGAAAAGCACAGTTCCTGACCAGCATACCGCTGGCATTGAAAAACCTGCGTGAGTTCTTAGAACACCAGAGTCTGGGCATTTCGGTTCCTGAGTTTAAAAGAGTGCTTGACATTTGTGTGGAAGATGAAATCATCATGCGGTTCACACCCACACAGGCAGACGAAACCACACCCCTGCTGGTTCGTGTTCACAGCTTCTCGTACCGGCGTGGCATTCCGGCTGATGACAGCGGCAATGGCGGTGGTTTTGTTTTTGATTGCCGCGGCATCCTGAATCCGGGAAGGATTGATTCCATGAAAACGCAAACGGGCCGTGATAAAGACGTGAAGGATTTCCTGGAGCAGCAGACCCAGATGCCTGAATTCCTCAACAGTATTTTTGATATCGTGGATATTTCGGTGGAGGAATATATCAAGCGCGGGTTTGAAAGCCTGCACGTGAATTTTGGCTGCACGGGCGGACAACACCGCAGCGTATATGCGGCGGATGCACTGACCCGTCACCTGAAAAACAAATTCAAGGTAAAACTGGAACTGAAACATATTGAACAGGAATTAAAAAACTGGCATAATCCATTGCCGGAGAAAAAATCATGAAGGCGATGATCTTCAGTGCCGGCCTCGGCACACGTTTTAAACCATGGACGGATAAGCATCCGAAGGCTTTGGCTGTTGTGAACGGCCAGACATTGCTGGAAAGGAATATCCGTTATTTACAGCAATACGGCATTGAAGATGTTATTGTGAATGTCCATCATTTTGCCAGCCAGATGGAAGAAATCGTTGAAAAAAATAAAGGATGGGGCAGCCGGGTGCAGATCAGTGACGAAACCAATTTCCTGCTGGAAACAGGTGGTGGTCTTCTCAACGCAAAAGATTTATTTACCCCGGGCCAAAAATTCATTACCTGTAACGTTGATATACTTACTGACCTGAACATAAAAAATCTCATTCGTTATCATGAGATGAAAGAAGCGTTCATATCATTTGGCGTTACTGACCGCAGCAGTTCCCGGAATTTTTTATTTGATGACCATAGCCGGCTCTGCGGCTGGAAAAACAACCAGACAGGACAGGAAAAAATTTCTATCTCCAAAACAACCCTGATACCGAAAGCCTACAGTTGCGTGGTGGTGTTTGAGTACGGCATTTTCAACGCCATGGAAATAGCCGGTTTCAGCGGCAAGTTTTCCCTGGTAGATGTGTACCTGGCGCTCGCAGCTAAAAAACGTATCATGGGTTTTGATCACAGTGGTGACAGGCTGGTGGATGTGGGAAAACCCGACAGTGTGGCCCTGGCGGAATCCATTTTTCCATAAAGAAATGCAAATACCTGCTCTCCGGTAGGCACGAAGCCTGCTTTTACCCTATCTTTCAAACCACTAAACAGTATAAATACCGTATGAAGAAGTTCATGCTGACCTGGGTCGCCATTATTTCATGTGTGACCGTTTTTTCACAGGTTTCCGTCTATGACAACAAAGAAGCTTTTAATCCCCAGTTTTATCCTTATCCCGGCAATGATTTCCGGTCAGCCAGCGGTGAACCCGGAGCCCGTTACTGGCAGAACAGGGCGGATTATAAAATCAACGCAACACTGGACACAGCCAAACATGGCGTGAGTGGAACCGTAGTGATCACGTACACCAATAACAGTCCGGATAAACTCCGTTTCCTCTGGCTCCAGCTTGATCAGAATATTTATAAAAAAGATTCACGTGCTTCAGCCACCACGACAGAAACCGGTGGACGCTGGGCGAATTCCCTTTTCACAAATGGTGATGTAATCAAATCCATTTCTGTTGAACTGAATGGGAAAACCTTCACCCCGAAATTTAATGTGTCTGATACCCGCATGCAGGTTTGGCTGAATGATGCACTGGCCAATAATGGTGCTGTGGTCAAACTGACAATGGACTATGATTTCATCGTTCCCGAATATGGCACTGACAGGATGGGCCGTTTGGAAACCAAAAACGGCTGGGTGTATGAAGTGGCACAATGGTTTCCCCGTCTTTGTGTGTATGATGATATCCAGGGATGGAACACACTGCCTTATCTCGGTGCCGGAGAGTTTTATCTCGAATATGGCGACATTGAATACAGCATTACTGCACCGGCCAGCCTGATCGTAGTAGGTTCCGGTGAATTACTGAATCCGCAGGAATGCCTGACTCCATTACAGCAGCAACGCTGGGAACAGGCCGGCAAAAGTGATAAAACGGTTATGATCCGCTCAAGCAGTGAAGTGAATGATCCTGCTTCCCGTCCCAGGCAAAATACCTGCACCTGGAAATTTGCCTGCAGCAATACCCGTGACGTAGCCTGGGCTGCTTCCCGCGCGTTTGTATGGGATGCAGCAAAGATTAATTTACCCAGTGGTAAAAAATGCATGGCCGCCAGTGCTTATCCTGTTGAAAGTATCAGCAAACAGGGCTGGCAGCGTTCCACCGAAATGGTGAAAGGTTCTATTGAGCATTATTCATCTAAGTGGTTTGAATTCCCCTACCCGGTGGCTACGAATGTGGCTGGCATTGTTGCGGGTATGGAATATCCCGGGATTGTTTTCTGCGGACACGGTGCTACAGGCAGCGGACTCTGGGGTGTAACAGATCACGAATTGGGCCATACCTGGTTCCCGATGATTGTGGGAAGCAATGAAAGAAAATATGCCTGGATGGATGAAGGCTTTAATACATTCATCAACGGCCTGTCAACAGAAGCATTCAATAAAGGTGAATTCAGTGAAGCCAGTTTCTTTGGCGATCCCAACGGAACTTTTATGGTTCAATATACATTCAATGATGGCATGGATGGCCTGTATAATATTCCCGAAGTAATCCAGCAGGATAACCTGGGCATTGCCGCTTATTCCAAACCCGGCCAGATGCTCGATGCGCTGCGTGAAGTAGTGCTGGGTAAAGACCGATTTGATGCCGCCTTCCGTGAATACGTTCGCCGCTGGGCATTCAAACACCCAACGCCCTGGGACTTCTTTCATACCATGGAAAATGTTTCCGGCGAAGACCTCTCCTGGTTCTGGAGAAGCTGGGTATTCAATAACTGGAAACTGGACATGACCGTCGCGGAAGTGAAATATACTGACGATGATCCCGCCAAAGGTGGCAAAATCACCATAGAAAACCTGGAGAAAATGCCAATGCCCGTAACGGTTCTTGTTAAAGAAACAAACGGCAAACAAACCCGTATTGATTTACCGGTGGAAGTCTGGCAGCGTGGCAAGGAATGGACATTCTCTGTACCCACCACCAGTGAAATAACTTCTGTTGTACTTGATCCGGAGAAGAAACTGCCGGAGTGGAATAGGGATAATAATACTTGGAAGAAGAAAGCTTTCTAGAGTTGGTTGGAGGTTGGAGGTTCTTAGGGTCGAAAATTCTTTACAGTATTGAAGATGTCTCAATACTGTAAAGAATTTTCAGCTTTAGGATAAACGTCCAACTTCCAACATCCAACCTTTAACTTCAAAAAAAAAGAGACCATCTCACGACGGTCTCTTTTTTTATTTCTTAAAATCCTACTCGTCTAATGAATGATAACCTTCCCCTCCGCCAACTTCTTCCCGCTCACATTATGCACCGCCACATAATATATTCCCGTTTGGTTTCCGCGGGCATCAATGTGAATGAGTGTGTATGCACCGGCTACATTGAATGTGCCTGCGTATACTTTGGCGCCTTTTGAATCATAGATGGTGATGGTCCGTTTGGTGCTGGAGCCATCGTTGTTCAGGTAAGAAACGGTAAACCGGCCATCATTCGGACTGGGGAAGATGAACAGTTTGTTGCTGGTACCTGTGCTGATCACAACCGGGGCAGACTGGTTTAAACAAGCCAGGCCACTGGCCCAGGTTTCCTGGATCTTCACCTGGTAAGTGCCGGTATGTTCCACATCCACAAGGTAACCGGTTGTTGTGTTGGTTAAAGGATTGCTGTTATAGAGCCAGCTGTATGATAATGTACCGCCGCTGGTTGCGCTTGGTGTAGCAGTTAACTGGCTGGTTTGTCCTGGTAACAATGTGGTGGGCAACGAAGCAGTCAGTCCAACAGTTGGCAATAACCTTACCGTTAACACAGCTGCATTGGATACTGCAGGCACCGTACAGGTTGCATTGGATACTTTGCAACGGTAACGGAATCCATTGAGTGCAATGGGTGCTGCATTTACATTATATGTTGATGTATTCGCGCCGGGGATATCAGTATAGGTTGCTCCGTTATCCGCGCTCACCTGCCACTGGTAAATAACAGCCTGGCTGCTGGTGGCAGTTACACTGAAGCTGGTATTGCTTCCGGAACAGATTTCTGCGTTTGCGGGATGACCGCCTGCAGCAATTGATGCCGGGGGAATAACAGTAAGCACGGCACAGGATGAAGTAACAGCCGGGGCACAGGTACCGCTGACTACACAACGGTAAGCATAACCATTCATGGCTGCCGTTGCACCCGTTACATTATAACAGGAAGTAGTGGCGCTGGCTATATCAGCCCAAACACCGCCGCAGCCTGTAGTACTCAGTTGCCACTGGTAAGTGATACCGGTTCCAGATGCTGTAACACAGAAATTATTACCGCTTCCTTCACAAAGTGTAACAGACTGTGGTTGCTGTGAAATAGCCGGTAATGTATTTACAGTGAGGGTCGCAGCGTTTGATGTACCCGGAGTGGCACAAGTGCTGTTCGTCAACAGGCAGCGGTAACGGTAATTATTCAGACTGAATGCTGCTGCACTGATATTTAATGTTGATGTGGCAGAACCGGAATATACACCACCGTCAGAAAGGTTATTGAAGGTTGTACCGCCATCTGTGCTGATCTGCCACTGGTAGATAACTCCGCCCCCGCTGCCCTGGGTTGTGAAACTGACAGGACTTCCTTCGCAAACAGTTTGGTTAACCGGTTGCAGGGTAACGGTTACAGAAGTGGCAACTGTTAACAAGACTGACGTGGAAGTAACCGCAGGTGCACAGGTCCCGGTCACCACACAACGGTAACGATATCCGTTCATAGTTACGGGCACGCCGGTCAGTGTAAGATTCGTTGTTGTAGCGCCGCCGTACACACCACCGTTGGAAATATTGTTATATGTCGTTCCGCCATCCGTACTCACCTGCCACTGGAAAGTGATTCCGGAACCGGTAGCAGATACATTGTAGCCTGCAAAACCACCGCTGCATATTGTTACATCCGTCGGGTTATTGCCGATAGCGGGAAGTGAATTCACTGTAAGGATAGCCACATTGGTTAATATAGGCGTCGTACAGCTTGCATTTGAGATCGCACAACGGTACTGGTATCCGTTCATGGCCAGTGTGCCGCCTGTGATATTTAAAGTAGCAGTAGCTGCACCGGAATAAACACCGGTATTGGTTACGTTGTTGAAACTGGTGCCACCATCTGTACTGAACTGCCACTGGTAAAGAACACCACTGCCGCTGGCTGTCATAGTGAAACTGGTATTGGAACCGGCGCAGATAGTCTGGTTAGCAGGCTGGCCTGTAACAGCGGGACCTGCATTCACTGTGAGAATGGCTGCATTGGATGTTGCAGTTGACGGCGAACAGTTGCTGATAACACAGCGGTACTGGTAGCCGTTTTGTCCGATAACACTGGTAAATGTATAAGTAGCATTTGTGGCACCGGGAATATCACTAAAGCTTCCACCGCCATTTGTGCTCAGCTGCCATTGATAGGTAAACGGTGATGTACCTGTAGCTGCCGCACTGAAGCTGACAGAAGCACCGGCGCAAACAGTCTGGTTAACAGGCTGTGTTGACATCACCGGAACAGTACATCCTACACTAGGAACAGTGGTAGTCCAGACACCACGGCCGTGTGTACCGGCTGCAATGGTGCGGTCAGAAGACCTGTACCGCAGCATATCTGTTCTCACATTCGGGAAAGTGGTATTGGGTACCCAGACGGTGCTTGCACCATTTAAGAGGTCAGTTTCCCATACACCGGTTTCGGTTGCGATGATTGCTTTCGTATCAGAATCGGGATGGAATAAAGCCCATCTTACAGGCATATCGGGCAGGTTACCGTCACAGGCAGTCCATGTAGTACCCCCATTGGTGGTTACATAAATATTATTGATGCCATAGTTGGCATAGCAGGCAATCAGATTTTGATCCGATGAACCCGCATTGATACAACTCACAAATCCGGATGTAGCGCCGGAAGGTGTAATATTAATATCCACAGGTGAAGCCGTATTTGCATCATCCACTTGCACTACACGTCCATTACCTATTCCAAAATACACACGATTGGCAGTGTAGGGTGAAGCAAACACACCGGAGACCTGGCCGCCACCAAATGAAGTTATACTTACTAAAGTGGAAGTACTGCCTGTTTGTGGATCTGACCAGCGGCGGTAAACTCCTGCTCCGTCACAGGCGTAAATAATATTTGCATTGTTATCATAATCCCAGGGATTGATAAAGCGACCGGTATTTCCAAAGTTGACGGAAGACCATGATACACCCGTGTTGGTACTTCTGCGGTAATTGTTATATACATAAGAACCGAACTGGTATTGTGCCTGGTTCTGGTCAATAGCCACGAACATACCATCACCACCGGTAACCTCAACTGAATTGCCGAGACCCGGACTGCTTAACATATGTACTCCATTATCCTGGGCACCTGCCAGGATCTGGTTTGATCCGGCTGTGGGGTTGATAGCTACTGAATAGAATTGTTTGATACGAAGTCCAATGTTCCGGTCGCGGATCGTTGTGCCTTTATCAACTGAATAATGCACACCACCGTCGCAACCGAATAACAGTTTATTACCGCCATCCCACCATTGGATATTATGCTGGTCGGCATGCACATACTGACCACTTGCTCCCGCCCAGGTAGAAATTTTTGTCCAGCTGGCACCACCGTTTGTCGTTTTATAACAATCC
Source organism: Chitinophagaceae bacterium (assembly GCA_016720825.1). Classification (GTDB taxonomy): domain Bacteria; phylum Bacteroidota; class Bacteroidia; order Chitinophagales; family Chitinophagaceae; genus JJ008. Next base: position 180,907 of record JADKJV010000003.1, on the reverse strand, counting down.
AGTCCGCCCACGATACAGGTATTGGGATTACTGGGATCAATACCTACAGACAGTGAATACCAACCCTGGCCATTTGCCCATGTACCACCACCGGGTTGGGTAGCTGTGGCTGTCCAGGTATCACCACCATCATTGGTTACATAAATTACAGGAACATTGCTGGTGGCATTATTACAGGGAGCGGCATACAGTGTATTACCGAGCACAGCCATTTCACATCTTTCCGTAAAAGAAGGGAAAGCGACTGAAGGTGCATTCCATCCTGAAGCTGAAGTAACTGTTTCAGGGATATCGGTGTAACGATAGGTTTGTGTTGTACCAATCCCGGTAACCATGTGTAACCGGCCTGCCGCTGAAGTGGAGCTGATTTCAAGATCCCCGATACTGGTATTCACACCGGTGGGTGTGATATTCGTCCAGCTGGCACCACCATTGGTAGAACGCTGCAAACCATTACCACGGGTAGCCACGTATACGTTACCAAGATAGTCGCAAACAATTCTTGTGCACAATGTCCATGATGCTGTCAGCGGAAGCTGGCTCCAGTTCACGCCACCATCTGTGCTTTTAAATACGCCAACACCACGAACGGCATCTATATTGCGGAATGACTCCCCGGTACATAAGTACATATTATTCTGGAAGCCCGGTCTCGGGTCCTGGCAGATAGCCGAAATGGCCAGGTTACTCATATAATCATTTACGAGTATCCAGTTTGCGGGAGAAGTTGTGATATCAGTTGTTTTCCATAAGCCACCATCAACGCCACCTACCCACACTGTTCTTTTAGTGGCATCTGATGAATCTACCATCACCGCACGTACACGTCCTGCTGTTACATCATTGTTCGGTCGGGTATTGCCTGAAGGACCCGCCACATCACTGTTAGGTCCGCGTTCAATCCAGCTGAGTGCCATCACCCGGTTAGGATTCCGGAGCTGTTCTTCTTTAGCTACCCGTGTTTGATCCATGGCTGTAACAAGCCTGCCCCAGGGAACTCTTCCTGTAGCGGGGTCTTTTGTTTTTTCAATTTCCAGTTCCATGGCTTTATCCGGACCATCATATTCATCACCTTCCTCCATTTCCTCACCGGGCTTATCGCCAGAAAGATGCTGGCAGGCAGGTGCAGCAAACAGGATGGTTATTCCAATAAATACGGGTACTAAAAAGCGGGTAAAATTCTTTTGCATTGGTTTATATTATGTGGCTTTGAAAAAGATCAACGAATTTACTGAGGAAAGACCGGAATCCGAACGTACAATCACTCCGTAAAACCCAATTCTTTTTACTGATGGGCGATCATGCTGATTTCCACGTTCACAAATTTGGGAAGGGCAGAAACCTGCACCGTTTCCCGGGCAGGAAACGCTTCGGTAAAATAGCTGCCATATACCTGGTTGATTTCTGCAAACTGGTTCATGTCTGTTATAAAAATGGTCGTCTTAACCACGTTCCCGAAACTTATACCGGCTTCAGTTAGAATCGCCTGCAGGTTTTTCATCACTTGGTGGGTTTCTTCCTGGATGCTGCCGTTTTTCAGGCTGCCATCTGCCGGGTCAATACAAACCTGGCCGGAAATAAAAAGAAATCCACCTGCGGCCACAGCCTGGTTGTATGGCCCGATCGGTGCCGGCGCCTTGGAACTGGTAATAATCTGTTTTGTCATATTTGGTTTTATTAAATAAGGCAGACGAATTTAGCTTTATACGTTTTCTTTGCAAAAAATAAAGCTGATGCATATTGCAGTTATTGCTGATGAGGCCCAAAAAACAGCCTGGTCCGCCCGAGGCTTCCGCGAGGGATACAGCATCAGCTGGCTGAGCGAACCGATAGAAACAACTGACGCGGAGGCAGATGTATATATAGACCTTCTTTTTAATAATGATCCGCAAAGGCTGGCACTGCTGACTGCGCTTTTACCGAAAACTGTTATTGTAAATTCAGTAACACAAACGGGTGCTGATTTACCTGAAAATTTTATCAGGCTGAATGGCTGGCCCGGTTTTTTGCAAAGCGAAAAGACGGAATGCTGCTGCAGCCCTTTACAGGAGGAAAAATTGAAAGAAATAATTTCTGTGTTTAACAGAACAGCCTGCCTGGTTCCGGACCAACCCGGATTCATAACTGCACGCGTAGTGGCCATGATCATCAATGAAGCATTTTGGGCGCTGGACGAAGGAGTCAGCACCCGCCCGGAAATAGATATCGCCATGAAAACCGGAACTAATTATCCGTTTGGGCCTTTTGAATGGTGCGGGATGATCGGGCCGGAACATGTTGCCGGGCTGCTTAAACGGTTGACAGAAATCAACAAACGTTACCAGCCTGCTCCGGGTTTGATCCATGAAACAGAAAATTTATGAGTTTGATTTTGAATATTGACTGCTCAGGTTCTACCGCCTCCGTTTGCCTGTCAGAAAATAAAACGATACTGGCTTTGTCATCTAACAGTCAGATGCAGGACCATGCTGCATGGATTCATTCTGCCATTGCCGGTATATTGAAAAAAGTTGATGGAAGTTATTTTGAACCTGAAGCCGTGGCGGTCACGATTGGCCCGGGTTCATACACAGGCCTCCGTGTAGGTCTCGCTACAGCAAAAGGTATCTGTTTTGCAAAAAAAATCCCATTAATTGCGGTAAGCACGCTGGAAATCATGGCGCTTTCCGTCAAAGATGAGGTTAAGGACCTTGTATGCCCAATGATTGATGCAAGGAGGGATGAAGTATTTACAGCAGTTTATAGTAGCAAACTTGATCTGATTCAACCTCCTGCTCCCATGATTTTGAATAAACAGAGTTTTGAAGAACTGTTGCAAAATCACCAGATCCTGTTTTGCGGGAGCGGCAGCAAAAAGCTGCAATTGTTAAATCCGGGCGCAAATGCCTCATTCAGTGATAAGGAAGCAGATGCAAGCCATCTGGCACATATTGCAAATGATTATCATCAATTAAAGCGATATGTGGATCTCGCTTATGCAGAGCCGGAATACCTGAAAGCATTCCATACAACAAGTCATTAACATGTTTTACAATTAAATTGTAGAAAATAAATATACCTGTCTTACTTTTGTATCAGTTGTTCACCAAACCTTATCAACTATGAATAACTATTCTCTGATTATTAGCAACCCGCATGACAGCGGACCGTCTTTGAAGATTGACCTCCTGAACGTAAAGAAAGCCGCCATGATTATCAGGGCGGTGAATCACAAACTCAGGCAGCAAATTCTCAAACTTATTGATGATCACGGTAAAATCACCGTAACGGAATTATATGTCAAGCTCAGACTTGAACAATCCGTTGCCTCGCAACATTTGGCTATCCTCCGTAAAGCAGGTTTTGTAAACACTACCCGCGATGGTAAGTTCATTTACTACTCAGTAAATGTTGACCGCATGAAGGATCTCCATAAGTTCGTGGAGCAATTACTGAACTGATTACCAACGAGTCAGCAAAGCCCTGTCAACCGACAGGGCTTTCTTTTTTTCATTAACTTTGCATGCAAAATCTGAAGTATATATGTATATAAAACAGCTATACACAAACTGCCTGAGTGAGGCCGCTTACTATATCGAAAGTGAGGGAGAAGCCGTGATTATAGATCCGCTCAGGGATATTGATGTTTATGTGAATATGGCAAAAGAAAGAAATGCCAGCATCCGCTATATATTAGAAACACATTTCCACGCTGATTTTGTAAGTGGCCACCTGGATCTTGCAAAAGCAACCGGCGCAACAATTGTTTATGGTCCCGGCTCGAAATCCGGATTCAACCATCACGAAGCCAAAGACGGCGAAATTTTCAACATCGGAAAAATTACGATTGAAGTGTTGCATACACCCGGACACACGCTTGAATCTTCCTGCTTCCTGCTGAAAGATGAAAACGGAAATGACCATTGTGTGTTTACCGGTGATACATTGTTTGTGGGTGATGTAGGTCGCCCCGACCTGGCACAGAAAGGTGAAGAACTGACAATGATTGACCTGGCTGGCATGTTATATGACGGCATCCATGCTAAATTATTCCCGCTGGCCGATGATGTAATTGTATATCCCGGTCACGGCCCCGGCAGTGCCTGCGGAAAAAACCTCGGACCAAGTACGCAGAGTACAATGGGTCTTGAGAAGCAAACAAACTACGCAATGAAAGCAGCCACGAAGGAAGATTTCATCCGCGAAGTAACAACAGGCATCCCCGCTCCTCCCCAGTATTTCCCGATCAATGCACGTATCAATAAAGAAGGATATGAAAGCCTGGAAGATGTATTGGGTCATGGCATGAAAGCTTTGTCACCTGCTGCATTCAAAGCCCTGGCTGACAGTGATGATAATATTATCATTCTTGATACACGCCGTTCTGAAATATTTACACAGGGATTTGTTCCCGGCTCCATCAGCATCGGTCTCGACGGACGTTTTGCTGAATGGGTGGGCAGCTTACTCCCGCATAATAAATCCCTGCTGCTGGTTACTGAACCCGGCATGGAAAAAGATTCCATTATCCGCCTGGCCCGTGTTGGTTACGACGATGTGAAAGGTTACCTGGAAGGCGGGTTTGAAGCATGGAAAAATGATGGCCAGACGATAGACCTCATCATTGATATCGAAGCCGATGAACTGATGATGGATATCCCGCATGACCCCAAACTGGTGGTGGTGGATGTTCGACGTACCACTGAGTTTGCGGATGGACACCTGAAACAGGCAATGAACCTGCCGCTGAATGAAATGACAGATCCCGCACATATTGCCAATTTTGAAGAAGACCAGAACCTGTATGTGCATTGTGCCGGTGGTTACCGGAGTGTGGTGGCTTGTTCAATTTTGAAAAAACATGGATACCATAATCTACGTAACGTGAAAGGCGGGTGGTCGAAAATTAAAGAAGAAAAGAGAGCAGAGATCGTGAAAGAGAATGCAGTGTTGAATTAAAAATACATTGAACCACAAGGTTCACAAAGATTGAACAAAGGTCACAAAGCTTAGCGCTTTGTGACCTTTGTGTTAGACTTAGTGACCTTAGTGGTTAAATAAAAAGGCCTTCAGAAAAATGAAGGCCTTTATTTTTTACTACTATTAGCTTTTTTTCACAATCCATTCATTCAACTCCGGTGAACTCTCACAACTAATGATCACCGCATACCTTGGCTTATTTCCATTATGCACACCCACATGCCAGAGCCGCTGTGAGTCAACTACAAAATGTGCGCCTTTGGGCATTGGCACCCTTGATTCAGATTCTTTGATGGGCAGGTTGTTTTCATCACTATCATAGAGCAGCATGTAGCTGTCGGGGTTATCAGTCAGTTCGATCCACATTCTTACCACCCAGCCTTCATCTTCCGGGTTGAGGCGGTTATTATCATCGCGGTGAACAGAGCGGATGGCCTGGTCAAAATTCTGGGGTTCCAGTTTGATGATCCGTACGCGGCCGAAATTGGCCGGGATAGAACGGATATACTCCATCAGTTTTGGCGCCAGTTCTGCATTGGGCGTGAATAAGGCATTTTTATCTGTTTTGCCATTCTCCCAGAAACCTTTGCACTCAATGGTACCATCGCAGGAGGCCAGGGGCGCGAAGTTGGTATCACCACCGCTTTTCCAGTCCATGTATGTCAGGTTTTCCCACTCTGAAGAAGGGATATGGCTGATGTCGAGTGTTTTCATAATCGCATAACCTTTATCACCCATTACAGGCATACGGTAATGGCCGGTTTGCAAGGGAATTTTTACAGACCAATGTTCGCTGTGGGGCCAGAATATGGCGGGGGTTGCTGACATATTAATAATTTATGTGTTGAATTATGAAGTCAAAATTATAGGAAATCATTTTTATCCGGTATTTTTAATTCGATTAAAGCATTGATGAAAATTTACCAAGCTAACTCCCGGGCCTGGATGAGAAACCCTGTCCTCATCTTGCCCTTTCTGTTCCTGAGTTTCTTCTTTTTCCCGGCTGGTTCAGCCGGACAGCTGCTTTCCGGCTACCAGAAGCATACTTACCTGACTGATTTCCCGCAAAACAGCGTTCAAACTTTATTCCAGGACTATGCCGGTTATATATGGATTGGAACAGAAGGCGGCCTGAACTGTTATGATGGCCGTCAGGTAATCAGTTACAAAGAAGGAGATAACGGTAATTTCAAATTAGAGGGCAAAGCCATTAACCAGATTACAGGTGATAAAAACCACCACCTCTGGATTGCCACTAAAAAAGGCGGGATAAACATTATTGACCCATGGGCCGGAATGGCAGTCAATGAGAAGCTGGCAATAACATCAGCCGAGATCAATAAAAAACTGCCGGTGCATGATGTGGAATGTATCCGGATCCTGCGAAACGGGAAAGTGGTAATCGGAACAGATCCGGGTCTTACAGTATATGATCCTGCCACCGGGAAAATAACTGTGCTGCGTTACTTCGAATATAATAACAGGAAGGACTCCAGTTTTGTAGTTGGCATTGCAGAAGATGACCGGGGCAATTGCATTGTTTCCAGTTCCAATAACGGTGTTTTTGTATTTGACCGGGAATTCAGGATTACACGACATTACTCGCTTGAAAAATGGTTACCGGCAGAAGAATATATGCTGCTCGGGCTGCTTAGCCTGCCGGGGAATATTATTTATATCGCTACAATACGCGGTTTATACAAAATAGACCTGAATACCGGCGAAGAAGCCAAACCGCTGCAGGATGCGCTGCAGTATGACCTGCAATCTGCCCGCTTCAATTGCCTGATGTATGATCCGGTGAATAAGCACATTATTGCCGGCAGTGATGCAAATGGTGTTTTTACACTTGACGCTGACGGAAAAATCATTGACCATCTTTTCGATACGAAGACCAGGCAGTACCTCCACAGCAATACGGTCCTGTCGTTACTTGCAGATAAAAATAACCTGGGTTACTGGGTGGGTACCCGGAACGGGCTGACCAAATTCTTCAGGGGTGAAGACAAATTCTTCAGTTACCAGGTGAGTGATCCGCTGGATGGTGTAACACTTCCGGTTTATCCGATTTACACAGAGGATAACATCCACTTACTGACTGGTACAAACCGGGGGCTTTTTGAAACCGTTCTTCCGGATGGGAATACAATTACTGTTCCTGTTCCGGAAAATAAAAGGGTACGCTTTAACAGTATCCTGAGAATGCATGCCGGTTTTTATGTGTATGCCACAGCCGAAGGGTTGTATTATTCCAACAGCTATATAACACCGAAATTAAAGAGGCTATCAGGCATAGCCCCTGAACTTAAGTTCTGTGACGAATTCGCACTGCTTACTTTGCTGAAAATATCTGATGATGAAATCCTTATTGGTGCAAGGGGTACCAATGGCGGTTTGATCCGCTGGAATAAACAAAAGAAGAAAGCCTGGCGGTTCCTGGAGGACAAGTCAAACCCCGATTCATTGCTGAACAATACGATCAACTTCCTGACCCGGGGTGCTGCAGGAGAATTTTTGGTTTGTACAAACCAGGGGATTTGCGAGTTTGACACCAGCCGTTCTGTTTTCACCCGCAGATGGGTCAGCCAGGAAGAACCCCGGAACAAATTTTTAAACTACCCCCAGGTTAATGCGCTGATTGCTGAAAAAAACAGGTGGTGGATTGGAACATATGGCGGCGGACTCAATATCCGGGAAATGCCTGCTGAAAAATTCAGTTACATCAATAAAACCAATGGCCTTGCCAATAACGATATATATGCTATATACCGTGGCGATGGCGATGCCCTTTGGATGAGCACAAATATGGGCTTAACGGAATTCCATAGCAGCAGCGGGCTGATCAGGAATTACGACCGTACAGACGGACTGATCAATAATGAATATAACCGTACCAGCAGCTTTACACTGCGCGACACGATATATTTCGGTGGCATCTCTGGTGTATGTTATTTCAATCTCCGGAACATGAACCCTGATACTATTGCACCAACGGCAGAAATCAGGTCGGTGACATTACTATCTGGTTTAAATGAGAAACCTTTATTTCCTGACAGCCTGGGCCGGTTGAATATATCTTATAAAGAGAATACCATTAAGCTGGCATTATCTTCCCCATTTTATATCAACCCCGGGAAAACAGTTTTCTTTTACCGTATCCTGCCATCACTCGACAATTGGGTGAGTAACGGCACAAGCAATGAACTTATCCTGAGCCAGCTTAGCCCGGGCGAACACAGGGTGGAAGTAAGAACCCGAAATGGCGACGGGATTTACAGCCGGAATATTAAAGTGCTGACCATTATAGTTTCAACACCATGGTATCAGTCTGTTTTATTCAGAACCGGTTTGATCCTGTTTTTCTCCGGGCTTATCTTTTTATTTTTCCGCTTAAGGATCCAGCAGTTCCGGAAAGAAGGGAAAATCAGGAACCAGATCGCAGCTGATCTGCACGATGACCTGGGCAGTACCCTGAACAGTGTGAAAGTGTATGCAAACCTTGCACAACTGGAAAAAGAAAATCCAATGCACCTTGAAAAGGTAAAAGAGAGTACACAGGATGCACTGCATGGGATACGTGATATCATCTGGATCCTTGATGATAAAAAAGATACGGTTCACGATGTATTGAACCGGATCAGGCAGTTTGCAGAACCGCTTTGTGCCGGCAGGAACATCCGGCTGCAGTTACAGGAAGAATCCAGTGAACAGAACCTCAGGCTGAAGAAAGAAGAAAAAAGGAATTTATACCTGGTGATGAAGGAATTTATCAATAACAGTATTAAATATGCCGATTGCCGGATGATCAGTATTCAATTCCGGTGGCAGGGTAAATCGCCGGTATTCGACATGCAGGATGATGGCAAAGGTTTTGAAATCGCCGGGAAAACGGAAGGCCATGGCATCCGGAATATGCGTAACCGGGCAGGCTATTCCGGATATACCATGGAAATGATTTCATCACCCGGCAATGGAACCAGGCTGACACTCCGTAAGTAATACTTATATTTTTACAACCCCGTTCTTGATAGCGAAAAGTACCAGTCCTACCCGGCTTTTCAATTCCAGCTTTTCAAACAAGGCATCGCGGTATCCGTCAATCGTTCGCGGACTCAGGTACATCTGTTCGGCTATTTCTTTATAGGTTAATTCGCTGGCAGCCAGCTTTAAGAATTCCAGTTCCCTTTCGGTCAGTCCGGCAACCTGACGCACCGGCGTATTTTCCTCTTCCATTTTAGTGATGCTGTTGATCAGCCTGCCGGTCACCATATCGGAATGATAAAATCCCCGGTTCTGGATTGCACTCATGGCGGCACGGAGTTCTGTGGGCTCAGTGTCTTTCAGGATATATCCCTTTGCACCGGCTTTCAGCATCCGGATTACGGCATTTTCATCATCATACATACTCAAGGCGAGCACTTTTACATCAGGATGGTTTTTTTTCAGCCAGTCGGTGGTATCATAGCCATCCATCTGGGGCATATTGATATCCATTAATACAATATCCGGAATACCGTTTTTTTCAAGCAGACGGATAAATTCAAGTCCATTATCTGCTTCAAAAATTACATCATACCCCAGGTTTTTAACCAGACTTGCAAGTCCATTCCTGAGTAATACATGGTCATCAACAAGCACAACTTTCATCTTAATCAGGGTTTAACAGAATTAGAAAATGGTATATCGATAATAATTGTTGTTCCGCTGCCTGGCCGGGAATGGATTTTAAAATCAGCCCCGATAATCCGGGCGCGGCTTTCCATATTGTTTAATCCCATACCGGCCGTTTTATCGCCGGCCGCCGGGATTTGTTCACGGACAAATCCTTTGCCGTTATCACTGACTGTAAGCAGGAGCCTGTCATGGCTGTAGCGGGCAGTGACTGAAATCGTTTCCGCCTGTGCATGTTTGATTACATTATTGAGGGTTTCCTGGACAATCCTGAAGAGAATAAGTTCACGCCGGGCTTCCATTTTCTGGATATTACCTCCAATAATGAATGAAGATTTAAACCCGGATTTTTTCATCATATCCAGTTCCATTTCAAGCGCCCTCGTAAAACCCAGTGCTGAGATATTATCGGTGTTCATTGTGCGTGACAGGTCTCGGAGGTCCTGGATGGCTTTACTCACCAGGTTTTTTGAATTCAGGATTTTTTCCTGCAGTTCTGAAGGACTGGCAGGGTCCATCATATTCAGGTTCAGTTTAGCAAGACTGAGCGCCTGTCCGATATTATCATGTATTTCCTGTGAGATATTTTTTAAAGTTTGTTCCTGGATTTCCAGCTGTGCCTGCAGGATTTCCTGCTGAAACTGCTCTTCCATTTCTCTTGCCTTCATACTCATTTCAATCATTTTTAAATTATGCTGGTGTTTCTTCTTCTGTGCCATCAGTAAAAAAAGGATAATGAATACAGAAAAAGTGATGAATAAAGCCGTAGCACCGATAATGCCAGTTGTAAGATCCCCGATGCCAAGCAGGTAGTGCATAAATTTGAATTAGTCAATATTAACCGCCGCGCCCTGATTTCCTGCTTCCTTTTTATGAAAAGACTCATTGATAAATGCCAGCGTGAATAATAAATACAGTACCAGGTTCAGGTTGTGGTTCACCAGCTTGTATAAACTGATAGCCTGCGCGGGATCTTTTTCAGACAGGTAATTCAGCAATGCGGTGTTTACAAGATTACCCGAATAGAAAACCAGCAATCCGCACAACACAGCCATCAGTGATCTTTTCTGAATGGAGTGTGTCCAGTTTTCAATCCTATACATCTCATAAAAAACAGACAGTACAAAAATCACAATCAACACGCAGCCGGCTGTATGTGTATTGCTGTTATAGGTGTATATACCCTGCAGGAAAAAGAGATTCACAGAAAAGTATATCCCAAATAACAGGATTATTAAGCTGAAGGCCTGCTGCCATTTTTTGCTGTTATACAAACTCACCATAAAAAAAAGATACACCAGGAACTCCAGCCCGTTAAACACATTATACATGGGTAACTTAACCCCGGGCATGGTGGCAGTCAGTTTTCCCACTAATTCCACCACCACGGTAACCCACAGGAAAAGGTTAAACCATTTATGCAAAACTGTTGGGCGTATGATGAGACATACGCTGCTGGTAACAGCTGCCACAATTTCGGCCCAGTTATGAACACTTAGAATCATTCAGCAGGTGTTTATCTGGGGAAAAATGTATCCCGGATGGTATTGTCTGATGGCGGCGGGGGAATCAGGTCGCCCTGGTCAAAAAAGAAACCAGTTAAATGTATCCCTCTGAACAACGTATCACATTCAACCTCATCTCCATTACTATTAATGAATGAGAGCACTAATGAAATAAAATTATTTGGTGATTCTGTCCGTGCAAATTCAAGTTTCAAATTTTCATACGGTTCAATAAGTCCTTCATGAAATTTTGAAAAAACATCCTCTGTGAAGTACGCCACTTTCTTGCTCTCCTTTCCTACACTATCAATATTAACAATAGCATCTGCGCAGGTTTTTATTCTGTACAAATCCTGAACCCAATCCTTCGTTAAATAAGCAGGGCAAAAAATGAAGTCCGGTTGATGTAAAAATTTCTTTTTCTTTTTCATTCAGTCTGGATGAAGGCACCCCGCCTACTGGAATCTGGCCGTACATGGGTATTAAAACGGCTGAATAACTCCCGCCACTTTCACCTAAATGAAAACGTAATGCAAATTCGTTTACAGTTGGCGACGGAAGCAGAGCCCCCAGTTTTTTCATTTCCACAAAAAACTTTTGCACTTCAATAGCAGGAATAAGAATTTCCTTAGGGGCTTCTGTAAATTTACCCACATAGTTGTTTCTCTGTTGTCGTGTTACCGGCCAACCGGTATCGTCCCCTAATGCCACTAACTGGTTATAAATAGCCCATTTTTCATCAAAAGAAAATACTTTCTGATTTAGTTTTTCATTGGGGCCTGTCAATTGGCTGATGAGATCAGAAATCTGTTCAGAAGTTAAATGATCCAGCGGGGTAGCACCCGGAGCTAATACAAATTTTGGCATTTTGTTTCGGTTTTAAAGTTCATCCAAATATCTGCGTTCGGCTGCCTGTCTCAGGCAAGCAAAACACCTCTATTCAGGGGGGTGTTTTAACGGTATTCCGGATTTTCAGTTAGTCCAACCTATCTGATTCATGAATTCCGCAGGGAGAAAAACACCTTCCCGGAAAGTAATATATTAAAAAATCAACAAACATCTGTCCGGCTCAGTGAACCCATCTGTCAGATTCAGGTGTTTTCCCCCTTATGTTTTCCGTGATTACCTCGGACACAAACCCAACAGCTTATTTCATTTTTGAATCAGAAACTTATTGCCTGATTAACTGCAAAAACAAACTGTATGAAATTGAAACAAATCCTCCTGCTGATTATCTTATTAACCGGAAGCTGCCTGCTTAGCTTTCGGCTGGCCGGACAAACCACGGTCGGTTTAGTATCCCACTTTAAACTGCAGGGTAATACCCTGAACCAGGTGGCAGGCGGCATTACCGCCACTGCTTCCGGTACCACTTTTACAACGAATAACGCCAATGTGCCCAACACCGCTATACTGTTTCCCGGAAACGTGAACTCATTTGTTGAAATTTTTGATGGAACCGCACTTGATTTCACCGGCAATTTTACGATCCAACTTGGCTTCTTTTTTAATGGCACTGCAACAAGTGGTTTAGTGGATAACTGCCTGAACTATGGCGGATATGGTGTTTGGTTCTGGTCAACCGTTGCCGGCACCTGGAACGTCCAGTTTAATTACAAAAACAACAGTGTTGGCAGTGCTGCTGCCACTTCTTTCACTTTAAACCGCTGGCACACGGTTACTGCTGTTCACAGCGGAACCACCATTTCATTATATATTGACGGGGTCTTCCGGTTATCAGCCACAGAAGGAACAACAGCCCCGACTTATCCGCTTAATCCCATTTTTGGAGCCATGGCTTATGGATCTTTTTCACCACCCCGCTATAATCCTTTAAACGGGAAAATGGATGAAGTCCGGTTTTACAACCGCGCCCTGACTCCGGCAGAAATAGCAAACCTCACCGGGTTTACATTACCACTTCGCCTCGGCGATTTTACCGGTCTGCGCAAAAACAACAGCATTGACCTGAACTGGGAAACACTGAGCGAAGGGAACAGCAAGTCATTTGAGATTGAAAGAAGCAGTGATGGCAGGAATTTCCAGGCCATTGGCACTATCCAGGCCAAAGGCAGCAGCAATACCCGCCAGGCTTACCTGTTTTCTGACATACACCCCCCTCCCTGGCGTCAATTATTACCGTTTGAACATGGTTGACAACGACGGCGCCAATACTTACAGCCGTATCATCGCTATCCAAAATGAGGTTCTTGCAGATATCCGATTCTTCCCCAATCCGGCCCGGGATGTACTGCAACTGCAGATCCCCTCTGCCAGAAAAGACCAGGCCATCATCACAATCACTGATGCCAGCGGCCGTACCCTGAAACAAACCAGCTATAACCTGGGTGAAGGCAACAATGCCATCAGCCTCCCTGTTCTCTCATACCCTGCTGGTAACTACTACCTTGTAATCAAAACAGCTGCAGGACAGCAATCAAAAATGTTTGTGAAGCAATAATCAGTATCCATTCGTTTGACCTTTTCCATCTGAGGTAAAAACGGCCCCCTAATCAGGGGCCGTTTTGCATTTTGATTACCACCCAATTGCCAACAAAAAGTTAACACCCCTGCTTTTTAACCACTCGTCAGGAATTTGTAACCCTTCAGATAAATCAAACGTCACACCTATCAGGGAGCCTTTATATTTGAACTACGAAACCCTTAGTATTTCCGGGATTTCGTGAAAGGTATAGCCAACCTGTATTATAAAGTATAGCCATGAAATTCAAAACCAGCCTGCTGTTATTGGTATGCTATGTCATGTCAATAACTGCTTTTGCGCAAACGACTGCCCCAGCACCTAAGAAACTGGAGGCCAAAAGAAGTATTCTCCCGATTAAGATTGATGGAGTGATTGATGAGGAAGCCTGGAAAGGAGCACCTGCTGCACTGGGTTATACCGAATTCCGTCCAACCCCCTTCCGGTCTGAAGATCCCACGACCCGCACCGAAGTATATATGCTTTACAATGATGAAGGCATTTACCTCGGCGGTTACTGTCATGAAAAAACCAAAGACAGCATTTCCACTGAATTAAGCGGACGTGATGGTTTTGGCAACAATGATTTTATCGGATTCATTTTCGATACTTACAACGATAAGATCAACGGTTTTGAATATTTCATCACACCACTGGGTGAACAGATGGATGCAAAGATGGCACCCAACCCCAATGGAAACAGCGAAGACTTCAGCTGGAATGCCGTATGGCAAAGTGCTGCTAAAATCCATGAAGACGGATGGAGCTTTGAAATGTTTATTCCTTTTTCAGCGATCCGTTTCAGTAAAAAATCAGTGCAGGACTGGGGCATGAACATTACCCGTCGCCGCCAGAAAACCGGCCAGCAGAATGCCTGGAACCCGGTTGACCCGAACGTAAACGGATTCCTGACACAGGAAGGTTACTGGACAGGCCTGCAGGATATCAAACCCCCGCTGCGTTTACAGTTCTCGCCGTATTTCTCAACCTATGTGAACCATTACCCGGGAGGAAACGGCCAAAAAACATGGACCTCATCCGTGAACGGCGGTATGGATGTAAAATATGGTATCAGCCAGGCGCTGACACTGGATATGACACTGATCCCGGATTTCGGACAGGTGAAAAGTGACCCGACCGTGCTGAACCTGACACCCTTTGAAGTAAAGTATAATGAAAACCGTTCTTTCTTCACTGAAGGCACAGAGCTTTTCAATAAAGGCAACCTGTTCTATTCGCGCCGTGTGGGTGGTTCACCCATTCATTACTGGGATGCATTCGGTCAGGTGGGAGCCAATGAAAAAATAATTTCTAATCCCACTGAAACCAAACTGATGAATGCCACCAAGGTTTCAGGTCGTTTACAAAATGGTCTCGGTGTAGGCGTATTTAATGCAGTAACCAAACCCACGTATGCCATTATTGAAGATGAAAACAAGAGCCAACGTAAATTCCAGACCAGTCCGCTTACGGATTACAGTATCATCGTACTGGACCAGACCATGAAACACAACAGCAGTGTGAGCCTGGTAAACACCAATGTATGGCGCAGTGGCGGTGATTATGATGCGAATGTAACTGCAGCATTATTCGACCTGAATGATAAAACCAACACCTGGAATGTAGGTGGTAAAGTGGGAACCAGCAACCTGTTTAATTATGGTCCTGACCATAAAACCCAGACGGGTTTCACACACAACATTTATTTCGGAAAGACCAGTGGCCGTTTCAGTTTCAATATTTCCCAAACGCTGGCCAATGAGAAATACCAGATCAACGATATTGGTTATTTCAATTTCAACAATTACCTGGATCATTATGCGTATGCGGGTTATGCCTGGACCAAACCCGGCAAATGGTATAACCAGATGCGGCTGAACTTTAATGCCAGCTATTCCCGCAGGCTGAAACCTTCTGTGTACCAGAACGCCAGTTTCAATGTAAACATGAATGGGCAGCTGAAGAATTTATGGTGGACCGGTTTCCTGATCGGTTATGAGCCTGCCGGAAATGATTATTACGAACCCCATGCTGATGGCCGTTTCTTCAGGGGCTGGAAAAGCACTTTCGTGGATGGTTGGGTGGAAACCAATAATGCCAAAAAATACAAGTTGTATACAGAGTTCCTGTATGTAACCCGTTCCATGTTCAACAGTAAAAAATACCAGGTGAACATGATGCACCGATACCGGTTTAATGACAAATTCACATTATCATACAGTATCTATCTTGAACCACAGCAAGACAATACCGGTTTCGCAACCTTTAATGGTAATAATATCATATTCGGCCGCCGCGATGTGCATACGGTAGAAAATACTTTTGGCATCAAATATAACTTCAACAAAAAGATGGGTATCAGGACTGATATCCGCCATTACTGGAGTGAAGTAGTGTACAAACAATTCTATAACCTGGAACAAAACGGCAGCTTAACACCCTCTAATTTCAACGGCAACGTAAACCAGAATTACAATGCCTTTAATCTCGATGCGGTGTACACCTGGCAATTTGCCCCCGGCAGCTTTATAAACATCGTTTGGAAGAATTACAACCTCCCCGGCCCCGACCAGTCAACCAAACTGCGTTATTTCAAGAACCTGGGGAATACGTTGGATCAGACGCATGATAATAATCTGTCGTTGAAGGTGATCTACTTCTTGGATTATTTGCAACTTAAAGGGCATAAGGGGAATAAAGAGAAGAAGTAGGCAAACTATAGTTGGAGGTTGGAGGTTGGATGTTGGAGGTTAAACCCTAAAACAGAAAAGTCTTTACAGTATTGAAGCTTTTTCAATTCTGTAAAGACTTTTCAATTTAAAGAACTTCCAACATCCAACCTCCAACCAGCTTAGTCTAGTACGGGTCCATACTCCTCCTTCCACTGATGCTTCCACCGCCTGTGACTCCACAACCACATATCCGGATACTGGCGGATCACACCTTCGAGGTAGCGGACGAATAGCCGGGTCATTTCCTGTTCTGTCAGTTCTTTGGGATCCATTACTGCCATATGCATAACGCCTTCGTAATGTCCACGTTTGATTTTATGGATAAACCCGAATGCGACGGGTGCATTATTGGTAACAGCACCTTTGGCCGGGCCTTTTACAAATGGTGTGGGCTGGCCGAAAAAATTAAACCACCAGGCATTGCCGGGGTGACCGGGGTTCTGGTCGGCAGCGAGGCCGAGTAAAATTTGTTTGTCGCGGTAAGGCAGGAAGTCTTCCCGCATATGTGTGGCACGTACGAGTAAACTGCCCCAGCGGCTGCGGAGGCGGTAAAATAATTTCTCAAAAATTTTGTTTTCTAATGGCATGTACACCGCAACTACCGGGATAGTCAGTTGTTTTGCTGAAACAGCATTCCCCCATTCCCAGTTGAAATTATGCCCGATATGCAATTGAACGGTTCTGCCTGATTCCGCCATTTTATTGATTACTTCCCAGTTACCGCCAAAGCGTTTGGTGATATATTTCCGCGAAGCAGAAATCATCTTGATGGTTTCAATAAAAGTATCAGTAAGGTTGCGGTAGAATTTTTTGGCAACCTTTTTCTTTTCCAGTTCTGTTTTTTCCGGGAATACCCGCGTGAGATTTTTCATCACCACATCCTTCCTGTAACCGATAATATAATACAGGATTCCGTATACTGCATCGCTCAGCAGGTAAAGTACACGCAGGGGGAGTAACGAGAGTAACCAGAGAAAACCATACACTACATAATACATGGGCACAAAAATAGGCACTACAGCACGATATTCTGCACCAGATCGCTGTATCCGGGATAATCGGTATTATAATGCAGGCCCCTGCTTTCCTTGCGGAAGCCGGCACCTTTCACTACCAGGTAACCCACAGTGATCATATTACGGAGTTCAAGCAGCTGGGGGGAGACCGTACTGCTTTCATATAATTGTTCGGTTTCTTCCCAGAGCAGGTCGAGACGCCGCATGGCGCGTTGCAAACGGATATCATTCCTAACAATACCCACATAGTCGCTCATTACCTGCTGGAGTTCTTTCAGGCTTTGGGTAATCAGGATCATTTCTTTTGGCTCACTGGTACCACGGGCATTCCAGTCGGGTATTTCCGGAGCAGATTTAAGCTGTCCTATTTTTTCTGCAGAATCCAGATAACAGCGGTGGGAAAACACCATCGCTTCCAATAACGAATTACTTGCTAAACGGTTGGCGCCATGCAAGCCGGTGGACGCGCATTCACCGCAGGCATACAGGTTGCGGATGGAACTCCTGCCCCATTCATCTGTTTTTATACCACCACAGCTGTAATGCGCAGCAGGTGCAACCGGTATCATGTGTTTGGTAATATCAATGCCGATAGAAAGGCATTTCTCATAAATATTCGGAAAATGTTCCGTGAATTCTTCCAGCGGGAAATGGCGGCAATCGAGCCATACATGTTCCACACCCGCCTTTTTCATTTCACTGTCTATGGCACGGGCCACAATATCACGGGGGGCCAGATCCTTACGCGGATCATATTTCTCCATAAAAGCTTCGCCGTTTTTGTTACGGAGGATACCGCCATCACCCCGCACCGCTTCAGTGATCAGGAATGCCTGGCCTTTGGCACCGGCTTCATACAAAGCTGTTGGGTGGAACTGGATGAACTCCATGTTTTCTATCCTTCCTTTGGCACGATAAGTCATGGCCACACCATCACCGGTGGCGATGGACGGATTGGTGGTGGTGCGGTAAATCTGACCGTTACCACCTGTGGCAAGCACAGTCACTTTTGAAAGTATTTTCTCAATCCGGTTTGTTTCGAGATTCAGCACGTACACACCATAACATTCAACATCCGGCGTGGCTTTCGAAATCAGGTAGCCCAGGTGGTGCTGGGTTATAATATCAATGACAAAGCAGTGATTGATGAATTCAATATTTTTCTGCGCCGCTACTGCATCGAGCAGCGCCCTTTCCATTTCACGTCCGGTTACATCTTTATGATGCAGGATGCGTGATTCAGAATGGCCGCCTTCTTTTCCCCTTTTATAATCGCCGTCATCTTCTTTATCAAACTGTGCACCCCATTCAATGATTTCGTTTACCCTTTCCGGGCCTTCTTTCACCACAATTTCCACGACGCGGGTATTACAGAGACCATCACCGGCAATCAGGGTATCCTCAATATGTTTTTCATAGCTGTCATTTTCCAGGTCGTTCACCACAGCAATACCACCCTGGGCATATTTAGTATTGGTTTCATCGGCCGTTGCTTTTGTCATCACAATCACTTTACGGTCCGGGAATCGATTCGCCGTTTTCAGGGCATAAGTAAGGCCGGCAATACCGGAACCAATCACTAAAAAATCAACTTCACGCATACACTTATTTTAAGTTTCAAATTAAAAGGCAAATAGTAAGCTTTGCCAAAATCCAATTTATGCTTTCCCGCCTTTAATATCCTTTAATAACTCAAGTTGCTTCAGCTGGATATCGTATATCGCTTTTAACTGTTCTGCCATCAGGATATCCATTTTCTGGTGCAGGCTCCTGATCTCCAATTCAGCTTTCAGGTTAATCAGGTAATCGTTTTCGCTCCGTTTCCTGTCTTTCTCCTCTTTCCGGTTCTGGCTCATCATGATGATGGGAGCCTGTAACGCAGCAATGCAAGATAAAACCAGATTCATCAGGATAAAAGGATATGGATCAAAATCAGCCTTGCCCGGGGCAACCGTATTAAAAATGATCCATGCAACAAGAATAAAAAAGAAGATAATAATAAACTTCCAGCTGCCTCCAAAACGGGCCACTTTATCTGATACTTTTTGCCCCCTGGACAGGATTTCGCCGGGCGGATTAAGCAGGTTATCAATGATCAGTTTTTCTTCATCTACTGCTTTGGTTACAATCTCCCTTAATTTACTGAGCTGCTCGGTTTCGAGTATATGCAGTTTATTAATTTCGCTATCCATGTTAAAACCCTCCAAGTTTACTGGTTAAAAAAGTATGATTTCCAAAATCCAAAACAAGGTTTTGTAAAATAACCTGTCCGTATTTTGCTCAAAGACCTTCTTTCAGATGGCAAACCGGGGCTAACACTTTATTGGGCGGGATCGTTGCTCTTCAGTGACTGTACATACTGAATCACACCGTAAACAATGGCAAATTGCGCCAAACCATACGTAAGCATAATAACCAGCCCGGCCTGTTCAAACGGTTTGTAAAACCGGTTCACCGCCAGTGTGGAATCAGATAACACAAACAATAAGGCCCCGGCCATAATCCACAATCCGGCTTTTTTATTGCCCATGTATAACAGGTGCATGGACAGCATAAACATAAAACTGATAACGATGCCGTAAACACTCACCGGTATTTTCATAGGTCCAAGCCAGGGATTCAGGAACACCATCAGTCCGCCGTAATACAAAACAACAATCAGCAGGAACAAAGCCTTGCTGGGAATATTCTCTGCCACACGGATTTTGTGAAAAAGTATTATATAAAAAATATGGGCCAGCAGGAATGAACCCAGTCCCAGCATGAAGAAGATTTCTTTATCCGCCTGGAACAGCAGGATGATATCCCCTCCCCAGGAAAACACAAGTGCTAAAATCAATAACGGAAGCAGCTGGCGGGTTTTACCGAAACCGGTCCAGGCGTATAACATCAGCGGAGGCATCAGCAGGCATTTACTGATAAACTGAAGGTTATCATTTCCTGCTGCGATACTGACCAGGTTTACAGCCAGCACGGCCAGGAAAACCAGGCCCCATGGATTTTTTCTCATGTAAATTTTTTATTGCTCCACCCAGGCATTGTATTCTTTCAGCAGGCTAACCAGTTCCTCAACGGCCACGTCGCTGTTTACATTGCGGCGGATGATTTCTTTTCCTTTATATAAAGTGATTTTACCCGGACCACTGCCCACATACCCAAAATCAGCATCAGCCATTTCACCCGGACCATTTACAATACAACCCATAATCGCAATCTTCACACCTTTGAGGTGATTGGTTACCGCCCGGATTTTCGCAGTTGTTTCCTGCAGGTCAAATAAAGTACGGCCGCAACTCGGGCAGCTGATATATTCTGTTTTTGAAATCCTGGTGCGTGTGGCCTGTAAAATGCCGAAAGCTATATTGTTCATGCGCCCATGCTCAGTAGCAATGGCAGGATTACCATAATGATACCCGAGGCAAAGTCCGTCACCAAAACCATCCAGCAACAAGGCGCCTGTTTCAACAGCATAGTGAACCAGCGCTTCATCCATACCATCATGGCTGCTGTCTGTAATCAGCACAACCGGGTTTTGAACCTCTTTATCATTCAGCTCCACAAACAAACGACGGACACTTTGCATCGCATTTGAATTCAGGGAACTTACAGCCAGTACAACTGTTTTATCTTTTTAACCGCACCGAGTAATTTATCCAGCGGCGGCTGGGGATATTCTTTGGAATAGGCATCCACCATCACCACATTCATCCGGTTTGATTTTGCCAGTTGCGCATCCAGGTATTCATGCGGTTCAAATAACGGCACTAATGATGACTGGTCAGCGGCCTCTTGCCAGGCCTGCTGGTTACAGATTACTTTTAAAGTACCCGGCAGGGCAAAATCGGGTAATGTGCCGGAGAAGATAAAATCAGTGGCCGCATCTTTAATCGTCCATTTATCTGTTGCTGCATCATAAAAGTATCCAACCGGTTCCAGTGAAGAAGGTTCCAGTTTTTTTGCTTTGCTGAAATCCGCGATTACCACAGGCACTTGTTTGCCACCTGTATTTTCAACTGCAAAGCTTTCACGGCGTTTATAATTAAAGGGGTCGTAAGTCAGTTTTTCAATGCCGGGCACTTCACCGTCGTGCAGCCTGGCGCCGGCATGGGTGTACCTGCGGACAATATCCTGGCAGACCGGGATTTCAAACTCCGGATCTTCTGTGAGTGAAACCCGGATTGTATCTCCAATGCCATCTTCCAGCAATGTGCCGATGCCAATGGCAGATTTAATCCTTCCGTCTTCACCATCGCCGGCTTCCGTTACACCGAGGTGCAAAGGATATGCTTCCCCAAATTCATCCAGCATGGTTTTTACCAGCATGCGGTAAGCCTGAACCATCACCTGCGGATTGCTGCTCTTCATGCTCAGCACAATATTGTGATATGTTTCAGCGCGCGCAATGCGCAGGAATTCCATGGCACTTTCAACCATGCCCATCGGGGTGTCGCCATACCGGCTCATGATACGGTCGCTGAGTGAACCGTGGTTGGTTCCGATCCGCATGGCTGTTCCATATTCTTTGCAGATATGGATCAGTGGTGTAAACCGCTCACGGATCCGGTCTATTTCCTCTGCATATTCAGCATCGGTATACTCTATCTGCTCAAATTTTTTCTTGTCAACATAATTACCCGGATTCACACGCACCTTCTCAACTATCCGTGCAGCAATCTCAGCAGCATTGGGTGTAAAATGGATATCCGCAATCAGCGGCGTTTGAAATCCCCTTTTCCTTAATTCATCTTTAATGGCCTGTAGGTTCAGGGCTTCGTTTTTAGATGGAGCAGTGATGCGGATCAGTTCAGCACCTGCTTCAATACAACGGATACTCTGTTCCACCGTAGCAATGGTATTCATAGTATCAGTGGTCGTCATTGTCTGTATCCTGATCGGATGGAAATTCCCGAGCAGGAGCCCGCCGATATTGATTTCCCTGGTGGGAAGCCGGTTATACTGAGTAAGAGAGCCGCTGTATAAATGCATAAAGCGTGGATGATAATCAGGCATAAAGATAAGTAAAGCCTTTTAGCCCTGTGCAGTATAACAAGAGGGGAATGTAATTGTTTACCAGTCTTTTGCCTGCGATCCGCCGGCACCGGTCTGCCTTTGCATCCTCTGCCTTACTTCTTTTTCTTTCTGGGACAGGAGCCTGAGTTTTTGCTCCAGTTCTTTAGGGCTCATAGCCTGGTTGGGCTGGGGTTTCTGCTGGTCCTGTTTTTTAGGCTTATTCTTCTTATCATCCCTGGGCTTGACCTGTTTTTTCAGTTCAAGCAGGGCTTTCTGCAGGTTTTCCCGGGCTGTTTTATCATTGGGATTCTGGCGCAATGCATTTTTATACGCTTCAATGCTACCCACCAGGTTTTTTTCTTTGGTAAGAATGACACCTTTATTATACCACGAGTTTCCTTTCAGCTCAGTATTCTTTGTTACATCAATTAATGCACTGAGCAGCTGTGAGGCTTCCTGTTTTTTATCAAGCTTTATGAGTGCATTTGCCTGGTTAAACCGGGCAGTCGTATTGGCCGGGTCTTTCTCCATGACCTGCCTGTACTGGCTGGCGGCTTTCTCAAATTCACCGGCCAGGTAAAAATCATTTCCTTTTTGGATGATTTCATTCAGGTTATCCTGCGCCTGCAATTGCAGCGAGGTGATAACACTTAATATGAAAAGTATTTTCTTCATGCAGCCTGCAGGCGGGTTTCGGGAATTACAAATTCAAATAATAATAAAATCAGCATTGCAGCCGCTAGCCAGGGATAAAAACTCCTGAAATCAATCAGTGATTCATCCGTATAAGATTTGCGGTCAATTTTTGCCAGCTGGGCTTTTAATAATTTCACGGCATCTTCAGTGCTTTGCAGGCGGATATAAATCCCCTGGGTTTCGGCGGCAATTGACTGCAGTTCGGGTTCATTCAGTTTTGAAATCACGGTGTTCCCGTTTTCATCTGTTTTCGGCACACCGGTTCCGGGTTCGGGAATCGTGCTTCCTTCGGGTGAACCGATGCCGACGGTATTTATCATGACTGCTTTGCGGGATAAATCCCGGGCAGTACCAAGTGCATTTTCTTCATGGTCTTCCCCGTCAGATATCAGCACCACGGCTTTGTATCTTTTTTCCTGCGGATTGAAAACAGAAGCGCTCATGTTCAGTGCTTCACTGATTAAAGTGCCCTGCTGCGGCACCAGGTCGGGACCTGCGGCAGAAACATATAATGCGGCTGCACCTAAATCTGCAGTCAGCGGCATTTGTAAATAAGCTTTGCCGGCGAACAAAACCAGCGCCACCCGGTCGTCGGGCATGCTTTGCATCATTTTGATAATAAACTGCCGGGCACGTTCCAGCCGGCTTGGTGCGAGATCGGTGGCCAGCATGCTTTTGCTTACGTCCAGTGCAAAAACCAGGTCCATGCCTTTACGGTTCACGGCATCTCCCTTTCCGGGAACGCGGGGATTCATGGCGGCTATCACACCGGCAGCCAATGCCAGCAAAACCAGTATGAATTTAATATATGACCGACGGGGGGAATAATCTTTACTCAGTGCAGCAATTAATGCCGGGTCTCCCATTTTTTTACTGACTCGTTTTTTCCAAAGCATGTAACCACCCCAGCAAAGGAGCAGGAAGGCGATGCCGGCAAAAAGCCAGGACAGGGATATATGTTCAAAGCGGAATGACACTCCCGTAATTTATCAAAATACGTGCTAAAGATGGCGTATTACATATTTCCTTCCAGGTATCCCAGGTGTTTCAGGATATCCTTCAGCATTTTCATACGCACATTGTACATGTCAAAGTTCGGGTCGGGAGACTCAATATTGAGTACAAAAAAGTATGGATGGCCATTTTCCTCCACCCAGCCGGTAATCCAGCCCAGGGAATGCCCGTTTTCGAGGAAACCCCAGCCTGTTTTGTAACCCAGCCTGTATTTGGTGTTATTTTCAAAAAGCATCGCTCTCTTGACCGTTTCCTGGTAGCTTTTGAAAAATGGAAGGTCGTCGAAATATAATTTCTTTACAAGACCAAGTTCTTCGTCGGGTTTTATTTTGAGGGAATTGTTGAGCCAGAAGGAATCAATGGGGCCTATGATTTTTTTGGTGCCATAGCTGATTGAATCCAGCCAGAGTTGCATAGTGTCTTTCCCGATGCGACGCGCCACTTCCTGGTAATAATTCACGGCTGAAACACGAAAGGCATCATACATATTGAGGTCTTTATTCCAGTCATCCACCCGGCGTTTTACGCCATCCCATTTAATGACCATACTGTCGCTGCTGATCTTTCCTGTCTGGAGTCCGATCAGTGAGTTGACAATTTTAAATGTAGATGCGGGTAAATAGGAACTGTCGCGGTAACGGGCCAGGTTGTGTACGGTAAAGCGGCCGGTGCCGTTATCCATGATGGCAAAACAGCCTTCCACTTTGTTATCAGTAAAGAATTTGGCAAGGCTTTTATCAACCTTCACATTATTCTGGGTACAGGAAGCAAATAGCAGGGCCAGGAAAGCAAAAGACAGTAAGGATTTCATGCGCGTCAGGTAATTTCGGCAAAGGTAGGTCAGTTGGTTCTTTCAAGAATGGCTTTCTGGTAAGAAGCGATCCGGTATGAATCCACTTTCGGGCTGTCATCCGTGCCATTACCGGTTGTGGCCACGGGTTTGGCCGGGTAACTGAAAAATTCGACAACCAGTTTCCCGTTTTCCATGTGATAATTATTAACGATGGTAGCACCCATCACTGTAAAAGCCCCGCTGAACTGGTTGCCAACCAGGTACTGATCGAGCACAATACCATTCAGTTCATCAATCACCCAATGCACACCGGAGGTATCGCGGGGTAATAAAATATAAGGGCGGTTATCTTCCGTGGCAGAACCATAAATCAGCTGCCAGGTCCAGGCGGTATCCGTTTTATGGATCCGCAGTTCCATATTTACTTTTTGGGGATCCCGATTACCGGTTTTAAACCAGCTGAGTTCGCCTTTCCAGTTGCCTTGCCAGGCGGCAGGGAAATCATTTTGCTGGGAAAAGGCAGTGAGGCAAATTAAAATGAGAGCGGCGGAGAGGCTAGATATTTTTTTCACAGGGCTAAAATAAAAAATCCCGGCAAAACCGGGATTGAATAAGGTGGTGGGTGGAATTTATCAGAGATAAAATCCGCCTTTTTGTTTGTAATGCTTAACTCCCTGGCAATCCCGTTTGGCAGCGGCACAGGAACTCAGGACAAATGCGATTGTGGCAATAAAAGCCAATGATAAAAGGAATTTTTTCATTTTAAATTTTCTGGGTCAACTAATTAATTGGGGAAATTCAAAGGGATTGGCGGTAGAGTTTCTGCATCGTTAAATGGAAAACGAAAATACTACGCGCTTATTGTTTCTCATAATTTTCCGGGCTTTTTTCCTGTTAAATCTCCGCAGATCATACGTAAAAATCCGATTATTAGTAATTTTACTGACTCCAATCAACTAACACCTATATGTATAAGATTATTACCACATGTTTCCTGCTGATTCTTGTATCCTGCAACAACTCGAAAAAATCCGATTCACCGGCCGGGAAAGATGACACCACAACAGCTAAAACCACAACCACCACAACGGCTACCGGGCCTGAACAGTTTTTGGAAGAATTAAGGAACCTGGCTCCGCTGGGATCTGATGAACTGAAAGCCAAACTCCCGGCAACAATTTTAGGTGCTGCATTAACAGATGCGGAATACAATGAATCCATGGGCGCTGGTCTCGTTACCGGCCAGTATGTAGTGAGTGACTCCAGCAGGATCACCCTTAATATTTACGATTGCGCGGGTGATGGCGGCGCCGGTGTGTACAACATGCAGTACACAAATATGATTGATGTGAAAATTGAGAATGAAAATGATTATACAAAACCCATCACGATTGGTGGTGTAAAAGGATATGAGCAATGCCAGAAAGAAAGGAATGATTGCAGTATTACCTGGTTTGCGGGGAAGCGTTTCCTGGTGTCGATGGAGAGTGAGAATATTTCTGCAGGGGAGTTGATAGCCGAAGCGAAGAAGATTTCCTTTTAATTGAATGGCGTAATTTAACCACAAGGTTCACAAAGAAAATACACTAAGTCCACAAAGCATTCCCACTTTGTGGACTTAGTGTATTTCCTTTGTGGGCTTAGTGGTTAAGCCTTTATCACCCCCAGTTCCTTCCCAATCTTTGTAAACGCCGCAATCGCATGATCCAGGTGTTTCTGGTCATGCGCCGCACTCAGCTGCACGCGGATCCTTGCCTGGCCCTTGGCTACTACCGGGAAGAAGAACCCGATTACATAAATACCTTCTTCCAGCAGATTTGCAGCCATGGTCTGTGCCAGCGTGGCTTCATATAACATGATCGGCACAATGGGATGGTCGCCGGGTTTGATATCGAAACCGGCAGCCGTCATTTTTTCACGGAAATATTTTGTGTTGAACTCCAGTTTATCGCGGAGTTCAGTGGTTTCGGTGAGCATATTCAGCACTGCAATAGAACCACCCACGATG
Organism: Chitinophagaceae bacterium; assembly: GCA_016720825.1. Lineage (GTDB taxonomy): Bacteria > Bacteroidota > Bacteroidia > Chitinophagales > Chitinophagaceae > JJ008. The sequence goes on along the minus strand of JADKJV010000003.1, from coordinate 154,021 downwards.
GAAGGGGCTAATGTATTGCTGAATAAATAAGGACGTGATTTCTGGCGGAGCATATCAATGATTTCCTTACGGCCGGAAGTGAATCCGCCGGAAGCGCCGCCTAAAGCCTTGCCAAGTGTGCCGGTGATAATATCAATTTTACCCATCACACCGCGGTATTCGTGGGTGCCCCGGCCGGTTTTGCCAACAAAGCCTGAAGAATGGCATTCATCAATCATGATAATGGCATCATATTTTTCAGCCAGTGCCACAATCAGGTCAAGACGGGCAATGGTTCCATCCATACTGAAAGAACCATCGGTTACGATGATGCGGCTGCGGCAGGAAGACGCTTCCTGCAGTTTGGCTTCCAGGTCTTCCATGTTATTATGCTCATACCGGAAACGCTGGGCCTTGCACAAACGGACACCATCAATGATGGAAGCATGGTTCAGTGCATCAGAAATAATGGCATCTTCTTCATTGAATAAAGGTTCAAACACACCGCCATTGGCATCAAAAGCCGCGGCATATAATATGGTATCCTCTGTTCCGAGGAAGGCCGATATTTTTTCTTCCAGTTCTTTATGGATATCCTGTGTCCCGCAGATAAACCGCACACTGCTCATACCATAGCCGCGGTGGTCAATGGCTTTATGCGCGGCCTCTATCACTTTCGGATGCGAAGAAAGCCCGAGATAATTATTGGCACAGAAATTCAGTACTGTTTTTCCGTTTACTACTATTTCAGCGCCCTGGGGACTGGCAATAATCCTTTCTGTTTTAAAAAGACCGGCGGTCCGTATATCTTCCACTTCCGCAGCAATGCGTTTAACGAATTGTTCGTTCATATGGGGGGTTTTTGCAAATTCAACCGATACATGTACCTGCAGCCAGTTGCCAGTTGCCAGTTACCAGTTACCGGTTACCAGTTACCAGTTGCACCGGTTACCAGTTACCAGTTGTCAACCCTGCTAGCTAGTTACGCAGTACTTTTTTATGGCTTTCCAAACCGGAAGGCTTTTTCGGTTCATCACGCAAAAACTGGTAACAGGCAACTGGTAACTGGTAACATTTAGCGCGGTACGCAGTTCTTGTTTATGGTTTCCCAAACCGGAATGCCTTTTGTTTCATCACGCAAAAACTGGTAACAGGCAACTGGTAACTGGTAACATTTAGCGCGGTACGCAGTTCTTGTTTATGGTTTCCCAAACCGGAATGCCTTTTCGTTTCATCACGCAAAAACCGGTAACTGGCAACCGGTAACTGGTAACATTTAGCGCGGTACGCAGTTCTTGTTTATGGTTTCCCAAACCGGAATGCCTTTTCGTTTCATCACGCAAAAACTGGTAACTGGCAACCGGTAACTGGTAACATTTAGCGCGGTACGCAGTTCTTGTTTATGGTTTTCCAAACCGTAAAGCCTTTTCGTTTCAACACGCAAAAACTGGTAACCGGCAACCGGTAACTGGTAACTTTTTTAAGCTTCCTGTAACATTTCCCCGACTACCTTCGTCCAATCCCAAAACCACAACCATGAGAAGGAAAAATGTGCTGTTGCTCACCCTGATATTTGCGCTCATCGCGGCTTCGGCAGCGGTTTTGCGGTCGCCGCGGAAAATAACCCCGGCAAAAGAGGAAATCCCTTCCTGCTGCACCCAGACGGCCTGCCCCGAAAAGAAGAATGCGCCTGCCAAACTGATTATGGATAATTTCTCCCATCAGTTTATCAGCGTACCTGTTCTTACCCGCTGATTATCAACTCTGTAAATATTTTACCGCTCCTGTAACTTTTCGGTTACTTCCTGCGTATTACTGTACAAAGCTGGCCCGAAAAGCTAATTTTGTTTTCACTACCGCTGTTTATGACAGAAAAGGAATATAACGCCTGTGTTACTGAGTACGCCGATAACGTGTACCGCTTCATCCTGAAGAATCTCAGGCATGAAGAGGATGCGCGCGATGTGGTGCAAACGGCGTTTGAGAAAATGTGGCGGAACCGGGCGGATGTGGATGCAGCCAAATCAAAATCTTACCTGTTTACGGTTGCCTACCACCAGATGATTGATCATATCCGCAAAGTGAAAAGAATCCAGCTGAAAGAGGATTTCAATGAAGATGTGCGGGTACAGCATAAACAGGAGAACAACCTGAAGAAAGTGCTTGATCAGGCACTGGCCAGGCTGAATGAAACACAACGAACACTGGTGCTGCTGAAAGATTATGAAGGATACAGTTACGAAGAAATCGGGAAGATCACAGAACTCAGCGCAAGCCAGGTCAAAGTTTATTTACACCGGGCAAGGCTGCAACTGAAAGAATACCTGGTGAAAATGGAAAACGTTATTTAATAATGAAGATCAACCGCTATAATTACGAAGAGTTCTTTATCCTGTATATGGATAATGAACTGCTGCCTGAAGACAGGCTGGCGGTTGAAGCATTTATACAGCAGCATCCCGACCTGAAAGAGGAACTGGAGCTGCTGCAGCAGTTTAAAGTGAGTCCGGATACGGAAGCCATTTACGCCGGTAAGGAAGAACTGATGAAAGTGGATGGTGAAACCCCGCTCATGGAGAGTAATGTACAGGAATGGATGGTGCTGGCTGTGGATGGTGAACTGAACGATACACAAATTGCCAAACTGCAATCATTCCTGCAATCCAGCCCAGACTTACAAAAGGAATTTGCCCTGCTGCAGATGACTAAAATCCCCGCAGAAGAAATTGTATTTGCCGATAAGTCGTCCCTCTACCGCCACGAAGAAAAAGTAAGGGTGATCCCCTGGAGAAGAATTGCAGCTGCTGTGATCCTGCTGGTGGCTGGGTTGGGCACCTATACATATGTTACCCGTAAAAAAGGAGCAGAAGTATTGCCGGTAGCCGGAACCAACAATGGTGTTAAACCCGGAAAGCTCAATCAGGAGATCAGCAATCCGCAATCTGTTAAAGCGCCTGAGAATGCGATAGCCGATAACAACCAGAATATACTTCAACCAGGCAATCCGGATAATCCGAAAATGAATCCAAACACTACCAAGGATAATCCGTCAATCCGTCCTGATAAAAAAATAAAAACAGACCTGGTGGTGAATCCCGTAAAAAAGGACCAGCCCATCCAGGTTGCTTATAAAGCAGAAACGCCTGTTCCGGAAAAAGAACTGGCTGTGGTGCGTGATAATAATCTTCCCAAACCCGAATACAATCAATCTGTAATCCGGAACATGGATCCTCAGCAGCATAATGCAGCCGGCAGCAATGTGGCATCATTGCAGGCTGACAAATTAAATCCGGAAGCAGCACTGACTGTAACAAAAACAAATCCTGCTGCGTTATATTCCGGAGGCAATGAAAACAACAGTAATGTTGCAGCTTCCGAACCCGAAGGCAGCAAGGGTGGAAAACTCCGGGGCTTTATCCGCAAGGTGGGACGGACATTTGAAAAGAGAACGAATATCAGTTCTGCAGATGACAGCCGCCTTCTGATCGCCGGACTTTCATTCAAACGGAATTAAACAAACCAACTTTTTGCTGCCCGGTAACATCTGTAACGGGAAACCGCTTAAAACGGAATATGATAACTATTTTTATGACGACGCTAAAAAAAATGACAATGAAACAAATCTTTACCCTCCTGGCCTGTATGGGACTGACCATTTCCGGATTCTCCCAGAATGACACCACCGGAACCAATCACCGCAAGCCGGAAGGTGATACCATCCGCATCGGCGGCATGGTAATTATCCGCAAACCAGGCAGCAAACATTTTGAAACCGGCAGCGAATACAAAATGCGCGACCGTAAATCAGATAAGCCTTCCAACCTCACAACCAATTACTGGGTTTTTGATATTGGCTTCTCCAACTGGACTGATAACACTGTTTACAATTCAGCCGGTATGCAGTCATTCGCCCCGAACAGCAACGCCACCTGGTTTACCCTGAGAGACGGCAAATCAAGGAATGTGAACATCTGGATTTTTATGCAGAAACTGAATATGGTTAAACATGTGGTGAACCTGAAATATGGTTTAGGTCTTGAGCTGAATAACTACCATTTTAAATACCCCCTGCGTTTCCAGAAAGTAACAGCACCGGTTGCCGACCCTGTTCGCGTGAAATATGATTCTACCAGCGGGCGCAATTATTCCAAGAACAAACTGGCAGCCGACTACCTGACAGTTCCCATGATGCTGAACTTCAACTTCACCCCGCTTCGTGAAAAAGGCTTTGGTTTCAGCGGTGGCATGAGCGTGGGCTACCTCTACAGCTCCAGGAATAAAACAATCACTTCTGATGAGAAAAAACAAAAGGAGAAAGATGATTTTGATCTCAGGAAATGGAAGATCTCCTATATCGCTGAAATCTCACTGGGTGAAATTAAATTCTACGGATCACTTGCAACTAAAAGCATATTTAAACGCGGACTGGATGTGCCATCTTATAATGTTGGATTCCGCTTTAGCCATTTCTAGTTAATAAGACCGAAAGTCAGAAAGTCCGGAAGTCGGAAGGAACATCAAGATTATTTGAAGTTTCTTTCTTCTTCCGGACTTTCTGTCTTCCGGACTTCCCGACTTCCCCTCTTTTTACCTGCAAGGATTATCCCCTCAGGAAAATAACCCCGTATTTATTCTAAAAGTCCCGTTAAAACATATCCACACCCAGTAATAAAAAAGCTGGCACTTCGTTTGTTCCTTTGGACGGACCCCTGATTGATATTTTTTCAGCAGAAATAAGGAACTGATTACATCCGGACTTTCAGAAAACACTAAGTACGATGAAAAACCCCGCTTTACTGTGCCTGGCATTGATTGGGAGCAACCTGGTAGTATCCGGTGTGCATGCTCCTGTGCGTTCTGTTTTACATACTACGAGCAGGTCATCGTCGGGTGGCCCGGTTGGCTCAGTGTCGATCGTCATAGACAAATCAGATTACGAACTGAGCGTATATGACGATAAGGGCTGGTATGCCACTTACCCCGTGGTTTTCGGCAACAATACTTTATCTGATAAATTAATGGAGGGCCATAAGAATACGCCGGAAGGTTCGTTTCATATTGCTGCGAAAAGAGTGCATGAGAACTGGTGCCGCTTTATGTCGCTCGACTACCCTACCGCGGAAGACCGCCAGAAATTCAATGAACGTAAACGAAGGGGTGAAATACCGGCGAATGCAAGCATTGGCGGCGGCATTGGTATTCATGGAGTATGGCCCCACGAAGATTTTGTAGTTGACCGTTACCAGAACTGGACGCTTGGATGTATTTCGATGAAGAATGAAGATGTGACGGATTTGTATAATTATACAAAGGCGGGGACGAAGGTGACGATACGTAAATGAGAAATACAGAGAGTCTTAAACACATAGGAACATAGGCATATAGGGACACATAGAAATACAATCCTCTGTAAGGAAAATCCCTACTTCTCCGGGGAAAACACAGTTCGTAGATTTATATATTGACATAACTATGCTTTTAATAAAGTATAGTATGACAAAACAGTATGTTGATGACCTCTGTTATGAAGTTCTTGGTTGCGCAATTGATGTACACCGGGAACTTGGACCAGGACTTTTGGAAAGTGCCTATAAGTACTGTTTGCAGTATGAACTAACAAAAAAGCACTTATCCTGGCAGTCAGAAATACGTGTTCCCCTGATATATGATAATACAAACCTTGATATTGACCTAAGACTTGATATTCTAGTTGAAGATCTTATTGTAGTGGAGCTCAAAGCAATTGAGCGTATTCTGCCTGTTCATATGGCCCAACTGTTAACCTATATGAAACTAACAGAAAGACCCAAAGGGCTTATTTTAAACTTTAATTGTGCGAATATTTTCAGGGAAGGACAGAAAACGCTAGTGAACGAATTCTACGCAAATCTTCCGAATAAGTAAGGCCCGGTCTTTAGGAACATTTGTTTGTATTTCTATGTGTCCCTATATGCCTATCTTCCTATGTGGTGAAGACTTTTAATTATCGTTTAAAGAAACCCTCCACTTCCCCCCTCCACAAACCCGGATCGTTATTCAGCAAAGATTCATTTCCTCCGTTCTCATACACCACCAGTTTTTTCTTACCGCCGGGTATGGCAGCAAATATGGCGGTTGTTTCAAATTCCAGCACTTCATCATCTTTCTTACCCCATTGCATTAAAACCGGGCAACGGATATCTTTTACATACGAAGTTGTTTGCTGGGAGAATCCGTTAAATCCCCTTTCCACACCTACCCAGAAAGTGAGCAGGAATGCAAAAGAGCCCTGGGCTGATTCAGGCATTTTATAATTCCTGGCCCTGGCATGTAAAAATGTTTTCAGTGAGCGGTAAGGTCTTTCAAGTATGACGGCCTTCGGGTTAATTTCATTTTTGCTGATCGCCCTGGCAATGGCAACCGCACCCATGGAGCGGCCCCAGCAGAAAATATTTTTTTCACCTTTTTGTTTAATGAAATCAAAAGCCAGTTTCACTTCTTCAGCTTCCGAATGCCCCATCGTGGTGACGTGGCCACCACTGTTGCCGCAGGACCTGAAATCAACCATCAGTATATTATATCCCTGCGTCCTGAATTCTGACGCTTCCGGGATGACCATTCCCTTATTGGACCTGGCACCATGAAAAAGGATGACTGTTCCTTTAGACTGCGCTGAATCGGTTAAACTATACCACGCATCAATATTGATTCCATTGCTGGTTTTGAATTGAACCGTATCGTATGGGAAAGTAGGCTGGTCGTACAAAAAGGTTTTACCGAAACGGGGACCCCGGAACAGATACCAGGTTTTGGAGAATACATTGCCCTGTGCGTTTTGTCCCCAATAACCGCCATCATCATACACCCGGCTGATCCGGTAAGCATAAATGGCAGCACTGATATTAATCAGCACAAACTGAAATACCAGTGTCCATAAAATCCAGCTCAGGGCGGATTTCAGTTTAGGCGACAGCAGTGGTTTTTTCAGCATACCGAATGGCTCAGTTCAGCCAAAAATAGCCATAACATACATTGCCGGGGCGATTTTGTGGAGATTTTGACGTAATCCTGATCAAAATCCATCATCAAAAAATGGTTTTACGGGATTTTCATGGGAAATTTTAACCAAAGATATTTTTCCTGTGGGAGCGCCATTTAAAGCAGCCGGGTTGGCTGCTTTAATTTTTTGGAGGAGGCAAAGTGCCTGTGATGGCCGCAATCATTTTTTTATGGACAATCACTGCCAAAGTGCGTTGGTAGAAATAATCCTCACGCATATACATAAAACCACCAATCGGGTTGATATTCCCCCATGAATTCTTGATGTAGTACCAGGTCTTACCCTTGTTATCTTTTACTGCGTCCACAATATGCATCATGTGATCGAGCAACGTGGTTTGTGTTTTAAATGCATCCTGTCTTGCTTTTACTTCATCACTGATGCTGCCGGGCAGGTAAGCCAATCCTTCCATAAAAAGAAAATCGGGATCATCCGCGTCACCATCCCAGCCCAGGGTATAACCCATCGCCAGCGCAGTGTCTGTGATTTTCCTGAAATCAGACAACGGCACATTATAATACGCATCGCCGGTCCAGTTGTATTTATCTTCCAATACAAACCATTGCCCGAACGGATGGTGGGTATATGAAGTCAGTTCAACAAAATCATCCGGATCCAGCTTTACCACCTGCGCCATAAATGTTTTTGGTGTGTAATTTTTTTGCTGGTACACAAACTGTGCGGGTACCGGACCGAGATATATATCCAGCACTTTGTTTACATATCCTTTCTGCGATGAATCCAATGCAGTTACCCCTTGCCGTACCAGTTTATTTACAAACCGGCTGATGATCGTATCCAGTTCTGCATGATTATGATTCAAAACGCCAATGGGTTTGCCGGGATAGGCAGATTCAGGCATGATCCCATAATTCTTCAGCACCCAAACCACATCATGGAACTGGCCGCCGGGTAAAAATTACCGCCTTTGAGTGCCAGGTGCCTTTCAATCTTGCGGATATAAGAATAACGGGCCACAAACATTTCACTGAGATCTGCCACCGGGATATGCTGACGCATCATTTCACTTTCAAGGAATGAAACAGCACTGAAGCTCCAGCAGGTGGACGAATTAGACTGGTCTTTTACCGATGTACAGTTCAGCCGCACTGGCGGTTGCAGTCCGGTATTCTCCAGCGTCAGGTCCTGGCTGCGGGCCTGCATGGAAACAGCGAGTAATAAGATAAGAAGATAGCGCACAGATTGTGTTTGTACAATATTCGGTTTAATCCGCACAGTATGCCCTACCCCTGACAAGGTATTTTTCAGATCCTGCCGTTTTTAATTTCCTCCACTACACCCGGATCAAGCAGGGTGCTGATATCACCGAGGTGATCAAAATCGGCTTCGGCAATCTTGCGCAGGATACGCCGCATGATTTTTCCGCTTCGTGTTTTGGGTAGTCCGTGTACAAACTGGATTTTATCCGGTTTGGCAATCGGACCGATAATGCGGGTGACCGTTTGCTGTATATCCTGCCGCGTCAGTTCATCATTGATGTGTGCATGGTTATATATCACAAATGCATAAATGCCCTGGCCTTTGATATCATGCGGATAACCCACTACTGCACTTTCCACAACGCCTGAGTGCATATTGATGGCGTTCTCTACTTCAGCGGTGCCAATGCGGTGGCCGCTTACATTCAGCACATCATCCACCCGTCCGGTAATACGGTAATTGCCCTGGTCATCTTTCAAAGCCCCGTCACCAGTAAAATACATGCCGGGATAAGTTGCAAAATAATTTGTCCGGCAGCGTTCATGATCACCATACGTCGTTCTCAAAATGCCAGGCCATGGAGCGGCAATGCATAAGTTCCCTTTCATTACACCATCTTCATCTTTCTCTGTCACTTCAGATCCGTCTTCATTTACCAGTAACGGTATGATACCCGGCATCGGCAGGCTGGCCCAGCTCGGTTTTTCAGGGGTAACACCGGCCAGATTGGAGATCAGCGTGCCGCCGGTTTCTGTTTGCCACCAGGTATCCACCACCGGGCATTGTTTTTTACCAATATTTTCATCATACCAATGCCAGGCTTCTTCATTGATGGGTTCACCCACAGTTCCCAGTACTTTTAAAGAAGCGAGGTGTTTGCCTTCCAGTGGTTCGTGCCCGAATCCCATCAGGCTGCGGATCGCAGTCGGGGCCGTGTATAAAATATTCACCTGGTGTTTGTCTATGATATCCCAGAACCTGCCGGCATCGGGCCAGGTGGGAATTCCTTCAAACATGACAGACGTGGCACCGGCGCAAAGCGGTCCGTAAACAATATAACTGTGACCGGTAATCCAGCCGATATCTGCTGTGCAGAAATGGATATCACCCGGTTTATACTGGAACACATTTACAAAAGTGTACGTAGTCCATAACATATAACCGGCTGTACTATGCACCACCCCTTTGGGTTTGCCCGTACTGCCGGATGTATATAATATAAACAGCGGATCTTCCGCATCCATTTCTTCTGCAGGGAAACTCACCACCCCGTTTTTCTCCACCTGTGATTCTGCATGTTCCATTTCATCTTCCCACCACACATCACGGCCTTTGATCATGGAAACCGGTGTACGTGTTCTTGTATATACGATCACACGCTTCACGGTTTTATTACCAATCAGCGCATCATCAATCAGGCTTTTCAGCGGAATATCTTTGGCCCCGCGGTAAGCACCATCGCAGGTAACGATATATTCTGCCTGCGCATCATCCAGGCGGTCGGCGATGCTGCGGGCAGAAAAACCACCGAAGATCACACTGTGAATGGCACCGATGCGGGCACAACCCAAAACGGCGTAGGCCAGTTCCGGCACCATACCCATGTAAATACATACCCGGTCGCCTTTTTTCACGCCGTTATTTTTCAGCACCTGTGCAAACTGGCAAACCCTTTTGTGAAGCCTTTCATAGGTCACTACGCGGGTTCTTTCTTCCGGATTATTAGGCTCCCAGATGATCGCGGGTTTATCGCGCATGGTGGCCAGGTGGCGGTCAATCGCATTCTCCGTAATATTCAGTTTGGCACCCCCGAACCATTCCACTTTGGGTTCCGTGAAATTCCAGTTGAGCACACGATCCCATTTTTTGCGCCACAGGAAATTCTCCGCCACTTCTGCCCAAAAACCTTCTGGATCTTCCGCACTTCTTTTATAGTCACGGTGATATTGCTCTAGTGAAGTAATCTGAAAAGGGTAAGCCATAATTTTATTTAGCCCTTAAATGTACGAAGACAAAAAATTTCCGCAGTCTGATTCATTTCAGTATTTTAACCACATGAAGCAGCCAGCGCCGGAAAAAACCCTGAATCCCGATTCAGAACAGGGAATCCGCAAAGTAATACTAGCATCCTCCGTAGGTACCATGATCGAATGGTACGATTTTTACATATTTGGGATGCTTTCAACTACAATTTCAACGCAGTTTTTCCCAAAGAACAATCCCACAGCCGCTTTGCTGAGCACGCTGGCCATTTTTGCTGCCGGGTTTATTGTAAGGCCATTCGGGGCTTTGGTGTTTGGAAGACTGGGCGACCTGGTGGGACGCAAATACACTTTCCTGCTCACCCTCGTGATCATGGGTATCTCCACCTTCCTGATCGGATGTGTACCCAGTTATGAAGATATTGGCCTGGCAGCCCCTTTGATTGTGTTAGTGCTCCGTTTACTCCAGGGACTGGCATTGGGTGGTGAATATGGCGGTGCCGCCACGTACGTAGCCGAACATGCCCCTCCCAAAAAACGCGGCTATTATACCAGCTGGATACAGACAACGGCCACACTGGGATTATTCCTGGCGCTAGGTATTATCATGCTCGTGAAACTGAATATGAGTGATGCGGCTTTTAATTCAAAATGGGGTGGCTGGCGTTTCCCTTTCTGGATTTCCATCCTGCTGGTGGGCATCTCTGTTTACATCCGTTTAAAGATGAATGAGTCGCCCCTGTTTTCCAAACTCAAAGAAGAGGGCAAGACTTCACTTAACCCGATTACAGAAAGTTTCAGGCATAAGATTAATTTCAAAATGGTGCTGCTGGCACTGTTTGGTGCTGTAATGGGACAGGGTGTTGTCTGGTACACCGGACAGTTTTACGCACAGAATTTCCTGGAAACAAAATGCAATCTCAGTTTTGAACAGAGCCGCACCATTTTATTATGGGCGATTGTAATAGCCACACCTTTCTTTTATTCTGGGGATGGCTGAGTGACCGGATCGGGCGAAAATGGATTATGATGGCTGGCCTATTATTGGCTATACTTACTTACAAGCCCATATTCGGCGAATTCCTGAATGATACTGTCAATGATTCCTGGAAGCCAGTCAACCTGAGTGTATTAAAACCAAAGGCAGAAAAAGAAGACAGTATCAAAGGTTCTCCCAGGAAATTAATTACCAGCACCACTGTTTATTCAGGCAGTGATGGCCGGAAAGTAACTGAAGTGAAGACCGATACCTTGCTGACAGAATCCAGTACCCGTCAGACAATACCCGGTTCGGTAGTTTATAAAGAAAAACACCTGCCATCGGCTATGTACTGGAAATTTGTTGCATTGGTTTTCTGTCTCATCTTATATGTAACGATGGTGTACGGACCCATTGCGGCTTTCCTGGTGGAACTATTCCCTACGAGAATACGGTACACGTCCATGAGCCTGCCCTATCATATCGGCAATGGTGTGTTTGGCGGACTGGTACCATTTATAGGATTACTGCTTACCACTACTTATCCTGCCGATCCGCTGGTCGGACTTTGGTACCCGATAGGTGTGGCTGTGCTGTGCCTGATTATCGGCACGCTCTATCTCACAAATAAAATTGATAAAAACATAAAAGATTAACCCATGGCTTTTGTCAGAAGATATATCGGCATCCTGCTGCTCCTGCTCGCACCTTTAGTGATATACTCACTGGTACATGGTGCGCTGAATCATATTGACCCTGCCGGGAAAAAAGACATCAATAACCCGGTTATCTGGATCATCATCATCACCATTTTCACGCCGATTGCCCTTGGACTGATGATTTTCGGCTGGTATGCTTTCAGGGGGGAATATGACCGGAATCCTGAGAAATCCGCCCAACTCTGAGTTTTTTCTCAAATACTGTAAAGGTTTTGTAAACTTTCCGGCCTCCGGTATTGTTAATGGCCTGAACAGCTATTTTTGCAACCCGTGACCAGAAACCAGACATATACCCGTTTTCACCGCCACAGCAGTATACTGATGTGCCTGGCCTTGTTCTGGATGACCATCAATATGCCTTTCGTACAGCGGGCCCAGGAAATGAAGATTCAAAACGAGAAGGCAAAACCCATAAGCCAGCAGGAAGAAGAAGGCGCTGACCCGATCAATCCTCCCACAGAAGAAAAAGCCGGCAACTCAGTCAGCTTTTCTGAAGAATATCTCCATCACTCAGATGGCACTACCCCGTTTTCTGCGAAAGAAATCAAACATTCTTTCCCGGTAAACACGCCCTTATACATTGCCTTTTACGGCGAACTGATTTCCCCTCCGCCGGATTTTATCTGACAACATACTGCACATTGTTTCCGCCGGTCCTGCAAGGGACCCGGTGATTATTTTATTTTATTCAATCAAACTAATTATGTCTGTCAGAGCAAAAGATTATATCAAAGGCCTGCCCGGTGATATTCCCGCATCCGTGGTGGTTTTCCTGGTGGCGCTGCCATTGTGTTTAGGAGTGGCACTTGCCTCCAATGCACCATTATTCAGCGGTATTATTGCCGGTATAACCGGGGGTATTGTTGTGGGCCTTTTCAGCAAATCACACCTGAGTGTTAGCGGACCTGCTGCAGGCCTTACTGCTATTGTAGCCACTTCACTGGATAAGTTGCCCGGTTTTGAGGCTTTTCTATTATCCGTTGTTATCTGCGGCGTACTGCAGGTGATCTTCGGTTTTCTCCGTGCCGGGATTGTGGGTGATTATATTCCTTACAATGTTATTAAAGGAATGCTGGCGGCTATTGGTCTCATACTGATCCTGAAACAAATCCCGCACCTGATCGGGTATGATAAAGATTTTGAGGAGATGAGAATTTTATGCAGCCAGACCAGGAAAATACTTTCTCAGGACTGGCAAAGGCGCTCAATTATATTACACCACTTGCCTTGCTGATTGGAGTAAGCGGACTGGCCTTCCAGTTTTTCTGGGAAAAATTTACAGCCAGTAAAAAAGGGTTTATCAGACTGATACCTGCGCCGTTGATTGTTGTTTTGTTCGGCATAGGAATCCATGAATTTTTTAAATCCTCAGGTTCAGACTATGCCATCAATCCAGAACACATGGTAAGCCTGCCGGTGGCAGCATCCGGGAAGGAATTCTTTTCCTTTTTCTCGGCGCCTGACTGGAGCCAGTGGCTGAATCCGCAGGTTTGGGTAATCGGGCTTACGCTAGCATTGGTAGCCAGCCTCGAAAGCCTGCTGAGTATTGAAGCGGTGGATGAACTGGACCCTTACAAAAGGGTGACTCCTACTAACCGGGAATTAAAAGCCCAGGGTATTGGCAATATCGTTTCCGGTTTTTTTGGAGGATTGCCTGTTACCAGTGTGATTGTGCGTTCTTCTGCCAATGTAAATGCAGGAGCAAGAACTAAAATGTCGACCATTTACCATGGTATTTTATTACTGGTAGCTGTTGCATTTATTCCCACACTGTTGAACCTGATTCCCAAAGCTGCACTGGCGGCGGTATTGGTTTATACCGGATTTAAACTCACCAAACCCGCTTTGTATAAATCATTTTACAAAAAAGGCTGGGACCAGTTTGTTCCTTTTGTGGTAACGGTACTGGCCATCCTGCGGACAGACCTGCTGACAGGGGTCCTGATTGGTATCGGGGTTGGCTTATTTTTCGTAATCCGCAGTAACTTCAGGACTGCGATCACGATGGCCAATGAAGGGAAAAATTACCTGTTCCGTTTGCGCAAGGATGTATCTTTCCTGAACAAACCTTTGCTCAGGAACAAACTGGAAGAGGTACCCGACGGAGCCAAAGTAATCATTGATGCTTCCCGTGCAGATTTTATAGACAGGGATGTGGTGGAAGTGATAGAAGACTATATGCTGCATGCGCATCTGCGGGAGATCACCGTAGAATTGAAATTCAATCCGGTGAGATCACAGGGATTTGCGGGCCAGGAACCGGTAACAATAACAAACCCATTGACAAAACTGAACCAGAAACTCAAACAAAAACCAGCTTAAGCTGTTCAATTAAATAACTATTAAAGCAAGTATATGTTTTCATACGAAAGATTATTACTCGAGAATAAAGCATGGGCCGGTGAAAAACTGGCTGATGATCCTGAATATTTTTCAAGGCTCTCCGGGATACAGACGCCTGAATTCCTCTGGATTGGCTGCAGTGACAGCCGGGTGCCGGCCAATGAAATTACCGGCACGCAGCCTGGAGAAATATTTGTGCACCGCAACGTAGCCAACCTGGTGATCAATACGGATGTGAACCTGCTGAGTGTGCTTGATTATGCAGTGACCTACCTGAAAGTTAAACACGTGATTGTTTGCGGCCATTACGGCTGCGGTGGTATCAAAGCGGCCACTACCAATGCGGACTATAAACCCGTGCTGAACATGTGGCTTCGCAATATCAAGGATGTATACAGGCTGCACCGGCCAGAACTGGATGCCATTAAAGAAGAAGAACACCGCTGCGACCGGCTGGTGGAACTGAATGTACAGGAACAGGTGCTGAACCTGGCCAAAACATCTATCATCCAGCGGGCCTGGAAATATGAGCAGCGCCCCCACCTACACGGCTGGGTGTATGGACTGAAAGATGGTATCATTAAACCGGTATGTGAAATGGAGGCCGGCACACACATTGACCAGTTATACGAATACGGAGATTTATAAGCGACTTTGAACTAACTTCCCGGAAATGCTTTTTATGAAGTATTTCCGGGTTGTTTTTTTATGCGCTTTTTTAGCTGCCTGTTCTTCAGGTAAAAAACCGTTACAGGAATCTAACTGGGTGTTAGAATTCAAAAAGGCAGACAGTCTCAATCCCATTCTTTTGCCGGACCGGGTTCCCATATTTAATTGCCCGCTGGCAGGTCCTGTGCAATGGGAAGAAAAAGATGTTTTCAACCCTGCAGCAGTAGTTCGCCACGATACTGTGTTCATGTTATACCGGGCCGAAGACAATGTGGGAAAATTTGCCGGCACATCCAGGATCGGTATTGCCTGGAGTACAGATGGCCTGCGTTTTACCCGCCATGACCAGCCGGTATTGTATCCTGATAATGATCCCTGGAAAAAATATGAATGGGAAGGTGGCTGTGAAGACCCAAGGGTAGTAGAAGACAGCGCCGGGATTTATTATATCTACTATACTTCATACGATGGAGATAAAGCCCGCCTGATGGTGGCTACTTCTCCCGATTTATACCATTGGACCAAATACGGGCTGGCATTCGGTGAGGCGGGTAAAGGAAAATACATCAACACCTGGAGCAAATCGGGCTCAGTTGTATCCCGTTATGTTGCCGGAAGGATTATAGCCGTAAAGATTAATGGCTATTACCAGATGTACTGGGGTGATACCAATATTTTCCTGGCGCGTTCAACCGACCTGATACACTGGGAACCGGTGGAAAACAGTGATGGAACTTTACAGGTTGTTTTTGGCCCGAGGGCCGGCAAGTTCGACAGCGACCTGGTGGAACCCGGACCGCCTGCCATGCTTTGTGAATATGGGATCCGGTTATTGTATAACAGCCGGAATGTGCCTTCCAAAGGCGATTCCACCCTGGCAGAAGGAACGTATGCGGCTTCGCAGATCCTCATGGACTCAACCAATCCGGGAAAAGTGCTTCACCGGATGGAGAGCTGGTTTATGAAACCCGACAAACCGTATGAAATCACCGGCCAGGTAAACCGGGTTTGTTTTATTGAAGGCCTGGTGCATTATAAGCAAAAATGGTTTCTATATTATGGCACGGCAGACTCCCGGATTGCGGCTGCCGTGAGGGATGACGATAAATAACGTAACTTTATCCATCCATTATGTCTATAGAAGTCAGAAACCTTCTCAAACAGTACGGCGAACAAAAAGCCGTCAACGATATTTCTTTCACAGTGAATAAAGGCGAAATCGTTGGCTTTCTCGGCCCGAATGGTGCCGGCAAATCCACTACGATGAAAATTATTACCGGCTACCTGCCTGCCACTGCCGGTGAAGCATTTGTATGCGGCATTCCTGTGAAATCTGATCCCTTGTCAGTAAAAAAGAAAATCGGTTACCTCCCCGAACTGAATGCCCTTTATTATGATATGTATGTGCGCGAGTACCTGGGATTTGCGGCTGCATTGCATGAAGTGAAAGATGCCGCCAAAGCAGTTGAGTCAGTAATTGAACTGACCGGACTGCAAAGGGAGAGCAATAAAAAAATAGGGCAGTTATCAAAAGGATATAAACAACGGGTTGGATTGGCCGCTGCGCTGATCCATGACCCGGAAGTGCTGATACTGGATGAGCCCACCACCGGACTGGATCCCAACCAGATTATTGAAATCAGGGAAGTGATCCGCAGGCAGGGTGAGAATAAAACGGTTTTATTTTCTTCGCATATCCTGCAGGAAGTGGAAGCGATCTGCGACCGGGTGATTATTATCAACCGGGGTGAACTGGTGGCCAATGATACATTAGGTCATCTGCGTGCCGGTGCATCTGCCGGCGTGGTGAAAGTGAGTTTTGCAGAAAAAACGGATGAAGCCCTGCTGCAGCATTTACCCGCCGCTAAGAAAGTACAGCATACAGATGCCAACAACTGGTTGTTTGAAACAGAGAATCCTGATCAACTTCGTAAACAAATCATGGAATTGGCTTTGCAGCATAATCTCAACATTGTTTCTTTGCACAGTGAAAATAAAAGCCTGGAAGATGTGTTCAGGCAACTAACGACAAACTCCTGAAGAGCGTAACGATTGCCCCGGCCGGAAAAATATTTATTTACGTAAACCAAAAATTATCATGAGCTACATTGCTGAAATTTTCGCCCGACAGATACTCGATTCAAGAGGAAACCCCACTGTGGAAGTGGATGTAATTACAGACGAAGGTGCCCTGGGCAGGGCCGCGGTTCCGAGTGGTGCCAGTACCGGTATCCACGAAGCGGTTGAACTGCGTGATAACGATAAAAAGAAATACGGCGGTAAAGGTGTTATTAAAGCTGTAAAGAATGTAAACGATATCATCGCCCCTTCCCTGCTGGGTTATGATGTGGCTGACCAGACCGGCATTGACGAAATGATGATCCAGCTGGATGGCACTGCCAATAAAGGAAAACTCGGCGCCAACTCAATCCTCGCGGTGAGTATGGCGGTGGCCAAAGCGGCTGCTGAAGAAGCCAGTCTGCCACTCTTCCGTTATATCGGAGGTACGAACTCCAAAACACTGCCCATCCCGATGATGAACATCCTGAATGGTGGTGCACATGCGGATAATAAAATTGATTTCCAGGAATTCATGGTTATGCCTGTGGGTGCTCCCAGTTTCAGTGAAGGTCTTCGCTGGGGTGTGGAGATTTTCCATGCGCTGAAAACCGTACTGAAGAAAAAAGGTTACAGCACCAACGTAGGTGATGAAGGCGGATTTGCCCCGAATATCCAGAGTAACGAAGAAGCCATTGAAACAGTACTGATTGCTATTGAAGCAGCCGGATATAAAACAGGCAGCCAGGTTAAAATTGCCATGGATGCAGCTAACAGCGAACTGTGGGACGGCAAGAAGAAAAAATATGTATTCCACAAAAGCAGTGGCAAGGAAATGAGCAGCGAACAACTGGCTAAATACTGGGAAAGCTGGGTTAAGAAATATCCCATCTGCAGTATTGAAGACGGTATGGCTGAAGATGACTGGGCAGGGTGGAAAATGCTTACAGAACTGGTAGGCGATAAATGCCAGATCGTGGGTGATGACCTGTTCGTTACCAATGTAACCCGCTTACAGCAGGGTATTGACAAAGGCATCGGTAACGCATTGCTGGTAAAAGTGAACCAGATCGGAACTGTTACAGAAACGATCAATGCGGTTACACTGGCTCAGCACAATGGTTACAATACGATCATGAGCCACCGCAGCGGTGAAACAGAAGATACCACCATTGCTGACCTGGCAGTAGCGTTGAATTGCGGCCAGATTAAAACAGGATCTGCTTCCCGTACTGACCGTATGGCCAAGTACAACCAGCTGATCCGTATAGAGGAATTACTGGGCAGCAGCGCAGTATATCCAAAAGGAAAGATTAAATTCGTTTCCAAATAATTTCACCCCCAAGCAGAAATCTCATCATCTGCGATGATGAGATTTCGCTTCGGGGCTTTATAAAACTCCAAAGCATGAAACTCCCCGGATTCCATCCATCCTCAGGAATAAATACCTGATATGCTTTACGGCATTCTGTATAATCATGCTTTTCCTGGATAAAAACGACTTTTTCACCCAGAAAGCAAGGCGGGATGAACTCAGCAAAAACCTGCAAAGCAAATCTCATTATACGACTGAAAATAAGATATTACGGGCTGAATTAGAGGCGATTAAGACGAAACCCGCGACCATGGAAAAATACGCCCGCGAAGAAAACCTCATGAAAAAAGACGGAGAGGAAGTATTCGTGATACCGGAAAAGTCCGATAAAGCAAAGAATTAGTACAAAAGACACAATAAGGCAGTCAGGCACCCGTTTATAATACGGACGTTTCACAATCTCTACTATCACGGACATTTATTTTAGGACAACTAATCTGGTTTGCCAATGACTAATTTTACCCCGGAGGATTTATTATTGTACCTCTACAAAGAAACTTCGACAGAAGAAACCGCTGCTATTGAAGCGGCTCTTGCAGCTGACTGGACGCTTCGTGAAAAGCTTGCTGTACTGAAAGCATCAGTTCAGCGGCTTGACAAACTCACGGAAACTCCCCGTACGGAAGTGGTGTTAAACGTGCTGACTTATGCACGGGAACACCAAGTACTTGCTTCCTGATCCGACTCTTAAAAAGATTGAATGCATCTCCAAACGGGGATGCTTTTTTTTGCACCTGCAGCACCTAACTTGCAGTATGACCCGCGCAGAAAAATACAGCGCTGTTATTGATTACTTCAATACAAACATGCCTGTTGCCGAAACCGAACTTCTATTTGGTGATCCTTACCAGTTGCTCGTTGCCGTTATCCTGTCGGCCCAGTGCACCGACAAAAGAGTGAACATGACCACACCGGCTATTTTTGATAAATACCCCACGGTGCAAACAATGAGTCATGCTGAATTCGACGACCTCTTTCCCCTGATAAAAAGTATTTCCTACCCAAACAACAAAACAAAGCACCTGATTGGCATGGCCCGCAAAATCGTAAATGATTTTGAGGGCAAGGTTCCCATGACGGTTGATGAACTGGTTCAATTGCCCGGTGTGGGCAGGAAGACAGCCAACGTTATTACTTCGGTGATTGACCGGCAGCCAAATATGGCTGTTGATACGCATGTGTTCAGGGTGAGCCATCGTATCGGGCTGGTACCGGCTACAGCCACCACGCCCCTGGCGGTGGAGAAACACCTGGTGAAGCATATTCCGGAAGAATTGATTCATAAGGCACATCACTGGCTGATCCTGCACGGGCGTTACACCTGCCTGGCCCGAAACCCGAAATGTGACCAATGCGGAATCCGTGATTTCTGTAGTTTTTACCGGAAAACCACCACCCGGAAAACAGGGTAAAACAATCTATTTTGTTTTCCACAATCACAATAATTAAACTTTTCGGAAAAGATGGCTTCTAAGCATTTTATGCCTATTTTTCAAGCCCGTTTTAGGCAATCCAACCCTTTGCAAATCCCTAATTTGTTGTTGTAGTTAAATCATTATTTGAGGATGAGAAAAATTCTGGTATTTGTATTTGCGCTCTCTCTGTACCCCGGTTTGAAGGCTGATGCACAGTATTATTATGAAAACAGCAGGTATTTCGGTTCTGATTTTACTGTTGAAGTCGGCGGATCATTTGGTATCATGAATGCCCTCACAGACCTGGGGGGCCGCAAAGGTGTCGGCAAGAAATTCATCAAAGACCTTAACTGGAAAAACTCCAAACCCGCTGCCGGGTTTTACCTGGCCGGTACATACCGGGATGCGATAGCCGTGAGAGTGGAAGCAACATTTGGTACAGTACAGGCTTATGACAGCATCTTAAAAAGCGTTAAGACAACCACGTACGGCCGTTATGAAAGGAATCTCAGTTTCAAGAGCAAGATTACCGATCTCCAGCTCGCTGCTGAAATCCATCCCCTGTTTTTCAAATCATACGACGAAGATCCTCCCCGCATCTCTCCTTACGGAGTAATTGGCGTGGGTTATTATTCATTTGATCCAAGGACTAAATTCAACGGACAATGGTATGCGCTCCAACCCCTGCATACTGAAGGACAGGGAGCAGAAGGCTTAACTGGTACCCAGCCTTATAAACTCAGCCAGCTCAATGTTGCAGCCGGTTTTGGCGTGAGGTATGAACTCAACTCTATTTTCAGGGCCCGTCTCGAATTTGTCCACCGTTTCCTCAATACCGATTATCTGGATGACGTCAGCACCACATACGTGGATCCCGGCGTTTTCAATTCCATGCTTACCCCCAGCCAGGCCGCACTGGCCCAGCAGTTATTTGACCGCCAGGGTGAACTCACCCCGGGTCACGTTACCGACGTTGGCGCACAACGCGGAAACCCGAATAATAAGGATGCTTTCTTTACGATACAGTTGAAGGTGGGGATAGTGCTGGGAAGGCAAAAGAGGTAAAAGTTGGAGGTTGAACCTTCTGATCTTGCATTTCTGCATTCAACACAAAGGGTTGGAAGTTCGATGTTGGATGTTGGAGGTTGAACCCTTAAATCGGACAATTCCGCTTTTGAACGGACAACAACTTTTTTTTACACTCTTCGATTTACAGTATCTGCATATTGTGCAGGAATGTCCTGTGTTAAAGAACATCCAACTTCCAAGATCCAACCTCCAACATCCTGCAGGCCTCATACTCCCCTTCCCCCAAACTTTCTTAGATTTGTTCACCGGTCATCCTAAACCCACCGGCTGCCCAAAGCTTACCCGCCATGAGTACCGCTACTGATACCGAAATCCTGTTCAACAGCTTCCTTTCCTTCCGGCCGCTGGTTGAATCGCTTAAGCATAATATTGAACACGGAAACCCGGGTTTGCGTAAGTTATATGGACAAGTTGTGAAGCAGTTTGAACAGCATCCAGAGTTACTGGAAGCAATAACTGATTTCTCGGTAGTTGATAAGCATGCGGAACTGATACAGGAATTGCTGAGTGCCGTTTTCCCTCCTACCACGGCTAACTACATGTATGGCGTATCGCTCCCATTTAAGGTGCATGCGGTGTATTGCTCTCCATTGTTCAAACAGTTACTGCTGAAACCCGGTACACATGAAATCCATGTGCCCACCGAAGATGCAGGGGAAGAAATCAATAAGGACCGGCTTCATTTTGCCTATGGCCTGGTCTTAAAAAAATACCTGGGCTATAACAGTCCGGAAACCACCCGGTCGGTTTATACCTATTACGACCCCGAAACCAACCTCACCCGTTACATGGAAATGAGGCTGGATGCCCGCTTTATGGATATCCGCCCGATGGATGACATGCCGGAACTGCCTGAGTCTATCCTTGACCAGCGGACCAACCGCATCATGACCATCCAGGAACTGATGCACATGATTCCGCTGGACCGTTTTGTATTTGAAGGAGTGGCGGTGATGCGGGTAAATGATATGACCGAGCAGGAAGTGGTCACCAAAATAAAAAACCGCCTGCTGGATATTGAAGCATTTTCTGATTTATCCCTTTACACAGAACTGGAAGATCATATCCAGAGCCTGGTGGGACTGAAAGGACTGAGCATTGGCGTTACGCCATTCTTCAAAATCAACAACCACTACGTATATTCTGACCTGCATAATAATAACAGTCTCCTTTTCCGTCACCTCCAGACGGTGGCAGACAAAGACGAAATCAGTGACTATTGCAAGCTGTTGTTCCGTGATAACCACCACCCGGTGCTTTTCTCAACGCTGAATGAACAATCACTCAGTGATGTGCAATGCCTGCAGTATTATTTTATGGAAGGTGCGAGAAGCCTGATCCTTTGCCCGCTGGTGGTAAAAAATGAAATGATTGGCTTACTGGAAATCATGTCAAAAGAGGCCGGCGCGCTGAAACCCATTCACATCAGCAAAGTTGAAGCCGCGATACCGCTGTTTGCACTCGGGCTTGAGAACAGCCTGGACCGGCTGAATACGGATGTGGACCGGGTGATCAAGAAAAAATTTACGGCGGTACAGCCAGCTGTAGAGTGGAAATTCACGGAAACAGCGCTGAATTACATTGTAAACAAACATGACCAGCAGGATAATGCCCGCATTGAGAAGATTGCCTTCCATGAAGTGCATCCGCTTTACGGCGCTATTGATATCCGGAACTCTTCGACAGAAAGATCCCGTGCCATCCAGCTGGATATGGTGGAGCAGCTTGAGCTTGCCAGCAAAGTAATCCGGGAAGCACAGTCGGCTGTCAACTTCCCGCTCTTGCAGGAAATTGAATTCAGGATCAACAAACATATCGAGGAATCCGCTGAGCCCATGAAATCAGAAGAGGAACTGGCGATCCATGATTTTATGCAGGGCCAGGTTGCTGCAGCCTTTAACCACCTGCGCAATACTGAACCCGCCATCAAAGATGAAATCGAAGAATATTTTGCCGCACTTGATCCGCAGATAGGCATGGTGTATCACCACCGTAAGGAATACGAACAAAGTATTTCACGCATCAATGATACCCTGGCCCGGTTTATTGACAAAGAACAGATTTCTGCACAAAAAGTATATCCCCATTATTTTGAACGTTACGTAACTGACGGTCTCGAGTTCAATATCTATATGGGGCAATCCATCACACCCCGCAAGCGCTTTGATGAAATTTACCTGCGTAATATGCGGATGTGGCAGCTCACCGTGCTGGCCAAAGCAGCACGACTTACCCATAAACTGGAATCAGAACTCAGCCACACGCTGCGTACTACCCAGTTAATTCTTTGTCACAGCCAGCCGCTCTCCATCACATTCAGGACAGAAGAAAGGAAGTTTGATGTGGACGGCGCATATAATATCCGCTATGAAATCGTGAAAAAGCGGATTGACAAAGTACATATCAAATCAAACAATGAAAGGCTTACCCAGCCCGGTAAAATCGCCATCGTTTATTCCCAGGCCCGCGATGCCGCCGAATACATGGAATACATTGACTTCCTACAAAGCAAACAACTCCTCAAACCCGGCGTTGAACAGCACGACCTGGAAGAGCTCCAGGGAGTGATTGGGCTGAAGGCGTTGAGGGTGGATGTGAATTTTGAGGAGATACCTACCGCTAAAAAATAGTTGGAGGTTGAACCCTTTGATCGTGCATTTCCGCATTCAGCGAAGATTGTTGGAGGTTCGATGTTGGAGGTTGGAGGTTAAACCCTCAAACTGATGATTTACTACTATTTAGAAAATGCTATTCTGCGAATATCGGATTCGCACTAACTTGCGCAGTTTTTTCTACTTTAAAGAACATCCAACATCCAACATCCAACATCCAACATCCAACATCCAACATCCAACTCTCCAACCCCCTAAATCAGATCTTCCAGATCGCTTCAGGGTTACAAAAAAAGCGGGAGCCGCCTTTCAGCCAACTCCCACTTTATTATTTATTAACAACCGTTTTCTGCACTAAAACTTCCATCCCATTCCAAACAACGGCAGCTTATCTTCTTTCGAAATTGCATAGCTCAGCGTGAATACAATCTTACGGAGCGGAGAGAACCAGAGACCACCGCCGTAGCCTGTACCCATTTTGTTGATATTATCATCTTTCACCCAAACACGGCCGGCATCAAAGAATCCGTAGATACCGAAGGCAGCGGGGAAGAGATAGGTTTTCAGGTTGAAGAGTTTAAGACGCAGTTCAGCCTGGTTATAGAATTTGGCTTTACCTGCAAAACGGTCTTTGCGGTAACCGCGGAGGAATTCATTGGAGCCGAGGTATTGTGCCTGGAAGAATTCATAACCCTGTTCACCGAGGGTGATACCGCCACCAATACGGTTGGCAAACACCAAACGATCGGGAACCAGGTTGAAATAAACAGACAATTCAGAACTCAGCTGGGTTACGCTCTTGTAACTGGCAGGCTTACGGATACCAGACATGTGACGGATTTCAGTAATCCAGTTCACTCCTTTGTCGGGCAGGGCCAGGCTGTTACGTGTATCTACGATGAAAGACAGTTTGGCTCCAAAATAAGTCTGGCGCTGGAACACGGAAGGACTGAGTCCGCTTGCAGGGTTCACAACCACATTTCTTACTTTATTCAGCTCATCAGTAGAATCGAGCGAGTAAATCTGGAATGAAGGGCCGAAAGCAATTGATACATTATCAGAAAAACGCTGGCGGACCTGGATGCTGAAATCACCAAGGTCATAGCGGATCCTGTAGTACCTGAACTTGCCGGTATTCGTTTTATCATACACACTGTTCATACCATAACCGAAGAAGTTACTGGTGTTATTAGGTCCTTTGTATTCCAGGTCAGTCGTGATATCCATATCCTTACCCAGAACAGAAATAAATTCATTATGGTATTTGGCATTCACCGCTTTGGTGGAGAATGCATAAGTGAGTTTAAACTGGTGCAGCGATTTATACGGCACTTTCCGGAAACCATGGCGGATGAATTTGAAAGTCGGCCCGAGAGAAACGCCATCATCCGGGTTATAACCCAGCGTACCGAATACACTCTGGAAGGGGTATTTATAATAAACCCAGTTAAAGTTATTTACGGCACTGTCGTTGGTCATCCGGTTTTTGAAGAGGCCTTTAACGCTGTTGTTGCCATCAGCCCTGTCGTAGATCTGTACGTTTTTGGATTTGGCTGTATTCTCAAATACATCCTGTCCGCCGCCACCGATCAGTCTTACTTTGATTTTATCATCACCGCCATGCAGCACAAACTGGTCGTCGCCGTCAAAACCATAAATGCGGACTTCTTTTGTAGTCAGCGGCAGGAATTTGCGGTCGTACATTTTTTGCTGAACGTTACCATCTTTGTCCACTTTAAATACCTGGAGCCACATGGTACCATCATCATTTTTGGTGATATCATATTTTTCCTTTTTATCACTGCCTGTTACGCTTACGATTTCTGACAGGAAATGATAATACTGCATCACTTCAGCCAGCAGGAATCCGCGGCGGGCTTTCAGTGTTTCAGCAATTTTTTTAGAGGAAATGTCGCGGATTTCTGCCGGCTGCTGGGCCATGGCGCGATCAATCACATCATCGGTCATTTTAGCCAGGAAATCTTCTGCTGCTTTTTTCCAGTCAGCTTCAGTCAGCTGGTTCAGGAAGAAACGGTCGAAATTGCGCGCTGCAAAATTGAAACGCTCAATGCTTTTTGCCTGGGCTTTAAACCCTTCCAGCTGGGGAACCAGTGAACGGCCTTTAATAAAACCGGGCAACAAACCCTGGTTGATATAAAATGCCTGGTCACGGTCTTTAGCAAGGGGATAAAAAACTTTGCCTTTGCCGTTCTCATAAGCACCCCAGGTCCACTGGCCTTCGTGACGGTCAAGGTCCATCACAAACATATCCAGTATCCTTATTTTCAACAGTGCTAACTGGTCAATATCATTATCATTGTCTTTTTCCAGTTTCTCAACCACTTCATCTGTATTATAACCTTTCTGTACTGTATCAGGAAGGCGCTCTTCGTATAAAGCAAGTGTGTTAGCAAAATCTTTCTGGAATTCTCCCAGTTTGGGATCATCAGGTATCATCACCACTTTGGCAGTGCCATGCGGGATACCTGCAGCTTCTGCCAGCACGGGAATAGACAGTGCGGCATAAGGGTAAGAAGCGGAAACGCCATCTGATACGAGGTCAGCGGCGGCTTCGCTTTGCAGGTCACCGGGCAGGGTTTTGCTGGTAATGAATTTGGCAATTGAACGGAGTGTGTACTCCCTGCCAGACGGGTCAGCCAGTCTTAATGATTTGGTCTGCTTGCCACCACCTCTTTTTACAGGGGTAAGGCCACCGTGCTCAGTTTTCAGGTTAAGAACGGGAACGGCGATTGGCGTATTCCATTCTTTGCGGTAATTGGCACCCATCCAAAAAGTGCGTCCGCCGCTGGTACTGAAGTGTCCGCCGGGCGCGCTGCCGGCAGGCGCCTGGGCTTCCGCCGGCGGGTGGTAAAAAATACATAAAAAACAGGCTGTGAGAATTTTAAACAGTTTCATGGTTGCAGTGTTTAGGTATAATGATCAGTGGTATATGTCCAAAAAAGAGAATAAGATACGAATTTTTGAAAATTGGCGAAAATTTCAGGGATATTATTAAGGGGGTGAAAATAACCTTTTTAATGTCAAAATTTTCCGTTTAAATAAAGGCTGCCGCCAAAGTTTTCTGTATATTGAAAACTTTATGCAGCCCCATGAGGGCCAAATAAATACAAGTCATGCCCGGGAGGCAATTCCGGGCAACCATGTGAAATAAATTACAAGGCTTTTGATGCGGGACAGAATGAAAAAAATTGCTTTATTATCTGTCTTCCTGATACTGATCCAGTTCAGTGCGGAAGCACAGGGAGATACAATCAGCCAGCGCATAGTTCTGATCGGTGATGCCGGACAACTTACCGATGGACGGCACCCGGTTGTGGATGCTGTGAGGAACCTGATTCCGCTCGACAAAAAAACCACCATTTTATTCCTGGGGGATAATATTTACAAAAACGGGCTGCCTGATAACCAGTCGGGTAACTATGTACAGGCCCGTGCCGTGCTGGATTCACAATTATCAGTTGCAGATGGCACCCCTTCCAAAGTATTTATGATTCCCGGCAATCACGATTGGGAGAACGGTAAAAGAACCGGATTTGATGCGATCATCCGTGAACAGGTTTATGTGGATTATCTCGGCAAACCCAATGTGAAATTTTTTCCGGAAGACGGATGTCCCGGCCCGGTGGAAGTCACGATCGGCAACGACATCACCCTGATCCTGTTTGACAGCCAGTGGTGGATCCACCCCTTTGATAAACCTGAGCTGGAATCAGATTGCGGCGCAAAAACAAAAGCTGAACTGGTTAACCAGATCGGGGAAATTGCCGCCAGGAACTCCAAAAAACTGGTGATCCTTGCCTGCCACCACCCGTTTAAGAGTAATGGTATCCATGGCGGATTTTTCACACTCAAACAGCATATCTTCCCTTTTACTGATATTAAAAAATCAGCTTACATCCCGCTGCCAATTATCGGTTCTATTTACCCGATTGCCCGCAGCATTTTCGGTACTCCTCAGGATATCAAGCATCCGAATTACACCAATATGATCACAGAGGTTTCTGAAGCGGTAAAAGCAGCACCCAATGTGCTTTTTGTTTCAGGACATGAACATAACCTGCAGCATATCCGCGACAGCAGTTATAACTACATTGTCAGCGGCGGAGGCTGTAAACAAAGCCGCACTTCAAAAAGCAAGCGCGCCCTGTTTGATTCTCCATCTTTCGGATTTGGGGTACTGGAAATTTCAAAAAACAAAAACGTCACCCTTACTTTTTATACGGTTCTTGATTCTGTCAGGAAAGCATATTCCACCACCCTGCTGAATTTTTCCAAGATTCCAGAAGTCGTGCTGGATACAGCCATCCGTGAAGTGGATGTGCCTTATGTAAGATATAAAGACACGATTACGATTTCTGCCAGTGATAAATTTCCTGTGCTGAAAGGATTGAATACCCTTTTCCGCGATAAAAGTTACCGTTCTGAATGGTCTGTACCGGTGAATATGAAAATATTCAAAATGACGTCCACTCATGGTGGATTCGTACCTACCAGTCTGGGTGGTGGCGAACAAACCCGCACCCTTCACCTGAAAGACAGCAAGGGTAAAGAATGGGTATTGCGTACCGTGGAAAAAGACCTGCATCATACTATCCCGGATAATTTCCAGGGTGTACTGCCTGATAAAATTATTGAGCAATATGGCCCGGCGGCTCATCCTTATGCGCCTATGGCGATCCCGATGATGGCTGAAGCGCTGAACATTACCACTGCACATCCTGAATTATTCTTTGTACCCAACGATCCTGCATTTGGGTTTTACAGACCGCTATTCGCCAATAAAGTCTGCATGCTGGAGGAAAGATATCCTTCGCCTGATAACACTGACACCAAATCCACAGCCAAAGTATTTGGAAAACTGCTTGAGGAAAACGACCACCAGGCTGATGAGCATGTAGTGCTCAGGGCCCGTTTGCTGGACATGCTGGTAGGTGACTATGAGCGCCATTTTGCACAATGGAGGTGGGGCACTGTTGACACCGGCAAGGGTAAAATTTATTACCCCATACCGAAAGACCGCGACCAGGCATTCTTTTATTCGGATGGAAAGCTGCTGAAGTTTATCACCACCAGGGCCATGCCTTTCCTGAAAGGATTTATGAACAGAATGCCCGATGTGGACTGGCTGAATTACAGTGCCCGTGATTTTGACCGCGTATTTATGGCTGAAATGGATGCGGTTGACTGGAAAAAAGCAATTGCACAGGTTCAGGAATCGCTAACAGATACACTGTTCCGGAAAGCCATTGCCCAAATGCCCCCTGAAACAGTAGCGCTGGATGGGGAAACGCTTTTCAACAAACTGGTAAAACGCCGCAACCTGCTTACACAGGAAGGCATGAATTACTACCGTTTCATTTCCAAAAAAGTGAATGTAATCGGCAGTAACCAGAAAGAATATTTCAAACTCAGCACAACGAATGAAGGGTTACAGGTAAGGGTATATGCCCGTTCCAAGCGGAATGACACCAGCTTCCTGATGTATAACCGGATTTTCCATCCTTCTGTAACCAAAGAGATCCGATTATTCGGATTGAATGATGATGATATTTTTGAGATAGACAGTACGGTACGTTCGGTGATTAAGATCCGTGTGATTGGCGGTAAAGGAAATGACACGTTTAATATCCGTGGCAGATCCGAAGCCCTGCTGTATGATCTCAAATCAGAAGGAAACTGGATCAAACCCGGCAGCCATGCTAAAAACAGATTTTCTGCCGACCCGCCGGTGAATGACAATACGATCCTCGGATTCAATTATAACAAAACAAGTTTCCCGCAAACCATATTCGGATACAACTCAGATGATGGCTTTTTATGGGGCGCTGGTATTTCAAGAAAGACATATGGTTTCCGCAACCTGCCTTATGCGTCAGACCAGCGATTCCGTTTCCTGGCAGCACCTGACCGAAAAGGGGTACAGTTGAATTATTCCGGGGAATTCAATCACATCACCCGTAACCTCGATGTACTTATCAAAGGCTACTATGCGTCGCCTGTATTGAGGAACTTCTACGGGCTGGGCAACCAGACAGTTCCCGATGCAACGAAGCGCTTTGGTTTTTACCAAACGAGATACAAGATGCTGAATATGGAAGCCCTGTTCCGTCACCGGTATTTTGAGAAAATGCAGTTGATGATCGGACCGGTGTACCAGCAGTATTCAGCCAAATATGCCGACAATATCGGCAAGGTGCTGGAGCGTCCGGCACAGATTGGTTTGGATTCGGCCAATATTTACAGCCATAAATCTTATTTGGGACTGAAAGCGGCCATGCATTTTGATAACCGCAATAATGAACTCTTCCCCAGCAGGGGTATTGTCTGGCATAATGAAGTATTGTCGCAGTTTGGATTAAAATCAGGCAGCAAGTACTTCTCCCGTATTTCTTCTGACATGACAGTTTATGCCAGCATCAACGATCCGCAGCGGGTGATTGCAGTTATGCGCGTGGGCGTGGCCAAAATACTGAGTAAGAATTATGAATTCTTCCAGGCAGTGAGTCCCGGCGGAGAGGAATACCTGCATGGGTTCCGCAAAAACCGGTACCTGGGTAAAACCTCCACCTATGCCAGTATGGAACTGCGCATCCGTTTGTTTAATATCAAATCATATATCATT
Source organism: Chitinophagaceae bacterium (assembly GCA_016720825.1). Taxonomy (GTDB): domain Bacteria; phylum Bacteroidota; class Bacteroidia; order Chitinophagales; family Chitinophagaceae; genus JJ008. The sequence continues at coordinate 123,898 of JADKJV010000003.1, read as the reverse complement.
CCCGGCAATGTGGGGCTTATTACTTTCTATGATGTAGCACACGTTACGGTGAAAGGCGCGGAATCCAAAGACCTGCATACGGCGTATGGCGTTGGTTTTTATGTAATGCCGTATAAACTGTTCCTGATCTCCGGCACATTTGGTTTCTCCGGAAAAGAAAGAGTCCGCAATTTCACGATCGGTACAAAAATCAACCTGACTTACTGAGACTGAAGCGGACTGTAAATTTGATTTAACTTTCAGCAAATACGCCGATTGCCTTTTTCATGGACTATAAAAAATAACCGGGGCGGCATCCCGCCTGCCCCAGGTCGTTTCAGTACCTGGACGGCCATATTTGCATTTGTATTCTTTGTGGTAATGACAATCCTCGTTGCTTACCGGATCACCACAGGCATTGACCAGTCCGGTTTTGCAGTGTCTGACAAATTGATCAGCCGGGCAATGTCTGAATTCATGCTGGGGATTACATTTTTCGGCAATCATAAATTCCTGATACCCGCAAACCTGATCCTGCTGGCCTGGCTATTATTCAAAAAAGAAAAGGTTTGGGCTTTGTTTTTACTGTTTTGTTCCCTGGGAGGATTATTGCTGAAGATGGCCACAAAGGGTATCATGCAAAGATTGCGTCCGTCCGATCCGCTGATTGAAGGCGGTGTATCCGGATTCAGCTTTCCGAGCGGGCATGCGTTGATGAGTGTCGTGTTTTATGGCTGGCTCATGCTGTACGGTCAAAAAAGATTCAGTGCGCCCTGGCAAAAGACCAGCTGGAATGTGTTTATGCTGATGATGATTGCTATTGTTTCATTCAGCCGGATTTACCTGCATGTGCATTATCTGAGCGATGTGGTGGCGGGACTGGGACTGGGACTGGCGTGGTATGTGGTTTCCCGGAAACTGATTCTTTTGTTTAAGGCCATTTAATAACAGATTCATTATAGCATTTCCCCGAAAGTCACTATCAATGGAACATGGTCGCTTAATGCACACCATTTCTTAAACCCGCCGATTTGGACCATCTCCAGTTTATTAGCAAATCCCGCAGATGCGAAACAGTAGTCTAAATGATAAAACTTGTCTTTGTGCCTGTACAGGTAAAGTGTCGGATGTTTTTCAACGCCCTGTTTTTGCTTATGAAACAAGTGATAGGTGCTGAATATCTTTTTCCCTTCCAGCACATTAACCACATCAGAATGGCTGCCGGTCTTGTGCGATTTATCCCAGATTGTATTGCTGTTAAAATCCCCGGTTAATATGCAATTCGCGTCAGACAGCAATTTTTCATAATAATGAATCGCTTTCCAGACCTGCGTTACATAACGCCCGTCTTTATCTGTCGGGTTGTTTGCCCAAATAGCCAATAGGTGAAATTCAAAATCGCCGCCTGTAACCAACACCGGTGCAACGAATTTGAGTTTGTCAGAATAGTTATCATGCAGCTGTATCTGGTACTTCCCGAATGAAAAAATGCCAAGTCCTTTATGCAGATTGCTGCCGATCCATAAAGCACCGGTGGGTTGTGGTGAACCGGGAGGAAATTTTATTTTATCCGTGTGTTCACATTCCTGAATGACTAATATATCTGGTTTATATTTCAGTATAACACCTGCCTTTTTACGAAAGGCCATGTTACAGTTCCAGGTAATTATTTTCATTAAAGTTGTGGCACTTCGGAAAACATTAAAACGACTTACTTCTTCAGCTCAAACTTCAAAATGGTAGCTATCCCCTCTCCGCCTTCATTGGAAATATATAAATCCCCATTAGGCGCAAAGGTCAGGCCTTCGGGCTGGTTATACATGGTTGGGTCAAGTCTGTAGACTTGTTCAACAGTTCCGGTGGCGCTGGCCACTACCAGCAGTTTGCCGACAGAAGCCACGATATACAATTTGCCGTCAACCGGGTTAATGCCCGCGGCCGAGGGTTTGAATTCAAAATCGGGATTATCGTCATTCAGTTTGGCCCGGACTGCATTGATGTCAATCACATACGCCGCTTCCCCGTCGAATGCTTTTGTATCCGGATTGAAACGATAAGCATGTCGGATCTGATCTTTTTTCTCGTGAGCACATTCTTTACAGAGCAGGATGATGGATTTACCATCTGCATCAAGGTACATGGCTTCAAATTCATTGTTGCCGCTGATGCCCAGGTCAAACTGTTCGGTTTCTGCACTGCCATCGCTGGCTTCCACTTTTAAAACTGAACCAGTACTCACCAGCATGTAATCTTCATTTCCCAGGTGTACGATATCTTCATAATCACCTTTGCCGCCGAATTTCAGTTTATCGGCCGGATCACTTTTCTTATTGGCAAAATCCACTTTGAAAATATTTCCCTTCTCATCATTTTCGGCCAGGATGATTTTCTCTTCCGGGATAAATGCCATGCCTGAAATTTCATGGAGATGGTCACCCAGCTCCATCTTATCACTGGGTTTGGTAAAATCATACGCTGCTTTACCCATTGCTTTCTGTGCTGTATCTGAAGGATGGGTATAATCAAATTTCATCAGTGTGGCCTTGGTGGTGCTTTCGTTTGAAATATAGAGATCACCACTTTTATTGAAAGTAATGCCTTCGGGCTGGGTAAACAGTTTGGGAGTAAGCCGGTACACTGCTTCCACATGCCCGTTCAGGTCGGCAATGGCCAGTTGGCTGCTGGCAGATGAAAGGATATACAGTTTCTTCTGGATGGGATGGATGGCTGCGGCCGATGGCTGGAACTTGGAACTTTTTTGAGCCGCCATCTGATCCACAATATCCGCATCAATAGTATACACCGGTTTGCTGTCAAAGCCGCCTCTTTCGGGGTAATAGGCATATGCACTCACTGATTTTTTATTATCAGACACACAATTCTTGCAGAGTACGATCAGTGCTTTACGCGCTGTATCGGTATACATCGTTTCAAAATCATTGGTTCCGGTAAGGCCGATTTTGTCGGCATCCAGTCCCCTGACGGTTCCGTCGCTGTCGTCGCGGATGATTTTGATAATCTGGCCATCGCTGCGGAGGATATAAGGCACTCCATTATATAATGCCACATCTTCATAATCCCCTGCATCCCCGAATTTATATTCAGCAGTAATGATTTTGGTTTCTTTATCCAGGGCGAAGAGTATGCCTTTTTCATCGTTCACCGCCAGGATTACATCGTTTTTGGAATCCCAGACAATGCCCGAAATCTCCCTGATTTTAAGATCCAGTTTACTGACCACTGGTTTGGAAAAATTATACCCCGGGGGTGATTTCAGTACGCGGGCTGAACGGTTACAGGCTCCTATCACTAAAATCATCAAAACGGTGAAAAGACCCTGAAATTTTAAAAAACGCATTCTTCTTATTTTGTTTAAATTTATCAAAAGTTATCTTTATAACATGGCTGAAAATGATTTAATCGTTTTGCAGGAGGCCCAGGCTTATGTGACTGACCTGCTGCAGAACAATCTCAGTAAAAGTATCAAGTTTCATACACTTCAGCATACCCGGGAAGTGGTAGCAGCCTGTGAAAAGCTGGCTGACCATTACCAGTTGCCGGAAGAGGACCGTTTTCCCCTGTTCCTGGCTGCCTGGTTCCATGATACCGGCTATACCGGCGGCATTGCCCGTGACCATGAAACGGTGAGCATCCAGCTGGCCAGTGATTTTATGCAGACAAAAGGCATTTCCGAAGAAATCCAAAAGCGGGTAAGGGGATGCATTGATGCCACCCGGATGCCGCAAACCCCTTCCAATACCACCGAAGGGATTATATGTGATGCGGATCTTTTTCACCTGGGCACCGACAGCTTTAAAGAAAAAACCCGGTTACTGAGGGAAGAACTCAGGGAATTCGGTGGCACTGATTTCTCCAAAAAAGAGTGGTGGAAAAGCAATGTGCAGTTCCTGGAAGGACATAAATATTTCACCAACTACGGCCAGGAAATCCTGCAACCTGTAAAGGAAGCACACCTCGCTGAAATCAAAGCCAAAATCAGCAACGATATGAAACCGGAAAAAGAAAAGGAAAAAAAACCCAAAGACAAGGAGAAAAAAGAGAAGGACAAAAGTCCGGAAGAACTGCAGCTGATTGCTGATGCCAAACGCAAAAAAGAAAAAGAAAAGGAATCCGAGCGCGGTATTGCCACCGTATTCCGTATTGTGGCACAAACGCAAACCAGTCTCAGCCAGATGGCCGACTCCAAAGCCAATATCCTGATATCGGTGAACTCGATCATCCTGTCCATCATCATCTCCACCCTGCTCACCAAGCTTGAAACGTATAAAAACCTGCAGCTGCCTGTGATCCTGCTGGTTGCTGTTTGTGTAACCACTATCATCTTTTCCATCCTGGCCACACGTCCAAATGTTACATCAGGCACATTCACTAAGGAAGATATTGAGCAGAAAAGAACCAACCTCCTGTTTTTCGGCAATTTCCATAAAATGAACCTGCACGATTACGACTGGGCTATGACCGAATTGCTTAAAGACCGCGACTATCTTTATGGCAGCATCATCAAGGATACTTATTTCCTGGGGGTGGTGCTCTCTAAAAAATACCGCTTTCTCCGTATTGCCTATAATATTTTCATGTACGGCCTCATCCTGGCGATCATTGCATTTACACTGGCGTTTGTGCTGCCACAGCCGGAGGTGTATGCGGCGGGATAACGGTTAGAGAAGTTTTTTTGAGAAGCCCGGCATTGAGAGATGCGGGGCTTTTTTTTTGGTTGGATGTTGGATGTTGGAAGTTGGAAGTTGGAAGTTGGAAGTTCTTTAAATTAGATAGAACCCTAAAGTTTTTGTTGAAACCTGAAAGAGGTTCAATACAGTCGGAAAATTTCTATGTGCGGGTTCAACCTCCAACATCCAACTTCCAACATCCAACTCTAAATGCGCGGGTTCAACCTCCAACATCCAACTTCCAACATCCAACTCTAAATGCGCGGGTTCAACCTCCAACCCTAAATAAAAATCCACCCCCAAAGCAAATCTTTCAAATCGCTTCGGGAGTGGATTAACATAAACTGGCAAACAATCACTTCCCTTTCAACATCTCTTCAATCTTCGTCACAAGTTCTGTTTTAGTAATAGGCACACCCATTACTTTATTATATCCTTTGGCATCCACGAAATAAACATCGCGGATGATTTTGATCAGTTGACCGCTGTTGAGCTCGGGGATCAGTACGGTGTCGAAATTTTTCAGGATTTCACCGAGGTTGGAGGGGAAAGGACGCACGTAACGCACATGGGCGTGGCTGACTGCGTGACCCTGGGCCTGCAATTCACTCACGGCAGATTTGATAGCGCCATACGTAGAGCCCCAGCCGAGTACCAGGATTTTTCCTTTTTCGGGACCGCTGTCGAGTTGTTGTTTCGGAATGTAGTCAGCAATCTTGTCAACCTTGGCCTGGCGGATGTTGATCATCAGTTGGTGGTTCTCGGGTTCGTAGTTTACATTACCCGTGATATTTTGTTTTTCAATACCACCGATCCGGTGTTCGAGACCCGGTGTTCCGGGAATCGCCCAGGGCGGGCCAGTTTCTCATCTCTTTTATACGGCAGGTATTTTTCTTCGTCTTCGCCTTTTTCTTTTTTGAAGGAAACCGGGATGGGTTGCAGGTCAGCTGACTGGGGATAGAGCCAGGGTTCAGCACCGTTGGCAATATAACCGTCACTCAGCAAAATCACAGGTGTCATGTGCTGAACAGAAATACGGGCCGCTTCATACGCCACATCAAAACAATCAGCAGGTGTGGAAGAAGCGATTACCGGCATCGGGCATTCACCGTTCCTGCCATAATATGCCTGGAGGAGGTCACTTTGTTCCGTTTTGGTTGGCAGACCGGTTGAAGGACCACCACGCTGAACGTTTACAATCACCAGGGGGATTTCCAGCATCACGGCCAGTCCCATGGCTTCTGCTTTCAGGGCCATACCGGGACCAGAAGTGGTTGTAACGCCCATGGATCCTCCATAAGAAGCACCAATAGTGGAGGCAATGGCTGCGATTTCATCTTCAGCCTGGAAAGTGCGTACACCGAAATTCTTATACTTGCTTAATTCATGTAAGATATCAGAAGCCGGTGTGATGGGATAAGAACCGAGGAACAAGGGAAGACCACTTTTTTGTGAAGCCGCAATCAGTCCCAGTGCAATGGCCTGGTTACCCATGATCGAACGGTAATTACCGGGGATCATTTTGGCTTTCTCCACGGCATAGGTAGTTGTGAAAGTTTCCGTGGTATCGCCGTAGTTATAACCTGCCTGGAGGGCTTTTACATTGCTCTCGAAGATTTCAGGCTTCTTGCCGAATTTATCTTTCAGGAAGGAGATGGTGTTATCCATATCCCTGTTATACATCCAATAGAGGAATCCGAGAACAAACATGTTTTTGGCCCGATCTTTTTCCTTCATACCCATCGTGATTTCCTTCAGGGCTTCGCGGGTCATTTTGGTCACATCCATTTTGATCACCTCATAGCTGCTCAGGCTGTCATTTTCCAGGGGATTTTCGCCTTCCGGATAATTGGCCAGGCGCAGGTTTTTGGCGTCAAAACCATCTGTGTTGGCAATGATTTTACCGCCTTTTTTCAGGGCAGTGAGGTTGGTTTTCAGGGCTGCGGCATTCATAGCCACGAGCACATCACAGGCATCGCCGGGGGTAAATACCCGGTCGGAAGAGAAACGGAGCTGGAAACCGCTCACACCGGGGATGGTACCCTGGGGAGCCCGGATCTCAGCCGGGAAATCGGGGAAGGTTGCCAGGTCGATACCCATCAGGGCCGTATTATTAGTGAACTGGCTGCCTGTCAGCTGCATACCGTCACCACTATCGCCGGCAAATTTGATGACTACATCATTTACAACTTGCTTTTTTCTGGTCATGTTTGTTTCAGATTATAATCCTGCGAAATTAACACTTAATGGGCTTTTTATTGCAGGGGAAGACAACTGATTTTCGTCATTTAAACCGGAAGTGAAAATCATGAAAAACTAACCACAAAGGGCACAAAGGTTAAACAAAGGGCACCAAGGAAATGTACCTTGTGGCCTTTGTTTGAGCTTTGTGCCCTTTGTGGTAAAATCTTATGCACTAAATCAATAAATTGCTATCTATAATTCCCCCGCATGAACCGCCCCGTACTGATCCTGATTCTGTGTTTCCTGGTTCCCTTGTTTGGCATAGCCCAGAACGAGGATGATATCTTTGAGGCCAACCGGCTCAAAAAAGTATTCCCCGATGACCGGGTGGCTGCCACCCTGTTTGAGGAGGAATTTAATTTCGACAAAGGCAAATCGGATGATAAGCAGCCCGTGGTAACCGCTACCCGCAGCACCGGCATCAATTTTATCGCCCTGCGGGAAAGAGCCAGCATCCAGTATTACGATTTCTACAATTCATTTACCAAAATCAATTCCTTCAAACAGCTGGAAAAAATGAAGGGGATGTTTGGGATGAAAAAGAATTACAATGTGGGGTATGCGATTGACCGCTCGGCGAGTTCCAGCGATATATTTTCCGATGACAGCCGCGTGAAATATTTCAACATCGGCTTCTCCGGATACGGGGATGTAACGAGAGTGGAATCTGAGAAAAAATACTTCGACAGCAAATACCTCACCTCTGTTTATTTCAACACCTGGTTCCCGGCCAAAACCCATACGATTACGTTTAAAGTGCCCGACTGGCTGGAACTGGATATCCGGGAATTCAATTTTACGGGGTATAAAATCCAGAAGACAAAAACCCAGGAGAAAAACACCACGGTATACACATACAAAATCGACAACCTGGTGGCTATGAAAAATGAAAGCCGTTCCATTGGTGCTGCCTTTACCTGGCCACACCTGGTGGTAGTGGTGAAATCATTTACGATTGACGGCAATAAACAAAAAGGATTTGCCGATGCAGGTGATCTCTATAACTGGTATAATTATCTCTATAAAAAATGCGGCAATAAACCCGATGAGCTGAAAGCTAAAGTAACCGAACTCACCAAAGGCAAAACCACCGATGTTGAAAAAGTAAAATCGGTTTTCTACTGGGTGCAGGATAATATCAGGTATATCGCCTTTGAAGACGGGCTGGCCGGTTTTATTCCCGCTCCCGCGCAGGATGTATTCAAATATAAATACGGCGACTGCAAGGGCATGGCCAACCTGCTTACGGAAATGCTGAAACTGGCAGGACTGGAAGCATATATGACCTGGATCGGCACCAGGCACCTGCCCTATTCCTATTCATTGCCGTCGCTGGCAGTGGACAATCACTGTATCTGTACGGTGGTGCTTGGCGGCAAAGAATATTTCCTGGACGGCACAGAGAAATTTGTACCGTTTGGTGAAAATGCCTGGCGGATACAAGGCAAGGAAGTGCTGATCGGCAAAGGAGATAAATATGAAGTGAAAACAATACCGGTGCAGGACAAGGAAAAAAGCAAAGTGCTTACCCAAACCAGTTTCCAGCTGAAAGATAATATACTCACCGGCCATGTAAAAGTGACGCTCACCGGGGAGGAAAGAACCAATTTCCACCAGTTTTACCAGGACCTGCCTGCAGATGACCGCAAGAAACTGGTGAGCCGTTTCCTGGAATTCGGGAACCGCAACCTGACGGTAAGCCAGGTAAAGACCTCAGATTTCAACAACCGCGAAATCCCGGTGGTGATTGAAGGCGATATTGACCTCTCCAATTATGTGATTACAGAGGATAAGGATATTTATGTGGGGATTGATTTCTTCCCGGAGAATTTAAAAGGCATTATTCCCGACAGCACCCGCCAGCAGGACTATTCGCTGCATGCAAGTTATACGTCGCAGGATGAAACAGAACTGGTTTTACCTGCCGGTTATAAAGTGGTTAGTATGCCTGCCACGCTGAATGAGCAGGCAACAGATTATGGCGTGAACGCTTCATATACAAACACCGGCAACAAAGTTGTTTTCAAAAAAACGCTGTCATTTAATTCTGACCGGATCCGGAAAACCGATTTTGAAAACTGGCGTGCATTCACCCGCAAGCTGAAAGATTTCAACAGCAACCTGGTACTGATTAAAAAACCCTGACCCGATCAAAGATTTGACTATGATGAAAACGATATTTTTTTCGATACTGCTTGTGCTGGTTTGTTTTCCTGTTTTTGCACAGGATGATGAAGGCACTTTCAGCCCTTCCAAACTGGAAAGTATAGCCGGCAATATGAAGCAGATCTGGACAGACAATGATCCTGATTTTGCTGCGACGAATACACCCGACAAGTGGAAAGAAGAAAGCGGTGTGATCATTGCGCAGAAAACCCGGTTCAGTTTCGACAAGGATGCATCCAAACTGGCCGTATATGAAATCACGCACCGCAGGATTAAACTGAACGACCGGGATGCGGTGAACAGTTACTCGTATGTGTATTTCCGGATCGGTTCTTCCAATGACGGCGCCGGCTTTAAAGTGATCAAGCCCGACGGAACGGTGCAGGATGTTTCATTGCGCAATGCCATTTATGTGGAAGACGCCTCGGATGTCCCCTCCACTTTTGCACCTTATATCGGCAAGGCGAGCACGTATTACGACAAGAGCAAGAGCCGTGTTATTTATTATAAACTCGCCATTCCCGGTCTTGACCCCGGTGATATTATTGATTATGGCACCATTTTCTATGATGACAACACGGTGAAGAAAATGAGTTTTATTGAATTTGACCCGATATATTATGTCTGCACCCGTGAGTACCCGGTGATGAGCCAGAAATTTGAAATTGACACAGATGATAAATCGTTTGTCAATTCCAAATCAACTATGGGTGCGCCAGAATTTAAGGAAACCGGTAATGGGAATACGGATTACTCCTGGGAAGACCGCAACCGGGAAAAACTCAGTGATACGAGGTGGGTAAACAGTTTTGTGGAACTGCCGATGGTGAAATTCCAGATCGTATTTTCCAGGGTGGAGAATAAATCTGATTTATTCATTGGTGATAAAGGGGAATTGAAAAAAAATATCAGTCCGGATGAACTGGCCCGTAAAATGAATTTGCAATACAGCCGGCTGGATGGTTCTTATTATTACAACCTGGCGAAAGCTTATCTCAAACAAATTGGTGCTTCTGACCTGAAAGAGGACGAATACATTTACAAGAGCTATTATATCCTCCGCCATATTTCATTTTTCAAAGCCAATGGTATTTCCAGCGAGGTATTTGCGAGTTGTTTTACCCAATGCCTTGACCTGCGCAAAATCCCGTATGACCTGGTGGTAACGACTCCCAATAACCTGACCCGTCCGGAGAATATTATTTTCCGCACCGAACCCGAATGGATGGTGCGTGTGAAAGGAAAATTTGTGTTCAATGCAACGCCGTTTTCGAATCCATACGACATGAAAGAGGAATTCCTGGGCACACCCGCTTATATCATTTCCCTCGGGAAAAACCCGACGGCAACACCCGTTACCATCAATGGCAGCACACCGGATGAGAATATCACTACCAATACCATTGATGCCACGCTGGATACGGCCAGCCGGACCATGCATGTGATACACCAGAAGGCGATTACGGGCATGAGCAAAGCCAGTTACAACACCCAGGCGCTGATTTACACAACTGCATTTGATGATGATTACCGGAGTTATGGCGGCGAAGATGATCTCCGGGCCAGCCTGAAAGGCGCTGTGCTGGAGAGTTATGAAGAGAAGCTGCGTGAGCGCAAAAAAGAAGATAAGGTGCGCAAGCTCGAGTACATGAAAAAGACATTTGAAGATGATTACGATAATATCAGCAAATACACTGAATTCACATTAAATGCTGATGGCCGCACCTGGCGGAAACAGGAGCTGAATTATACCAGCAAATTTGAACTGGCAGACATGGTGAAGATTGCAGGCAAAGATTTACTCGTATCCGTGCCCGCGCTCATCGGCGACCAGCTGTTTATCAACAGTGATGAACGCACCCGTGAACTCGATGCATCCATGAGTTACCCGCGCAGCCTGCGCAATGTGATCAACTTCACCATCCCCGACGGATACAAGGCCGTTGGTGTAAGCAATCTGAATATGAACCTTGAAAACTCCGTGGGTACATTTGCCGTGATGGCTACTGTGGAAGGCAACAAACTGAGTATCCTGGTTAAGAAATTATACAAACAGGCTGTAGTGAAGAAAGAAGACTGGAGTAAGCTGGTGGAGATGATTGATGCGGCTTATAATTTTACGCAGAAGAAGATTTTACTGAAAAGAATGTGACAATGTGCCAATGTGTCAATTCGCCAATGTGAAAATATGGAAATGTGAAAATGTGCTAATTTGCTAATGTGGGAATATGAAAATGTGGAAATGTGCCTGCCGGCAGGCAGGTGTGCTAATGATTCAAGACAGATTGATGACTAATTTTTATATCGTAAAGTGCTTTCAACGAAGATTCCTGAAACAAGTAACTTCCCTCCAGTCATGCGCAAAAAATTCTACTTAGCTTTCACCGTATTCGCCCTGCTTGCTTTCGCGCTTAGCTGGTTTTTCATGTTACCGCAGGAGCAGACGAAGTCGTGGAATATCCTGGGGGATATGATGGATTTTATCAAGTACATGATTGTACTTCTGATGCTGACAGCGCTCTACTTTTTATATTTCCATTTCTTCATCAAACAACAGGCCATTAGCTGGCTGGTATTCCTGCCCCTGATCAATATGCTGCTGGGTTCAACAGGCATCATGGTGCGGGTAACGATGGAACTGATGATCGGGTTGGTGATTCCGGTAAATGATTATCTCCTCTTCACGCTGTTTTACCTGCCGATCAGTTTTTATCTCTCGGTCATGTCGCTGAAAGATGAAAAAGAATGATGGCGTTTATGTCAACTTTGTTTCCGAAGAAACTTTTTCCTTCATCATGAAAAAATAATTATTTGTTTTCTTACCTTCCGTGGCAACACCTGCTGCTGTTTTATACTATTCAGACTTTATGGAAAAAAGAATCCTGGTAATTGTCCAGTTACAAATCAATGAAAATTTGACCGACCAATGTGTTGCGATTGTAAAAGAATTCGTGCAGAAAACAAAAGCCCACGAGAAAGATGTGTTCGAGTATAATTGGTTCCTGAATGAAGAGCTTAACCAGTTATTCGTCATACAGGGATTCTATAATTCCGGCGGTTACCTCCAGCATTTGCTCAATCTCGGTCCGCACCTTTACAAACTTTTTGATATGGCTCCCGTGATTCGCTGGGAAATTTTTGGCAATCTTTCTGAAACAGCCCGCAACGCACTGAACCATATATCCAATGAACACGGAATCAAACGGGTGATCAACTCCCGGATTGACGGCTTTTTTGATTTCGCTGCCAAACCCTGATTGCCTTTCATAAAATATTAGGATTTTATTTTACCTATTCCTTGCGAATTAGGGGTCACCTTGCTTACATTTGGTTAACCCAAAACCATTTACCATGAAATTTATCCTTCAGTCCCTGCTGGGATTCGTGATTCTTTTCCAATGCCAGTCAATCAGTGCGCAGTATGGAAAGCAGGATCCCCTGCCGGTAGATCCGGATGTTAAAATCGGGAAACTGTCCAACGGACTTACCTACTACATCCGCAAGAATGTGAAGCCTGCTAAAAAAGTGGAACTGAGGCTTGCTGTGAATGCAGGTTCGGTGCTGGAAAATGAAAACCAGCGTGGTCTTGCGCATTTTATGGAGCACATGGGTTTTAACGGCTCCACGCATTTCCCCAAAAATGAACTGGTGGATTTTTTACAGAAGTCAGGGGTAAAATTTGGTGCGGATCTGAATGCGTATACCAGTTTTGACGAAACGGTTTATATCCTGCCAGTTCCCACAGATGACTCAACTATGTTTGATAAGGGGATGACGGTGCTGGAAGACTGGGCTTTCAATAATCTTTTTGACAAGAATGAAATTGAAAAAGAAAGAGGTGTGGTACTGGAAGAATCACGCCTGAGCAAAGGGAGTTTTGAAAGAATGAGCCGGATTTATTTTCCCAAACTCTTCAATGGTTCAAAATATGGCGAACGTTTACCGATTGGTAAAGATGAAATATTGAAATCTTTCAAGCCTGAAACGCTAAAGGCTTTTTATAAGAACTGGTACCGTCCAAATAATATGGCGGTGATGGTGGTGGGTGATATTGATCCTGCTGAAGCAGAAAAACTGATCATTAAGCATTTTGGGAAATTCAAAAACCCGCCGGGTGCACCTGTAAGACCAGCTATTATCCCGATTAAGCCACGTGTGGGTCCGGATGCGTTGGTTGTTACAGACGAAGAAGCCACCAATGGCGTTGTGCAGATTTACAATTTTGTAAAACCAGCAGAAAAACAAAGAACCTGGGGGGATGCGCGAAAATCGCTGTTGGAAAACCTGGTGAGCAGTATGATTGGCCAGCGACTGAATGAGTTGACACAGAAAGAAAACCCGCCTTTCCTTTTTGGGAATACCGGGTTCAGTCCTTTTATCAGGGGCTACAGTTCCTTTACATCTTTTGCTGTGGTGAGCAATGGCACCATTGAAGATGCAGTTACTGCACTGATGCAGGAAACCAACCGGGCCCGTCAGTTTGGGTTCCTGCAAACCGAACTCGAGCGTGCCAAAGCCTCCTTGCTGAATATCGCGGAGAAATCAAAAAATGAAAAAGATAAAACCGAATCAGGGCAACTGGTTGGACAATATGTAAACAATTTCCTGAACGGCACGCCTATCACAGGTGTAGAACACCGCTATAATTTTTACAAACAGGTGTTGCCCGGTATCAGCCTGGATGAAATCAATACTGTTGCCCGGAGCATGCCTTCCATTAATAATGCATTCACGCTGGTAACAGCGCCCAATGCCATGAAAGATAAACTGCCTGATAATGGTGCGTTACTGAATAGTGTAGTAACGGCAGCTTTAAAACCCGTTACCGCTTATGAAGAAAAATCCGTGGGCACAGCATTGCTCGATAAAGAGCCTGTAGCCGGTAAAACCACCAGCGAAACAGTCAATGAAAAACTGGGGGCTACGGATCTCGTACTCAGCAATGGCGTTACAGTTCGCATCAAACCTACTACCCTTAAAAATGATGAGATCCAGATGGACGCATGGCGCCATGGCGGTTTCCAGCGTTATGACATTGCAGATAAATACAACGCAAGTAATGCAGCCACGCTGGTGCAATCAATGGGCGTAAAGGACCTTGCACCAACTGATCTCCGTAAATTCCTGGCCGGTAAAACAGTTTCTGTACAGCCTTATATCAATGACCATGAAGAAGGCATTGAAGGACGCAGCAGTGTGAAAGATTTTGAAACATACCTGCAGCTGGTGTATCTGTATATGACCCAACCCCGCAAGGATGAAAAATTATTCAACTCCTATATTAGTAACCAGAAAGGATCGCTCGGGTTTATTATGAAAGATCCGGGTGCTTCATACCAGGACACGCTGAATAAAATCATTTACGCGAACAACCCCTGGTCTGATGGAATCCCCCACCCTGAAGACTTCGATAAAATCAAACTGGACCGTTCATTTGAAATTTACAAAGAGATCTTTGGAAATGCCGATGGATTGCATTTCACGTTTGTTGGCAATGTTGATCCCAAAACCGCTAAACCGCTGTTGGAAAAATACCTGGGCTCATTACCGGCAAAAGCCACTACCCACCAGTATAAAGACAATGGCCTGCGTATGATTACCGGCCAGACAGATATCATTTTAAAAAGAGGCAAAGACCAGCAGGCGCAGATCAATCTCTTTTTTGAAGGGGAAACAGAATATAACCGTGACAACCGGCTGCAGCTGGCAGCGCTCCTAGAAGTATTGAATATCCAGATCATCGAGAAGCTGCGGGAAGACATGAGTGGCATGTATGGTGGCGGATTAGGCGGCACAATCAGCAAACGCCCCTGGGAACATTTTAATATCCAGGCCAATATTCCCTGCGGACCGGAGAACGTAGAGAAGCTGACCAAAGCGCTATTGGATATCATTAAAAATGCACAGGAAAACGGCATCTCCCAGAAAGACCTGGATAAAGTAAAAGAAACATGGCGCAAACAATACCATGTAAACCTGCAGAGCAATGATTACTGGATGGGGAATTTATCAAACGCTTTTATCAACGGTGATAATCCGGAGAATATCCTGGACTACGAAGAGAAAATAAATACCATTACTGCAGAGGACCTGCAGAAAGCGGCGAAAAAATTCCTGACGCTGACGAATATGGTGAAATCAGTGTTGTATCCGGAAAGTGCAGCGGTAACGGAGGAGGTGAAAACGAAAAAAGGATTTTAAATACAAAACCACAAAGGACACGGTTTATTATAGCCTCATTTTCGGATAGTTTTCAGGATTCGGGGCTTCCCGGATCCTGAAAACCCAACAAAGGACACTATGGGCAGCTGCGCTGCCGAACCCTGAAATCTGAACAGCGTTTATTCTTTGTGACCTTTGTTTAACCTTTGTGTCTTTGTGGTTAAAAAAAATGCCCAATAGAAACAGCATATGATGATTCCAGAAAATGAGGAACGGTTTGGTTAACCGCAATCCACCTGTTATCTTCCGTATCATTTAATCATTAAAACGTTTTTTATGGATATAGATAAGGCCGTTGAAACCATGATAGGCAACCTGCAAAAAAATACAGGAAAAACACTGGAGCAGTGGATTAAAATTGTTCAAAAAGAAAAAATTGCCAAACATGGTGAAATCATCAAGTTCCTGAAAGAGAAACACGGGCTGACACATGGCTTTGCCAACCTCATAGCCCATAAATCAAAAGGCTCTGATGCCGGTTCTTCAGAGAACAAGGATGACCTGGTTTCCACACAGTACAAAGGCAAAGAGAACCTGAAACCGCTGTATGATAAACTGCTTGCGGCCATCCTGGCTTTTGGCAAAGACATTGAAGTGGCCCCGAAAAAAGCTTATGTAAGCTTTCGCCGTAAAAAACAGTTTGCCCTGCTCCAGCCCGCCACCAAAACCCGGTTTGAAATCGGGATTATCCTCAAAGGCCAGAAAGCCGAAGGAATACTGGAAGCGATAACAACAGCCAATGCCATGTGTTCACATAAAATAAATGTGGCTGATATTAAAGAAGTAAATAAAGAAGTGATCAGCTGGCTGAAAAAGGCCTATGATAATGCAGGATAATACAAGGGTATCGCAAAAGTAAAATATTGCAATTCCAATACGTAGCGGGACCAAATTCCAAATCCCAAAACCCAAATTCCAAACGTCTAACCTGGGTAAGCAAGGTTGATGTTTAGGAAATTTTTGCTAATCTCAAAAGCGCGGAATTTTTAATCAAATTTTTTAAATTGCTTCTACAAACAAACCCCTAGGAAATATTATTTATTAATTGTCAAGTTATGCAGACATCAACCCATTTAGCCAAACATTTCCGCGATGTGTTCTTTGGCGGGAACTGGACTTCAGTCAGCCTATTTGACACCTTAAAAGATGTAAGCTGGCAGCAGGCAAATACAAAAGTTGATTCACTGAATACGATTGTTGCACTGACTTATCACATCGGCTATTATATAAGTGCCGTACTGAAAGTGCTGGAAGGCGGCCCGCTGGAAGCGAGTGACAAATTCAGTTTTGACCATCCGCCGGTTCAATCCCAGGAAGACTGGGATCAAATGCGGGCAAAAATCCGTACAGAGGCAGAACGGTTTGCCGGGTTGGTTGAAAAATTGCCTGAATCGACGTTGTGGGAAGACTTTGCGGGCGGGAAATATGGGAATTATTACAGGAATATACAGGGGGTTACAGAGCACACGCACTATCATTTAGGTCAGATTGCTTTAATAAAAAAAATTCTGGCGAAATAGCAAACAATTTGCGACAAATACAGTGACCGCAAAGACGCAATGACGCAAAGAAAAGACTCAAATAATTTGGATTGTTCTTAAAAAACGCAGAGTCGTGAAATTCTCGGAGTGCATGCTTTGCGTCTTAGCGCCTTTGCGTTTATTGTATTCAAAAGGCCCTTCAATCCTGTTTAGTTCGCCGTTTTTATCCTGCAAAATGGAAAACAATCTCTACTTTCACGGAAATAAACCCCCAGATGAAACGGATATTATTTTTCTCTTTTATTTTCCTGTCAGCCATGAATCTCCGGGCACAGGACAGCATGAGCTTTCATTACAAAATCTATGACACCCGCACCAAACAAATAGTCACCATTGACAAAATAGTTGCCGATGTGGCTTCTGCCGATGTGTTGTTTTTCGGCGAGGAGCACAACGACAGTGCCGGGCATTATCTTGAAAATAAGATCTTCCGCGCGCTGCATGCCGCTTACAGCGACAACATAGCACTCAGCCTGGAAATGTTTGAAACAGACAACCAGACACCGCTGAATGAATATTTAGCCGGGCAGATTGATGAAAGCCGGCTTGCCAAAGATGCCAGGCTATGGAGTAATTATAAAGATTACCGCCCGATGGTGGATTATGCAAAACAAAACCACGTTCCCGTGATTGCCGCCAATCCGCCCCGCCGCTACGTGAGTATGGTCAGCAAAAGAGGCATGGCCTCCCTTGACAGTTTAAGCAAAGAAGCAAAAGCATTCTTACCGCCCTTGCCTTATGATACATTACCGGGTCGTTACCGCGAGAAATTTATGGATATCATGAAAGGCAGTCCCGGCGGTGATAACCCCAGGGTTTATTACAGCCAGTGCCTCTGGGATGCAGGTATGAGTTACAGCATTTACCGTTTCACCAAACAGAACAAAGGCAAAAAAGTGTTCCATTGTGTCGGCGGTTTCCATAGTGCCGAAAAACTGGGAACAGCCGCCCAGCTTAAACTGCGAAATAAAAAACTGCGCATCCTCAACATTGCATCATTCTCTGACGAGAGTTTTACCAACCCCGATTGGTCGAAATTTGAAAACCTCGGGGATTATGTCATCTTAACGAATCCCGCTTTGAAGAAAACCTATTAATACCTAATTGAAGGAAAAGAAAAGCCAGTCTGTTTTGATCAGAGTGGCTTTTCTTTTTTCCGGTATATCATTGCTAAAACCAATAGGAGCAAAGCCCAGATTCCTGCCAATATCCATAATGGCCCTTCATGCTGCACTATTGTTTTGGTCTGTACCATTGAATGGGTTGACTCAAAGGCGATGTTGGCACCCCAGTGGATCCCGAAGGCCAGCCAGAGTGATCTTTTAATCCAGACAGCAGCTGCCAATACTAATCCCAGGAGAAAGAGATACGTCAGCACCGCAGCCCCGTCTGATAAACGCCAGATATGATTCAGCACATAAACAGCCGATGATAACAATATCCACCAGACGGGTTTCATGAATTTCAGGTGAGCGTACAAATAACCTCTTGTCAGTATATCCTCGGCAACTGAAGGAATGGCCGTCATCAATAACAGCATAGGCAGCTGGTTCAGCACCTGGCTGAATGTACTAACCGCTGTAATCTCTTCATAACCCAGTTGGATGGAAACAAAACAGACAATGCAAAAAGAACAATCCGGTCAGCAGCCCTTTCACCAGATCCGCCGCCCATTTATTGGTAAAACCAAGGCCGTATCCGCCTAATCCTTTCCAACCCTGCAGCCTGGCTAAAACAAAAGCCACCACCAGGAAACCGATTTTACAGGCCGCCATCAACCAGAATGAATTAAAAAACTCCGGGAAGTGGTAGATAAAAAACAGGATAAGCAATCCTGATAAAAAATATAATATGCTTTTTGGAGTCATACTGTTTTTCTGTGCAATATAAAAAAACCTGATTATTCAATTATCAAACAGATACAAACCCGCTTTTAGAATATAACCTATTATGTATAAAAACTACCATCTGTACAGATCGGCTTTGAAGGATGGCAAAATTTTATTATTTTAATAACCCGAATCTAACGGCATAGAACTCCCTGGATTTAAAACTGTTCAGACTAACATCACCTGCATATAATAAATGCTGGTATCAAAAACCAACAAAAAAGCATGGCAAAGAAAAGTTCCAAAAATTTATCTCCGGAAAGATTTAAAGAATTACTCAAAATCCTGAAAGCACGTTTTGAAAAAATACGAAACGGCATAAAGGCATCGGATGGGCTGGTGTAGCCGCGAAACTGGAAGCCTGTCAATCAGGCAAACAGGCAAAGCCGGAAAAGCTCTGGTCACTGAGCGAAATGGAAAATACCGGCGGCGAACCGGATGTAGTTGAGTTTGATAAAAAAACAGGCGAGTATATTTTTTATGATTGCGCGGCAGAAAGCCCCAAAGACCGGAGAAGTATTTGTTACGACCATGAAGCACTTGAGTCGAGGAAGCAATTCAAACCCGCTGACAGTGCTGTTAATATGGCTGAAGAAATGGGTGTTGAACTCTTAACTGAAGCGCAATACCGGGAACTGCAACAACTCGGGGAATTCGACCTGAAAACATCGAGTTGGGTATTAACACCCCCGGCTATCCGTAAACTGGGCGGTGCCCTTTTCTGCGACCGGCGGTTTGATACGGTATTTGTCTACCACAACGGGGCTGAATCATATTATGCAGCCAGGGCATTTCGCGGGTGGTTAAGGGTGTAGTTAGCTGTCAGCATCATTTACGATAGTTGTTCCGTTACCCCCTGAAACTTGTTAAAAAAAAACATCAGCCATGGGAACAAAAATCTGTTTAACACTTCTGGGGATTTTTAATTTGCTGCTGGTCAGTTGTCATGGCCAGACTAAACCAGCTAAGGAAAATCCATCCCCACAAAATGGTATTGTAGGCGGGCCTTTTGAGAATGGCGAGTTTATGTATATCGGCATGCCTGAAAATATCCATTCAACCGATACCAGTGCCGGCTGGGAACAAAACGGTCAAAAACTTTTAATTACCGGAACTATTTACAAACCCGATGGCAAAACGCCGGCGCCAGGTGTCATCCTGTATTATTATCATACAGACATCCATGGAGTCTATGCAGGCAAACAAGGGTTAGACCCCAGGGTGGTAAGACATGGATATATCCGGGGCTGGGTTAAATCAGACGCTAACGGGAAATACGCCATTTATACAATACGGCCTGCTCCCTATCCGGGGAGGAATATTGAAGCACATATCCATCCTGCTATTAAAGAACCAAATATTGATAAAGAATATTACATAGATGAGTTTGTATTTGATGATGACAAACTGCTGACCAGTGAGAAAAGAAAAAGGATGGAAAACCGCGGAGGCAGTGGCGTCCTTAGGGTTTTGAAACAAGGGGATTTGCAAATTGCAGAGCACAATATTGTTTTAGGATTGAATATCCCTAACTATCCGGTGAGCGCTAAAACAACAATGAATTCAGGCCTGCAAATTGGTGAAGACCAGCCTTCCTTTATGCCATTTCACGCTTATGGCCCTGATAAAGGCTCGCGGGCCTGCCCGGTTTGCAAATATGGCAGGTATCATGGCATAGTATATTTTGTTGGCAACAAACCAAACTGGGGCGATATAAAAAAATGGCTGGCATTTCTGGAACAACAAAGCGTAGCCAGGAGTAAATACCTGAAAACCTATTTTGTTTATGGCAATGATGATCAGTACAGCCAGGAGAAGCGAAGAGCGGAATTAGAAAAAATCGGCGCTGAATTAAAACTGAAAAACATGGCGCTTACTTTTGTTCCTTCTTTCAGTGATTCGGAAAGCGAAGCAAACCTGAATAAGATTAATAAAGATGCTGAAAACACATTTGTCATCTTCAGAAACAGTTCAATTATTGATAAGTTCATTAACCTTAACCCAACAGCTGACAATTTTAATATGATAGCCCGGGTCCTGGATACAAAAAAAGGAGATTATTTCGGATTGGATTAACAGCAATCTTTAACAATAAATAATCTACAGCGGGTTAAAAAAACCTGGCGTCAACCTGAAAAAAATAATATCAACCATACTTTTCCAAATAAAAAGGTGGCCATTTTCAGGGCCACCTTTTAAGTACCTGTCAGCGTTCTATTCAGGCTGTTAATACATACCCAGGTTCATCACTTTCGTCCAGGCTGCCACAAAGTCTTTCACAAATTTCACTTTTGAATCACTGCAGGCATATACTTCTGCCAGCGCCCTGAGTTCTGCATTGGAACCGAAAATGAGATCGGCACGGGTGCCAGTCCATTTGCAGCACCGGTTTTCCGGTCACGGCCTTCAAATAATTCCCCGGCATCAGAAACAGGGCTCCATTTTGTACCATAATCAAGCAGGTTCACAAAGAAATCGTTTGTGAGTGTACCCGGTTGTTTGGTAAACACACCGTGTTTCGACTGGTCAAAATTTGTATCCAGCACGCGCATACCACCAATGAGCACTGTCAATTCAGGTGCAGTCAGTGTCATCAGCTGTGCTTTATCTACCAGCATTTCCTCTGCAGAAACTTTATTTTTTGCTTTCCTGTAATTACGGAAGCCATCGGCATTTGGTTCAAGCACCGCAAATGATTCAACATCGGTTTGCTCCTGTGATGCATCACCACGGCCGGGTGTAAATGGCACTTTGATATCCTGTCCCGCCTGTTTAGCTGCGTGTTCAACAGCTGCGCATCCGCCCAATACGATCAGGTCGGCCAGTGAAACTTTTTTGCCGCCAGTCTGTGCTTTATTAAATTCCTGCTGAATACCTTCCAGTGTTTTTAATACATTGGCCAGTTTTGCCGGATTGTTTACTTCCCAGTCTTTCTGCGGGGCTAAACGGATACGTGCACCATTTGCACCACCACGTTTATCAGATCCGCGGAACGTGGAAGCAGAAGCCCAGGCGGTTGATACCAGCTGGGGAACAGTCAGCCCTGATGCCAGGATTTTAGCTTTCAGTGCAGCGATATCTTTATCATCAACCAGTTTATAGGTAACTGCAGGAACGGGATCCTGCCAGATCAGTTCTTCTGCAGGCACTTCGGAGCCAAGGTATCGTGCGATCGGACCCATATCGCGGTGAGTCAGTTTGAACCAGGCACGGGCGAAAGCATCTGCAAATAAATCCGGGTTCTCTAAAAATTTCCTGGAGATTTTCTCATACGCAGGATCTGCTTTCAATGCGAGGTCTGTTGTAAGCATAAATGGTGCATGACGTTTGGAAGCATCATGTGCATCAGGAACCAATCCGGCCCCTGCCCCGCCTTTCGGTTTCCATTGCTGTGCACCGGCAGGACTCTTGGTCAGTTCCCACTCGTAACCAAACAGGTTTTCAAAGAAATTATTACTCCATTTTGTTGGGGTTGTTGTCCAGGCACCTTCCAGTCCGCTGGTGATGGTATCACCGGCATTGCCACTGCCGAAAGTATTGTTCCATCCGAGACCCTGTTCTTCAATACCAGCAGCTGCGGGTTCGCGGCCAACATATTTGCCGGGATCTGCAGCGCCATGGGTTTTACCAAAACTGTGTCCGCCGGCGATCAGCGCCACGGTTTCCTCATCATCCATAGCCATGCGGCCGAATGTTTCGCGGATATCTTTTGCGGCTGCCAGCGGATCAGGATTTCCGTTCGGACCTTCCGGGTTTACATAGATCAGTCCCATCTGGACAGCGCCAAGGGGATTCTCCAGCTCGCGGTCGCCTTCGTAGCGTTTGTCGCCCAGCCATTCTGTTTCAGAACCCCAGTAAATATCTTCCTGTGCTTCCCAAACATCTTCGCGGCCGCCACCAAATCCAAAAGTTTTAAAACCCATGGATTCAAGGGCACAGTTACCGGCGAGGATCATGAGGTCTGCCCAGGAAATTTTCCGGCCATATTTCTGTTTAACAGGCCAGAGAAGCAGCCTGGCTTTATCGAGATTGGCATTATCAGGCCAGCTGTTGAGCGGTGCAAAACGCTGGGTGCCGAAACCTGCACCACCACGCCCATCTGAAATGCGGTAAGTACCTGCACTGTGCCAGGCCATACGAATAAAGAACGGGCCATAGTGACCGTAATCGGCCGGCCACCAGTCCTGTGAAGTAGTCATTAAATCAAAAATGTCTTTTTTCACCGCAGCCAGATCCAGGCTTTTGAATTCTTCCGCATAGTTGAACGATTCATCCATCGGGTTTGACAGGGTAGCGTTCTGGCGGAGGATATTTAACTTAAGCAGGTTCGGCCACCAGTCACGGTTGCTGGTACCTGTGCCCGCACTTTGCTTGAACGAGCCACCATGAAACGGGCATTTGCTTTCACCGTTTTTTGGGGAGGTATTATTTTCCATATTCTTTGTTTTTTTATTGATTGGGTTGTAAAATTATGACAATACAGGGTCAATAAACCTGTCTTTGCGCGGATACAGGTAATAAGTTTTCCCGGATCAGGTTTCAGGGCATTTTCCGGCAAAAAACCTTCATGAACCTGCAAAAGTGTAAAACAAGAAAGGGGTTGAATTGTTTGTCCGGACTGGCTTTTTTTACCATACTGTCTGATACAAAACCGGGGTGAGATCCGCCTGATTTTGTGTAAATTTATTTCCTCCGGCAAGAGGCACTCTCATTCCCAAAAACTTTTCCGGAGTATTCAGCAAAAACCTAACAGCCATGAACAAAGAAATACAGGCTTATAACAATTCCCTTGAGGAAGGTGACCAGGAAATTTGCAATCTCCTGGCGCAGGAGATCAACAAACATTTACCGGAAGCGGAAAATAAAGTCTGGCATGCGCATCCGGTCTGGTTCCTGGATGGGAATCCTGTTGTTGGATACAGTAAGCGGAAAAAAGGTTTATGCCTGCTTTTCTGGAGCGGGCAGTCGTTCGAAGAAGAAGGATTGCAGCCGGAAGGTAAATTCAAAGCGGCTGAAATTTTTTTTACAGAAGCCGGACAAGTGAAGAAAAAAGATTTGAAGCGGTGGCTGGGTAAGGCCAGGGAGATACAGTGGGATTATAAGAATATTGTGAAGAGAAGGGGGAAGCTGGAGAGGTTGTAATGAAATTGCCGGAGGCAATAGAATAGGGCTGCGAGACCGGAGGTCTCGCAGAGCGGTCTCGCAGAGCAATCTCGTAGAACAGTCATGCAAAACAGTCTCGCAGAACAGTCTCGCAAAGCAGATATATCTCAGAAATTAAATCGCACATATTAAGTACCTTTCTATACCCTCAATTTTAATAAATGAAAAATCATCAGTCAGACGAACAGTCAAACAAGACAGAAAACCCGGGTTTAACAGGCAGGCGTGATTTTATGAAGACAGCAGGTCTTACAGCTTTAGGGCTTTCCGCTGCTCCATTAATCATCACATCCTGTAATTCAAAATCAGAAACGGACGGCAAACAGGAACCGGCAGTAACTAACAGTAACGGACTTGTGTTCCCCAAAGGTTTTTTGTGGGGCACAGCCACGGCTTCCTACCAGGTGGAAGGGGCCGCCAATGAAGATGGCCGCGGGAAATCAATCTGGGACACCTTTTCCCATACACCCGGTAAAATATTGAATAACGACAACGGGGATATCGCCTGCGATTTTTACCACAAGTACAAAGAAGATATCCAGCTGATCAAATCACTCAACGCAAAATCATACCGCTTCTCTATCTCCTGGTCACGCATCTTCCCGGAAGGCACAGGCACACCCAATCAGAAAGGACTTGATTTTTACAGCCGCATGGTAGATGAATTACTGGCCAACGGCATTGAACCATTTGGTACATTATACCACTGGGACCTGCCACAGGCCCTGCAGGACAAGAATAAAGGCTGGCAATCAAAAGACACTGCCAAAGCATTTGCGGATTATGCCGGTTACATGGCAGAAAAATTAAGCGACAGAGTCAAACATTTTTTCACACTCAATGAACTGTGGACGTTTATACAACTTGGTTACGGAGATGGTGTTTTTGCACCCGGACTGAAATTACCCGCTGCAGAATTATACCAGGCAAGACACCATGCGGTGCTGGCACACGGATTGGCCGTTGAAGCCATCCGTGCCAAAGGCAAAGCCGGTACCAAAGTGGGACTGGCAGAAAACATTAAAGTAGGTGTGCCTGTTTTTGAATCACCCGAAAATATCAAAGCGGCAGAAACAGCTACGAGGGAATTCAATGCCGGTTATATGACAGTGATCATGGAAGGGAAATACACTGACAGCTTCCTGAAAAAAGCCGGAGCCGATGCCCCCAAATTCACAGCAGAAGAATTGAAAACCATCAGCAGTCCGCTTGATTTCTGTGGCATCAATATTTACAATCCCGAAGCGTATGTACAGGCTGCGGCTAACGAAGATGGATTTGAGAAAATCCCGTTTGCCAAATCACATCCTACCAGCACTTCCAAATGGCAGATCCTGGGACCGGAATCACTGTACTGGGGAGCCCGTCATACCCAGAAACTCTGGAACGTAAAAGAAATATACATTACCGAAAACGGCACCAGCGGCACCGATGAATTAACGGCCGATAAAAAAGTGTATGATACTGACCGGATCACATTCTTACGCAATTATCTCACCCAGCTGCAAAGAGCCACTTCAGAAGGTGTTCCGGTAAAAGGATATTTCTATTGGAGCCTGGTGGATAATTTTGAGTGGGCGAGCGGATATGGCACCCGGTTTGGATTGTATTATATGGATTATAAAACCCTGGAGCGGATACCGAAGTTGAGTGTTTCTTACTTCAGGGCGATGGCGGAGAAGAATGCGGTGTTGTAGTTATTAAAATTTAACCACAAAGGGCACAAAGAGAATACACAATGGCCACCAGGGTTCATACCTTTGTGGCCTTTGTCATTCTTTGTGCCCTTTGTGGTTAATTTTATTCAAGATTCCGAAAATACATTTCTATGAAAAGAATACCAATTCTCATTTTTCCGCTTTTCTTATTGTTCGTTTCCTGCCAGCAAAAGAAAAATACTGCCAGCTCCGATAAAAACAATTCAGCAACAGACACAACGGTCGCCTTAAAACCGGACCAGTATTATTCCAGATTCGATTCTAACAAAACGGAGATTGAAAATTATGAGGCGGGTTATATGGATACTTTTTCAGTCAATGGCAACCGGTTCAGGTTGTATTCCAAAAAGGGTCCCGGGGGAGACCTGTCACTGGATGTATTCAGGAATGATGCCTGGCTGGAAGACTTACAATTGCCGTATGGCAGCAATGGCTTTTCCCATGATACAGATATGAATAATGACGGCTACATGGATTTCCGGAATTCCCGTTTACGCGGTTCTGAAGTACACTTTTATGATCCATCCAGGCATCAATTCACCACCGTTCCGGTTTACCTTGCCTTTGACTGGGGTAAGATTGACAAAGCGCGGAATATTTATTACAACAATTACAAATCAGGGAATTTAGAAGTGTCGAATGTTTTCCTGCTTGCCGGTTTTAAACAGAATTTCCTATACACTGCCCTGCTCAACTATCCGACTGACCTTTCCGTGAGTAAAGCGACCATCAGGTTATACAAACTTTTTAACCACAACCTGAATGACACACAGTTTGTAAACGAAAAACAGGTGGCTATTCCGGGTAATGGTTTTGACTACAAAAAATACTGGCAGGAAGCATTGAGTAATACGGAATATAAATAAGTGATACATGCTTGCACTGGTCACATCGCAAAAAGCCTTGCATAAATCTGACTTTAACCATGACACAGTACTTCATCATCCCCGGCCTCGGCAATTCTGGTCCTGATCACTGGCAAAGTTATTTTGAAAGCAGTGGCAGCAATTTCATCCGGGTGAACCAGCAGGAATGGGATGCGCCATCCTGTGAAGACTGGATAAATACACTGGAGAATACACTGAGCCAGTATGATCTTTCAAATGCTGTACTGATTGGCCACAGTCTGGGGTGCATGACCATCGTGCATTGGGCTACCAGATTTAAAAAGAAAATAAAGGGCGCCCTGCTTGTGGCACCCAGCGACCCGGAAGCAGATGTTTATACTTTCCCCGCAACAGGATTTGCGCCTGTCCCCCTGAATGTTTTATCGTTTGACAGTATTGTTGTTGCAAGCGCTAATGACGTTTGGGTCACCATTGAAAGGGCAGAATATTTTGCGGAAAGCTGGGGCAGCGAATTCATAAACATCGGTGATGCAGGTCATATCAATGTAGCCAGCGGACATACACAGTGGTCCGAAGGGCTGAAACTGCTGGATCTTCTTGAAAAATAAAGCGGCACGGCCGCTGATGACGCTAGAAAGCATAGTACAAAAGTTATATGCAGGTAAAAATTCCTCCTGACATATTTTCTTTACATTTATCGTAACAACTTACTCTACTCTCCAGAAACATAAATCAATCACTATTACCATGAAAAAAATCCTTTTCTGTTCACTGGCAGTTTGCATTGCCCATTTCACAACATTCAGCCAGAATGTAGGTATAAATGCCACAGGCGCAAGTCCTGATGCCAGCGCGATGCTTGATATCAGCAATGCCAATAAGGGATTGCTTGTACCCAGGGTTGCACTGACAGCAACGAACGCAACCGGGCCAGTGACATCACCGGCCAGCAGTCTGATGGTTTACAATATTGCAACTGCCGGTGCAGGTGTAACTGCCGTCAGCCCTGGTTATTATTACTGGGATGGCACGCAATGGGTTCAGTTTTTGACATCAGGTACCGCATGGAAATTAGGCGGCAACAATCTTGTTGCCAACAGCAGTTTTGGTACATTATCAAGCCATTCAGTTGATTTCGTAACCAATGGATTGGTCAGGGGCCGCATGAGTAACCTGGGTGAGTTTTTCTGGGGCGCCACCAACACAACTATTTCAGGTGACCTGATGAACGGTGTCAGTAATGCCACTTTCCCTTTTGCCGTGAATGGCTATTCTTCCTTTAATGGATCTGGTGTATATGGCGCGATTACTGCCGGAACTACCAGTTTTGCAGGGGTTCAGGGTGAATATAATTCTACCGCTGCATCCACATATAATACCTGCGGGGTAAGAGGTGTGAACTACAGCACAGCAGCTGGTACAGGATTCCGTACACAGGTATCAACAGGCCCCCGGGTGGGTGTTATAGGCAATACCGGTGCCACAAGTGGTCAATATACATTCGGCGTTCACGGAACAATGGGTTCAACAGATATGCGTTGCGGTGGCCTTTTCGGAGACGATTTTGGGATCGCGATGGGCGCTATAGGGTATTATGCTGCAAACTTAGTTGACTATAGTGTTTATGGATTTGGTGGCGCTTACCAGGTTGGTGTGCCCGGCGGAAGAGGAATTCCACAGGGCAATGATGAACCCAATACACAAATCGGGCTTGGTATCTATGGCGGTGTCATGGGCGGCTGGATGCGTGGCATGGTGTATGGCACTATGGTAAAAGGCGAACGCTTTGGCATGTATGTGGATGGTAAGACTTATACCAATGCACCCGTTACAGAACTGATCAATACCGGCAGTGCCAATCGCACACCGGCCTATGCAGTAACCTCGCTTACTACGGAAATGTACAGCAAAGGAAAAGGAACGCTGAGCAATGGTGTTGTTCATATAGATTTTGACCCTGCTTTCAGCAAACTGATTTCCACAAATCCGGATGACCTGGTGATTACGGTAACACCTACCTCAGCCAGCAGCGGTTTATTTATTGAAAAACAGGATGCCGGCGGGTTTACCATCCGCGAGAACAGCAATAGCAGCAATACGGTAAACTTCAACTGGATTGCCATGGCTACCCGAGCTGATGCTGCAACTGTTACCCATTCACCGGAAATCCTGCGCAGTGATTTTGACCAGCGCATGAATGGCGTGATGTTTAATGATAACAACACCCGGGATAAGCCACAATCCATCTGGTGGGATGGAAAAGAGATCAGGTTTGATACTCCGCCTGCGAAGAAAACGGATCCTGAGATGAGGACAAATTCAAGAATGGAAACACAGACTAAATTGTAAGTCTTCGTTTTTGTCCGATACAGGCGCGTTGTGGAAACAAAACAGGAAATTCAACGGGAATGTTTCAGCAGAAGGATTGTATTAATTCAGGAAGTAGCAGGTCTTTTTCTATTTCCTGAATTTAAATGTGCAACCTTCAATGCAGAATAAATCAGCAGGGTCTAATTCCATTTCACGCATGGCAGTATCTATCCGGAATCTCATAAGCCTGAAACCGGAGGTTGTTGTGGCAGGCCATATTTTTACAGTCACGCTGTCTACCAATGCATAATTCGTCGCCCCGTCTAAAAATGACTCCGAAGGAATAAAAGTTCCATCCGTATTAAATGTAACATGCTGGTTCGGAGGCGTCACAGCATACCATTGACCGGGGCCGCCGGAGCTGACATACCTTTCAGCAAAAACCCATTCACCTGTAATGGTATTTTCAATGGGCTCCAGCGGTGTTGGTGTTAAATCACGGGAGCAAGCAGTAACAAACAGCAGGAAAAAGACCATTACATTACGCGTATTCATACGGATGATATTTCAGCAGTAAGACAAATACTATAATGTTATGGCTGCTTAAACTACAGTTTATTTTACAGCCACTATTCAGTGAAACTCAAATACATACTCCCGACACGCAGCTTCCTGTTCAAAACAGCCAATGTCAGGCCGGGTATTTTAGGTAAATTTATCAGCAGGAAATTCAGCTTCCTCAAAAAATGAAATTCTTTTTCACCATATCTTTCTTAATAATACTTGCCTCCTGCAGGAAAGCAGTCATCACGCCGGATACGGCATTTCCTGATCTGCCCGCATATTCAGAAAAAGGACTGAATACCGGCGGCACACTAATCAACAACAAAGCCTGGATCACCCACCCCCTGGCATTTCTGTCAACAGTAAGACCCGTTCAGCTTTTCAGTTATCCGGCAGGGGATTCAGTGGTGATACTGATAAACGGCAACTATAAAGACGCCACACTGCCCGATCAAAACCCCAATACCATCTTTATCGTTTTAAAGAATATCCATATCAGTACGGATGCAGAACTACTGCAAATGAATGGCAAAACCTATTTGCTGGATGGCACTACCAATTACGGCGGCATTTCAGACAGTTATGGGTATAATAAAACAGGACACGGCAGCGGCAGCATCCGGTTTGGGAAAGTAAGTGAAATAAGCAACGTAACTGTTGGCGACGGATCACCGGGCAATCCGGTTCTGCATCCATATATCATATCAGGGCAATTCGACATGACGATGTCTTCACCTGTTAATTACAGTTTCACACATGGCAGGTTTGATGTGAATCTTATCCGCAGCAGCAACCAGTTCGTCATTTTTTGATATAACAGGCTGGCAGTAAATCAATTCCCCGGATTTTTGGAATGAAAACGATTCGCCCCCTTCAGTTATGAATTGCCAGAATGTATGACTGATATAACTTATACAGGTAATTCTGTAATACTTTTTCCAGCTATTATTTACAACTTTATACCAGGCAACATCCTGCCATTCTAAACTCCCAAATATGAACTGGTTAACTATTGCGCTGGTTGCCCTGATGTCTTCCGCAGTAATCCTGCTGCTTATTCTCCGCAACCGGAAAGACAAAAAAGATCTCGTAAACAAGTTGAATAATGATTACCCTAAAACCGGTGATCATACCAATGACATTGAAACCGATGAACTGACCCGGAATGTTCATTAAATAAAAACGCGGTCCACCCGATTTCTCAATAAGCAATACGTATACGGTATAATTTATATGTAACTTTAAGTCAATTACCCAGTCTAAGTAGATTATTCACTTAAAGAACAGCCACTTATTTTGAAATTATTATGCTTCTTTATCTTACCGCTGGCAATTACTTCCTGCTGCCTAGGAAACCGCAAATGCCAGGCTGATAATTACAACACCCGTTTCCGGATTATTGACAATACAACAGGCAAGGATCTTGTCTTCGGTCCCAACAAGATTTATGACCAAAATGCCATCCGGTTTTATTCATTAAATGGTACAGATACGATTTACCATCACTACGGATCCGGGGCTAATCCCAATCCCGGGCAGGATAGTTTATTATACGTTTCCATGGATTACAGAAAGGCTGAAACGGTTTTTGTCCAGCTGAGTAATACGGACCGGGATACCATGGCAGTGACTTATCCGCTGACTGATGCGTCGCCCTGCTGCGCTGATTATAATACAGCGAAGCCGGTGACGGTAAATAATATCCCATTGGAACAAATAACAGGAGGTGTATTCCTTATTAAAAAGTGAGAGTCTTTGTGAACTTTGTATTCACAAGATACGACAGCACCTGATCCTTTGTAGTTTTGTATTCTTTGTATTTTTTTTGTATTTCAAAAAAAAATCCACATGCAGGCAAAACTATTTCGCAGTTACAGGATCTTTTCCATCTTATTTATTATAATCATTTTTTCCAGTTGCAGCAGTAAAAGCAAAGGCTATTCCGATCTCGACAAGCTCTACAGCGATTTTGTCGTTTGTTTAAAATCAACCCCCGAAAGGCTGAAAAAATATTGTGAAGATATCAGCCCGGATAAAGGAACCGTTGCCTATATGAAAAACATAAATTTTCATACCGCGGGATTCCGGAAGAACTGGAAAAAAAAAAATTGTCCGTTTCATTCATCAGTGATGAATATTATAAACGTTTGCCATGTTCAAAGAAGATCTTATTGCATCCCGCAAGCTGGATGACCTGACTTATATCGGCCGGGAAGAACCCGGGGAGGAATTGTTTGATAAAGAGCTGGGCATCTACGCAACAGAAACATTTATCCTGCTGAAGTCGAAGAACGATACCATCGAGTGTAAACTGGGTGAGATGTTTAAGATAGACGGGAAATGGAAATCATTTACAGAGCCAAAACTGGGCTGGTAAACCCTGGCAGCTTTTCCGGGAATATTGAAAACCCCTTTAACCGAAAAACGATTCGTTCACAAAGAGTGCCGCAACCAGGTTAACGGCTTTGTGACCTTTGTATTTACTTTGCGAACTTAGTGGTTATGTATTTTTGTATTTTTACTTTAACCTAACCATGAAACTCTATATTAAAAATATGGTTTGCAACCGTTGTAAAACAGCGGTAAAAACAGAAGTGGAAAAACTGGGCCTGACACCGGTGGCTGTTGAACTGGGGGAAGTTGACATCAAAGAGAATGATATCTCCGCAGTGAAAGATACCTTACAGCAAAACCTGCACAGCCTCGGTTTTGAGCTGATTGACAATAAGAAGAGCCGGACAATCGAAAAATCAAGAACCTGATCATTGACCTGGTGCAGAACAAAAGCAATGAAATTGACATCAAGCTATCTGACTATCTCTCCCAAAACTTATTGCAGGATTACAGCACCCTGAGCACCCTGTTTTCAGAAACAGAAAATACCACCATTGAAAAATATTACATCAGCCAGCGGATAGAAAAAGTAAAGGAGTTGCTGATTTACAACGAACTGACCTTAAGCGAAATAGCCTTCCAGCTCAACTACAGCAGCGTAGCCCACCTGAGCAACCAGTTTAAAAAAGTAACAGGCTTTTCGCCCAGTTATTTCAAACAACTGAAAGACCGGAAACGCAAGCAAATAGATAACATATAAATTTTGCAATTCTTATCCTGAATTGTGTAACCGGGAAAGCACGTCCTGATACGATTTTTGTACCATCATTATTCATTATTAAAACCAACGAATATGGTACACGCTTATCAAATCAAAGGACTGGATTGCGAAAGCTGTGAAGCAGATATAAAAGCCGCTTTACAGAAACAACCTGGCATTACCGGTGTGGAAGTGTCAAAAGCAGAAAGTGTAAATCATACTGTCCATACCAGTCATTTCGACTGGAAGGATATTGCCGTATGGAGAAAATCCGCTCTCATCACACTGAATTGCCTGCTTGGTTGTTCCATTGGTGATTTCGGCATGGTGATTTTCCTGCAGCATTATTACCCGGCTACACCCATGATGTCACAGATGGTACTGGCAACCATTGCCGGGCTGCTTCACTTCCGTTGCCATGGAAACAATCCTGTTGTACTACCGCGAGAAAATGGACTGGAGAAGGGCTTTTAAAATGGCCGTCAGTATGTCGTTTTATCCATTATAGCCATGGAAATCGCCATGAACACAACCGATTTTATGATTACCGGCGGTAAAATGGTGCTTTCCGATCCGGGTTACTGGCTCGCATTCATACCCGCTCCTGGCCAGGTTTTTACTCCCCCTGCCCTATAATTATTACCAGTTAAAAAAATACAATAAGACCCATCACTAAACCTTATATCATGAATACGCATATTAAAACAGCCGTTCTTGCAGTGTCATTACCTGCATCATTATTTTTTTCATCCTGCAACAACCATAAAGCAGATGATCATTCCAAAGACATCCACACAAACCAGACCATTGGGGATGTATATGCCTGTCCCATGCATCCGGACATGAAAGGCAAAAAAGGCGACAAATGCCCGAAGTGCGGTATGGAGATGGTGAAACAGAGTAACGACAAAGGCAACTACGAAATGAAATTCATAGCCGAACCTGAACTGATAGAAGCACTAAAACCCACCCGGCTTGTTTTTACACCCAAAAACCTGGATGACACCAATGAAGTGGTTCGTCTTGAACTCATGCATGAAAAGCCAATACACCTGATTGCCGTGAGTGAGGATTTAAGCTGGTTCCACCACATTCATCCTGAACAGCGGGCCGATGACGCTTATGCAGTTGTTGAAACATTCCCCAATGCCGGAAAGTATTTTCTTTATGCTGATTACAAACCTGCAGGCAAACCCGGCCTGGTAAACAAAATAGAGATTAATGTAAAAGGCGTACAAACAGCTGCACCGCCGGCAGAAGAATCCAAATGGGTTTCTGTAACGGACGGATATGTTGCTATCCTGATGAACGCAAAAGATTTAAAAACAGGCGACACCCATCTTGGATTTTCTATTTCAAAAGACGGCAAACCCCTGTCCAGTGCTGTACTGGAAAATTACCTGGGCGCCATTGCGCATGTTGTTATGATCAGCAAAGCAGATAAAAGTTATATCCATATCCACCCTGG
This sequence comes from Chitinophagaceae bacterium, assembly GCA_016720825.1. Classification (GTDB taxonomy): domain Bacteria; phylum Bacteroidota; class Bacteroidia; order Chitinophagales; family Chitinophagaceae; genus JJ008. The sequence continues at coordinate 90,004 of JADKJV010000003.1, read as the reverse complement.
CACAAACGATAAGTTCCTTATTGATGGCGAAACAGCTGTTTCAAAACCGGGTGTTTACCGGATCTGGGTACAATTCCAGATCAAGGGACAGGTTCATACGGCAGATTTTACCGTGAATATTACACAGGGTGAAAAGATGACGGGCAATATGAAGAACATGGATGATCATGCGCATATGCATTAAATACATGCTATCCGAATCCTTTCTTCAGCGAAACCCAGTAAATCTCATTGCGTAAAATAAAATAACCGCAGAGACGCAGCGTACGCGGAGTACGCAGAGTGAACGCTCTGCGACCTCCGCGTCTCTGCGTAAAATACATAACCGCAAAGACCTTTAGATCAGTTTCCCAATATTTTCTATTTGTAAGATTTGAAATTAGAAGAAGAAGCCTTGGGAGTGAACTAGGCCAGGGGGACACTTGGAGCTTGTGACTCATTTTGCATTATTAGTCCCCACTTCTTCTCTTTAACGTTGTCAGTGCTCCGTTTAGAATTTCAGACAAAAGGTCAGGTCTGTTAAAGGGTCTTGGAGACTGTCAACATTTTTAAACCTAAATCTAAATTATGAAAGATTTATTGATTGTGGGTGTTGATGTATCCAAGTTAACACTGGACTTTCATTTGCAAACCAGGGTGATTTTGCCTTACAGACCGAGAACAAAATTATCCGGCTTCAAACTTTGGCTTACTGGGATCCGCAAACTGTTCGGGTTGGAGTTGCCAATTTTGTTGTGATGGAACATACTGGTCGCTATTCAGCGCGTTTTGAAATGTTTTAAGATCTAAATCCATTGATTTTTGCAAAGTACCCGCATTTTGCCAGATCAAACGATCGATCGGTGTAGCAAGAGGCAAGAATGATAAAGTGGATGCTGCCCGTATCGCAGAGTATCGCCTTGGCTTCGACGCAGATCTCTTGGTGGCCGATGTTCCTGTTCTGCAGGGCATTGCTGAGTTACGTAACTTATTGAGTCTGCGATCCAAGTTGGTAAAAGACAGAAGTGGCTACCTGTGCCGGCAAATGCCGGCCCACGGAACCTTGTTTAAGTCTGAATATTACTATACAAATCCAGGAACGAATTATAGAGGCGCTTACGCGGCTATCAAAAAAACGGAAGATCAAATCCGCTTGATTATCCGTACCAATGAAGTGCTTAAAAACCTGCACGTACTCACCAGTATTAAAGGCGTTGGGTTGATTGTAGCTGCTTACATGATTGCAAACACCGTTTTACCCGTTTGCCAATGCGCAGAAATTTAACTGCTATGCCGGACTTGCTCCGTTTGCGCACAAAAGTGGTACTATCAAGAAGTCGTTGGGGTCAGCCATCTGGCAAATAAAGAAGGGTCAGGACACTTAAATCTCGCAGCGTTTGCTGCTATCAGTTCGACCCGGAATTGAAGACTTACACCAAAAAGGGTGGCAGGAGGAAATGAAAAAAATGGCCTGTCTCAATATTATCGATCAAAAATCGTGTAGCCGAATGTACGCAGTTGTAAAACGCGAAGCGCCATATATAACAATCACTTTAGCAGCATAAGCAATTCAGATCCATTAGAACTTAAAAATAAATTTTTGCTGGTCATAATGGACTTAGGGCACGCGGAGACGCAGTGGCCGCAGGGTGTTCACTCTGCGCCTTTGCGTCTTTGCGTTTTTTGTATTTAATTCATTTGCCTCTTAAGCAGCGTTCACAAGGTGTGACGTTTAATTTCCACATTAGCACATTGTCGAATTGGCACATTGTCGAATTGGCACATTGTTACATTGTTAAATTGATTAATTGTTTAATTATTCAATCCCCAAATGCACCTACAGATTTACCAACTTCACCGTAATCCTGATATCCCTGTTCCTCCCCTTATCATCCGTACACGAAATCTTCACCAACCCTTCCTCCGGCACAAAAAACTGTTTCTCCCCCGCCGGGCAGCTCTTATAAAAATGATCATTGATATACCAGTACACCCGGCTCACATCATTACTCGTTTTACACTGCAGCTCCAGCGGCTCCGGGTTTTTGCGGCTGATCAGGTATTCCGTTCCGTTCACCGGGGTGAGGATAGAAGGCGCTGATCCTTTAAACACCAGTTCGCAATCGGGATTATGCGGTGGCAGTTTTACATAATTGATTTTATTCTCTTCCATCCACGACTGCATATCGGGTTCAATAATCTTATACCATTTCTTTTTATAGCCACTCGAAGGTGCACAGGCTTTGCAGTAAGATATTTTTTCATCCGGACTGGTCATCACTTCCTGCCAGTTGTTGCAGGGCGTGGCAGGGGAGACCAGCGGGATAAAATAATCCGTAACCAGGTTGGCGCAATGATCACCGGGCACCATACCGGTTTCACTGCATACCTGGCGGATATCACATTCTTCGGGCTGCTGGTACCAGTCATCATCCGGATCATAATCCACCGTGTTGAAAATTTTAAACAGCAGGGGCGTGGCGGTATTTGCCCCGCTCAGGTCGGCGACACCCACACCGGAAAAATTACCGGTCCACACACCAATCGTATATTTTTTATTATAGCCGATACTCCAGCCGTCTTTACGGCCGTAACTCGTTCCTGTTTTCCAGGCAATCTTGGGCATGCGTTCAGTAGATCCCCAGTTCAGGGGAAAATCCGGACGGTTGATTTTAGAAAGGGTTTCATTGATCATGAAATCGGCGCCTTCACTCAGGATTCTTTTTCCCCTGACAGCGGAATCACTCGCTTTAAATACCAGCGGGTAATACACCCCATTGTTGGCAAAGGCAGAAAACAATCCGGTTAATTCCTCCAGTGTGGTACCGCAACCGCCCAGTATCAGCGACAATCCCAGCTTGCGCCTGTCCTTCTGCACCTGTTTGAAATTGCAATCCGATAACTGCTGGATCATTTTTTCATAGCCCAGCAGTTTCAGGCTTTTAACGGCAGGGATATTCAGCGAATGTTCCAGCGCATATTCAATCGTGACATACCCGTTGAATTTATTATCATAGTTCTCCGGGGTGTATCCTTCATAGTTCACCGCCACATCGGTAATCACAGATTTGGGTGTATACAAACCCGCATCAAAACACATTCCGTATAATAAAGGCTTTAACGTACTCCCCGGCTGCCGGATCGCATGCGCGCCATTCACCTGTCCGTCATCTGTTGTATCAGCAAAACCGGATGAACCCACATAAGTAATCACCCGGTGCGTCTGGTTATCGAGAATGATCACCGCTGCGTTATTGATATTTTTCAGCCGCTGGGTGCGGATATAATCTTCCACCAGTTTTTCAGTCTTTAACTGCGTATTCAAATCAATACTGGTTGAAATGGATACCGCATTCCCGTTCATTTTTTTCATCCGCCAGGCCAGGTGGGGGATATACCGGGGTACGGCACCCCGCCGGGCATTCATCGGCTCGGCCAGCGCGTCTTCAATTTCTTTACTGGTAAAATGTTTGTCGCTCTCAAATTTTCGCAGCCAGCGGTTGCGTTCACTCACGATCAGGTCATTGTTTTTGCCTATCACCAGCGAGGTGGGCCGGTTCGGTATTATACTCAGCGTGGTAATTTCTGCCAGCGACAGGTGATCGGGGTTTTTGTTGAAATACAACAGGGACGCGGCTTTCACGCCTTCTATATTCCCGCCGTAAGGCACCAGGTTCAGGTACATCTGCAGAATCTCGTCTTTGCTGTACCTCAGTTCCAGCTGCAACGCCCGGAAGGCTTCCCTGATTTTACTGAAAATATTTCGTCGACCCGGTTCCAGTGCCCGCGCCACCTGCATGGTAATGGTACTGGCGCCCGAGGTGCGGCGGCCGGTAAACAGGTTCCGGAAAAATGCGCGCACCAGTGCAAAAGGATCCACGCCGGGGTGGGAATAAAAATGCTGGTCTTCCTTGGCTATGATCGTTTTACGCAGCAGCGGGGAAATCTCCTCCAGCTCGGTTTTCATCCGCCATTTCTGGTCGGGTGTGAGATATGCATGTAAAACCTGACCTTTGTTATCAGTTATAATTACAGAATAGTCTACCTTATCAGGTAGCGGGAATAACAGGTTCAGCAGGTAGAAAAGAAACATACAGGCCGCCACGAAATAGCCAAGCTTTTTACAAAACCGGGCCAATCCCCGGAAGCTGATATGCATTTTAAATCGTTTGTTCATCAGATTGTATCAGTTATCTGTTCCGTTGCTGCTTAACAAATATTTATCTGGAAAAACTTGCAACTGCCGGCGTATGAAATGTATCTTTCTGTTCAAATTCACTGAATCCTTTATGGACTCAACACTTTCCTCTCCTCCCGGGGAGGCTGACCATTCGACCAACAGAGACATCCCTCCTTAGGTATTTCCCTGCTAATTTCAGGTATTCCCCGCTGAATCGGGCAATCCATTTTTCAAACATTCCCTAAATTATATTCCAAACCGTTTTTTTCCGCTGACTATTAACCACACTTTCTATGCGTATCAAGATCTATTTAGTTCCGTTGATCGCCGGGGCTATTTTTATGTCTTCCTGTAAAAGGAATGCGGTCAGTCTCAGTTTTACCAACGCCAAAGGTGAAATCCCTGCACTCGGAAACCTCGTGTTCCGCTTCAGCCATTCACTGGCAACAGACAGCATGCTCAACAATTGGGATTCTGCTGCCTACATCAGTTTCGAACCCGCCATCACCGGACGCTTCCGCTGGGAAAGTCCTGATGAACTGGTTTTCTCACCTTCAGCCCCGCTCTTGCCGGCCACTGAATATACAGCACGTATCAAAAGTGCTGTACTGAAATATTCTAAATTCAATTCAGTGAGCGGCGGATCAAACATCAGTTTCCATACTGCCCCGCTTACACTGGAAGATACCCGCGTAACCTGGGTTGGGGAAAGCAGCACCAGCGCCGTGCCGCAGCTTGACCTGGTATTCAATTACCCGGTCAAACCGGATGACGTGGTTAAAAACACAAACCTGGAAATGGATGGCCAGAAACTGAGCTTCACACCCGTGAACCTGTCAGTGGATAATAAAGTCAGTCTCCGCATCAGCGGACTCAAAGCCATTGACCAGTCACAGGAAGCCAGTTTAATCATAGATAAAGGCATCAAACCCGATAAAGGAAATACCGCCAGCAAAGAAGACATGAAAGGCGACGTGAATATCCCTTCACCTTTTGAACTCACCATTGCGGCTGTTGAATCAGAGCATGATGGTACTAAAAATGTGGTGCATATCACCACCAGCCAGCAGGTGGATATCAATGAACTCAGGCCGCAGATTACTGTTGAGCCGGCTGCAGAGTTTACATTAGAACCTGCAGAAAATGGTTTCACCCTCCGCAGCAGCAAATTCGATGCGGAACAGGCGTATGCCCTGCATATCGCCAAAGGTGCCCGCGGCCGGATCGGTGGTGTGCTGAAAGATGATTACACCGGCGATATCGCTTTCGGTGAACTCGAAGCCGGTATCAGTTTCAACAGCAGCAAGGCTGTGTACTTATCTAAAAACGGCGCGAAAAATATTGATGTGCAGATCACCAATGTGCCGAAGGTGAAAATCATCATCTCCAAAATTTACGAGAACAACCTGATGATGGCGAACCGCTATGGTTATGAACCCCAGGAGAACAGCACCGTGGCTGATTATGCATCTTACAATGAAGAATATGATGGTGAATACGGCCGCGATTATGGCAGCAATGCCATGCTGGGTGATGTGATCTATGAAAAAGAAATTGATACACGCTCATTGCCGAAATATGGTTCTTCCCGCCTGCTGAACTTCGGTCAGTTTGAAGACAAACTGCCCGATTCAAAAGGCATCTATCATATATTAATACGTTCCCTGGAAGATTACTGGGTGCGCGACAGCCGTTATATTTCCCTGTCAGACCTTGGTTTGATTGCCAAAGAAGGAGAGGGGCGGATGGCCGTGTTTACACCAATTCTATCCAGACAGCCAAACCGTTGAGTGGGGTAAGTATTTCTGTTTATTCCATCAACAACCAGCTCATCGGAACAGGATCAACCGATAAAGATGGCCTGGCTGATATCAGCTATACCAAAAAAGAATATACCGGTTTCAAACCCGGGATGATCATTGCAAAAACCGCCGGTGATTTCAACTACCTGCCCTTCAGCAATACCCGTGTGAATATGTCACGCTTTGATGTGGGTGGTAAAAGGAATAACCTGTCCGGTTTAGATGCTTTTGTATATGCAGAAAGGGATGTGTACCGCCCCGGTGAAAAAATTAATTTCTCTGTCATCATCCGTGATGCCAAATGGAATACACCCGGTGATATCCCCCTTAAGATGAAATTCCTGCTGCCTAACGGTAAGGAATTTAAAACGATCCGTAAATCCATCAATGAGGAAGGTTCACTCGAGGGCAGCCTGGAAATACCTGCTGCTGCCATTACCGGCAGTTATACCCTGGAAGTGTACAGTTCCAATGATGTGCTGCTGACATCCACCAATTTTTCCGTGGAGGAATTCATGCCCGACCGTATCCGGGTGAATGTAAAACTGGATAAAGATTTCCTGCGTGCCGGTGACAGTGCCAATCTTTCACTGAATGCGATGAACTTTTTTGGATCTGCTGCGGCTAACCGCAAATTTGAAACAGAGATCCAGGTCAGCCAGAAATATTTCAGTGCACCCGGTTATGAAGGCTGGAATTTCAGTCTGACCAACCAGAAAACATTTTTTGATAAAGAATTACGTGAAGGCACAACCGATGCAGCCGGTAATGCAGCTATTGGTTATACCGTTCCTTCTTATTACGCCAATTCAGGTTTGTTACAGGCCAGCTTCTTCACGACGGTGTTTGATGAAACCGGACGCCCGGTAAGCCGCGGACTGAAATCAGATGTGTTTACCCAGGATGTATTCTTTGGTATCCATGACAATGGTTCCTGGTATTATCCCCTGAACCAGGTGGTGAAATTTGAACTCGCTGCATTGAATAAAGACGGCAAGGCTGCTTCAGCCACTGCCCGTGTTGAACTGATCAAACATGAATACCGTACAGTGCTTACCCGCAGCGGTACTTATTTCCGTTACCAGAGCCAGCAGGAAGATAAAATGCTGAGCGAGTCTAACGTGAGTATTGGCGCAGGTACCGTGTACACCTGTGTGCCCAAAACACCCGGTGATTATGAATTGCGTGTGTACCAGCCCGGTGCCACAGCCTATGTAAGCCGCAGCTTCTACAGCTATGGCAGCTATGGCGCGGAAACCACTTCATTTGAAGTGAACCGGGAAGGTAATATTGATATTGAACTGGATAAGAAATCATATACCACCGGTGAATCAGTGACTGCCTTATTTAAAACACCATTCAATGGTAATATGCTGGTAACGGTGGAAACCGATCACATCATCTCCCATGAATATGTGGAAGTAACCAACCGTTCAGCCAAACTGAACCTGCGTGTAAATGCAGACCATGTGCCGAATGCGTATATCACCGCTACACTGATCAAACCGCATGAGGTGTCTTCCATTCCTTTAACCGTAGCACATGGTTTCAAAAATATCATGGTGGAAGAAAAAGGCCGGAAGATGGAAGTGTCAATCGTGTCACAGCCATCCGTCCGTTCCAAAACCCACCAGAAGATTACGGTGAAAGCATCGCCCGGTTCTTATGTTACATTATCTGCAGTGGATAATGGTATCCTGCAGGTGAGTGATTTCAAAACGCCCGATCCGTATGCTTATTTCTACCAGAAAAAAGCATTGCAGGTAAATGCATTTGATATGTACCCGCTGCTGTTTGCTGAACTCCGTGCACGCATGAGCAGCACCGGTGGTGATGGTTGCCGAGGAATTTTCTGCCAACAAGCGGAACAGTCCTTTGCCCAATAAAAGGGTGAAACTGGTAAGCTACTGGGGTGGCATTAAAAAGCCGGCAGCAATGGTGAAGCCGTGTTTGAATTTGATATCCCGCAGTTCAGCGGTGAACTCCGTCTCATGGCCTTATCATATAAAGGAAAGAATTTTGGTGCGGCCGATAAAACAATGACAGTGGCTGATCCGATTGTAATCAGCACGGCACTGCCCAGGTTCTTAAGTCCCGGTGATACCGTGAGTGTGCCCGTCACGCTGACAAACACTACTGCAAAAAGCACCTCCGCTACGGCAACTATTGCCGTGGAAGGTCCGCTGAAAATTGCAGGTGCTGCCACACAAACCGTGTCCATGAAAGCCAATGGGGAAGCCATTGCCATTTTCCGCATCATGGCCGATCCTTCCGTGAACACGGCCAAAGTAACCGTTACCATTAACGGTCTCGGTGAAAAATATACCGATGTAACAGATATTACCGTGCGTCCGCCTTCTACTTTACAGAAGATGACCGGTGCCGGTTCCATTACAGCCGGTGGCAAGCAAACGATCACCATGAGTACGAGTGATTTCATGCCGGCTTCTGTGAATTACAGTCTTGTCGTAAGCCGTTCACCGGTAATTGAACTGGGCGACCAGTTGAAATACCTCGTGCAGTATCCGTATGGTTGTACAGAACAAACCGTATCAGCGGCATTCCCTCAATTGTATTTCGGGGATATCGCAGAACTGTTACAGCAGAACAAAGACCAGCAGAAGCTGAATGCCAACAATAATATCCAGGAAGCGATCCGTAAAATCAAGATGCGCCAGTTGTATAACGGTGCGGTTACTTTATGGGATGGCCAGGATAAAGAAGACTGGTGGGCGACCGTGTATGCAGCGCATTTCCTGCTGGAAGCACGCAAAGCTGGTTTTGATGTGGACAACAGTTTCCTCGGTACCATGCTGAATTATATCAACAACCGGTTACGGACTAAAGAAACCATCCTGTACTACTATAACCGCGACCAGAATAAAAAAATCGCGCCCAAAGAAGTAGCGTATGGTTTATATGTACTGGCCCTCGCCGGCCGCAGCAATGTACCTGCGATGAACTATTATAAAGCCAATGCATCCTTACTGGCGCTTGACAGCCGTTATTTGTTAGCAGCCGCTTATGCAACTGCCGGTGACCGCAAATCATTTGCGTCCATCCTGCCCGGTGCATTCAGTGGTGAAATTTCCGTGGCACAAACCGGCGGCAGTTATTATTCAGATGTACGTGACGAAGCCATTGCGCTGAATGCCCTGCTGGATGTGGATCCCGGCAATGCACAGATTGGTACGATGGTAAAACACGTGGCCGATAAACTGAAACAACGCCAGTGGCTGAGTACACAGGAAAGGGCTTTTGCATTCCTTGCACTTGGTAAACATGCCAGGTCTGCCAACCAGTCAACCGCCACCGCTGAAATCAGCGTGAACGGTAAAGTGATTGCCAAAGTTGACGGTGGCCAGTGGACCGGTGATGCCAAAGCACTCGGCGGAAACAAAGCAGATATCACCGTGAAAGGCTCAGGCCGTTTGTATTATTTCTGGCAGAGTGAAGGCATGAGTGTATCAGGTGCTTATAAAGAAGAAGACAGTTACCTGAAAGTACGCCGTCATTTCTATGACCGCAATGGTAAACTCATTACCGGTAACACCTTCAAACAAAACGACCTGATCGTGGTTGGTATCAGCCTGGAAAAAACATATTCCGGTTCAGTGGAAAACATTGTGATCACGGATATCTTACCCGCTGGTTTTGAAATCGAGAACCCGCGTACGAAAGAAATTCCCGGTATGGACTGGATCAAAGATGCGTCCACACCCGATGCCATGGATGTGCGCGACGACCGGATACATTTCTTCGTCAATGCCACCACTGGTAAACAAATGTATTATTATGCAGTGCGTGCGGTATCGCCTGGTAATTATAAAATGGGACCTGTGAATGCAGATGCGATGTATAATGGGGAGTATCATTCTTATAATGGAGGGGGGATAGTGAAGGTCGTGCAGTAAGGAATACATTTAACCACTAAGTACACAAAGAAATACACAAAGGCCACAAGGTTTCTACCCTTGTGGCCTTTGCTTTGCCCGCCGAAGCGGAGCGAAGGAGGGTGGTAAAAAAGTTATGGTACTGGATGCCCCTTCGACGCCTCCCACAACATAAACCATTCCTCCCTCTCCAGTTTCACCCCCGCCGCTTTCATCGCCTCAGCCAACCGTATAGATTTAGATGTCCCCAGCACCGGAATAATCCCCGCCGGATGTGTATGCAGGAATGCCAGTAAAATATTATCAGCACTGATATTGTATTTCTTCCCGAGTTTTTCAGCTACGGCAAGAATGCGTTTTGTTTTTTCATCCGGCTTGTCTGAAAACAAATTCCCGCCGCCGAGGGGTGCCCAGGCCATGGCGTGGATATTCAGTTGCTGGCACTGATCGAGTTGTCCGTTATGGAATGGATCGAGCGCGGTGACAGAAATTTCAAGCTGGTTTACTTCTACTGGAATGACCGCATGCAGCATGGCCACTTGTGATGGTGTGAAATTGGATACACCGGTGTGAAGTACTTTGCCTGCATTCTTCAGGTGTGTTAATGCTTCTGCTATTTCATGCGGGTTCATCAGCGGATCGGGACGATGGATGAGGAACAGGTCCAGGTAATCGGTGTGCAGGTTTTTCAGGGAACGGTCTGCACAGCGGATGATATACTCTTTGCTGGTGTCGTATGATTTGATGTGGTGTTCCGGTCTTTGCGGTCCAACCATTTTGATACCGCATTTGGTGATGAGTTGAACATGTTGCCTGACGCCGGGCATGTTGACGAGTGCTTTACCAAATTCTTCTTCAGTGGTATAATCGCCGTATATATCTGCGTGATCGAAGCTGGTGATTTTGTTTACTGCACAGGTGTTGATCATTTGCTGGTATGCAGCTGTATCAAATCCCGCTCCCCAGCGGCCCCATTTCATACAACCTGCAATAACGGGTGAGAATTTCATGGTGTTAGTTTTGGTGAAAAAAAAAGTCCGGCCCTGAACAAACAGGACCAGACTTTAAAGCTTTATGTGGGGCCAGTTATCTGACCTGATGATTAATAATCATTGTTGAAGCCACCACGATCGCGGTTGTAACCACCACCGTTGCCGCCTTTCTTAAAGCCGCCGCCGCCGCCACCTTTGTAGCCGCCGCCACCGCCGCCGCTGCCAAAGCCTCTTTTCTTGAAGCCGCCGCCGCCACCACCTTCGGGTTTGGGACGTGATTCGTTTACAACAATGTTACGGCCGTCAACTTCAGAACCGTTCAGGGCAGCAATAGCAGCCTGGGCCTGGTCGTCATTAGGCATTTCAACAAAACCAAAACCTTTAGAGCGGTTTGTGAATTTGTCAGTAACAATTTTTGCTGATCCTACTTCGCCGTAAGTAGCGAAAAGGGTGGACAGATCCTGATCTTTCAGGTTCCAACTGAGGTTTCCTACGTAAATGTTCATTTTTGAGGTTTTAAAAAAAATAAAAGTGTCAACAGTAAACAGTAACCTTTGAACATTCTACGGTTTTTCGAATCGTTCAGGACTTGTGAAACTGTAAAGAACACCAAAAGCAAGACAAAATAACGTATTTTTTCCGGAGATTTTAGCAAATTATCCTGATTTGGCTTAGAAAATAACATTAGGGTGTTGGTAATGAGTGGTTTATGGAGCGAATTCGGGGGGAATATGACGGGATTTTGACCTATTTGGTTGGAAGTTGGAGGTTGGATGTTGGAGGTTGAACCCGAAAGATCGAAGTGTCATTCAAGAGTTGGAATGTTGGTCCCGATAGCTATCGGGAGTTGGAGAGTTGGATTGTTCTTTCAGTTCGTAGTTTTCTATTGGATTGAAATTTCAAAACTGTTCGGTTATTTCGCTGTAACGAAAATCAAAAGCGTTTTCGATTTGCAGAACAATCCAACTCTCCAACAATCCAACAGCGATTTTAGGAATGTTTCAATTCTTTAATACCATTTCTACTTTAATAAACCTCCAACCTCCAACTTTCAACCTCCAACACTAAAAAAAAGCCGCCCCAAATGAGACAGCTTTTTATTATTAGTTAGTTGAAGCCTACTCGCCCACAACCTCAAATTCAACCTCAGTCGACTGGCCTGCGCCGAATTCAATGACCGCTTTGTAAGTACCGATTTCTTTCACTTCATCAGCGATAGAAATTTTGCGGCGATCGATTTCGTATCCACGCTGTTCGCGGATGGCACGGCTGATCTGCAGGGAAGTAACGCTGCCGAAAATCTTACCGCTTGTACCTGTTTTAGCACCGAGTTTCAGCGGGGCTTCTTTCAGTTTAGCAATAACACTGTTGATTTCAGCCAGCATTTTTTCTTCTTTCTTGCGGACCTGTTTCAGCCTTTCTTCCAGCTGTGCTTTATTGCTTGAGTTGCACTCAACAGCCAGCTGGCGGGGAATCAGGAAATTACGGGCATACCCGTTCCTTACTTTTACCACTTCATTTTTCGCGCCGAGATTATCGACGTCCTGAATCAGAATAATATCCATGTTTCTCTTTTTGTTCACCAACCCAGTCCCGGTAAAGGAACTGTCTCCCCGTTATTGCGGAGGTTAGGGTGAGGTTATTTTAAAAGGTCTGTTACGTAAGGCAATAAACACATCTGGCGGGCTTTCTTCACCGCATCAGATACTTTGCGCTGGTATTTCAGGCTGTTTCCGCTTAAACGACGGGGTAATAATTTACCCTGCTCATTCAGGAATTTTTTCAGGAACTCTACATCTTTATAATCGATGTAACGGATGCCATATTTCTTAAAGCGGCAGAACTTCTTAACACGTTTGTCGCTTTTAATGGCGGTCAGGTATTTTATTTCATTTTTTGCCATGTCTTAAGCCTCCACTGCTTTTTCGGTTCCAGTTTTTACACCACTTCTCTTTTTGGCATTGTACTCGACGGCGTATTTATCGAGTTTTGTGCAGAGGTGACGGAGAACACTCTCGTCACGCAGAAGCTGGATTTTCAGCTTCTCATTGAAGTCGGATGACGCACTGTATTCCATAACCCAGTACAAGCCTGTGGTTTTTTTCTGGATCGGGTACGCCAGTGATTTCAGTCCCCAGGGATTCTCGGCTACAATAGCACCACCAGCATCTGTTACCAGCTTGGTGTACTTTTTCTGTTCAGCCTTGAACTCATCGTCACTTAAGACGGGGGTAAAAATCACCATCAATTCGTAATTGTTCATTTTACCTGTTTTTGTCTTTCCCGGAAAGCCCGGTACTCAACGGTTATTAAATTCGGTTTCTCCCATTGGACATTCACCCTTCGGTGAAAGAATCTGCGAATACAGATTTGGGGCGGCAAAGATAGGGCTAATTGGCGGAAATTTTCAGGGAGGAGGAAAAAATAAACAACAGCGCTGATTGTAATTGATTGAAAGTCAATTAAATGTGAAAATGTGCTAATGTAGAAATGTGAAAATACTTCATTGAAAGTGCATGTCAAAATAGACCTGTAATCAATCCTATAAACCGGCTAAATTATTTAGTCGATCTAAAATTGGCACATTAGCAAGTTGGATTGGCTGACATTTCCTAATTCTCACATTTCCGCATTTGTCACCTTTCCACATTAATTATTAAAATGCTTTCTTCCCCGGCTCCACCTTCTTCAACATCACAATGTATGTCGGAAAGTGATCACTGTAACCTCCTCGGTAAGTATTACCATCCCACGTGCGCATCGGGTAGCCTTTGTAGCGGCCTTTATTTTCGACGAGGTATTCGCGGTTGAAAATATGCTGCTGGTAGAAAAATGCGCCGTTTTGGTTTTTATTGAGCCATGACTGGCTGATCAGGATCTGGTCAAACAAACCCCAGGCATCCTGGTAAGCCAGCGTGCCATATCCTTTTTTATACTGAGAAATCCAGGGATTGAATAAACCACCGGATGCAACATCTTCTGTTTTTTCTTTTGCATTAAGCACTTTGGCCACACTCGGACTCACGGGATCATCATTCAGGTCACCCATGATCACCACCTTCTGGAATCCGTCGGCTTTGGCAATGCTGTCCATGTGGTGTTTTACCACATTTGCAGCTGCGGCACGCGCTGGGGCAGAACGTACTTCACCACCCACCCGGCTGGGCCAGTGGTTTACATAAATATGAATCGTTTCACCATCCAGTTTGCCTTTTACCCAAAGCACATCCCGGGTGAAATAAGAATCTTTTGAACCACCGGGTAACTGTACAAACAGTTTGTCGCTTGCTTCCACTGAAAAATACTTGGGATTATACAACAAACCCACATCCACACCACGCACATCTCTTGAATCGTAATGCACGATTTTATATCCCCTTTTTTCAATCAGTTTATTATGGATAAGATCATTCAGAACCGTGTCATTTTCCACCTCTGCAACACCGATTACAGCAGGTCCATCAGGGTTGACTTCCGTGCCAATTTGCGAAAGGACAGTAGCGAGTTTGGTTACTTTATCAAAATACACTTCGGTATTGTAATTGCGCGGGCCGTTGGGCACAAATTCTTCATCACTCACTGCCGGATTATCGAGCGTATCGTAAAAGTTCTCGAGATTATAAAAACTGATGATAATCGGCTTGAATTGTTTGACCTGACTGCGGGCAGTCATTGCAAAAACAAGCAATAGGCTGATAGTGAAAGCTTTTTTTCATAAATGATTCGCATCAATGGACGGCAAACTTACAGAAACAAAAGGATCAGGCAATAATTGATTGGTATGTGGTACACATTAAGCTTTTATTATGTGCCTATCTTTTTTAGAATAGTAGGCCTATCCTTCATAATTTTGCTCCCTTGCTAAAAAAAATTAACATGCTTAAATCAAGATTACTGCTCTTGCTGTTTTGCTGTGTCACTTCCGCTGCAATGGCACAGACCGATCCGACTCCGAAAAAAGACACCACGGGCACCGAAGATGTGAAAGAAGGGGTACTTGAAAATATACCTACTGTTTCACTGGATGAGAATGACCTGGGTGATGGTGGAAGCCAGAACACATCATCTCTGCTGACTGCCGGCAGGGATCCATTCTATTCCGCAGCTTCTTTTAATTTCAGCGCCGTTCGCTTCAAGATCAAAGGTTACGATAACGATCTTTTCAGCACATACATGAACGGTATCCCGATGGATAACCTCGATAATGGTTTTACGCCTTTTGGTTTATGGGGCGGACTGAATGATGTAATGCGTAACCGGGATGTATCCTGGGGTCTGCGCAATAACACATTTGCATTCGGCGACATTGGCAGCAATACCAATATTGATTCACGCGCCAGCCGCCAGCGTGCACAAACCAGTTTCAGCTACGCATCTTCAAACCGGAACTACAATAACCGGATGATGATCACCCATTCCACCGGTCTCAGCAAAAAAGGCTGGGCATTCAGCTTCAGTGGCAGCCGCCGCTGGGCAGGTGAAGGTTATGTTCCAGGAACTTATTACGACGGATGGGGCTACTTTGCTGCCGTTGACAAACGCATCGGACAAAACCACCTGATCTCCCTCACTGTTTTTGGTGCACCCACAGAAAACGGCCGCCAGGGAACAGCTGTATCAGAAATGGTTCAACTGTCTGGTACCAACTACTACAATCCCAACTGGGGCTACCAGAATGGTGTGAAAAGAAACGCCAGCATCGCACGCAGCCACCAGCCTGTGGCAATCCTCACACATGATTTCAGATTGAATAATAATACCACGATCACCACGGCTGCCGGTTACACCTTTGGCAACCGCAGTGTGACTGCACTCGATTGGTATAATGCCGCTGACCCGCGTCCGGATTATTACCGCTACCTCCCCAGCTATACTTCTGTATGGAGCAGCACACCCGATCCGGTACAGGGACAAATGGTATACGACCTCATGAAGAATAACATCGCTTACCGCCAGATCAACTGGCAAAACCTCTACAACGTGAACCGTGCCAGCATGGCCACGATCAATAACGTAAACGGGGTTCCCGGTAACAATGTAACAGGACATCTTTCCCGCTATATCGTTGAAGAACGTATCTTCAATACACAGCGTTTCAATGCAAACTCTGTGATCAATACCAAATTCGGTGATAAGATTGACTTCACTGCCGGTGCTTCCTACCAGATGCAGAAAAACCATTACTATAAAAAAGTGGATGATTTGCTCGGTGGTGAATTCTATGTTAACCTGAACCAGTTTGCTGAAAGGGATTACCCGGTTGATAATATCGCTAACCAGTTTGATGTTGAGAATCCCAACCGCATCCTGCACGAAGGCGACAAGTTCGGTTACGACTATAATATCAATATCAACAAAGCTGAAGCCTGGGCCCAGGGTGTTTTCAAGTTCAATAAAGTGGACTTCTTCCTGGCCGGTACCGTTTCCCGCACACAGTTCTACCGCAGCGGTAACGTGAAAAACGGTCTGTTCCCCAACGACTCTTACGGAAAAGGAACCGTGAACGAATTCATCAATTACGGTGGTAAGGGCGGACTGACTTACAAAATCAACGGACGTAATTATATATATGCCAATGCGGCTTACCTCACACGTGCTCCTTATTTCGAGAACGTGTTTGTTTCCCCCCGTACACGCAACACCCAGCAGAATGATGTGACCAGCGAAACCATCCAGACTGCTGAAGCGGGCTATATCATGAACTCCCCCAAATTCAAAATCCGCATCGGTGGTTATTATACCAGGTTCCAGGACGCCATGGATGTCATGTCATTCTACCATGATACCTACCAGAACTTTGTAAACTATGCCATCAGCGGAATCAACAAACTGCATTTCGGCGGTGAATTCGGAATAGAAGCCCGTGTTACACCAACCATCACTTTAAATGCTGCCGCTGCACTGGGCCGTTATTATTATGACAGCAAACAGAATGCAGTGATCACCGTAGATAACAGTTCTTCTGTGATCGGACAGCAGCTGATCTACATGGAAAACTTCCGCCTGCCTTCCACACCGATGGAAGCATACAGCTTTGGTATCAACTACCGCTCACCCAAATTCTGGTTTGTGAGCCTGACCGGAAATTATTTCGACCAGTCATACCTGAGCATGAATCCCCTGCGCCGCACCTGGGATGCATTGAAATTCGTTGCACCCGGTTCTGCCGGTTACAACCAGATTTTCGACCAGACCAAATTTGATGCACAGTACACCGTGGACTTCTTTGGCGGTTATTCTGAAACTTCCCAAAGCATGGGAGATTAATAAGAAAGCCACTTACCTCGTGTTTAACGTGGGTGTAAACAATATCCTTAATAATAAAGATATCGTTACAGGCGGTTATGAGCAGTTGCGTTATGATGCGCAGACTTCATCTGCTGACCCCATCCTGGTTAATAAATTCCCGGCCAAACTCTATTATGCTTATGGCCTGAACTTTTTCTCCAGCGTAACACTGCGCTTCTAATTAAAATACGAACTGTCAAAAATTAAAAATATGCTGATGCAAAAAATAAATATCAAATGGAGCGGCTTCATCGCCATCCTGCTGATGAGCCTGTTCACTGTATCCTGCGACAAGCAGCCGATCGGTCCGACAGGTCCCGACCCCGTAGGTCCGCCCGCACCCGGACAATACATTACGCTGACAGATTTCCGTGCCTTATATACTGGCGGCGGTGCCGACCAGACTGTACCTGCAGGTACGAAAAAATTCCGCGCCCAGGTGATTTCCAACAGTGCCAATGAGGCCGTTGGTAATTACAGGCTGCAGGATGAAAGCGGATCAGGTATTATCCTTTACTCTGTAGTTGGTTCACCCGTGTATTCACTCGGCAGTGTGCTGGAAGTGGATGCCGCCGGTGTAGGTATCGTTAACTTATATAATGGTGACCTGGAACTGCGTGCCGTTCCCCAGGCTAAAGTGGTGCCGGTGAATGGTACACTTGTACTCACAACCCGTACAGCCACCACTGCACAGATTGTAACCAATAAAGATGCCTGGGCTTCCACCCTGGTAAAAATTACCGGTATCACTTCTATTGTACAGGGATCCACTAACGGAACCGGTACAAACTATACCATCAATGATGCTTCCGGTTCTTTACCGTTATTCGTACGCACGGCGTCCGGTATAACGGTTAACCTGAGCGGAACATCCATTACCGGTTATGTTTCCATTTTTAATTCAACGGCGCAAATCAGTATCAGGAGTGCTTCAGACATCCAGTAAAAGCATCAACTGAACCTTGAAAAAATAATTATTATGAAAATGTACAGTTCAAATAAAGGATTTACCTGGGCCATCATGGTGCTGATCACCGGCATGGTCTTCAGTGCCTGCCAGAAAAGAAATACGGATCCTCCCATTTTAGGGGCTCCGGATATTGTGGCCAACATTTCCATCAAAGATGTGAAAGCCCGTTACACATCAGGTGCGCCTGTGCTGATTACCGATGACGCGGTGATTGAAGGCGTGGTTTCCTGCGATGACAGAAGCGGTAACTATTACCAGCAGATCGCTGTCCAGGATTCAACCGGTGGTGTGTTACTCCGCCTGGCCGGAAACAATTTATACAATGATTATCCTGTAGGACGCCAGGTGTTCGTGAAACTGAAAGGTTTGTACCTCGGTCAGTATAACGGTACCCTGCAGTTCGGCGGCGGACTCGATTCTCCCTATCTCAGCCAGGGTGGTGTAACCCTGCTGGCCCGCAACCTCCAGGAAACACACATGATTAAAGGTGCATTAAACCGCCCGCTGGTTCCGCAAGTGGTAACGGTAAGTCAGTTAACCACCAGCCTGCAGGATAAATACGTAAGCACACTGGTTAAACTGGTAGGCTTTGAATTTTCTCCCAGCGACCGTTCCAAGAATTATGCAGATGATGCACAATCCGGTAACCGGATTATCCAGGACTGTGGTGTTCCTGCCAATAAAATCACACTGCGTACGAGTAACTATTGCAATTTTGCCACCTTGCCTGTTCCGCAGGGCAATGGTGAAATCATCGGTGTGTATTCATTCTTCGGATCCACCAAACAGTTCACCATCCGCGATACAACAGATGTAAGGTTTTACGGTCCCCGTTGCCCCACCGCCACCGGCGATGGAGCTATCACACTGGGAAGTACTTCACCTTTCCAGATCAACTTTGATAATCTCGGAACCAGCGGTCTTCCCACAGGTGTATATGCCAAACAGGAAGCTACCAGCGGATTCCTCGGTAATGAAGGATCTGTTTACCAGCTGAACTTTAACCTGCCCACCGCCTGGAACCAAACCAGCCTGGGTTATAAGAACTATGCATCTGCAACTGGGCTTACTGCTTCTTCAACCAGCGCGGCACAAAATGCTTCTACTAACAGGGCATTAGGACTTCGTCAAACAGGTACTGCCACAACAGGTGGTGATCCCGGTGCTGCATTTGCTTTCCAGCTGGCCAATACAACCGGTAAAACCAACTTGCAGTTTGAATTCAAACTGCAGTCTTTGGATACCACTACCACAGGTCGTACCACCCTCTGGAAAGTGGATTATGGTTTTGGTTCAAACCCGACATTATTCACTACTGTAACGACATCTCCGGCAACACTTAACACTGTAAACGGTGTTTTCCTGAACAATACTGTAACAGTGAACTTCGGAACGGCACTGAATAATATCTCACAGCCTGTATGGATCAGGGTTGTTACACTCAGCAGCACAACGGGCAGCGGTAACAGGCCTTCTACGGCTATTGATGATGTTAAATTCACCTGGAATTAAATTTTGAATCACAGCCACTGCTGCAACGGCGGCTGTGATAATTCATAGATAAAGAAAAACGATTATGAAAAAATTATTTACACTGGCTGCTTTGCTCGTTTCGATGCTCAGCTTGTCAGTGTCGACCAGTTAGTGACAGAACCATTTAAGTTACGGCTGGTCAGCTGGTTCTACCGGTAATTACCTTTTTGATTATGTGGAGATACATAATGCGTAACAGCCGCAGGTTCTGACATATGTCAAGTCATCCGGCTCACTGGTAACGGGGTAAGTCATGGATCAACTGGAACAGATGCTATATACATTTCCTGCAGTACTACTGGGCGATGGTTATATCCTCATTCAATGTGGTGCGACGGTAGGCAACGTGGTTATTTTTGGGTTTACCGGATACATCCGCATTTGATTCGGGGCAACTGTCTGCTTAAGATGAGCGCCATCCGGTGGATTTTCTTTGGTGGCGAAAGGACTACGCTACCGCTGTTGGATTACGACATCGCAACAATTCTTTTACTTCGTAATGGCATACGATGTGATCGCCTGGTGCTGCTAATGATGTTGCAAGAATTTGGGTGAATACGCCATGGGTGGCTCTTGTCAATCACGTGCAACATCAATAGTTGGAACCGATCTATGCTGCCGGGTTTTTTAAGACTAATAATGCCACAAATACTTTTATGAAGTTGATGAAATCAGGGTTCGAACAACATGGGCATTCACCCGTAAATCTTCTGCGGACCTGCATCACCTACTTTAACTATTTCAACGCCGCTTAACAGCTTTTGGTAATATTTGTACTAACACCGTAGCGGCCTCAATTCATTTACAATCTCTGGATCAAATCTTACTACAGCTGATGTAAGCGTAGCTGCCCTTGCCGGCTTTACATATTCAACCACAGCTGGTGGCACATATACATCAACATTAACATTAACACAGCCAGGTGGTACATTCTCCCAGCAGGTGTTTGTGAAATTCAGCCCGGTGGCTGTACAGTCTTACAACGGTAATATCGTTGTTGGTGGTGGTGGCGCATCCAATGTGAATGCAGCTGCTTCCGGTGCCGGTATCAATAATGCACCCAGTGTTACAACAGGTGCTTCCAGCGCTGTTACTGCGAATTCAGCCACACTGGCCGGTACTATTTCTGACACCGGTTGTACTGGTGTAACTGCTTATGGTATTGAGTGGAGCCTGATCAATGGTTTCGCAAATGGCAGTGGTACACAAGTAGCTTCTTCTAACCTGGCTGCAGGCAACTTCACTTCTAATTTGTCAGGTCTTGCTTCCGGAACAATCCATTATTATAAAGCCTATGCAACCAATGGCGGCGGCACCACTTACGGAACACAGCAGAGTTTCACAACTTCTGCCGTAGTACCAACCCTGGGTGCAACAGCCCTCACTGCTTTCGGCAATGTTTGTATCAATACAACACCTGCTCCGAATTCATTCACCGTGTCAGGTACAGACCTCACGACTGCTGATGTTGTGGTAGGTCCGCTCGCAGGATTTGCTTTCTCCACAACCGCAGGCGGTACGTATACTGCCTCACTCACGCTCACACAACCCGGAGGAACTTACTCCCAGGATGTATATGTGCAGTTTACACCCACTGCCGTTCAGTCATACAGCGGTAATATTCCTGTAACCGGTGGTGGTGCAGCAGCAATTGACGTGGCTGCTGCAGGTGATGGCGTGAATACCATGGCCACTGTTGTTACTGGTGCTGCCAGTGCCATCACAACAACTACAGCTACATTGGCCGGTTCAATATCCTCCAATGGCTGTTCAGCCGTTACTGCTTATGGTATCGAATACAGCACAACACCTGGTTTTGTAAACGGAACAGGTACACAGGTGGCTTCTTCGAATTTATCAGGCGGAAACTTTACCTCTGATCTTTCATCACTTGCCTCGAACACAACCTTCTATTATAAAGCGTATGCCACCAACAGCGGCGGTACGGCTTATGGTGCGGAACAACAATTCCTCACCCTGGCTTTATCACCCACGCTGAATGCAACTGCATTGGCTGCTTTTGGAAATATTTGTATCAATACGCCTTCGGCCCCTGTTTCATTCACGATTAATGGCTCTGCATTAACCACAGCGAATATTACGGTAGGACCGCTGGCGGGATACCTGTTCAGCCCCACATTTGCAGGAACCTATTTTAGCTCTATAAGTCTTACCCAGCCCGGGGGCACTTACACACAGGATGTTTATGTAATGCTTCTCCCGACAGCTGTTCAGTCATATAGCGGTAATATCCCTGTATCCGGTGGCGGTGCTTCTGCAATCAACGTAGCTGCTGACGGTGCCGGTATCAATACTGCTCCTTCTGTTACCACAGGTGCAGCCAGCGCCATTACAGCGATCTCTGCAACAACAGCAGGGTCAATTCCCGGAGTTGGTTGTTCTCCCGTCACTGCCTATGGTATTGAGTTCAGCACAACCAGTGGTTTCCCCAACGGATCAGGAACACAAGTGGCTTCATCAAACCTGTCAGGCGGAAACTTTACATCTGACTTAACTGGTTTAACCGGAAACACCCCTTATTATTATAAAGCGTATGCCACCAACAACGGCGGCACTACCTATGGTTTAGAACAAACTTTTACCACTGCACAACCTGCGATTACTTCTACCGCACTCACTGCATTTGGTAATATTTGTACTAATACAACCGCTGGTCCCAATTCAGTTACACTGACCGGTACAAACCTCAGTGCTGCGAATGTAACAGTTGGTCCCCTGGCCGGCTTTACTTTTAGTACCACATCAGGTGGTACATACACTGCATCACTTACAATCACACAGCCCGGTGGTGCATTCTCACAATCCGTATTTGTGAAATTCACACCGGTTGCAGTACAATCATATAATGGCAATATTCCTGTTGCAGGCGGTGGCTTATCTGCCACAGTTAACGTGGCTGCATCCGGAGCTGGTGTTAATACAGCACCTGCTGTAACAACCGGTACTGCTTCAGCCGTAACGCAGGTAAGTGCTACTGTTGCAGGAACTATTACGGCTACAGGCTGTACAGCAGTTACTGCTTATGGTATTGAATGGAGTCTTGCCAATGGTTTCCCCAACGGTACAGGAACACAGGTAGCTTCGTCCAACCTCAGTGCCGGTGCATTTACATCCGCACTGTCCGGACTGATTCCTTCAACCACGTATTATTATAAAGCCTATGCGACCAATGGCGGCGGTACTACGTATGGTTCACAGTTGTCGTTCACTACGTCAGCTCCGTTATTAAGTGCATCTGCACTGACTGCATTCGGTGTGTCATGTATCAATACAACATCAGGACCGAATACATTCACGATCACAGGTACTGGTTTGACCACGGCTGCTTTATCAGTAGGCCCGCTGGCGGGATATACATTCTCTGAAACATCAGGCGGTACTTATGTTGGCACACTGTCAATCACACAGGCAGGCGGTAACCAGTCTAAAACGGTATATGTAAAATTCACACCCACAGCGGTACAGGCTTACAATGGTAATATCCCTGTAAGCGGTGGCGGCGCGGCAGCCATCAATGTGGCGGCTTCAGGCAGCGGTGTTAATACCACAGCTACTGTAACAACCGGTTCGGTCGGACTGCTGAATACATTCTCAGCCACACTGGCCGGTGGTATTGCCACTACAGGTTGTTCCAATGTTACGTCTTATGGTATTGAATACAGCGGCATCAACAACTTCGTGAATGGTTCCGGAACAAAAGTGAATGGTTCTAACCTTTCAGGAAGCACGTTTGATGTACCCGTTACCGGTCTCGTACAGGGCGCTACTTATTATTACAAAGCCTGGGCCATTAACAATGGCGGTATCGCTTATGGCGCACAGCAGTCATTCACGGTACCTTCCATCCGTGACGGATTTGTATTGTTCCCTGTTCCTGTTCAGCGCGGAACATCACTCAGGATTACCAAAAACAATATTCAGCCCGGTTACTACGGCCTGGTATTCTATAACAGCGAAGGCAAGAAAGTATTCCAGAAAGACATGCATATCCAGTCAACCTTCATCAACCAGTCGTTCATCGTTCCCGGCCACCTCGGCAAGGGTACGTACCGCGTACAACTGGTGAACCAGACGGATATTCTCGGAACGCTGAACATACTTGTCCTCTGATAGCTAAGCAGATTTTATAAAGAGTCCCGTGGGTTAGCGCTCACGGGATTTTTTTTTACTGTTGGATGTTGGAAGTTGGAGGTTGGAGGTTGAACCCGAAAGGTTGAAGTGTACTCTTTTGTTGGAATGTTGGATTGTTGGAGAGTTGGATTGTTCTTTCAGTTCATATCAGAATTAAAGGATCGGAAATTCATGCTGATTGAAGAACATTCCAACAAACCGACAGCTATTTTTTGTGTTGGATGTTGGAGGTTGTACCTGAAAGATCGTATCAGAATAAAAGGATCGGAGATTCCGGTTGTTTAAAAAATAAAAGGAAGAAAAGTTCAGTCAGGAAGATAATACAAGGAAATAGGAAAACTTCAGTTTGAAGAACATTCCAACAATCCAACAGCGATTTTAGGAACTTTCCAAAACATTAGTCCGTTTCTGCTATAGATAACCTCCAACATTCCAACTTTTGAATGAAGCTTCGATCTTTCGGGTTTAACCTCCAACTTCCAACCTCCAACCTCCAACTATAAGTGAACGAGCCGGACTACCGCCCGCTGATTACCCGTCAGCACATGCAGGAAATAAATACCCCTGGAAAGAGCCGGCATCCTGGCTTCAATGGTTGAACCGTTACTGATCATGTTGCGGTAATCGGTGCTGATGAGCTGTCCCTGCATATCATACAGGCTCAGGGTTACGGCAGCCAGGTTTTTGGTGGCTTGCAGGTAAAAAGATGTGGAGACCGGATTGGGGAATACCCTGAAGCCAACGGAGGCGGCTGTAACAACCGGTAATCCGGTTACTGCACCGGCCAGGTTATACTGCGAAAAAACAGGGTAGTGGTCTGAGGTGTTGTGGGCTGTTACATAATCAGGCACCACAGTCAGGATATCTGTGCGGATCCAGGCAGACCCGGGCACATAAAAAGGTTCAACTTCATTGGTGATAATATGATTGTCGATTACGTTCGGGAAATTGATCATGCTGGTTTGTCCGGAAGCACCCAGCGGGAAAGTGACCGATTTAAAATGATCCGCATCGGTACTGTCAGATACAAAAGACAGGTAAGAAGACGTGGCTGATCCGGTATAGATGCTGGTGTTCAGCGCATCATTATAGTCTCCGATGATCAGGTTGTTTGCTGTGTTGTACTGGGTATCCAGCGTGTCTTTCATTTCCTGCGCACCGCCCTGTCTCTTGGTGAAATCATCAAACGTACTGCCGGCTTTGGCATGGATTACAATAAAATTCATGTCCTTGCTGATACTGTTAATAGTTACAGTGGCAGAAAGCATAAAAGGGAAACGTCCGCTCGCCCAGTTGGCATTGGCAATACCACTGCTGCGCAGCAGGCCACGTGTAGTTACATTGGAGAAAACAGATTTTTTATAGATAAAAGCCATTTTTTGCCCGGACAGCCATGCGGCACCGGAAGGGGCAGTGGCTTGTGTGCAATAAGGGGAAATCACATATCCGTAATTCGCGCTTCCTAAAGAGTCAACCAGCCTGCGGGTGCGCATCGTATCAACCACTTCAACCAGACCTACGAGATCGGCATCGAGATAACGCAGGATTTTTTTCACATTGGACTCCTGCAGGTCATTATCAGCAGGGCCATTGCCTGATGATCCGAACCATTCTATATTCCAGCTAACCACATCCAGGGTGTTGGGTGTGCTTTGTGAATGGGTTTGCAGGGCCACAGCTGCAATACAAATGAACAGGAGTAAAGATTTTTTCATTGCCCTTATTTAGGACAACAAATGTAACATTTAATCATGGCGGGGGCTAAATTTTCGGGCCGTTATCAAACGGGTAAGGTCATTTTGAACCTGACTGACGAAGATCAATCACCTGGATCTGGAGGTTCACATTCCCGTTCCATTCATTCTCACCGATTTTAAAAACGATATCAACCGGCTCCTTTTTTTCAAGCAGGGGGAACAAGTGGGCCATCCCGAATCCGATACCGCTGATCACCGTATCATCCTGTTTGACAGAAAAACGGATATGCTGTTCTTTGACGATTTTAGACCAGCCGGTATTCCGCACGCCACGGGCAATAAATACCGGTTGCATATTATCCGGTCCGAATGGTTCCATCTGGGAGAGAATATTGAAAAAGCCAGTCTGGATATCTTTCAGCCTGATTTCTGTATCAATGATAATTTCAGGAATCAGTAAATCAGGTGTGATTGTCCCGCTCACCACAGCCTCGAATTTTTCACGGAATGCATCAACCTCACTGGTTTCAAGCGTCATGCCTGCTGCGGCAAAATGCCCGCCATATCCCAGCAGGTGTTCCCTGCATGCATGGATTGCTTCATATAAATTAAAGCCGGGAACAGAACGCGCACTGCCGGCAACATACTCGCCGGATTGTGTCAGTACAATGGTCGGACGGTAATATTGTTCAATCAGTCTGGATGCCACAATGCCCACCACGCCTTTATGCCAGTTCGCATCATATACAACAGTCGATTTACGGGTTTCCCATTCGGGATGAGCCACAATTTGTGCGAGTGCTTCTTCGGTAATACGGATATCTGCTTCTTTGCGGTCGGTATTGTCGAGATGCAGCATTTCCGCGAAGCGGAGCGCTTCCTGTTTATCAGGTGCAATAAACATTTCAACTGCTTTGCGTGCATCATCCATCCTTCCGGCGGCATTCACTCGCGGGGCAATCATGAACACCAGGTTGTTGATACGCAGTTCACGGGTGAAGCCGCTTAATTCTGACAGGGCTTTGATTCCCTGGTTCGGTTCGAGGTTGGCTTTCCGCAATCCGTGGAAGGCAAGTATCCTGTTTTCCCCGCTGAGTGGTACAATATCAGCAGCAATGGCGGTGGCAAGCAGATCGAGATAATCATTCGGTTTTTCCGAAGGAAGATCCATTTTCTCCACCAGTGCTGAAATCAGTTTAAACCCCACGCCGCAGCCGCATAATTCTTTGTAAGGGTATGGACAGTCTTTTTGTTTGGGGTTCAGGATCGCCACGGCAGGCGGTAATATATCATCGGGCAGGTGGTGGTCACAAACAATAAAATCAATGCCCAGTCCTTTGGCATACCCAATGAGATCAGCGGATTTAATCCCGCAGTCAAGTGAAATGATCAGGGTAAATCCGTTGGCTGCGGCAAAATCAATACCGGCTTTGCTTATGCCATATCCTTCACGGTAGCGGTGGGGGATATAAAAATCGAGGTGTTTGTGTACGCCGCGGAGGAATGTAAACATACACGCGACGGAAGTAGTACCGTCCACATCATAATCACCAAATACAAGGATTTTTTCTTCGGATTGAATGGCAGCGAGGACTCTTTCCACTGCTTTATCCATGTCTTTCATCAGCCAGGGGCTGTGCAATGATTCGAGTTCGGGCCTGAAAAAACGGCGTGAATCTTCGTAGCTGAGAATGCCGCGCTGGACAAGAATCCTGCAAATAGCAGGATGGATTTTTAGGGATTCCTGCAGATTTTTTACTGAAGTTTCATCTGCCCTGAGTATGTTCCATCTCTTTTCCATAACAGCCGCATTATCCTTTTTCCTGCAGAAGCAGATTAATATTTCCGGTCGGTAACAAACAGTACCATGTCTTCTAACCCTTGCCTGGCGGGGCTTTCAGGGAATTGATGAAGGATGTCAAGTGCTTCCTGTTTATAAGCGTTCATTTTTTCAGTAGCATATTTTATACCACCGGTTTCAATCACTTTATCAATCACCCATTTCACTTTTGCTTTATCCCGGTTATTATTTTTAACGATATAAATAATTTTCCGCCGGGTTTCTTTATCCGCATGGGCCAGTGTGTATATCAGCGGCAGCGTTAATTTTTTTTTCTTTGATATCATTGCCGGTGGGCTTGCCCACGTTCTCGCTGGTATAATCGAAAAGGTCGTCTTTTATTTGAAACGCCATACCCGTTTTTTCCCCAAAAAGCCTGATTTTTTCCGTCGTTTCTTCGTTCTTACACCCGCTCCAGGCGCCGGTGGCACAGGCAGAAGCCAGGAGGGAAGCGGTTTTGTTGCGGATAATCTCGTAATAAATATCCTCTTTCAGGTTCAGGCTCCTGGCTTTTTCCATTTGCAGGAGCTCTCCCTCGCTCATTTGCTGGATGGCATCGCTCAGGATGTGGAGCACCTGGTAATCGTGATTACTGAGGGAAAGAATCATCCCTTTGGCCAGTAAATAGTCGCCAATCAGCACATTTGCCTTCGCTTTCCAGAGCGCATAGGTGCTGAAAAACCCCTTCTTTCGAGCGAATCATCCACCACATCATCATGAACAAGGGTGGCTGTGTGCAGCAATTCCACCACAGAAGCGGCCCTGTATGAGTCCTCATTAATCTCCCCGCAGAGCTTGGCGGAGAGCAGTACAAACATGGGTCTCAACTGTTTACCCTTGCGCCGGACGATATATCGCATAATCCTGTCCAGTAATGGTGTATTACTGCGCACTGACTCTTTTAACCTTTTCTCAAAAGTGGCCAGCTCATTTTTTATAAGATCGGTAGGAAGGGGCATTTGTAAAATTGGGGCAATTTACGGCGCAAAAAAATAATTGAGGGGGGAGGCAGCAAAATGAGTTTAAAAACAGACTAAGTAATTGAAAAATAATATACAACCGGGGGCAAATAATTAACTTAAAATTTTGGTAATTACCCCTCAATGTATATTTTTGCTCATTATTTGGACATTGTTTCCTCAAAAACCTAATTCTTAGTTATGGCAAGCAAAAAGTACTTGTTATTCATGGCCGTTGCCTTTGTGCTGTCCATGAATAGTTTTTCGCAGGTAAAGATTGGAACGACTTACGATTCCACTCAGATCCCCGCAAAAAGATTACCCCAACACACTGAGTTCCTCAATGGAACGAATAACTTCCCTGCTAAACCCCGCAATCAGTGGGAGATTGGTATTAAGGGCGGTCTCTTCAATATCAGTGGTGATATTCCTTCTAAATTCGTTTCTCCCGGTTTCGGTCTTCATGTAAGAAAGGCCTTCGGATATATCTTCTCCCTTCGTTTGGAGTATATCTATGGAATCGGTAAGGGCCAGGCCTGGTTGCCTGCTGCCAACTTCTCAAATAACCCTGCCTGGGTAGGTAACCTGCCTGCTTCAGAAAGGTATTCTGCTCCCAGAATGCTTCCCAGTGGTGGTGCTGGTAGTCCGTTAATTTATGTTTCTACAAAAACAGGACTTACTACCACTCCATTTGAAGATGTGTTCTACAACTACAAATCCAAAGTTCAGGATCTGAGCCTGGAAGGCGTTGTTACTCTGAACAACATCCGTTTCCACAAATCCAAAACCGGATTCAATTTCTACGGTTTTGCTGGTGTGGGCGGAACAGTATATGATACCAAAGTGAATGCACTGAACGGTTCTACAAAGTATACTTTCCCCCAGGGAACGAATACGCCTTACAAAAACCGTAAGGATATGCTGGATCAGTTGAAATCACTGCAGGATGATACGTACGAAACTCCTGCCGACAATCAGGGTATCCGTCGTCCCAAACTGTTTGGTAAAACATTCAAACCCTCTGGTTCAGTAGGTGCTGGTATGGCTTTCAAACTCAGCAACCGCATCAACCTTGCACTGGAAGATCGCGTTACATTCGTAAAAGACGACTTACTGGATGGCCAGCGCTGGCAGGAACACGTATATGGCGCTCCTGTTCTTACGCGTGATTACGATTCTTACAATTATCTCAGCCTCGGTCTGAATATCAACATCGGTTCTAAATCTGTTGAACCCCTCTGGTGGATGAACCCGCTGGATTACGCTTACAGCGAAATCCGCAACCCCCGCCTGATGCGTCTGCCCAAACCCGTACTGCCTGACCAGGATGGTGACGGTGTTACAGACCAGTTCGACCAGGAACAAACTCCTGCCGGATGCCCTGTTGACAGCCATGGTGTAACAAAAGACACAGATGGTGATGGTGTTCCTGATTGTAAAGACAAAGAACTTATCACACCAACATACTGCCAGCCTGTTGACGCTGATGGTGTAGGTCATTGCAAATGCCCTGATGATTGCAAAATCATTGCACCTCCTGTTGAAACTTGCTCTACTAAATTAGGTTCACTGCCAAGCGTTGCTTTCAAAGTGAATTCTAACAAACTGGATGATGATGCTAAAGCAGTTCTCAGCACTGTTGCTGCTAAACTGAAATCTAATCCCGGTTGTAAAGTGGTAGTTATCGGTTACTGCTCTTCTAATAAGAAAGAACAGCAGCTGAGCTGGGATCACGTAAATGCCGTGATCAACTACATGGTGGATAAAGAAGGTCTCAGTCTGGATCGTTTCATCTTCAACTACGGCCAGAATGGCGGCGACTGCAACACAGTTGACCTCCGCGCTGCTGCAGACGGTGAAGAAGGACCCAATACTGTTGATCCTCCTCACCCCAACCTCAGGAAGAATTAATAGTTGATATACTTTTTGCTGACAGAGCCTCCCGTTAACCCGGGAGGTTCTGTTTTTTCCAGAAGTCTGATAATGAACCCTCCCGGAGGCAAAAAGACCCTGCTTTATCATAACCTTAACGAGCCCGGTTTGGTGGCTTATCTTTTTTCCGCAAGATTTGCCGATAACAGTTAACTTTGCAAACCTTTATGAAAAGCATTCTGAAAGTCATACTGGTCTCCCTGGTCCTTAGTAGTTGCAGCAATAAAATGACCAAATTGCTTAAGAACCCGGACCCGGAGTTCAAACTGCGGATGGCAGAACAGTTCTTTGTAAAAAAACAATACAGCAAGGCCCAGGAAGTATATGAGGATGTAATGCCTTATTTCAAAACCAGGCCGGAGTTTACGGATATCTATTATAAGTACGCTTACTGCGCTTATAACCAGGGCGACTATATGAACGCCGAAAACCTGTTCAAGAGTTTCCTGGAGATTTTCCCGAACAGCCCCAAATCGGAAGAAGTTGACTACATGCGCGCTTTTTCCTTTTTCAAGCAGTCCCCCAAGCCTGAACTGGATCAAACCAGTACCATCAAAGCCATGGGAATGATGCAGGTGTTCATCAACACCCATCCCGGATCACTGCGGAATAAGGATGCCAACGATATCATTGATGTCTGCCGGAATAAACTGGAGACAAAAGATTACAAAAGCGCCAAATTGTATTATGACCTCAGCCAGTTCAGGGCCGCAGGTGTGGCATTCACCGCCTTGCTGGAAAACTATCCTGAATCGCCCCGCGGTGACGAATACAAACTGATGATCATTAAAGCGTATTACCGTTATGCACAACTCAGTGTGGAAGAAAAGAAAGTGGAGCGTTATGAAGATGTGATAGCCGAATGCAACGATTTTACCGATCGCTTCCCCGAAAGCAAACTGAAAAAAGAAGCCGATCAGTTCTTACAACTTTGTCAAACGAATATTAAAAACCTGAAATAATGAGCAAACTCAGACGCCAGCTCAGTGCCGGCATTACCAACAACGTGGAAACCCGTCACCTCGATGATATCAAGGCCAAGACCGGTAACTTATATGGTTCTATTGCCATTATTGCCAAAAGGGCTAACCAGATCAATATTTCCCTGAAAGAGGAACTGCATAATAAACTGGAAGAATTTGCCAGCCATACCGACAGCCTGGAAGAAATCCATGAGAACAAGGAGCAGATTGAAATCTCCCGTGCTTATGAGAGAATGCCCAACCCGGCCCTGCTGGCTACCCAGGAATTCCTGGATGATAAAGTGTATTACCGCAAAGGTGAAGACGAACTGTTCAGCTGATTCACGATGCTTCAAATAACTACAGAGGCTGTCTCACACGAGGCAGCCTCTTTTTTTGTTAAAAATTTACCCGGGGTTAATACCGGGATAACAAAAAGATCTCGTTAACGAAATGGTGCGTGAGGACAACGCCAGGGCATCAAACTTGCCCGGTTGATTTTTTACCCCGGGTTTAAAACCCGGGGCAATTCAAAAGCCTGGAAGCTTGCAAAAAAAAGTGTGATTTCTCTATCTGCTTATCAAGTATTATAAATAATAACTCTGTAGCAATAGTTGTAAAGGGACTAAAGTCCCGGTAGCATTATTCTTTGATCAAAAAAAGGAAGCATACTGCTGCGGGGCTTTAGCCCCAGGCTTTATCTTCAAAAGAATCGAAAACAAAAAATGGGATAGCGTTGAATCAGCGCCAACCATTGCCCCGGGTTTTAACCCGGGGTAAAATAGAATCAGGTAGCTTCTTTTAAAATAATATTGAAAACCGTGGTCCGGTTCATCTAAATAACCCCACTGCAGGTTATTTGATAATATTCTTATTGCAGAAAGGCTGCTTTTTTGTTTTTAACAGGGTTCTGGGCATCCGGATGCGACAATTTTAAGCCTAAATGGTACATTTGAGGAGTCATGCTGAAAGGAAAAAAGATATTACTGGGTATTACCGGCAGCATCGCGGCCTATAAATCCATTTTACTGCTCCGCCTCCTGGTGAAAGCCGGCGCGGAGGTAAAAGTGGTGATCAGTCCCGCTGCCCGTGAATTTGTGCCCCAGCTTACCCTTTCCACCCTGAGTAACCAGCCTGTGTTGTGTGAAATTTCGGGCGACCAGGGCTGGTCAAACCACGTCATGCTCGGCCGCTGGGCTGATTGTATGGTAATCGCCCCGCTCAGCTGCAATACACTCGCTAAAATGGCCTCGGGTCAGTGTGATAACCTTTTACTGGCGGTTTATTTATCGGCAACCTGTCCCGTGCTGGTGGCCCCTGCCATGGATGAGGATATGTGGAAACATCCATCCACCAAAGCCAATCTGCAGAAAATACAAACTTTCGGAAACCAGGTCATTCCGGTTACTCATGGCGATTTAGCCAGCGGGCTGGTGGGAGAAGGCCGGATGGCAGAACCGGAGGATATCCTTTCTTATATAAGCAATTTATTCAGCCATACCCCGTTACTCAAAGGGAAAAAAGCACTCGTCAGTGCCGGTCCCACCCATGAGCCGCTGGATCCCGTCCGTTTTATCGGGAACCATTCCTCCGGGAAAATGGGCATCGCACTGGCAGCAGCATTACAGAAACAGGGCGCCGATGTAACCCTGGTGCTCGGTCCTGTTGGTGAAATTGTTTTACCGGAAGGGATCAAAACGATCCGGGTAAAAACAGCCGCAGAGATGTTCAAAGCATGCAGCCGCAGTTTTCCCAAATCGGATATTACCGTGATGGCTGCCGCAGTGGCTGATTATACACCGGTGAAAACAGCAAAGGATAAGATTAAAAAATCGGATCCGCTGATGGTACTTGAACTGACAAGAACCACGGATATACTTGCATCACTGGGGAAAGTAAAAAGAAAGAACCAGGTGCTTGTAGGCTTTGCACTGGAGACCACAGATGGTGAAGCGGCCGCAAAAGAAAAACTGAAAAAGAAAAATGCGGATATCATTGTACTGAATTCACTGCAGGATAAAGACGCAGGTTTCGGTACAGATACCAATAAAGTGACGATTTTTACAAAGCAGGGAGATAAGATTCCCTTTGACAACAAATCAAAAACAGCCGTGGCACAGGATATCATTGACACGGTAATCCGTTTATATTATGCTTAAAAAAACCGGAATAGCGATTTTATTCTGCCTGGTTACAGGACTCGCACAGGCGCAGGAACTGCAGGCAAGACTGACTGTTATTACCAGCAAGATCAGTACACAGGTTGACAAGAAAGTATTCCAGACCCTGCAGGGGGCTTTGATGACTTTCCTGAATAACCGCAGGTGGACTAATGATGTGGTGCAGCCCAATGAAAAAATCCAGTGCAACTTCCTGCTCAACCTGGAACGTGACCTGGGGAATAATGTGTTTGCGGGTAAACTTACCGTACAGGCTGCCCGTCCGATTTACAATACCTCATACGATTCACCCATCATCAATTTCCTGGATGAAAACCTGGTGTTCCGCTATGTTGAATTCCAGCCCATCGAGTTTAATGAAAACAGGATACAGGGAAATGATCCGCTGGCTTCAAATTTGACAGCCACACTGGCGTATTATGTAAATATCATTCTCGGTATGGATTATGATTCATACGCGCTGAGAGGCGGTGATTCTTATTTCCAGAAAGCCTGGAATATTGTAAACAATGCACCCGAGAACAAAGAGATTACCGGCTGGAAATCTTACGAAAGCCTGCGTAACCGTTACTGGCTGGCAGAGAACCTGAATAACAACCGCTTTGCTTTATTGCATGATGTATTCTATGCGTATTACCGCAACGGGATGGATAATTTTTACAGCAGTGAGGAAGATGGACGCAATGGCATTCTCAACAGTTTAAATTATCTCAATACCATTAACGGGGAGAACCCCAATTCAATGATAGTCCAGTTTTTCTTCCAGGGAAAAAGCACGGAGTTGCTGAAAGTATTCAGCAAAGCCACGGCTGAACAAAAAACGAGGGCGCGGGAGTTGCTGACCAAACTGGATCTCACCCATGCACAGACTTATAAAGACCTGAAATGAGGAGACTGCTTTTGCTGATGTTTTTTTCAGGGCTGTTGATTGCCTGTGGCAGGAAAAACAAACTGCCGGCCGGTGTGCTGCCTGCTGAAAAAATGGAAGACGTGATGTGGGATGTGATGCGCACAGACCAGTTCCTGACAGATTTTGTTTTTATCAAAGATTCCTCGCTGAATAAAGATGCGGTGAGTATGGGTTATTACCAGCGTATTTTCAGGGAGCATGCCATTACGCGTGAAGAATTCCAGACAAGTTTTAAATACTACCAGAAACATCCGGCGCTGCTAAAAGCCGTGATGGATTCTATTTCCACAAGACCAGAACTCAAACCGGAAGAAATATATAAACCCGTTCTGGCAGATACAGCCATGCAACATAAAAATGATACTGTTATTTCCGCCCCGGGTGATACGGTGTCAAAAGTGCTTCCGAAAACCAGGCTGGGGAAACCCCAGTAGCCGTTCCGGTTCAGTTTTTTATCAACCCAAGTTCCCTAATTTTAGGACTAATTGCGAGCATATGAATAAAGTTGTATCCCATGCAGCGGAAGCGATCCATGATATCCGCGACGGAGCCACCATCATGCTGGGTGGTTTTGGTTTATGCGGTATCCCTGAAAATTGTATTACAGCCCTTGTCAGTAAAGGTGTGAAAAACCTGACCTGTATTTCCAACAATGCAGGCGTGGATGATTTTGGCATTGGCCTGATGTTACAGCAAAAACAGGTACGCAAAATGATTTCATCTTATGTGGGTGAGAATGCAGAATTCGAACGGCAGTTGCTGAGCGGTGAGCTGGAAGTGGAATTGATTCCGCAGGGCACACTGGCCACACGTTGCCTCGCAGCAGGTTACGGCATGCCTGCTGTATTTACCCCGGCTGGAGTGGGTACTGAAGTGGCTATCGGAAAAGAAACGAGGAATTTTAATGGCAAAGACTACCTGATGGAAATGGCATTTGATGCTGATTATGCGATCGTGAAAGCCTGGAAAGGGGATACGGAAGGAAACCTGGTGTACCGCGAAACCGCCCGGAATTTCAATCCGCTGATGGCTATGGCCGGCAAAATCACCATTGCAGAAGTGGAGGAACTGGTACCCGCCGGTGAACTCGATCCCGATCATATCCATACACCGGGTATTTATGTACACCGCATTTTCCAGGGAAAAGATTACGAAAAAAGAATTGAGCAGCGGACAGTCCGGAAAGCCTGATCATTTGCATCAATGAATCCTCAATAAAAAAACTGACATGGCACTTACCAAAGAACAAATTGCGCAGCGCATTGCCCGTGAACTGAGGGATGGTTATTATGTAAACCTGGGTATTGGAATTCCCACCCTGGTGGCCAATTATATCCCGAAGGGCATTAATGTAGTGCTGCAAAGTGAGAATGGCCTGCTCGGCATGGGACCCTTCCCGTTTGAAGGGAATGAAGATCCCGACCTGATCAATGCCGGCAAACAAACCATTACAACCGTACCCGGTTCTGCTTTTTTTGATTCTGCCCTCAGCTTTGGGATGATTCGTGCAGGTAAAGTGGATTTAACCGTGTTAGGGGCGATGGAAGTGAGCGAGGAAGGTGATATAGCCAACTGGAAGATCCCCGGTAAAATGGTCAAAGGAATGGGCGGTGCGATGGACCTGGTGGCCAGTGCCCGGAACATTATTGTGGCGATGGTGCACAGCAATCCCAAAGGCGAATCCAAATTATTGCCGAAGTGCACGCTGCCCCTGACCGGTCTCCGCTGCGTGAAAAAAATAGTGTCTGACCTGGCTGTGCTGGATGTGACGGATCAGGGATTCCGTTTACTGGAAAGGGCACCGGGTGTTTCGGTGGATGAAATCCGGCAGAAAACAGCCGGCAAACTGATTATTGAGGGTGAGATACCTGAAATGGTATTCTGATTGTTACTCAATCAGGTTATTCTTCACGGCAAAGAACACAAGTCCTGCTGTATTCTTGCTGCCAAAACGTTCCATCAGCCGGTCTTTAATGGCTTCCACAGTACGCGGACTGATTTCCATTTTTTGTGCAATCTCCTGGGCGGTAAATTCCATGCAAATGAAACGGAGCACATCTTTTTCCTTATCGCTGAGGGTGATTTCGCTGTTGAGGGAAGGCACAATTTTCTGCCTGGAATGGGATTTCTTCAGCAGGATCCGGTTTACGAAATTATTGAGGTAATATCCTTTCTCAAATACTTCCATGATGGCCCGCCTGATTTCATTGGGCTCTGAATTTTTAAGCAGGTAACCGTTCGCGCCGTTCTCCATGAGGTGGTACACGAAACGCTCATCTTCATACATACTTAATACCAGTACTTTGATCTGCGGGAATTGTTTGCTGATGGCTTTCGTGGCTTCTATGCCATCTTTGCCGGGCATGCGCAGGTCCATCAGCACCACATCGGGTTCTGTGGATGGCAGGCCGTTGAGCAGTTCATCCCCGTTATCGGCTTCAAGTACAAACTTGATGTTTGTAAAAGGGCGCAGGGATAGAATGACTCCTTTCCTGAAAATCTTATGGTCATCTGCAATAGCTACCTTAATCACTCCCATAGTTGTTGTTCTGCAATTGTGCTAAAAATAATGATTTTTAGTGTACGGCACTACGGTTCGTAAGGATTGTCTTTCGGCAGTTCAATGGTGACCTTGTAATAGGTTTGTGAAATGTCTTTTTCGAAGTTGATGTTTCCCTGTACAACGCGGAGACGGCTGCTGATGTTTTTCAGTCCCAGCCCGACGTTACTCTTGTTCAGCTTTTCAAAATCAGATTGTACAATTCCTCTTCCGTCGTGGTGGATACGCAGGTAGAATTTATCGGCATGTACATTCTGGGTGAGGTGTATAAAGCTGGCGCTGCTGTGTTTCAGGATATTGTTGATCAGTTCCTGTACCACGCGGAAAATAATCAGTTCTTTTTCGCCTTTGAGTCGGTCTTTGTATTCATGGAAACGGCTGCTGGCGTTGATCGTACCTGAACCGCTTATTTTCTGGAAGAGGTCATTCACAGCTGACTCCAGCCCGAAATTCTTCAGGGTTGGGGGCATCAGGCTGTGACTGATATTCCGTACAAGCTGGATGGTATCATCAATAATCTGGCGGGCCTGGAAAATAGACTGCAGCTGGGTAGCTTTATCCTGGTTCACCAGGTTCTCATTCAGGTAAAGACGGGCAGTAGCCAGCAGGGGACCGGCATCATCATGCAGGTCAGCCGCGAGGCGCTGTCTTTCTTCTTCCTGTAATTTGATAGAAGCATTCAGCAGGATTTTTTGCTGCTCCTGTTCCATCAGCTGTAATTTATTCTGGTAACGTAAAACTTTCCGCTGGTGGAAAATGATAAAGAGAATGAGGGTGATGGTAAGCACAACCATGCCCAGTGTACCCAGAAAGAGTACCACGGAAACTCCGGACTTGGCGGCTTGTAGTAAAAACATAATGGGTTAGTGGTTGCGGTTGGTTAAATCATGTCTAAATATGGAATGGACCTGTTAGGTTGATTATTATTCTGGGGTTTTCTTTTAGCGTAAAGGAAAATCGCAAAAATTATTAGTAAGTTTTTTATGATTTCTGCAATAAACGTCCAGTACCAAAAAGAATCGATCTCAGATGAGCTTAAACTATTTGTAAGTATAAAAATAAAAAAGCTTCCGCCTAAATACACTATGAGGCCAACTGCAATCCAAAAGAAATAATTTGTATAAATAGGGTTCTCATCAACTTGTTTAAGTTGTTCAGCAAAGAAAAGGCTCACGAAGATGAATATTAGAATGGTTTCCACTCCAATGGGAACTGAGTCAAATTTCTTCTTGTGTTCTAAAAGGAAGTAAATAGTTTGAAAGAAAAGGAAAAACAAAGAAGTTAACTTCAGGAACAATCTTGCGCCTTTCCCTTTAAGTTGCTGGAGAATCAAAATAGCGAAAAAAGTAAACTCAGAAAACGTGTATACAGGGTATTGTATTTTGGCAGGTAAGTAAGTTTCTCCAAATTTTATGTTTAGAAACATAATAATACAATAACCCACTAGGGTTATGATCTTTACGTCTCTGCCAATCTTCTTAAAAAAAACTAGATAAAGAATTGGTGGAATGAGGAAAAGGTAAACAAGCGGTATGTACAAAAGGTCTTCTATAACTTTGGATTTACTCCAAATATAGAAAACCTTTTTAAATAGTACTAATTAGGTAAGACTTAGTCTTCCCAAACGAAAACACCCAAATCATTGTCTTGGGGTTTCAATCTTTTAGTCTTGTTCATAACAGTAACGTTTTTAAGCCTTTTCAAATCGATTTGAGATTCAAAATTGCGAACAATGTGTACCCTATACAATTGGTATATCTTCAGGTGTTAACTCTTATAACTCGTAAAACTCCCTGATAAACAAGGGGTTTAACGATGTTTTTTTACGTAGCTCTACGGGTAAAATAAAGTAGAATTACCAGCCTAAAATAGTAAAATTACTGGTATAAAAACGTAGATTTTCCTGGGGTTTTCCCATTTTCAGGGATTGTTATCAACATCCGTGGATAAATTCAGTCTTTTTAATAAGCTGATTACCAGTTTTTAAATAAAACATAGTTTGATGGCAATTTGTATGAAAAATTCAATGCAATAGATTAAAAATCATTTACTTGATTGCCGGATGCCATACTGTTACGCATTTTATTGGTTTTGTTCAATGAAAATCGGGCAATCAGCACAATGCGTCTCGTATTTCTCCGATGCACTGTTGGAACAGTTACAGGAACCTGGTTAAAAACCGAATACAGCCGGGATAGGAATTTTACGGTAAATCCCATGAAAAATTACCCGAGTGCTGGTTTTTGTTATCAAAGAGGGTCAAATCTGTTTCCCTTGGGACTCTAAGTATAAAATCCGGGCTATTCATTCATTACCAGTAAAATGGGCGGAGAATCAAAAATTGCGTAGTTTTACGCAAATCAATCCAAATCAACTTCAAACCAATCATCCATGAGTACCCAGCAGATTAAGGTAGCAATTGCCGATGACCATAAGATTTTCAGGGATGGTATCCGCATGGCCCTGAAAGACCGGGAATACCTCAAGATTATCTGGGAGGCCGAAGACGGCAAGGACCTGCAGCATAAACTCCAGCTTAAATTACCCGATGTGATCCTGATGGATATCCGGATGCCGGAAGTGGATGGCATCAACGCCATCAGCCTGATCCGGAAAGAATATGAAGCCCTCAAGATTATCGTGCTCACCATGTATGACGATGAGGAGATGATCACCAGGATGATGGAAATGGGCGCCAATGCCTACCTCACCAAAACCACTGACCCGGACGAAATTTACCAGGCGATCCTGACTTGTATGAATGATGATTTCTATTTCAATGACCTGGTGAATAAAGCCGTGCTCCTGAAACTGCAGCATAAAAAATCAGTCAGGCAGTTTTACCCCAACCCGGTGAAGTTCTCAGAAAAGGAACTCAAGATCCTGAAACTGATTGCTGAAGACAAGACCACCGAGGAAATTTCAAAAGAAGTCTTCCTCAGCCCCCGGACCATTGAAACCATCCGCCAGAATATGAAGCAGAAAGTCGGGGCCAAAACCATTGCCGGCCTGGTGATGTATGCCATGCGTAATAAACTGCTTGAATAAACCATCCGATATGGGAAATGTAAACGATACTTTTTTTGATGGCAGTTATAAAGATGTCTGGCGTTCCATGATCCCGGATGAACTGACTACAAAAGAAACTGCTTATATTATTTCCCGTTTCAGTCTTTTATCCGGCAGCCTTGTCCTGGACCTGATGTGCGGTTACGGAAGACATACACTGGCCCTATCCCGTCAGGGAATTCAGGTAACTGCCGTTGATAACCTTTCAGCATACACAAATGAAATAGCCGGTATCGTAAAACAGGAAAACCTCCCTGTAGAAGTGCATTGTATGAGTGTACTTGACTTTAAACCTGCTCATTCATTTGATGCGGCAATCTGCATGGGGAATAACCTTAACTTTTTTGACAGGGCAGATAATATACAGATACTGTCCTCTGTAGCCCGGAGTCTCAAACCGGGAGGCTTTGTTTTTATCAATACCTGGTCACTGGCAGAAATTGTCTGGAAAAACCATCGTGAGAAAAGCTGGAGCCAGGAGGGAGACTATAAATACATTGCTGACAGCCGGGTATTATTCAATCCCACCCGGATAGAATCAGAAACAACACTGATTGCCCCGGATGGAAACCAGGAGCATAAATCGGCCGTTGATTATATTTTCTCGCTGAATGAAATGGAAGACATCCTCCGGGAATCCGGGTTGATTATGGAGGAAGTATACAGTGTACCTGGAAGGAAAAAATTCACTATCGGCGATCCCCGCGCTTATATCATAGCTGTAAAAGCATAACTGCAAATTTACACGATCACCAGCCCGTGGCGGATTGCATACATCGCCAGACCCACCCTGCTTTTAATGGATAACTTCTGGAATAACTGATCACGCAGGTTATCCACCGCCCTGGGATTCAGCCCGATTTGCTGGGCAATTTCCTTGTAAGTCAGTTCAGAACTGGCCAGTTTAAGGAAAGTGATTTCAGTTTCATTCAGGATATGTTTCTCCAATGGTTTGATACTGCCATCTGTTTGTTTGCGGAACAGGTTGACGAGTTTACCGGTGGCATTGTGTGAATAATAGAAGCCCGATTGTATAACAGAACGGATGGCATATTCCAGTTCATCCGGATGGATGTCCTTTTTCAGGAATCCTTTCACGCCTACCTGTAGCAGCCGGATCAGGGCCATTTCTGAATCATACATGGTCAGCATCGGCACATGGATATCAGGGAAATTTTCCTGCAGGTAATGGGCTGTTTCCATGCCATCCATCAGGGGCATATTAAGGTCGAGTAGCACCAGGTCAGGTGCCGGGCCTGTTCTTATTTTTTCTACCAGTTCCTGACCATGATTTGCCTGGATAATTACTTCACAACCTTCGAACTGGTTGATCAGGGAAGCAAGGGCTGTGCGTAATAAAGTATGGTCATCTGCAAGTGCTACTTTAATAGTTGGATTCAAGTTACTCATGTCTTTAATAGGGGATTAAAATGTTTATTTTGGTTCCTTTGCCTGGAGTACTTTCTAAACTGTAATGGCCATTCAGAAGTTCTGCTCTTTTCTGCATATTAAGTAGTCCAGCTGATATTTTTTTTGAATCTTTTCCTTTTATAAATGATTGGTCAAATCCATCACCATCGTCTTCAACCCATATGTCAACAATATCTTTTTTCATAATGTAGCTGTAGTCGAATCCTTGATGCATGTGCATGTTTTAGAATGTTATTAAAGGCTTCTTGAACTATTCTGAAAATGAATAATTCTTTTGAGGATCCATGAAAACTGGATTACCAGTGATTGTTGTTTCGACCTTAAACCAGTTTAGAGCTTTTAATTTTCTGTTTCAAATTCTAGTGCTCTAATAAGGCCCTGTTCGTTAATTACCTCAGAATTCATGCTTCTTGAAATGTCACTTAGATCCCTAATTGCTTTGCTTATAAATTCTATACTTGAGGCAATTTTCTCAGAAGCTACAGATAGGTTTTTTAGGCTAAGAGTGTTTAAGTTTAATTTTGCTAAAGTAAGGGATAGGTTAATGTTGTCATGTATTTCACGGGAAATGCTCTGAAAAGTTTGTTCTTGTATTTCAAGCTTCGTATTAAGCATGCTTTTTTCAAAGTCAACTTTCACGATTTCAAGATCTTTTTGATGTAGGGCTTGTTTTTTTTGGTATAGATAAAGTATTGTAATGACGAATCCGGCCATTAGCAAAACAAGTAGTGTCGAAATTGTGACAAATATTATGATATCGGATGTAGTTTTTTCCATATAAATACTAATGTTGTTGTTAATACTAGCAAGGCTAGGAATATTGTATGACAGGCAAAGACGCCGGAAAAGAAAATAACATTGATTGGCAAAATGTCATTTGCGACTGTAAAGAAGGGTATTGAAATCAGACAGTAGAATAATAGCACCGTAGATATCCAGAATGATGGTGTTTTTGTAAGATTGACAAGTGTCGGCCTTTTAAAAAGTGTTAAGAAATAAATCAAAGTAAGGGCTAGTAATATTATTTGTTCTAATACAGTTAAAAAATAGGAAAATCTATTTATGTCATTTTTTTCAGTAG
Source organism: Chitinophagaceae bacterium (assembly GCA_016720825.1). GTDB lineage: Bacteria > Bacteroidota > Bacteroidia > Chitinophagales > Chitinophagaceae > JJ008. The sequence continues at coordinate 47,594 of JADKJV010000003.1, read as the reverse complement.
TAGGCATAAATATCCATAGGAGAAACATTGATGAAAAAACGGTAAAAGCGTATATGATTCTGTTAATATGTTTTTCTTTGAGATAAATTATTCCTTGAAGGAATAAATATTTCGCAAAAACAAATAGCTCAATCAACTGGAATAGGGTATTGCTTGTTTCTGTTAATAGTAAGTGGGGCTTCCCTTTTTGATCAAGATAGTAGATGATGTTTATGATAAAGTAAAGATGAAAACATGCTCCGTAATAGAGTGAAAAATATATATGAGTTTTACTCTTATTAAAATATTTTATACAGCTTATTATTGCAATAATTATGCATAAAATAAGAAATACTTCTGTGTAGTATCCATGTTTCCAATATTGAAGAAGGCTATTCATTTATTCGACTAAGTAAAAAGATTGTCTTGAATCTGCCATGAGAAAAATCCCATAATTTCTAAGAAAAACACTGTTCGTGGTAATTCCCCTTTCCGTAGTTTTCTCCCCAAATTTTTGAATTCCAGTTTTTTAGACAGCTTATGCTGGTGTATTAACCATTCCTGTAAGGGAATAAAAACAGGGTTTTCTGTTTGTTTACACTTGTTAGAGGCCTGTCCCCAATAGTAGTTTTGAATCATCATCGGCCGATGTTGCGGGAATACCGAAAACCGCCAAACAGAGTAGGTGTGGTTCTAAAATTATAACAATGAAAAAGCTGATTTTGACGATGGTAACGGGATGGCTGACTGTTTGTGCGGTGTATGGCCAGACGGATGATAAATATGTGACTGGTCATTTGTCTGTAAACACCGGTGACAAATTGTTTACTGATTTTATGGCCGGGTTCCAGGATGGTTTTAAGTATACCAGTGACGGGAAGGCGGGATCTGTCAATGATCTCTGTTCACATTATAATGTAAATCCTTCCAGCCTGAAATCACTCGAGGAAGTGGCTGCGTTTGTTGCGGATAAAGAACAGGCCGGCGGTATCAGTTACCAGTTTGCCAGCCAGTTGCTGACCATCAAGAACAATATCGCCACTGCATATACTAATACCAGTGATATCAGGAATGCATTGCGGGAAATGGCTTTGGCCGGTAAGTTGTCAGCGGAAGAAGAAAAGGCACTGGCATTGGTTGACCTGAGCATGCAGGAACTGATCCGGAAAACAAACCCGGATGGTGGTAATGTAAAAGCACTCTTTAACCAGAAGGGTAATGTACAATCCGTTACCGGCCTGCCCAAATGGCTGCGTTGTGCATTCGGTATTATTGGTGGATTGATTACAGGTGGTTTATCAGGCGGCAACGTCGGTTTAAACCTCGGAGGTCCTCCCGGCGCTGTTATTGGTGGAATAGTGGGAGGTATTGGCGGCATCCTGACTGGAATCAATAATTACTGCTTGGTTTCACCCGGTATGCAGGAAGCTAAGCTGCTGGTTTAACCAGGCAATCTGATTTCCGCAGTTCCAGCGGGACTGCGGAAATTTTTAAACCATAAAAACACACACTATGCTTTTCAGAAAATTAGCAATGGTAATCGTTGCCGGGTTTTTAGTTGTTTCCTCATGGACTGCCTACCAGCATACACCGGATGATGCAAGAACCTGGCACCTCGTATCAGTATGGGGATCACTTATTATTACGGCGGCCATTTTTTTGCTGACCGTTTACTTTGAGTTCTTCAGGCCAAAACGGAAAAGGGTAGGGTGAATTTTGCAGATAGTAAAAAGTGAAAACGGGAAGTATGAAGATGCCGGAGATATTGTGGCTGTTTGTTCTGTGGATATACTCCCCGGATACTTTTGCGCGCAAACCTTTTTCACGTGATACACTCCGCTCGCTGGTAAAACCAGAAATCCTGAATGCGGGATTTATTGATGTGATGCAGACCGGGCAGGTGAATGCTTCTGCCAGGCTGGTACGTATTTATATTGGCGAACCGGGAAAATTTTCGATACCACTCAGTTTATACAGCGGCGTTTCCGCCAACAATTTCCAGAACCAGCAGAACCCGATGGCTGCCCGTATCAATGACCAGCTGGTAACGCATTACATCAACCCGATGAGTGGTTTGATAAACCTGTCCATTCAGGGCACAAACCTGCTGCATCGCCCGGCAGGCAGGATCAGTGGTGCAGGGATTACCTACCAGTTCGGTGAACGATTATTAACGGGTTATAAATCCGGGCAACCCGGTGATCCTTCAACAGGAAGACCGGTAAACTTCATGAACACTGTAGCTGCGGCCGGATTATATATACAGACAGGGGCCTGGGAAAAAAATATCAATGCAACAGGACTTTGCTGGCTTTCTGTGAGGTATATATTATCACATTCCAGCGACGGCCCGCTGAATGAGTTTGCTGACTTTGAAGGCGTGAAAGGAATTTGCAAAGCCTGGTCAGCGGGATGGGGGATTGACATCAGCAACGTGCTGAATGTAAAAATGGTGGTCTATAAGTATATTAATGTGCCCGGTGAAATATTCAGGAACCCGGTTTACCAGTTCACTTTTAATTACTCCATGAAGTAATCAAATAAAAAAACCCCGGCGTTATGAGGACCAGGGTTAACGTTACTGTTATGAAAGAGAAAAATTTTTGGTTTCATGGACCGGAACTTTTACCGGTGTGAACTTTAAAAACGGGTTGATCTGGTTTTATTTTTTCACTGCCGGTGGAACCGAAAGAGAAAAAGAGAAAGTTGACTGATGAACGAAAATCGCCGGGTCTTTCAGAGGATTGGAAATAATTTCTGGACGGTTATGGACATTGGATGAGTAGGAGTCGGCAGAATCATTATGTCAATCAACTTTCTGAAGCAAAAATATATCCACATCAGTATGTTAACAAGAGCATAACTGCCCTATTTCAAATGCTCGGTATTTACGCATCTGATCGTAAAATCACGAATACCCTTATCGTAAACATCCGGGTAAACTCTTAAAGCGGTAGATTCCGCAATTTTTAAATCAAGTACTTCTACTATGGTATATGTTGCAGGAATTTTCCAACTTGCACTCAGAATTTTACCAAATCCAATTATTTCAAAATTAGAACTATGAAAAATCCTGATTCTACTGCTGTAATTAAAGTCGCTATTGCTGACGACCATGCCCTTTTCCGCACCGGAGTTAAAACTTCCCTCTCTGCACGTAAAGATATTCAGATGGTTGCGGAAGCCGAAAACGGTATGCAATTACTCAACCTGCTCCGTCACATACAACCTGATGTGGTATTGCTGGATATCCAGATGCCTATCATGGATGGTCTGACCACATTGCCTGAAATCAAGAAACTGTACCCGAACGTAAAAGTCATCATGCTCTCTATGCATAATGATCATTCTGTTATCTCCAAGATGATGGAAATCGGTGCCAACTCTTACTTAACAAAAGAGTCTGGTTCTGAAATGATCTATGAAGCAATCCGTGGCGTGTACCAGAATGATTTTTATTTCAACGAGCTTACGAATAAAGCCCTGCTCAGCGGCCTGCGTACAAAACGTACAACGGAATCTTCTGCTCCACAGGATGTACAGCTGACTGAAAAAGAAATCACGATCCTCAAACTGATGTGCGATGAAAAGAGCACCAAGGAGATCGCTGATATCGTTGACCTCAGCCCGCGTACTGTTGAAGCAATCCGCGATAAACTCAAAACCAAAACCGGAACCAAATCTATGGCCGGCCTGGTGATGTACGCGGTGAAAGCCGGATTGGTAGAACAAGCCTGATACAGCAGATCATTATAATATAATAATGCCATCCACGGGGCCACGGTTCCGGCGGATGGCTTTTTTGTTTTACTTTGTTACATGAACAGGATCTGCGTGAATGGTAAACTGCATGATGCAGATACACCAGTACTTACTGCCGCAAACCGCGCTTACCGCTATGGAAACGGTTTATTTGAAACCATCCGCTGGACCGGCAAATTCCTCCCGCTGATTGAATACCATCTCGACCGCCTGTTAGCGGGCATGGATGTGCTGAAATACCAGCTGCCCGCCCATCTCGACAGGGAAAAAATACATGAAGAAATCATCCGCCTCTGTGTAAAAAACCATGGCACAAAACCAGCCCGTGTGCGGTTTTCTATTTTCCCCGGCAATGGTGGTTTATACGATGGCGACCGGAAACTTCAGTATGTCATTGAAACCTGGCCGCTGACAGCAGAGCAGGGTTCTTTCAATAATAATGGATTGCTCCTTGGTATTTATCCGGATGAAACCAAGAAGCCCGGTATTTTTTCGGGATTGAAATCGGCAGACTTCCTGTTGTATTCCATGGCAGCGACTTATGCTACCGGACAAAAATGGAATGATGCGCTGGTGTTAAATCCGGCCGGCCGGGTGGCCGACAGCACCATCGCCAATATTTTTATTGTGAAGAATGGCATCATCTGCACACCGCCCGTTGCCGACGGATGTGTGGCCGGTGTGATGCGCCGTTACCTGCTGGATCATTTACCGGAAGCCGGTTTTACGGTGGAAGAACAAACCCTTTCACCCGGTGATTTGGACAATGCGGTGGAGATTTTCCTCACCAATGCCATCCGGGGTATCCGCTGGGTGGGTCGCTTCGGTGAACATACTTACCCTTCCGAGATTTCATCCCACATTTCACGCACGCTGGTTCAAACAATTTTCTCCTGATCTTGTTGTTTCCGCATGCGCCCTGTTGTACATATCTGCTGGCTGCGCCGTGACCTCCGGCTGGAAGACCAGGCAGCATTATACCATGCCCTCCAAAGCGGTGTGCCGGTATTACCTGTTTTTGTGTTCGACCGGAATATCCTCGATGACCTGCAGGACAAACAGGACCGGCGGGTGGAATTTATACACGGGGCTTTGATGACAATTAAGTCGAAACTGGAAGAAATCGGCTCTTCCTTATATATGTATTATGGTACACCCCAGGAAATGTTTGATTCACTGTTACAGCAGTATGAGGTAAAGCAGGTGTTCACCAATCATGATTATGAACCGTACGCCATACAGCGTGATAAATCAGTTGGTGACTGGCTGCAGTCAAAAGGCATCGCGTTCCATACCTATAAAGACCAGGTGGTTTTTGAAAAAGACGAAGTGATTAAAGATGATGGCAAGCCATATACGGTATTTACGCCTTATTCACGGAAATGGAAAGCCAAATTGAATGCGTTTTACCTGCAGGCTTATCCGGCAGAAAAAATGTTTGACCGGTTTTTCCGGACGGTACCATTACCGGTGATCAGACTGGATGACATGGGATTTTCACCCCGCGGGATGGCATTTCCTTCGTCTGCGTGGCAAAAAGATATTATCCGGAATTACGCAGCGCAACGGAATATTCCGGGTATAGCAGGCACATCCCGGTTGAGTGTGCATCTGCGTTTTGGAACGATCAGCATCCGGAACCTGGCGCGTGAAGCGGGTGCCATCAATGAAACATTTTTGAATGAACTGATCTGGCGGGATTTTTATCATATGATACTCTGGCATTTTCCGCAGGTGGCCGGGCATTCGTTCAAGCCGGCGTATGACCAGATCCGCTGGCGCAATGATCCCCGTGAATTAAAAGCCTGGTATGAAGGCAACACCGGTTATCCGATTGTGGATGCCGGCATGCGTGAACTGAATACAACCGGGTTTATGCATAACCGCGTGCGGATGATCGTGGCGTCTTTTTTCACCAAACATTTATTATGCGACTGGCGTTTGGGTGAAGCATATTTCGCGGAAAAACTGCTGGACTATGATTTAGCCGCCAATAACGGTGGCTGGCAGTGGGCAGCGGGTTCCGGTTGTGATGCGGCACCTTATTTCAGGGTGTTTAATCCATACCTGCAGACACAGAAATTCGATCCTGATCTGAATTATATCCGCAAATGGGTTCCTGAATGGGAGGAGCTCACGTATCCGCAACCCATCGTGAATCATGAAATGGCGAGAAAAAGGTGCCTGGACACATACGCCGTGGCATTAAAGAAATAAATCTTCTTTTTTTACTGGAGCAGCACAGCTGATATTGGAGTACACATCAGCTAAAACTGCAATGGCATTGCGGCCATCGGCGCCCAGATCAAGACTGTAATTATTTACATAGAGATCAATATGCTTGCGCATCACGTTTTCCTGCATGGCCTGTGAGTGGACTTTTACATAATCAGTTATCAGCGGGTAATTGGCGAATGCATATTCAAGGCTTTGCCTGACCAGCCGGCTTACAGCTTTGTTGGTATCATGACCGAGTCGTTTGGCACCGGCAATACCACCGAGCGGGATCGGCAGTTTCATGTGTGATTCCCAGTATTCACCCATATCCATCACTTTGAATAAACCTTTATCGCGGTAGGTAAACCTGTTTTCATGGATGATTAAGCCGAGATCAGTTTCCCCGTTAACCACCGCATCTTCAATGGAAGAAAAAATCATGGGGATTTTATTTTTCGCATGCGGTCTTGCAAAACTGAGTAAGAGATTTGCTGTAGTCAGTACACCCGGTATAGCGATGCTACTGTTGTCAATATCGTATTCGGGTTTGTCTTCTTTTGAAACGAGTAAAGGGCCAACACCTTTTCCCAGGGCACTGCCTGCGTCTAATAATGTATAGAGGTTACTGGCGCGGAAAAATGCCGGAAAGCTGAGTTTGGTAATATCCAGTTTCCCTTCCTGTGCCATGGCATTGAGTGTTTCCACATCTTCAAGTACTGCTTCGAAAGTAAAATCACCCGTATTGATTTTGCCGTTGATGAGGGCATCAAAAATAAAGGTGTCGTTGGGACAGGGTGAAAAACCAATTGTCAGTTTCATTATTTATATAACAGTTCTTCCAGCGCCTGGTTCAGGTTTTGAATGGCTGCAGGTAAGTTCCATTGTTTTTTATTACGTACGCCGGCATAATTGCTGGTACTCCGGATTTGCAGGAAAGGTATTTTTTCCATGAGGCATACATAGTGGAATGCGGCGCCTTCCATGGATTCAACAACCGGATTGAATTTTTCCCGGTATTGACGGATCGTTTTTTGGTTGTGTGAAATGGTATTGACAGAAACAGCAGTTGCTTTTTTGAGCTTTGTTTGTTTTAAACCGCCGCTGTTGTTGACCAGCCATCCGTTTTTATAGGGGAAGCGGTTGGGTGATACCAGTTTCAAGTCCGCCATGGTTTGCAGCACGCCTTTTTCAGTGACCCCTTCATCTGCAATGATATCTTTTTGAATGGCGAAAACAGCACCCAAAGGAACAGTTGTATCAAAACAACCACCGATACCGGCCTGGATCGCGAGGTCGGGTTTGAAGAGCGCAAACTGGCGGGTAAGGCTGTAGGTGGTGGCGGTAAGACCAACACCGGTTACGAGGATGGAAATATTTTCCCTTTTAGTGCCGAGTGACTGTATAAAGGGCTTGATTTCCAAAGCTGTGGCAGATACTACCAGCACTTTCATAGACAGCAAATTAAATCATTTAAAGCAGAATAAAGGCCGCCAATTCTCTTAACTTTGCCGCTTCCTCCGCCCAATTGCTGTGAGGAAACATAATTATAAGTGAAGCATGGTTTACTTAACAAGAGCGGAACATTTTAACGCCGCGCACAAATTATACAACCCCGCCTGGTCTCCTGAAAAAAATGACGAAGTATTCGGCAAATGCGCCAATGCCAACTGGCATGGTCATAATTTCGAATTACTGGTTACGATTAAAGGCAATCCTGATCCGGAAACGGGCTTTATCATGGATGTGAAAAAGCTCAGCCTGCTGATCCGTGAGCATGTTACTGAAAAGCTTGATCACCGGAACCTCAATATTGATGTGGATTTTATGAAAGATAAAATGTGCAGTATTGAGAACCTGGCGATCGCTATCTGGGACCAGCTGGTTAACCGCCTGCCGGCCTGTGCACAGCTGCATTGTATTAAACTCTGGGAAACACCCAGGATTTCTGTTGAATATTATGGCGGCGTCTGAGCCGAACTTAATTCTTTTTAAATTGTATTATATAAGATGAGCAAAAAAGTGGCTGTTTTCCGCCGGGAGCATTTCAATGCAGCACATCGCCTGTTCAATCCGGACTGGGATGATGCAACGAATGACAAAGTATTCGGCAAATGTGCATTGCCGCATTATCATGGCCATAATTATGAGCTCGATGTGAAAGTGGTTGGTAAACCGGATAAAGAAACCGGTTATGTGATTGATTTGAAAATACTGAGTGATCTGGTGATGCGTGAAGTTCATGCCCGTTTTGATCACAAGAACCTGAACCTGGATACGGAAGAATTTAAAAACCTGAATCCAACAGCAGAGAATATTGCCATTGTGATTTTTAATTTACTGCGGCCGCATATTGACAAGAAACTGGATTTGCAAATCCGTTTATATGAAACACCGCGGAATTTTGTGGAATATCCTGCTTACTTACCTGAATAAAAATCTCATTCTTAAACCTGCAACATGGCTTATAAAAAGACAGAACATTACGACGAGGCTGCCACATCGGGACTCATGGGGCATTACAAGGGAATCCTTGATTTGATTGGTGAAGATTCCGGCAGGGAAGGATTGCTGAAAACACCAGAGCGTCTGGCAAAAGCCATGCAGTATTTAACCCAGGGTTATGAGCTGGATGCAAAAGCGATTATCAATTCTGCCAAATTCCACGAACCGGTCAGTGAAATGATAGTCGTGAAGGATATTGAAGTGTACAGTATGTGCGAACACCACATGTTGCCATTTTTTGGCAAAGCACATGTGGCCTATATTCCCAATGGATGGATCACCGGTTTAAGCAAAGTGGCCAGGGTAGTGGATGTATATGCCAGGCGTTTGCAGGTGCAGGAAAGACTGACCGTTCAGATCATGGAGGCTATTAAAGAAACACTGAACCCGGTAGGAGTGGCAGTTGTCATAGAAGCCAAGCACTTATGTATGATGATGCGTGGTGTACAAAAGCAGAATTCAGTTACAACTACTTCTGCATTTGATGGTGAATTCCAGAAAAACAGTACTCGCAGTGAATTCATGAAGCTCATCAGTCACAAGCTCGATTAAAGGATTAAACCGTATATTTACAGCCGAAAGTTTGATTGCCATTCAATCAGGCTTTTTTTTTGGGGTGGGGGGTAAATAATAGATTATGAAACAAGGTTTTGTATTTCCAGGTCAGGGTTCCCAGTTTCCGGGTATGGGAAAGGCGCATTACGATAACAGCGCTTTTGCCAAGAAATTGTTTGAACAGGCGAATGAGGTGCTGGGTTTCCGGATTTCTGATATCATGTTCAATGGAACAGAAGAGGACCTGAAACAGACCAACGTAACCCAACCTGCCGTTTTCCTGCATTCCGTTATTGCTTACCGCACGATTGAAAATGCCTCACCCGATATGGTGGCAGGTCATTCACTCGGCGAATTTTCAGCACTGGTTGCCAACGGCACACTCAGTTTTGATGATGCGATTTTGCTGGTTTCTGTACGCGCACGCGCCATGCAGAAAGCCTGCGATGTAACGCCTTCCACTATGGCCGCGGTTCTCAACCTGGCGGATGATAAAGTGGAAGCGATCTGTAAAGAAGTAACTGCAGAAACCGGTGAAGTAGTAGTACCGGCTAATTATAATTGTCCGGGCCAGCTGGTGATCAGCGGCACAAAACAAGGTATTGATATTGCCTGTGAAAGAATGAAAGCGGCCGGTGCCAAAAGAGCCCTGGTATTACCTGTTGGAGGTGCTTTCCATTCTCCTTTAATGGCTCCCGCCCGTGAAGAATTACAGGCCGCCATTGAAGCCACTAAATTCCACAGTCCTACCTGCGCGGTTTACCAGAATGTGGTAGCCAAAGCTGTTATGGATAAAGATGAAATCAAACAAAACCTGATTGACCAGTTAACCGGTGCCGTACGCTGGACCCAAAGTGTGGAAGCGATGATCGCAGATGGTGCATCGCGGTTTGTGGAAGCAGGTCCCGGTAAAGTATTACAGGGTTTGATTCTGAAAATCAATAAAACGGTGGAAGCTGAATCGGTCAGCTGAGTTAAATCCAGATTGAACAATTCACCCATTCCGGGTCAAATTCCGCATTGTATTTTTTATAGAAATTAATCGCTGGTTCATTCCATTCCAGCACCTGCCATATAATCCGGTTGAATTTTTTCTCTTTCGCTTCTTCAATCAGCCGGTCAAATAATTTAGCGCCAATCTTATTCCCGCGCATGGATTCAGTAACCAGGATGTCTTCCAGGTACATGGCCTGTCCCTTCCAGGTTGAATAACGGATATAGTATAAAGCAAAGCCGGCAATGATGCCGTCAACCTCTGCAACAAAAGCCCACCATACCGGATTGGGACCAAAACCACTTTGTGTGAAGTGATCGAGTGTTACGGTTACTTCGTCGGGGGCTTTTTCATAAACGGCCAGTTCGTGGACGAGTTCGAGTAAGCGGGGGCAATCGGCGGGGAGTGCTCTTCTGATTTTTATTTCCATTTTTGAAAAAAAATTTTTACCACAAAGGCCACAAAGGAATACACAAAGAACACTAAGATAAAGACATTGTGAACTTATTGTATTTCTTTGTGCTCTTTGTGGTTAAATACCAGCCAAAGCTTGTTCCAAATCGTTAACTATATCCTCCACATTCTCAATCCCCACATTCATTCGTATCAACCCCTCCGTAATTCCATATTTCTCCCGCTCTGCTTTCGGCACACTGTAATGTGTCATAGATGCCGGATGGGAGAGCAGCGTATCGCAGGTGCCCAATGAAACGGTGCGCACACACATCTGCAGTTTGTTCATGAAATCAATGCCGCCCTGTAAACCACCTTTTAATTCAAAGCTCAGCATCGCACCGGGGTGACGCATTTGTTTGGCCGCTACTTCATAATCGGGATGATTGGGCAGGCCGGTATAATTTACGTGAGCTACCGCGGAATGACTATTGAGGAAATTGGCAACATCCATCGCATTGCGGCAATGGCGATCCATGCGCAACTCAAGCGTTTTCATTCCCTGTATGAGCAGGAATGCATCAAAGGGATTGGCATTGCCACCGAGTAAGCGATGCGTTTTTGTTTGTACCGTTTGCATCTTCTCCATATCCTTTCCGAGTAAGATGCCACCAATTGCAGTACCATGGCCATTCAGGAATTTGGTGGTTGAATGCACCACATAATCAGTTCCGTATTTAAAAGGCTGCTGCAGGTAAGGTGTGGCAAATGTATTGTCGCAGGCCGTGATTAAATTATAATGCCTGGCCAGTGCCGTCAGTGATTCAAGGTCCACACATTGTATCGTGGGATTTGCCGGCGTTTCCAGGTAAAGCATTTTAATAGCCGGGTCTTTTTTCATGCAGTCCTCTGCATTATCAAGATCGCGCAGGTCGGTGATCACCGCATCAATACCCAATTGGGGCAGGAGTTGGGTAAGGAAACCATCCGTGCCGCCATAGAGGGAAAAATGACTCAGCACTTTATCGCCGGGACGGAGTGTTGACAGTAATAAAGTTGATATAGCTGCCATCCCTGAAGCATGCAGGATTCCTTTGACTTCCATATCCAGGCCGAATGTTTCCAGTCCGGCAATTTTTTCTTCTGCTTCTGTAAATGTGGGATTGCCCCAGCGGCCATAGATATAACCTTCTTCCTGGCCACTGAATCTCCGCATGCCTTGTTCGGCATTATCGAATACAAAAGTGCTGCTGGCATAAATGGGAACCAGGTGCGCGTACATCGGGTCCTGGCGGTGCCCGCCATGAACGGCCTGTGAGCTCCATCCGGTAAGGACCGGTTTTTTCGGTGGAAAACTATTCGCTGACATATGGATGAAAGAATTTTATTTTGACAGGAACACTGCAAATATCCTTTTAATTCCAATCATGCAGAAAACTGAAACGCTGAAATGAAGGAAATCCTGAAAGAACTGGCCGCCTATAATATCTGGGCCACACAAAAACTGACCGACCTGATTTTATCTCTCCCTCCCGAAAAACAGGTGGAGGAAGTGAAAAGCAGTTTCGCCAGCCTGCACACGACTTTACTGCACATGTGGGATGCCGAGAGCGCCTGGTGGCAGCGGATGAAACTCCAGGAACGCATCCAGCGCCCCAGCGAAAATTTTACCGGTAATACGGCAGATGTTGTAAAAGGCTTACAACAACAATCCAGACTCTGGGAGGAATGGATTTCCAATGCCAGCGATCACTCCTTTGATCATGTATTCATGTACACCAACGCACACAAGGAACAATTTAAACAGCCGCTGTACCAGATGATGCTGCATGTGTTTAACCATGGTACTTACCACCGGGGGCAGCTGATAACGATGTTACATCAGTTGGGAGTGGGGAAACTGCCGCAAACGGACTTTGTGGTTTTTTGCAGGAACAAGAAATAGATAAATTTATTTTTTACCACAAAGGGCACAAAGTTTCAACAAGGTTCACAAAGAGAGTACAATTATTTAGATTCTCTTAAAGAATAGCAAAGCTTGTAATGCTTAGCTGAATTCTTTGTGCACTTTGTTATTTCTTTGTGTGCTTTGTGGTTAAAGAATTTAATATCCCCACTTGATTAAGGTCGCGCCCCAGGTAAACCCGCCCCCAAAAGCAGATAACACTACATTATCCCCTTTCTTCAGCTTGTCTTCCCATTCCCACAAACAAAGCGGAATAGTACCGGCAGTTGTGTTGCCGTATTTCTGGATGTTGATCATCACCTTTTCCTTCGTCAAACCCATGCGGTTTGCCGTAGCATCAATGATGCGCAGGTTGGCCTGGTGAGGAACCAGCCAGGCGATATCATCTCCGGTCAGATTATTTTTCTCCAGTAATTCAGCACTTACATCAGCCATGCCTTTCACCGCGAATTTGAAAACAGCCTGTCCTTCCTGGTAAGCAAAATGCTCGCGGGCCATCACCGTTTCAACCGAAGCAGGTTTTTTAGAACCACCCGCTTTCATGTGCAGGTAATTGGCGCCACTGCCATCACTTCTCAGGATACTGTCAAGCACCCCATAACCATCTGTGTTGGGTTCCAGCAAAACAGCGCCGGCACCATCCCCGAAAATGATACAGGTGGCCCGGTCCTGGTAGTCAACAATGGCACTCATTTTATCAGCCCCGCAAACCACTACTTTTTTATACCGACCGCTTTCAATCAGGCTGGCACCTACCGTTAAGGAATATAAGAAACCGGAACAGGCGGCTGCCAGGTCAAACCCCCAGGCATTTTTTGCACCCAGTTTATCGCAGGCAATGTTGGCCGTGGAAGGGAACACCATATCCGGAGTCACTGTGCCTACAATCAGGCAATCAATGTCTTCCGGGCTGATCCCTCTTTTTTCACAAAGTGACCTGACGGCAGGCACCACCATATCCGAGGTGGCGAGGCCATCGCCCTTCAGGATCCTGCGTTCTTCAACGCCCGTACGGGTCCTGATCCACTCGTCGTTGGTATCTACCATTTTCTCGAGGTCGAAATTTGTCAGTTTGTCTTCGGGAACATAGCCAGCGACTGATGTGATGGCTGCGGTGATTTTATTGCTCATTTGGGTCTGAATCTGAAATTATTGGGCACGAATATACTGTTTATATGTTCAGGTCAATTTCCCTATTTTCGCAGACATGATCGCTTTTCTGAGAGGTGAATTTGTACACAAAACCCCTTCTTCTTTACAAGTTGACGTAAATGGCGTGGGTTATGACGTACAAATCAGCCTGAATACCTATTCTGCCATACAATCTCTGGACCGGGGGACCCTGTTTACAGCCCTCCTGATCCGGGAAGATGCCCATATTTTGTATGGGTTTGCTGACCAGGCGGAAAAGGAGATGTTCCTGCTGCTGCTGAGTGTTTCAGGGGTGGGTGCATCAACTGCCCGGGTGATGTTGTCATATATGAAACCCAGCGAGTTGGCTCAGGCCATCGTACAGGGTGACAGCAGGACCCTGGAGGGTATAAAAGGAATCGGTAAAAAAACGGCCGAAAGGCTGGTTTTGGAGCTGCGGGATAAGCTGGAGAAAAAAGGGCCGGATTCAAATATTTCAGCCCTGAAAAACAATACTTTGCAGCAAGATGCGTTAAATGCACTGACGGCGCTGGGAATCAACAGACAAGCAGCTGCACAGGCATTGGAAAAGACCCTGGCATCCCATCCCGGCATATCCGTTGAGGAACTGATTAAAAAAGCACTCCGTAACCTGTAGTTAAGCCACTATTTTCAGGAACTAATTGATTTGGAGAAAAAACATTGAACCCGAAGACTGCTCATATCCTCCGTACAATCGTACTGTTTTCACTCGTGCTGATGGCCGGTGCCCCGGCCCGCGCAGGATATTACCCGAACCCCGCCGATACCACCCGTTATCCATTAACTGAACGTTACGGCGACCCCTACTCAAACCCCAACCGCAATACATTTGATTTCAGGGATACGTCCTTTATCAAAAGGACCGTTGAATACGATCCCAAAACCAAACAGTATTATATCGTGGAAAAGATCGGGAACCGGTATTACCGCACTCCGACCTCTTATTCCATGGAAGAATTTTTAAGACTCCAGGGAAAGAAAGACGAAGAAGAATATTTCCGCAAACGGGCAGCCCTGCTGGCTAACATGAACCGCCGGCTGTATAAACCCAAATTCAAAGTTTCTGCCGACTGGTTTAACCGGATCATGGGTTCCGGGAAAGTGGATATCAAACCTTCCGGTAACGTGGACCTGTTATTGGGTTACCAGGGACAGAACCTGAAAAATCCCACCCTTCCTGAAAGGGCCAGGCGCAATGGCGGTCTTGATTTCAACATGAATACCCAGTTGCAGGTGGATGCCAGCATCGGGGATAAACTGAAACTGCCAATCAACTTCAATACCCTTGCGAATTTTAACTATGAAAACCAGCTCAAGCTGGATTATCATGGCAAGGATGATGAGATCCTGAAACAATTCCAGGCGGGTAACACCAGCTTCTCTTCCCGCGGAACACTGATTCCCGGGGCGCAGTCATTATTCGGTGTGAAAACACAGCTGCAGTTTGGAAAATTGTTTATCACAACCGTTATAGCCACGCAGCAATCCCAAAAACAAACACTCGGTTTGCAGGGCGGAAGTGCATCACAGACATTCCAGTTAAAAGCGGATGAGTATGATGAGAACAGGCACTTCCTCGTAGCACAATATTTCCGCACGAATTATAACAAGGCAATGAAACAATTGCCGGTTGTGAATTCACCGGTACAGATCCTGAGAATGGAAGTGTGGGTTACTAACCGCAATGGTGCCACTACCGATACGCGTGATGTGGTTGCGCTGATGGACCTGGGTGAAACCAATCCTTTCCATCCTTTCCCCAATGGTAACACAGACCAGAAACCTTTCAACGGTGCCAATGGTTTGTATGACCTGCTCCGCAATAACCCGAACGCCAGGAATTCAACACAGGTACAAAGTGTGCTGACCGGTCCCGGTTTCCTGTTATCACCGGTTCAGGATTTTGAAAAAACATTTGCACGGAAACTGCAGCAGAATGTTGATTATTTCATGAATCCCCAGGTAGGTTTCATTTCACTGAACCAGCCGCTGATGCCGGATGAAGTATTAGGTGTGGCTTACCAGTACACCTATAACGGCCGTGTATTCCAGGTGGGTGAGTTTTCACAGGATGTACCGCCTGATACGACCGGTACTACCCAGCGGGTACTCTGCCTGAAATTATTGAAAGCAACATCACAGCGTACCAATCTTCCGATCTGGGACCTGATGATGAAGAACGTATATTCTGTAGGTTATGGCCAGCTTGAACGCCAGGATTTCCAGCTCGATGTAAAATACGAAGAGCCCAGTCTCGGTGAAAAAAGATACATGCCGCCAAATGATGTGATCGCTTCTTTACAGGGTGCTCCCATTATTTCGCTCGTTAACCTCGACCGGTTGAATAACCAGAATGACCCGCAGCCTGATGGTATGTTTGACTTTGTGGAGGGGTATACGGTGATTTCAACGCAAAGCCGGATTATATTCCCTGTGCTCGAACCGTTCGGGCACGACATGGATTATATATATGATACCCAGCTAAAGCGGGACAAGTATCTGTATTATCCATTGTATGATACCATTAAGGCGATTGCGCAGAACTATGCCAACCTGAACCGGTTTAAGATTACCGGTAAATCCAAATCCAGCGGCACACCGCAAAGTGGAGTAGGGGTGAATGGTATGGCCGGTGCTAATGGTATGAATGGCATGAACGGTATGAATGGTACATCCGGCAGCGGTGAATACCAGTTAGGTTATAATATCCCCCGCGGATCAGTAACGGTTACTGCCAACGGACAGACCCTGCAGGAGAATGTGGATTATGAAATCAATTATGATCTCGGTACGCTGCGTGTAACCAATTCTGCGATCTTGCAATCAGGTGTTCCGGTAAATATCCAGTTTGAAAACCAGGGTGCCTTCGGATTGCAGCAGAAAAGTTTCATGGGCGTTCGGATTGATTACATCGCCAGTAAAAAATTATCACTGGGTGCCACGATGGTGAGCCTGGGCGAAAGGCCTTTCTTTATCAAACAATCTTACGGTGAAGATCCTATCAAGAACCGCATGTACGGTGCTGACCTGGATTACCGCAATAATTTACCCCGGTTAACCAAATGGCTCGATAAACTGCCTTTCTATTCCACCCGTGAGATGTCAACCATCTCTTCTTATGCAGAGGTAGCTGTGCTCGATCCCGGCCACGCCAAACAAATCGGAAAGGGCAATGAAGGCCAGGTATATATTGATGATTTTGAAGGAACCCGCTCCGGACTGGATCTCCGTTTCCCGTTAACCAGCTGGACACTCGCTTCCATTCCCCAGGGCAATGGTTTATTCCCTGAGTCTGCATTTAATAATGATCTCCGCAGCGGATACGGCCGTGCTAAAACAGCCTGGTACCAGATTGAACCGATCCTGCAGGAGAAAAGGAATTCAAATAACCCGTTGCGCAACGACCTGGAGGAATTATCCAAACCGGAAGTGCGCCAGGTTTACCAGAAAGAAATTTTCCCGAAACGCAGCACACAGCTTGGTGAAGGATTACTCACCACTTTTGATATCGCCTTCTATCCCAAAGAAAGAGGTCCGTATAATTTCCAGGCTGATCCAACGAAGATCAATACGAATGGGCGTTTACTTGATCCCAAAAGATCATGGGGCGGTTTGATGCGTAATATTGACCAGACCGATTTCGAAACAGGTAATATTGAATACATCGAATTCTGGTTACAGGATCCGTTTATTAAAAATACATCCAACCCCAACGGTGGCCAGCTGTATTTCAACCTCGGTAATATTTCTGAAGATGTGCTGAGAGACGGTAAACGTGAATACGAGAACGGATTACCTACGCCAACGATTAATTCGCCGGTTGACAACAGCACGGTATGGGGCCGCGTACCTTCCAATCCGCAGCAAATTACCAATGCGTTCAGCAATGAACCCACCGACCGTGAATTCCAGGATGTGGGATTTGATGGTTTAACCGATACTGCAGAAGTTTCCAAGTTCGCGCCTTACCTGACCAGCCTGCGTACCACATTCGGTCCGGGTTCACTGGTTTACCAGCGCGCGTCCACCGATCCTTCTGCCGATAACTTCAAACCTTACCGTGATGCATTTTATGAGCAATCAAATGCAGGTATCCTGGCACGTTATAAAGACATCAACAACCCGCATGGTAACTCACCCATTTCAAATAACAGTTCCAATTTCGTAAATGCCTTCACACAGTATCCCGATGCAGAAGAGCTGAACCGGGATAATACCATGAACGAAGTGGAAGAGTATTTCCAGTATAAAGTGGACATACAGCCGAATATGCCTGTGGGTTCAAATTATATCACGGATAAAAGGGTGGTGAATGTAAACCTGGCCAACAACACAACCCGTCCTGAAACCTGGTACCTCTTCCGTATCCCGGTTGACCAGTACCAGCAGAAAGTGGGTAATATCCCCGATTTCAAATCCATCCGTTTTATCAGGATGTATGCCACCAACTTTGATGATTCTGTGGTAATGCGTTTTGGTAAACTGGAACTGGTGCGCAACCAGTGGAGGAAATTCAGGAACAATATTGATACAACCGGTCAGTTCACCAATTTACCGGCACCTGACCCGACAACCGTAAACACCCTGGCTGTAAATATCGAAGAGAATGATCTCCGCCAGCCGATTCCTTACCGGATTCCTCCCGGCATTGAAAGGCAGCAGCAGCTCAGTAATAATAACGTACCGCTTTTCCTGAATGAGCAGTCACTCAGCATGCAGGTCTGCCAGCTGCCGCAGCATGAGGCCCGTGGTATTTTCAAAACCATGAACCTCGACCTGACACAGTATGGCAAGATGTCGATGTTCATCCACGCAGAGTCAGTACAGAACGCACTGCCCCTGCAGGATGATGACCTGGATGCTGTAATCCGTATCGGTAATGATTTCTCCGGTAACTATTATGAAGTAAGGATACCGCTGAAGATGAGTCCCTTTGGTGCCACCGATTCATTAAAGATCTGGCCCGAAGCAAATAACCTTGATTTCAATATACAGGACCTGGTGGACCTGAAATTCCGCAGGAACAAACAGGGTATTTCGCCATCTGTTTATTTCAGTGAAACACTGGCCGGCGGGAAAAAATATGCGGTGATTGGTAACCCCAACCTGGGTGAAGTACATGGTATCTTATTAGGTGTGGAGAATAAAAATGTCGAAAGCGCCTGTACAGAAATCTGGTACAATGAGCTTCGTTTATCACACATGAATGAAGAAGGCGGATGGGCTGCCATCGCCAGGACGGATATCAAACTGGCTGATCTGGGTATGATTAATTTATCCGGTACCATCCGCAAAGCAGGTTTCGCACCGCTGGAACAAAGGGTGAACGACCGCAGCCGGAAAGATGTGGTAACACTGGATGCCTCTGCAACCATAGAAGCCGGTAAACTGCTGCCTAAAAAACTGGGTATCCAGATTCCGGTGTACATGGGTATCAGCCAGACGAAGAGTGATCCCAAATACGATCCATACGATCTCGATATTAAATTAAAAGATAAGCTGGATGCTACGTCCGGAGCCGCAAAAGATTCTATCCGCAATGATGCACAGGATGTAACCACGATCAAGACGTTCAACCTGACCAATGTGAAGAAACTGAAAGTGGATGGGAAGAGACCGAAGATCTGGAGTGTGACCAATTTTGATTTCAACTATTCGTATATACAGATCCTGAGTCATAACCCGATGGTGGAAAATGATGAGATGCGCAGGACACGCGGGGCGATTGGTTATTCTTATTCGCCGCAGGTGAAACCGCTTATGCCTTTCAAAAAATTATTTAAATCCCGTTCGCCCTGGCTGGCGCTGATCCGTGATTTCAATTTCACACCGGCTCCTTCTCAGATTGCATTCAGGGCTGACCTGTTCCGCCAGTTTGGTGCCACAAGGCCAAGGAATATCGGCGGCGGTCCGTATAAGATCCCTGAGACTTACAATAAGTTCTTTACGTTCGACAGGTATTATATACTGCAATGGAACCTGACACAGTCCATTTCAATCGACTTCCAGGCTGTGAACAATGCACGCGTGGATGAACCCATTGGCCGTATTGACAGCAAACTGAAGAAAGACAGTATCCGTGAGAATCTGTTCAAAGGCGGACGTAATACGCAGTATCGCCAGGACCTGACGGTATCTTATAATGTACCCACCAGTAAGATTCCCCTGCTGAGCTGGACCACGCTGCGGGCTACTTATAATACCAAGTACAACTGGTTAGCCGCTTCGCTGCTGGCCCGTGAACAGGGTAATATACTGGCTAACACGCAAACCAAAACGATCAACGGGGAACTGAAGTTTGAAGACCTGTATAATAAATCGAGATTCCTGCGTGCGGTTTACAGCCAGTCATCTACCAACAATTCCGGTAATAATAATACCGGTAATCCCGCGAACGGGAAAGACAATGGCAAGGACGGTGGTAAAGGAAAAGACAACAAGGATAAAGGCAAGAGCAATAAGAATAATTCCGGCGATAAAAATAACCAGCAGGCAGACCAGAATAACCCGAACCAGCAGCAGCAGCAGGTATTACCCGGCATGCCGAACAGCGGTAACAAACTGGATACAGCCGGTAAGAAAGGCAAGAAGAAAGGCCATGTGAAAAAGCCGAAAGTGAAAAAAGTAAAAGAGAAAAAAGACCCGAACAGGCCATTGCCTGAAGTGGGTAATATCCCGAAATTCTTTGTAAGACTGCTGACTTCATTGAAACGGGTGGGCATCCAGTACACAGAAGATCTCGGTACTACATTGCCTGGTTATTTGGACAGCACCCAGTTGCTGGGATCTAACCTCCGCAGCGGACAACCCGGATTGAAATACATATTGGGTTACCAGCCGGATACAAACTGGATCAACCGTTTGGGCACGAAAGGTTTAATGTCACGTGATTCACTCGTAACAGCCATGATCCAGCAGCGGTATAACCAAAGGCTGAACCTGACTGCACAGGTATCACCGTTCCGTGATTTCAATATTGATATCACACTGGATAAAACATTCGACAAACAGTATTCTGAATTATATAAAGACACCACGGGTACGGCCGGCCTGACCAGGCTGAATCCTTACGCGCTGGGAAGTTTCAACATCAGTTATATTTCTTACCAGACGATGTTCCGGAAATTCAACCCGACGGTGGTTTCTGAAACCTTCAGGCAGTTTGAAAATAACCGGGTGATCCTGTCAAAGAAACTGGGCGGACTGAACCCTTACCAGGGCGGTGTGCTGGGTACTGATGGTTATTACAAGGGTTATGGCCGTTATGCACAGGATGTGGTGATTCCTTCATTCCTGGCGGCATACACCAATAAAGACCCGCTGAGTGTGAAGCTGATTAAGAATGATAACCCGAAACTGAAAGCAAATCCTTTCTCCGGTATCATGCCACGCCCGAACTGGAGCCTGACGTATAACGGACTGTCAAGGCTGAAAGGAATGGATAAGATATTTACCAGCTTCAGCCTGCGTCATGGGTATCACAGCAGCCTGAGCATGAACAGCTTTAATACAGCGCTGTTATTTACCGATCCTTTCCGTGTAGGCTATCCTTACTTCAGGGATACGCTGACCGGTAACTATATTCCTTATTTCCTGGTGCCGAATATCACGATCCAGGAATCATTTGATCCGCTGATCGGACTTGATATCACGTTCAGTAACCAGATGAATGTGCGTTTCGAGTACAAGAAGAGCAGGCAGCTCAGCCTGAGCCTGGTGGATTACCAGCTGGCAGAGAACCATTCAACAGAAATATCGTTTGGCTTCGACTGGCGCAAGAAGAATGTGCCGCTGATCCGAAATATCAAGATCGGCAAGAATGGTATGAAGATGACCAATGACATGACGTTCCGTATGGACTTCAGCCTGCGTGATGATGCCACCGCCAACAGCAAACTGGATCAGGGAACTTCCTTCGGTACAGCCGGGCAGAAAGTGATCCGCATTGCGCCGTCAATTGATTATATCGTGAACGATCGTATCAGTGTGAAACTCTACTTCGAGCAGAACAGGACGATACCGAAGATCAGTAATGCGTTCCCGATTACGAATACGAGGGGAGGATTGCAGGTGAGGATTTCATTAGCCCAATAAATGTTGAATGTTGAGTTTTGAATTTTGAATGTGGCGTGATATTCGATTAATCCGACTGAAACAGAACTCTCTTATAATAGAATTGCGTAGTTTAACCACAAAGGGCACAAAGTACTTACACTTTGTGGCCTTTGTGTATTTCTTTGTGAACCTTGTGGTAAAAAAAAATATCTTAAGGATTAGGAACCGCCCCCTGCTGATCTTCTTTAAGCCGTTTGAAAAGCATCACATATCCGCAGAGCCCTTTCTTCTTTTGCTTATTAACCTGCACATTCTTCATCATGTGAAACTCAGAGAATTTGGGGATATACGTGTAGGAGATGATGTTGCCATCGATATCTCCCCATTTGTTCTGTTTGTAATATACCTGGCGCTCGTTCCAGTCGTACATTCTTACTTCATATAAGACGTGAAGTGTAATCACCGATAAATACAAACTGGTACCAGCTGCCCTGGTTGAGGGGAACGACTACCGGCATTTCATATTCGCTTTCCATGGTAATGGAAGCTTCTTTCAGTAATACAAAACCATCTTTGGAGTAAACTTGTTTGAGACTGTCAACCTGGTGAGTAATCAGGTCATTGGTGCAAGCCTGAACCCGTATCACATCCTGGGCGGAGAGCTTCAGGAATGCAGTCATAAGGACAATGGACAATAAAACGGGTTTTTTCATAACTGGATTTTACGATACCGGGTTTCGTCATAAATGTAGTTAAATCTCGTAATTAACCACAAGGTTTTCACCGGTTTTTGCGGGAATCAGGTGTTTTTTCTTAGGACAAATACTCCAAATATCAGGCCATCCTTCCAACGGATTCCGGTTGGGATAAAATTATGGTTTTGCGGGCTCCCGGTTAAAGTATACGGTATTGGCCTGGCGGAGACAGGTAATGGAGAGGTCATTGATACAAACATGGTCGGGCAGGCTGCTGCAATAAAAGACAACATCTGCCACATCAGCACCAGAAAGTGGTTTAATCCCGTTGTAAATACTGGCCGCCGTACCGGCATCGCCTTTGAACCGCACGAGGGAGAATTCTGTTTCAGCGGCGCCGGGATTGATACAGGTTACTTTGATGCCATGTCTTAATAGATCAATGCGCATGCCTTTGGAAATAGCATCCACCGCAAACTTGGAAGCACAATACACATTCCCTTTTTCATACACTTCCTGTCCGGCAATAGAACCCATATTGATGATATGCCCTTTGCCGCGTTTGGCCATCAGTTTGGATACGGCCTGGCCCACAAATAAAACTCCTTTTACGTTGGTATCAATCATACGGGTCCAGTCGCCCATATCGGCTTCATCAAAATAATCACGGCCGAGTGCGAGACCGGCATTATTGAATAAAACGTCAATGGCTTTCCATTTTTCGGGGAGACTGTCAATGGCTTTGTTCACGGCCTGCTCATCCTGCACATCAAAAACGAGTGGTAATATTTCTACTTGATGGGTGCTGGTTAATTCATCAGCCAGTTGCTGTAAGCGGTCAGACCGGCGTCCATTGATAATACAGTTATAACCTTCAGCAGCAAATTTCCTGGCAGCAGCTTCACCAAAACCGGATGTGGCGCCGGTGATAAAAATGATTTTAGACATGCAGATGATTTTAATAGGAAAACGAAAATCCTGATGCGAAGATAGCAATGTGAGTTTGGTTTTTGTATTTTATACATTTACCGCAAAGGCGCAAAGACGCAAAGTCAAATCGACGACTCCGAAATGAATTGAAAAACTTTGTTCTTCGCTGGCTATAGGAATTACAATCAATCGGAGTGCATCCTTCGCGTCTTTGCGGTTACTGTATTTTCTGAGCCATTAACAGAAAAGTTTTTCCGGGCTCATTCTGTTCGGTAAAGTTGAGATTGATGCAGCAGATGATTTATCGGATCAGTGTCACCGTGCCCTTTCGGAAGTAACTCCGGCCGAGGTAATCCACGGCATTCACTACCCAAACAAATACGCCACTACCCTGGTTGCGGCCGTTGATTTTTCCATCCCAGCCCTGTCCGATGGTGCTGGTTGCAAAAACCTCCTGGCCCCAGCGGTTATAAATCCGGAAGTAAAGCAGTTTGTCAATGCCCACCGGAATCGGCATCTCAATATCATTGAGACCATCCCCGTTGGGTGTAAAGGCAGTCGGAATAAATATGGCAGGCTCTGTGCGGAATATCCTGACCACTACATAATCTGAGTCAGAACAGCCAATGGCATCAGTCACCAGCAGTTTGTATTTCACGCTGTCAATCCCCGGTCCGTACACGCCGGTGGGATTGAAAATATTGACATTATTCAAACCTGTTCCGGGGCTCCAGAAATAAGTAACACCACCGGTCCCAAGCAAATGCAGGGGCTGGTTGATGACTACAGTCGTATCATGACCGGCATTGGCAATGACTTTTGGATTCACTGTAACCAGGATCGTATCTCGTCCGGGTTTGGGGCAGCCTAATGTGTCAAACACAGTTAGTATGTACGAGGTAGTCCGCGGCGGTGAAACCACCGGGTTCAGTACATTGGGATTATTCATGTACACAGTCGGTGTCCAGTTAAAACTGGATCCGGTTATGGATGCATGTAACTGTGTGGAAGTATTGTAACAGATAACGGGCGGTTCACCGGCGTTGGCAACCGGGTAAGGGACTGTGATTACCGTTAACTGGTCTGTCGCCGAACAGTTACCAATAAATGCCGTGATGGTAAATACGGTTGTACTG
This sequence comes from Chitinophagaceae bacterium, assembly GCA_016720825.1. Lineage (GTDB taxonomy): Bacteria > Bacteroidota > Bacteroidia > Chitinophagales > Chitinophagaceae > JJ008. The sequence goes on along the minus strand of JADKJV010000003.1, from coordinate 23,237 downwards.
TTTACCGTAGCAAACGGGTTAATGATATTGGGATTGTCGAGTATGCCGGCTGGTGTCCAGGAATAAGTTAATCCGTTTGAATTGGCATGCAATTGCACCTGATCTCCCTGGCAAATGGTTGTATCATTGCCGGCAACCAGTGAGACGGCATCCACCACCCTCACCCTGACTGAATCAGTGTTAGCACAGCCATTATCTGAAAGGTTTACGTAATACCAGGTGGTTACAGGTGGTGATACGGTTGGATTGGCGGAGTTCGCATTGATAATATTGCTCAAGGGGGTCCAGCTGAACACACCGGTGCCTGTGGCATGCAGTTGCACCGATTCGGTTTTACAAATCAGTGTATCATTAAATGGTAAAGTGATCAGCGGTTTACCCAGTACATCTATTGTGGCGTTCACGGTATCCACACATCCTTTGCTGTTGGTTACAATAAAAGTAACGTTCCTTGGTCCGGGTGCGGGGAATGTCCATTGCGGATTTTGATTATGGGATGTATCTGCTAAGGTGGTCAGGTCACCGAAATTCCAGCTCCAGGTATCCACAAATCCATAATTGGTCCGGGTAGTATCGGTGAATGAATACGGATTGAGATAACAACTGCCCGTGTAAATAAATCCGGGGAAGAAACCGGGATAAACTTTTACGTCAAATGAATCAGTGGCCGCACAGAGTCCTGCCAGGGATACAGTAAGTTTTACTTTATAAATACCAGTGTCAGCATAAGTATGTGAAGGGGTAGGAAGTAAAGATGTATTGTTGGCACCGCTGGAAGGTTCGCCGAAATTCCAGATATAATCAGGTACGCCTACATTGAGTGCATCATTCTGGAAGTTGACGGTGAATCCGTCGCAGGTGGTTTGACGGGGTATTAATTCGGCAGACAAAGGGCTGCAATCACCGGCTCTAACGTGTAGTTCTTTTCGTGTAAAAGCGATGGCCTGGCCATTTCTCCATTCCGTAACGCAAACGCAAATTACATACTCGCCGCTAAGCCCAGGACAAATACCACTGATTAAACCGGTTGTTGGATTAATATTAACCAGTGATCCCATCGGGCTTGCGCCAGTGTATGGAGCTGCATAAGGAATTGTTGCGTATGGGGGATTGCTGGCAGTAGTAACAACTGGAGTTGCAAAACTGGCGCCATCAAAGGCATCACAAAACTGATAGGATAATGAATCGCCGTCAGTATCTGCCGCCTGAAATGAGTATTCAAAATAACTGCCGGCACAAACTACAGCAGTATCGTTAACCAGGAAACCAGGGCTGGAGTTAGTATGCGCATTCTGACCAACATTGGTGCCGGGTATTTTGATCGTAAATGTATTTCCAACATTGCCGCTGTTCGTGATATTGTTTATGCCATTGATGCGGCAACAACGCTGATATGCGAAAGTATATCCATCGGGCAGGGCAGGTAATTCAATGGACGGAAGGTCATATATAACAACCGTATAATAGCACCCGGACTGGTCTCCGGTGATGCAAGGTTCATCCCTTACTTTGCCTAGGTTAAACTGGTTAGTAATATTTACACTGGCATCCTGAATCCATTGGTTGGTGCCTCCGTTAAATATCGAGAAATTGATGGGATTAGATAGCTGACCTGTTGACGGGTTGCAGATCATATACACAGTAAGTGTAACATTGAAACGGAGATTTGTTCCTGTGCCGGGACCAAGATATTTATACGTAAAAAACCCACCTTTAATGTGGGCAGCAGACGCGGGTACAGATAGCGCAAGTATTAAGGCTGTAAAAAATATAAAACGCTTCATAGCAGGTGCATGCGGTTAAACACGGGATATAAATTCCTGCAGTATGTCAGTGGAAGTTTTGCTTTCTTCCAGCATCCCCATATGGGCTGAATCCTGCAAGAGGTGAATATACGAAATTTCAGGAATTGCACTCTGTTCTAACATGTCGGCCGGCGGGATGGCCTGGTCGAAAGCACCAATGACAAACAGCACAGGATCAGGCGCATTGCGAAGGATATGCTGCCGGTCAGGACGCGCAATCATTGCTTCATAATATTTAATCAATGCCTCACCGGAGAAGGCTGAGAGTGATTGCAGGAAATCTTCGACAAGCTCCGGATTGGTTTCCCGGGTTTTGGGAGAAAATAAATTCGGGCTCGTGGATTTCAGGAATTCAAAAGCCCCGTGGGTCTTGATGAATTCAATACTCTTGCGGCGGGCGGCTTTCTTTTCATCTCCATCCGGCTTTGCTGATGAATGGAAAAGCCCCCAGCCATCCACATGGTTATAATATTTTTCCAGGAAGGCGAGTGTGATATAACCTCCCATGCTGTGGCCAATCATCGTGCAGCGGTCAATATTTTCTTCATGGATGATATCATGCAGGAATTCAGCCATGCCCTCCATGCTCATGTCCTTAATCAGGGGAGAGGCACCACTGCCTGGCAGATCGGGTACAATTACTTTGCAAGTTTTTGATAATACAGCAGCCTGGCCCAGCCAGACTTCTCCCGTTTCACCAAACCCATGTACCAGCATCACCGGCTTGCCCTCACCGAATACACGATAATGAAGCACGTTGCCCTGGCTGAGGATGGTTTTTGTCATGATTGTAGTGCTGGGAATTTTTTACGGAATATTTTCAGCCAAAACCACGCCAGAAAGTTGCCGAGGATCAGGGCTAATGCAATAACAGTGAAAGCAGGAGAGAGGATATCGCCGTGTTTTACAAAAAAGGTTTCGCGGGTATTGACCGGAATGGCCAGTTTAATAGACGCTGTGGTATCCCAGGCCTGCGGGTCAATCACATTCCCCAGCGGGTCTATAAAACAACTGATACCTGTGTTCGCACTGCGGGCCACCCATTTGCGTGTTTCAATGGCACGCAACCGCGCGTAGTTCATGTGCTGTTTATATCCCGGTGTGTTTTTCCACCAGCCATCATTGGTGATCACAGTCAGGATGGTGGCGCCGCGGCGTACAAAGCCTGCCACATAATCACCATAAATACTTTCATAACAAATGATCGGCGCGGGTTTAAAATGCTGGTCCCAGGGCACAAATACTTTCTGTTCACTCTCGCGGCCCAGTGTTCCGCTCATGCCGCCGAAATGTTCAAACCAGCTGCTCATGAAATTGAGAAACGATGGCAATGATTCTGCACCCGGCACCAGCTTGGCTTTGTGGTATAACTGGATGCTGCTGTCAACGGCCATAAAAGCAGCCGTATTGAAAGCATCATAATAAGTACCCATGGCCGCATCAAAGCGTGCTGTGGGCGTTGCTTTCGATTTATCGCTGCCATAGTTTTTATAACTGTCCATCCCCGTGAGCAGGTTTGCGCGGGGATGTCTTCTCAGGAAATTCCAGATCAGGTTATAAAATTCAGTCTGTTTGATGTCACTTTCCCAGGCCTGTGCGGGGATAGCCGTTTCGGGCCATACCACCAGCGTGGTGTAATCATCCATTTGTTTTTCTGACCAGAGGATGAGCTTCTCCACCTGGGAAATAATATCCGTTGAAAATTTTTCCGTGTATGGATTGATATTAGGTTGCACCACCACCACGTTATCATCTGCCTTGCTTAATTCTGCCTGTGATTTTTTCCTTTCTGACTGCAACAGCAGGAATGAACTCAGCAACGGGATAATGATCACGGCCATCCATCCGGCTATACTGTATGTGTAAGCACGTGAGCGGCCATTCTTTTTGAATTCATACAAAGCAGCAAACACTAAAATGTTACTGAGTAATACCCAGATGCTGCCACCTGCTGTGCCGCTGAATTCATACCACTGCACCCATTCCGGATGTGTGGCAAATGAATTGCCCAGCGTGAGCCACGGCCAGCTCAGTTCCCAGTTGTGATGCAGGTATTCAAATGCAATCCAGTAAATAATAAGCGAACTGTATCCGATCCAGGTGCCCCATCTTTTTTTAGTCATGTGGAATAACAACCAGGGGATACACATGATCAGGCTGTTTGCAAAAAACGCCCCGAGTGCACCGGGTTCGGATGCATACCAGATCCACCACGTGGTGAGTATGTTCCATAAAAACATGTGGAGATAGGCAAGCCCGAAAAATTTTTTCACACTCGTGAGCTGCGATTCAATCCACAGCAACGGAACCCATGCCACAAAAATGAGCAGCGTAAATGGTGATACGGGCCATGCGGTCCAGAGCAGCAATGCGCCAAGTACGGCAAGATATAAGGGAAGGAACCTTTTCAATAGCAGGGGTTTTTGTAAAAATACAGGGTGCAGCGCAGCATACCAAGATTGTACTGAAACGGAGTACGTTAAATTTTTTTATGGAAATGATGGCCTCCTGTATCTCAATAGTAAAAGTAAGCCATGGACAAAACAAGAATTTTACAAGCCGATTTCCTTGACATTGTCTTCGACAATCGTAACAAGGATTACGGAGCTTATGAGCTCAGACGTTCTTATCCTGAACGTGTTAAACAATCCCTCTTAATCGCCGTACTGTTTTTCGCCCTTATTTTCGGAGGCTCGGCGCTCGCCGGTGCTTTCAAGAATAAGGATCACGGACAGCTGCAGGTTCGGGAGGTAACACTCAACTCCGCCGAACTGGAAAAGAAAGAACCTGAACCCATCAAACAGCCCGAGAAAAAACAGGATCCGCCCGAAGTGAAATCAGAAAAACTCGTACCACCCACCATCGCTCCCGATGAAGATGTGCCCGAACCGCCCCCTTCACAAGACGATCTGAAGAACGCAAAGATTGATGATATTAAAAGGGATGGTATTGATGATGTGGGTATCACGGATCCCGCTCCTCCCGATGATAAAAAAGGAATCATTGATACACCCGTACCCAAAGAAGACAACACCATTTATGTGGATGTACAGGTGCCCGCCAAATTCAACGGCAACTGGAAACGGTTCCTGGAATCTAACCTGCGTCCTGAAGTGCCCATAGACAATGGTGCACCCGAAGGAAGCTATTCAGTGGTGGTTCGTTTTGTAGTGGACAAAGAAGGGAACGTAAGTGAAATCCAGCCGATGACCAGCAATGGGTATGGTATGGAAGATGAAGCGAGAAGGGTTTTGCAAAAAGCAAGTAAGATGTGGGATCCTGCGGTGGCGAATGGATACATAGTGAAAGCGTATCATAAGCAGACGATAACGTTTGTGGTGACTACGGAATAAATACATTTTACCACTAAGGGCACAAAGAAAATACACAAAGGTCACTATGGGTTTAACTTAGTGACCTTTGTGTATTCCTTAGTGTCCTTTGCTTTGCCCGCCGAAGCGGAGCGAAGGTGGGTGGTTAAATGTATTTATTATTTATCTCCTGCTGTAATTCGGCGCCTCTTTCGTTATCTCAATATCATGCGCATGGCTCTCATGCATTCCCGCATTGGTAATTTTCACAAACACCGCTTTCTGCAACGCCTCAATATTTTCAGCGCCGCAATATCCCATACCGGCTCTTAATCCGCCGGTGAACTGGTACACCACTTCCCTTAAATATCCTTTATAGGCAACACGGCCTTCAATGCCTTCCGGTACATATTTTTTAATGTCTGCTTCCACATCCTGGAAATAACGGTCGCTGCTGCCGGTGGCCATAGCGCCTAATGAACCCATGCCGCGGTATTCCTTGAATTTCCTGCCTTCATAGATGATCGTTTCACCGGGACTTTCTTCCGTACCGGCAAAAATGCTTCCCATCATTACACAGGAGGCGCCTGCGGCCAGTGCTTTCACCATATCGCCGGTGTAGCGGATACCACCGTCAGCAATGACCGGGATATTCCTGCCTTTCAGAATATGTGAAGCTTCCATGATCGCGGTTAACTGCGGAACACCGGCACCCGCTACGATGCGCGTGGTGCAGATAGAGCCGGGTCCGATACCCACTTTAATGGCATCTGCGCCTGCATCGGCCAGGGCTTTGGCACCGGCGGCAGTACCTACATTACCGGCAATGATATTCATGGATTTGAAATTCTTTTTTACATCTTTTAAGGCACTGATCACACCCTTGCTGTGACCGTGTGCACTGTCGAGTGCGATCACATCCACACCTACCTGCTGCAGGGCATATACACGATCCAGTAAATCTTTGGTAATACCTACACCGGCGCCAATGAGCAAACGGCCGAATCCGTCTTTCACTGCATTGGGGTGGCTTTTTAATTTCAGGATATCACTGTAGGTAAATAAGCCGGTCAGTTTTCCCTGTTTATTGATGATGGGCAGTTTCTCGACTTTGGTTTTTTTGAAAAGCTGTTCCGCTTTTTTCAGGTCTGTTCCTTCGGGAGCTGTGAACAGGTTTTCTTTCGTCATGGCCTCGCTCACTTTTTTGCGGGGATTATCTTCAAAGCGCAAATCGCGGTTGGTGAGGATGCCCACCAGAATCCCTTTGGCATCAATAATGGGAATACCGCCGATTTTATTTTCACGCATCAGCCGCTGTGCATCTCCGATGGTGGCATCTGCGGTGAGCGTAACAGGATCAATGATCAGTCCGCTTTCACTTCTTTTTACTTTGCGGACATGCTCAGCCTGTTTTTCGATCGTCATGTTTTTATGGAGGATACCCAGGCCGCCTTCACGCGCCAGCGCAATGGCTAAGGAGGCTTCTGTTACTGTGTCCATCGCTGCAGAGAGCAGTGGCACATTCAGCACGATGTTTTTACAGAGACGGGCGCTGATATCCACATCACGTGGCAGTACCTGGCTGTAGCCGGGCATCAGCAGCACATCATCGAAGGTCAGGCCTTCACCGTAAAATTGTTTGGATTTGGGGGCGGGGGAGGAATTTCTTGTTGCCATGTGCAAAGATAGGTTTCCGGACCCCTATCTCCCAAATGGAATTTTAGCGGATCAAAGTCACCGTTCCCTTCTCAAAAACCTGCTTTTTAGTCTCCCGGTGCGTATAGCTCAGCATCCATACATACACACCCGTGGTCTGGTAACGCCCCAGCAATTTGCCATCCCATTTTTCCTGCCAGTCGGTGGTACTGAAAACCATTTGTCCCCAGCGGTTAAACACCTGGAACTTATAATTATCAGCCTTTATGGCATTATGCGGCTGGAAGAAATCATTCAGTCCGTCACCATTGGGCGTGAATGCCGTCGGTACACCAATATAACAATTGTCGAGTATCCGCAGTGTATGCCGGGCACTGTCACTGCAACCCAGGTTGATATTAGTTACAACCAGTTTGACGGTCAGGTATCGTTCCCGGTTATTAGTCGGCGGTAATGTAAAAGGCGGCGGGTCTTTCACAGCAGTACTGCCAAACACATCATAATTCCAGCGGTACAAATCAATCTGCCCCTGGCTCTGGTTGAGTACTTCCAGTTTGTCTTCCGGGCACAAAATAGCAGGCATGCTGAAAGCGGCTTTCACTTCATTGTCCAGCGTAACCACTTTAGTAGCTGTGTCACGGCAAACACCATTGCCAACAATCAGCTGGATATTATTTGTGCTGTTGGACGTGAAGACAACCGTGTGTGATTGCGTGGTAATAGGCGATCCATTGTTGAACGTCCAGTTCCAGAAGTTTACATTATGTGCACCGTCGTGCGAAAAAATAATGGTGTCTGATAAACAGCCGAATGAAGTTCTTTCAGAAAATTCGGCATTCACCGTATCATACGTATTGAACGGTAAAGTCTGGATGGGTAAGTCAATGCCACATTCATCGGTTACGGTGCCGCCGTCAATACCGGCTTTGAGTGTAAGCTGGTAAGTTCCTTGTGTAAAAATGGGCGCCGCAAATTTCACTACGATATAATCGGTATTGCCGTTGATGCAATTCCCGCCGGCGCTGACCACATTCACAGTGGTAGGACCCGCCACAGAAAAAATCACTGCCGTTCGGTGCAATTGTGCGGCACTGGATTCCTTTGGGGAAATAAATTTTAATTGAATCAGGGAGCAGCCTAGTTTACCAATACTGTCTGCCAGGATTGGAAGCGGGATTGTGTAATTAAAGGGAACAGATGAACCGGGTGCTATGGGTGAATTGCAAATATCCAGTAATGAGTTGGCGTCCGTTCCCAGGTTCATCACCAGCTGGTAATTACCGTTGGTGAGGGGAGTAGCCAGGTGTAAAACCACTTCGTCAAAATCAAAGCCCGCAGAACAGGTTGTGGTAAGCGCAGAAATAACATTGGCGTTTGCCGGTAATAAACTGAATTCTGATCCGGTGTTTGTAAGACTGTTGCACTTGAGTTTTTTATTCAATTTTACGGTCAGCGTTTGTCCGTCGCAATCTGCTTTTGCAGAAAGCATCGCAGGAATTTTTGTGTCGGTAATCACCGCCGTGCCGCCACTGAAAGTAAGTCCGTAACCGGTTTGTGAATCTGTAAAATGACTCACCATCAGCAGGTATTCATGTCCCTGGATCAGGTTGGGCATTGCTGCAAAAGTGGTTACATTATCGGAAGGAGTGGAAGCGCATTGAATCGATACCGCGCCGTTCACAGCTGTTCCGGTTGGTCCGTATGAGCCCGACCAGTTGCCTGTTACAATAAGGTTGTTATTGGTAAAAATATCATCTGGATTGTGACCGGTAATATCATAGAGCTGCCAGTCATAGTCTTCATCAACACCATTGGGTGTAATCTTAAATCCCAGTGTGCCCGCCGTAAAACAGGTGAACTTATAAAAATAGGGGTTCTTGTTCTGGTATAATGCCCCGCCGGTTCCTGAACAGCCGGGAACAAACAGGTCATTGGTTGCGCATATAGGTACTGTATTCTGCTGGAAAGCACTGGTACCGCAAACCGGAAACGCCGTGGAAGGGGTTTGCCCTAAATTGGTGCAGGGCTGGGCTTTTGTAAGTGCCGGGACTAAAAAAAACAGGGCCAGCAGCAGGGAGTATATTTTCGGATAAATAATCTTCATTGATTTTGGCAAAAGGCTAATTCAACAGACAATAAACGGACCGGGTTTGTTGCCTCAGGACAATTTATATAATTTACCCGGTAAAGATACTATCACATTTTGTAACTCGAGGTTCAAAATGACAGCCGCAACTGTGCTGCTGCTCAGCCCGCTGCGGAGGTTGATTTCGTCTATATGAACGGCATCTTTCTCCTTCAGGATGCCCATAATCCGCTGCTCATTGGCGCTGAGTTCTATAAATAATGCCGTTTGGTTTTTCGGCCGGGGGACGGACCTTTCTTCCCAACCCATGGTCAGCAGCAATTCTTCCGTGGTGGTGAAAAGAACCGCCTTGTTTTGCTGGATGAGGAGGTTGCATCCCTCGCTCCGCGAATCGTTGATCCGTCCGGGGATGGCAAACACATCCCGGTTATACCCATTGGCCAGGTCGGCCGTGATCATGCTGCCGCCTTTCTGTCCGGTTTCGATCACCAGTGTCAGGTCACTCATGCCCGCCACAATCCGGTTGCGGCTGGGGAAATGATGTTTGTCTGGTTTTACGCCCTGCCTGAATTCCGTGAGCAACCCGCCGCCTTCCCGGATCATATCCCGCGCCAGCCCGGTATGCTCCGGCGGATACAACTGGTCAAGTCCGTGCGCCAGTACACCAGTGGTGACCAGTTTGTTTTTTACGGCTGCTTTATGTGCGAGCGCATCAATGCCAAATGCCAGCCCGCTGACCACATGGATATTATGGCTGCTGAGTTCGCGGATAATTTTTTCGGTTGACTGTTTTCCGTATTCCGTATGGTTCCTGGTGCCGATAACCGCCACTACTTTGGGTACATTCAAATCAGCTTCACCTTTATAAAATAACAGCGTAGGGGAGTCATAACAATTCAATAACCGCCGCGGATACTGCGGTTCCGTAATAAACAACGGACGGATATGATACTTCTCAATAAACGCTATTTCTTTTTCTGCCTGCGGAAATCCCGCAAAATGATTGATTGCTGAAGCCCTTACAGTGCCAATGCCTTCAATTTTTTCCAGCAATGATTTTTTCATCCTGAATATCTCCCGCGGCTCCGCCTGCTGCAATAATATTTTTGCCTGCACAGGCCCGATCTGGGGGATCATGGTGAGGGCGAGTTGGTATAGGAGGTCACTGGTCATTTGCACAATAGGCAAAGATGGGGGGAGTTTGCTTCTTGGTGAAGTGAGAAAAATCTTAGAAAATGGGGGGAAAAAACGGGAGGGAAGTTGCCGGTTGCCAGTTGCCAGTTACCAGTTGAGGCTTCTAGCTGTTTGATGCACTCTTCTATTAGTTAAGGCGCAAGAACGCTAGTCAGTGCTTGACGAGAAACAGGTATCTGGCAACAGGAAACTGTTAACTGTTGTTAACTGGTAACTGGTAACTGGTTACTGGTTACTGGTAACTAGTTCCCCACTACTCTCACCTCCGTCCTCCTATTCCTCCCCCTTCCTTCTTCGTTAGTATTAGCAGCAACGGGTTTGGTTTCCCCATACCCTTTTGCACTTAAGCGTGTGGCTGCAATTTTTTTGGAGACGAGATAGTCCACAACAGCTTTGGCGCGGTTGTTTGAGAGGAGCAGGTTGTCGGCGGGTTTGCCGATGTTATCGGTGTGGCCGCTGATTTCGATGCGGAGAGCGGGATTGTCCTGCAACAGTTTGACAAGGATATCGAGCTCGGTGTATGAATCGGGATTGAGTAATGACTTGCCGGATTCAAAGAAGATATTTTTCAGTACGATGCTGGCATTGGTCTCGAGCGGTTGCAGGGCTATGTTTTTTTCATAGACTGAATCAGGCGCACCTTTTACCAGCTGGAAATTATCAGAATAAAAAAGATAGCCTTTGCGGTTGATGTTGAAAACATAATCACGTCCAACAGGGAGGGTGACAAGATAATAACCGCTGTCGTCGGTTTGCAGTTTGTTCATCACCTGTTTGCTGTTGAGGTCAATCAGTTCAACCGTACAGGCCAGTCCTTTTTTTGTTTTGAGATCAGATACCTGTCCCTGTACCCAGAGTGTACGTGAAGGACGGAGGTCTTCGCGCATTTCAAAACGGTAAATATCCAGTCCGCCGTAACTGTCGTCACGGTCGCTGGCATAGTAGGCGGTTTTGGCATCACTGGCGATGAACAATGTGCCTTCGTCGTTGATGGTGTTGATCGGGTAGCCGAGATTTTCGGGTGTGCTCCATTCACCTTTGGCATTTTTGCGTGCCACAAATAAATCATTCTCGCCGTAACCTGGTAATCCGTTTGAAGTGAAATAAAAAGTCTGGTTATCGGCATGGATAAACGGACATTCTTCATTACCGGATGTATTGATACCGGGGCCGAGATTTTCCGGGGCACTCCATCCGCCATTGGGTTGCCAGCGGCATACATAAATATCCTTGCCGCCAAAACCACCGGGGCGCTGGCTGGAGAAATATAATTCAGTATTGTCGGGTGACAAACAAGGTTGTGAATCCCATTGGTCAGAATTCACGGCGCGGCCCATGTTCATCGGTTGCGACCAGCCTTCTTTGGTACGTTCAGCAATGTAGATATCAAAATTGCCGAAGCCACCGGGGTGATTGGCGGTAAATACCAGCCATTGCCCGTCCTGCGAAATATGCTGTGCAGCTTCGTTATCCGGTGTGTTTACATCACCACCCATAGCTGTGGCTTTAGTCCAATCGGTACCGGCGAGGTTGCTGTGGTAAAAATCTTCATTGGTATTCCGGATGCGGCGGGTGAAGATGAGTTCTTTCCGGTCGAGTGATTCACAGGGAAAATATTCTGATTCGGGGGAATTGATATTGGATCCCAGGTTTACCGGTGCAAACACATAATGCTGCGTGGTATGCGACTGTCCATAGGCTACTGCAAAGGCGTAGGATTTTTTTCTTTTCTCCAGGCGGTCGAGTGCTGTCTGGTTTTTCGGCGGGGCTTTGGTCAGTAAATCAGTTACAGCCGCAAGTGCTTTGTCGAATTGGCCGGTGGCCGCCAGCTGCAATGCGTATTGCTGTTTATAGCTGATGGTATAAACGGAGTCAATGGAAAATGCTTTTTCGTAATGATGGATGCTGTTGTTGAAATTTTTCAGCTGGCCGTACATCCCTGCCAATGCCAGCCAGGCTTCGACAAAACCAGAATCTGTTTTGACGGCCTGTTGCAGTAAACCAATAGCATTGATGGTGGAACCATCGGCTTCACGCGCTTCGGCCTGTTCATACAAGGCGCGGGCTTTTTTATTCACTTTCGCGGGATCGTATTGCTGTGCATGCAGGACAGGGGCCGGCAGGATCAGGGTAAAAGTTAACAGGAAAGTAAACAGCCTTGTATTCATTCGTTAAAGGTAATATAATCCGTTTCCGGACGTTTCACAATAGCCTAAATTGTATAACGGTATGCAAAAAATCTTATTGCAGCATCCCTGTATTAAACTGCGCATGAGAAAACTGTTCTTCCTCATCATGGCTGCATTTGGATTTTTTTCACTGAATGCCCAGTCCATCACGGCTGCCCAATGGCAGCTGGTTGACACGTCCATTTTACTTAAAAAAGACCTGCAGTCAACTGAAAACATCCTGAAAGAATGGAAGACCAGTTCCCTGCGTGACGGACATTATTATGATGCCGCCCGTTGTTATTCCAACCTGATCAAAATTGCCGACTTACGGACGGAAGATTCATTGTTTTTCCGCAATTCAGCCTGTCTCGACAGTGCCTTAAAGACGCCCGGCCTGCCCGATGCGTTGCAATATTGTTTTCACCTGATGCAAACGCAGCGTTTGCGCCAGTTCCTGTATAAAGTATCCAGTTACACGAGGATGAATTACAATGTAAAAGGACTGGCCGTGCCCTATCCGCTGATGAAACCCGAACAGTTCGACAGTGTGATCCATTTGCATTACGAGGAAGCGCTTACCGCCGCTTTACGTCTGAAAACAGATAACAATTACCTACCGCTCTGGCTGATTGCGAATACGGAACCTTTTTTGTTCAGGCCCGGCTTGTATGATATCGTGATCAGCGAACAGATCCAGTATGACACGCATTATAAAAACCTGGACTACCGCAAATTGGTTGAAACAGCAAAAAACAGGGAACTGGTCCGAAGCTGGCTCAGTATGTCGCAGGATGGTTTTATGGAAGTGATTGATTCCCTCGGTGATTTAAAAACACCACTGCACAATAAATATTTTATTTACAGCGACTGGATGTTCCGGCATGCAGCTGACCGGGAAGCGGCTTATTATATTGAAACCATTGTACACAAGGAACTGTTCAGCAAACTCCAGTATGAATTAAAAGATGCGGACAGTTTGTATGAAATCTACCTGCAAAAACTGGTGCGCTCGCCCTATGGTGCCGTGCGGGCAACCGGTGTTTACCAGCTGGCCGGGTTATGGCATACGCAATCGGGAAATTATACTACCAGTTATTACAGGTCATGGATGACTTCATTCCCGGCCTCCAATGGGTTTAATGAAAAGTGGCGCCTGCATAATAAAAAAGCGCTGGACCTGTTCCTGGATAATAAATCAATCTTCGACAGTTTTGGGGTGTTGCGTGCGCGAATGCTCAATCTGGAAAAACAAATCCGTGATACCGATTATGTGGTAAGTGTGGAAGAAAATAACCTGCCCGGTAAAAATATACTGGGACAGGCAAAGTATAAAAATGCCAGCCGGATTTATTACACCTTGTATAGTGTACAAAATAATATTCCCAGGAAGAGAATGAATACCGGTATACCGGCAAACCGAAAGAGCAGTTATATGTCACTAAAACAGGCGTGATTGAATTACCTGAACCGGGAGATTTCAATACCCATTTCTCTTTTTTCAAACTGGATGGATTGCCTCCGGGGAATTACCTGATGCGCACTTCGCCATTCCCGCAAGGGCAGGAGGGCGACCGGTTTAACCAGCTTCGCTTCTCTGTTTCCGGTTTTTCCGTTTTAAAACAGGGCGCCAGAGTTTTTGTCCTCAACCGTACAACCGGTTTTCCGGAACCACAGGTACAAATCAGGTATTGGGAAACCCCGGATGCCAGGGATACCCTGCACCTGAAACCAATCAAAGTACTCAGCGCAAAATTGTCAGCGGAAGGTTACTTCATACCAGCGATTGCAAAAAATATTACTGTTGCTGCCATCGCAGGAAGGGATACTGTTTACGAAGTTTTCAATTTCCGGTCCGGTGAAGAGACAGATGATGAAGTATACAGCTCAGATGAATTTGATAACCTGGCAGAATATTACGTGGATAAAATGACCCTGAGTGTTTATACCGACCGCAAATTATACCGGCCGGGACAGCTCATGCAATTCAAAGTGATCTGCCTGACACAAAACCCGGAGACCGGGGAAAAAATCCTGCTGACCCCGAAAAACCTGGGACAGAAAATGTATAACCAGGTGATGAAGTTAGCAGCAGAAGATGATAATGTGTTGCTGTATATCCAGGACCCGTTCGGAAATGCAAATGATACCCTTCCATTTGTGCTGAATGAATACGCCAGTTTATCCGGGAAATTCAAAATCCCGAAAACGGCAGCAACCGGTGAGTGGGGATTTGAATCCGATATATTTGATTTCGATTATGACAGCAATATTTTTTCAGTAGAAGAATATAAAAGGCCTTCTTATAAAATAGAAGTGGTCATGCCGTCAGAAAATCATTTGCCCGGCCAGCCATTTGATTTCAAAGTGAAAGCAAAAGCATTGACCGGAGCACCTTTATCCGGTGTGAAGGTGAAGTATACAATTTCCCGGAACGGTTACCGGGACGATGATGATGGGGAAGATTACGGTTCCGGATTTAAAAATGCGAAAGCCACATTGGCTGATAGTTTTGGTGTAACAGGTCCGGACGGTATATTGAATATCCCTGTACATGATTTCAAATTACCTGGACGTCTGCGTCATCCGGATTCAGCGTCATACATCACCTATTCAATCAATGTGATTGCAACTGATGCCGGCGGGGAAACGCATGAAAAGGACGATACCTATCGCGCTACCACCAGACCAGTCAATATAAGTTTTGCCAATGCTGCAGATATGGATTTATCTGCGAAACCGCATTTAAAACTGCAAGCGATGGAAAATGACGCACCCAGAAATGGTTTGCCTGTTGAGCTCAGGGTGTACAGGCAGTTGCGGCCGGTGGATACATTACGTACACGTGAATTGTCGGCCATGGACCAGTGGCCATATCCATTATCACTATGGAAAGATTGGTTCCCGGAATACAAATTCGAAAGAACGCCGGTTGATAAATTACCTGAAGAACTGGTTTATACAACTACTGTGACGAGCGGCGAAAAGGCATCCGTTATGCTTGATCCCGCCCTTTTTAAAGCAGGTGAATATTTCTGTGTGGCTGTTTGCCGTGACAGCGGAAGGGTAAAAGGTTCCAATGAAGGCAGGCCTTATTATTTCAGGCTGTATGATACAAAGAAACGGACTGTAAGCATGCCGGGATACAGCTGGTATGAAGTGCCCTACAATTCAGTCAAGGCCGGTGATACTGTTCATTTGTTTTCCGGAAATGCATATGATAAAATTTATACTGTTTACCAGATTGCCTGGTTCAGCCGCAAATCAAAAACAGTACTCAACCAGTCGTATGAAGTGCATGAACAGCCGGCAGGTCTTGAACATTGGACATGGAAATTGCCTGCAGATGCGGTTGGTAAAGCTCAGGTGACCCAAACTTATATTTACCGGAACCAGCTGTACACATACAACAGTGAAATTTATATTATTGATCAGGATGATGATAAGCCGGAAATCGTGGTGGAGAAATTCCGTTCGTCCTTGAGTCCTGGATCCACTGAGAATTTCACCGTCTCTGTTAAAACCCGTGGCGAAAATACCATCGCTGAATTAATGACCGGGATGTATGATGCCTCACTGGATTTATTGCAAAAGCATGAATGGGAAGTGCCGGAAATTAACAGGGATTATTCCATTCCCAAATATTATGGTGTTAATTTCTCCCGCGATGTAAACAGCCAGTATGAATCAGATGATTTCAGGCTGAGTGATGCAGGAGCGATTATGCCTGCGACTTACTATTGGTGGAATTCAATGGATCAGGATGTGATGGGCGACTGGAATAATATCCCCACAGCAAGGGGATTATTTGGATTGGATAACCAGCTCAGGCTGAATTTTGAACCCGACATTCTTTACAGCAAAGTAGAATTAGCCTATGGTTTATCGGGCAGGGTTTCTGGTTTAAATGTACAAACCGTTAACAATGGTGTATTTGCTGATGCCAGGATTACCCTGCGGGGAATCCGTTCCATGACCGGCAGCAGCGAGCCGATGCTGGTGCTGGATGGTGTGCCTGTCAGTCTTTCTGTAATGGGTACACTTGATCCCTCCATGATCAGTGATGTGGTTATACTGAAGGGCGCAGAAGGGGTGGCATTATATGGAGCCAATGGCGCGAACGGGGTTTTGGTAGTCAGCACCAAAGGCAAAGTGGTGTTGCCTCCGGCGAAAGAAGAACCACCCATCCCCATCCGTAAAAACCTGAATGAGCTGGCGTTTTTCTATCCGGCTTTATATGCAGATAATGATGGTTTTTACCGGATCAGTTTCACCATGCCCGAAACACTCACTGAATGGAAATGGATGATGCTGGCCCATACGAAGAATGCATTGTTTGCTTACATGGAGCAAACCCTGCGGAGCAGCCTGCCACTGATGGTGCAGCCCAATATGCCACGGTTATTGTACCAGGGTGACCAGATTATTTTAAAAACGAGAATCAGTAATCTCGATACGGCTGCCTTGAAAGGCAATGTGCAGTGTAAAGTGGAAAATGCTGTTACGGGCGAAGACATAACTGCATCATGCATCACCCAAAGCAGTTTTGGATTTGCGCTGGATGCAACGGTGAGCGGCATGCAATCATTTACACTGAAGGTCCCTTCCAACATTTCTGATCCGCTGAAGATTACGGTGAAAGCAAGGTCTGACCAGTTTGCAGACGGGGAAGAACATATTATCCCGGTGATGAGTCCGCTTGTGCTGGCCAAACAATCTGTTTCATCTTCGTTAACTGCCGGAAAGGATTCACTGATCCATCCGCCTG
This sequence comes from Chitinophagaceae bacterium, assembly GCA_016720825.1. GTDB lineage: Bacteria > Bacteroidota > Bacteroidia > Chitinophagales > Chitinophagaceae > JJ008. The sequence goes on along the minus strand of JADKJV010000003.1, from coordinate 6,249 downwards.
CTATTCCTGCGGACGCAGATCCGTTTGGCATCGCCATGATGGTAAAACAAAGACCGCAGGCTGCTATGCTGCAATCATTGCCCTGGTTAGCCAATTATTCTTATGAATGTGCTGAACAGAGTTTCAATAAACTCTATGCCCATGTGATGGCGCTGCAACTGATGCGGCAAGACCAGGATGCGCAACATGCATTTGAAAAAGCCAGTGCTGAACTGGAAAAAGAAAAACAACCTGTGGAAATGCCTGAGGAAGTGAACGCCATCAGCATGCCCTGGTTAAGCCTTTCCAGAAAGGAATCAGACTTACAGTCACAATTATTCAAACTGCTGGATACCGTCCGCACGAAAGAAAAAATGGTGTATTACCTCGACAAGCTGATCAGTCTCCAGATGGCTGATGGCGGTTTGGCCTGGTTCAGCGGTATGCAATCCAATCCTTTTATTTCTGCTTATGTGCTGGCAGGTTTCGGTCACATGCAGGAGAAATACATTTATTCTGATGATCCGGAAGTGAGGGTGAAATTCCTGGCGTTCTCTGATAAACTGAAATCTTATTGTTTGCTGAACCGGTATGCCGAAATGGAACAGCGTTCACCAGTCAGTAAATTATTCAGGCTCTATGCCATCAGTCAGTGGAAAGAAGCAAAGCAGCAACCGGACTCTGTATTGAAAGAATGGCGCAACTGGATGAAAGCATATGCGGGTGAAGTGATCCGTCGTCCGTTGTATACCCAGGCCGTATATGTTGTAACCGCTTTGCGTTTATTCGGCAACCAGGATGAAGCGGCTGCGCCGGCTTTATCATTGCTGCGCTCTGTACATGAGCGGGCCATCCGCGATAACGAACACGGGGTTCGCTGGAAAGAAATGGGAGATGAAGATGAGTTGTCCAACAGTGATGAAGAAACGTTGGCCGTGCTCGCAGAAGCTTTTGATGCCTCCGGTTTTTATCCCAATGAAGGTGCTGCTATCATGAAATGGATTCTCGGGGAAAGAAATGAAGACAGCTGGCGCACAACACGTGGCACGGCTGCTGTAATCCGTTTAATGGAACAATACGGTAAATCCATCGGTGGTGAAACGGCTGCGGTGGAAACCCGGCTCGATAAAAAAACGTTCAACCTGAATAATGATTTACTGGGCGGGCAATCTTCGGCATTCCATGCGTCCAATGATATTTTCCCGGTGGGTATTCACAACACAGGCCACGCAACGGCGAATACAACAGTGACCTGGTATTATTTTACCCGTCCGGATGAATTACCCGGTGCCGGGGAGGATCTTAGTCTGCAAAAAGAACTGACTGTGTTTGACAAAAAAGCCGGGAAGATGGTTGCCGTGAATGCGCAGACTATTTTACATCCCGGGGATACGGTGTATGTTAAACTGATAATACAATCAAAGAAACTGCTGCGGTATGTATATATCCAGGACAGGCGTGCAGCGGCATTGGAGCCGGCAGACCTGTTAAGCGGGTATGTACATGGCGACCGGTTCAATGCGTATATGTCTGTCCGGGATGCAGGTCACCAGTTTTTTGCAGAATCCATTCCGTCAGGGATGAGTACGCTGAAGTATAACCTGGTGGTGATGCATGAAGGTTCATTCAGTAACGGTCCTGCTTCAATCGAGTGTATGTATAAACCGGATATCAGTGCATGGAGCCGTGCACAGCATATAACAGTGAAAGAATAAAATCAGGGAACGTTGATGTATTTATGAATCTGCAGGCTCAGTTCCCATTGGGGATTGGCCTTGATGTATTCAATGATCAGCGGTGTCATCGCAGCCGCTTTATCCCATTCCGGTTGTAAGTACAGTTTACAACGGGGATTCACCTGTGCGGCATATTTCTCGGCCCATTCAAGGTCGGACGGATGGAAGATGATCACTTTTAATTCATTGGCCAGTGGTAATATGTCCGGCAACGGTGCTTTGAATTTTTTAGGGGAGAGGCAGATCCAGTCCCATTCACCACTCAGCGGATGTGCACCTGAAGTTTCAATATTTGTTTGCAGCCCTGCTTCATTGAGTTCAAACGTCAGTTCATCCAGGTTATGCATCAGTGGTTCGCCGCCGGTGATCACCACCATGTTGGCGGGCGTTTGTTTTACCAGGTGCACGAGTTCTGCTACAGACAGGCGCGGGTGTTTATCCATTTCCCAGCTGTCTTTCACATCACACCACACACAACCCACATCACAGCCGCCGAGGCGGATGAAATAAGCCGCCCTGCCCTGGTGATAGCCTTCACCCTGGATGGTATAAAAATGTTCCATCACGGGTAAAGAGGAGCCGGTATGTTCAGCTGCTGCAGACATGCGATCAGTTTTTTAAAGCGCAGGAACGGTATGTATTTTTCAGGAGTGCGGCAATGGTCATTGGTCCCACACCACCGGGTACAGGGGTGATCCAGGATGATTTGGGTGCCACGCTGTCGAAATGCACATCCCCCTTTAATTTGAATCCGGATTTTTTTGTGGCATCTTCCACACGGGTAATACCTACATCTACGATGATAGCACCTTCTTTCACCATATCAGCGGTGATGAATTCAGGTTTGCCGATGGCGGCAACAATAATGTCGGCCTGCAGGCAAAATGATTTGATGTCGGGTGTCCTGGAATGACAAACCGTAACGGTGCAGTTACCCGGATTGGTATTGGCGCTTAATAAAATGCTCATGGGTCTTCCCACAATATTGCTGCGCCCAACTACTACAGCATGTTTTCCTTTGGTGTCAATTTTAAAATGTTCCAGCAGCAGCATTACACCATGTGGTGTGGCGGGAATGAAAGTAGGTAAGCCCTGTACCATCCTGCCGATATTCACGGGGTGGAAACCATCCACGTCTTTATCCGGGTCAATAGCATTGATTACATTTTCTTCACGGATATGGGATGGCAATGGCAATTGAACCAGGATGCCATCTACGTCAGGATCGTTATTCAGTTTTTCAATCTGGTCAAGCAACCTGATTTCAGGGGTATCTGCTTCAAGCCTGATCAGTGTGGAAAGGAATCCGGCTTCATCACAGGCTTTTACTTTGGCCGCTACATAAGTTTCGCTGGCGCCGTTATTACCAACCAATATGGCTGCTAAGTGCGGGATCTTTTTTCCTTCTGCGGCCAGCTGGGCCACTTCGATTTTCAGCTCGTCCCGGATTGCCTGGGCTGCTTTCTTTCCATCTAATAGTTGCATGGCGCAAAGGTAAGTGCAATCGGGCTGCTTTTATTAAGGATTATGTTTCCGTTTTCCACTTTCCGGACTTGTTTTTTACACCAACAACCAGTCAGGAAAAAAACAGGAATGATGATGAAAACAACCATTTTCCAGAGAGGGTCCGCTGCTATTTTTGAATCCCGGTTTATTGTGAATGAAAATGTGTGACTGTGAAAAGATTCGGAGGCCTGATCGGAATCATGATTTGTTTTTGTAACTGCGGTGAATGCCAGGCGCCACTGCATCCGCTGCTGCCGGTAATGAATGGTCCGGTGGCTTACAGTATCAAACAACAAAGTGTTTTCGGTTTTGCAGCAAACCCTGCATCCCTGGGTTTTGTCCGACAAACAGGAGCGGGGATAATCAGCGAAAAAAGATATATGCTGCGTGCGTTTACAAGTGCTGCCGCTGCAGCCGTTGTTCCTTTTTCCCCGGGTGGCATTGGGTTGCAGGCGGATTATTCAACTGCAGGTGCTTATCGTGCCGCCAATTTCAATGTGGGTTACGGCCGCAAGCTGGGAGATAAAGCAGTATTGGGTGTTTCGTTCCTGTATCACCAGTTAGGGGTATCGGGTTATGGAAATGCTTCGGTGATGTCGGCTTCTTTCGGTGCAATCTTCCAGGTGAGTGAACAGGTGCAGACAGGATTTAAAATCGAGAATCCAGCCGGCGGGCGATTTGGAAAAAACGGTGTGGCCGATTTGCCGGTGATATATTCTTTTGGCTGTGGTTTAGATGCATCCCAGAAATTTTTTACAGGATTTGAAATTGTAAAAGCGGAAGACCAGCCCCTGCAGGTCAACGCCTGTTTCAGTTACCGGATTGTACCGGTCTGTTTAATCAGCGGCGGTGTTTCCACTGCATCCTCACAGGTTTGGGCAGGAGCCGGCTTCCAGCTCCGCCCGATCCGGCTGGGGATAGCTGCTTTTTTCCACCGGCAATTGGGGATTACTCCTGCGTTGAGTATCGTATTTGGTTCATCAAAAACTAAGCAATGAAACCCGTTTACTTTTTGTTGGTTTTGTTTTGCCTGCATCATACTTTGTTTGCACAGCAGCCTGAACTCATTTTAACTGAACAGCAATTGGAAAGCCTGGGCCAGTCGGAAGAAATCAATACCGAAGATGATGCTACTGTACAGGAACTCGATATGTATAAAAAGCATCCGCTGAACCTGAATACGGCTGGGAAAACAGAATTGTCCCAGCTGGGTTTGCTGACCGATCTGCAAACCGACCAGCTGCTTGCTTACCGCAGCCGCTTCGGTCATTTCATCAGCCAATATGAATTGCAGGCTGTTCCATCTTTTGATTTGATGACGATACAAAAAATCATCCCGTATGTAACCACGGCATTGCCGAAAGATGAGCCTTCCGGTTTCAGGAACCGTTTCAGTAACGGTGATCATCTTTTTTAGTGAGGTCTTCATACAAACCAGGCACCGCTGATTTATATGATACTACCCATGCGGGCTATTACCAGGGATCGCGGTGGCCGTTGTTAATCCGTTACCGCTACAGTTTCAAAAATCTCCTGCGATATGGAATGACGGCAGAGAAAGATGCCGGTGAACCTTTTTTCCGGGGTAAACAGAAATATGGATTTGATTTTTACTCTTTTCATTTTTTCTCCCGGCACAGCGGGTTTATAAAAACAATCGCCCTCGGGGATTATACCATCAACATGGGGCAGGGGCTGATTCAATGGCAGAGTATGGCATTCCGCAAAAGCGGTGAAGTGATGGCGGTGAAAAGACAGGGACCTGTTTTGCGCCCGTACAGTTCTTCCGGTGAATCCGGTTTTTACCGCGGGGCAGCTGTTGAAGCCGGGAATACAAAATGGAAGACAGTCATTTTTATTTCTTCGAAACTGCTGAGTGCGCATCCGGTAACTGACAGCAACGGGCATGTTACCGTGAGTTCAGTATTATTAACAGGTTATCACCGGAATGCATCGGAGATTGCAGAAAGGAATAAACTGCGGCTGACGAGTGCCGGTTTTTCACATCGCTTTACGCGGAAGAAATTATTATTCGGTGTGAATGCGCTGTATTACCAGTATTCGTTGCCGCTGCTGAAAAAAGATGAATGGTATAACCTGTATGCGTTTAGCGGCAAACGGGGTTATAATGCGAGTGTGGATTATAGTATCACGAAAAAGAATTTTCATTTTTTCGGGGAAGCAGCTGTGGATGCGGATAAAAAGACAGCCATATTACAAGGACTGCTTATCAGTGCAGATGCCAAAGTGGACATAGCCATGTTGTACCGGAAAATGCATCCGGCTTATCTCGGTCCTTCGGGAAATGCATTTACAGAGAATACATTCCCGGGAAATGAAACCGGATTTTATATAGGCGCAACGGTCAGGCCTGTCAATGGAATGCGTTTTGATTGTTATGCAGATTTGTTTTGTTTTCCCTGGCTGAAATACCAGCATTCATCTCCTTCGGATGGAAATGAATACCTGCTGCAGTTTGTTTATACACCTTCGCGCAAAGTGGAAATGTATTCCAGGTACAGGGTTGAGACAAAACAGCAGGATGTTTCTGCGGATACGCGTGGTTTATCATACTTAACTTATATGAAGCGTAAAAACTGGAGAACGCAATTGAGTTATACATTTCCTTCGGGGTGGGTATGCCGGAGCAGGGTGGAGTATACCAGTTACCAGCTGGCGGGAAAGATGAAAGAAACAGGCTTTATGGGATTTGCTGATATAATATATAAGCCGATGATGAAACCGGTTGCGGTTACATGCAGGCTGGGTTATTATGAAACGGACAGTTATAATTCCAGGGTGTATGCGTTCGAAAATGATCTTTTATACAGTTTTTCCATTCCGGCCCGGTTTGGAAAGGGGTTTCACTACTATGTTTTGGTTAACTACGACTGGAATCGTTCCATAACTACCTCCCTCAGATGGGCAGAAACACTAATACGATCCCCCAAAACCGGGGTTGCGTCTGGTGACCAGGCATCAGATAAAGAGTTGAAAATCCAATTGATATGTCAGTTTTGAGTCATAT